>NZ_JBBOWX010000001.1:0-632500 GCF_038007285.1 Sporosarcina sp. FSL K6-3457
TATACAAAGTGCAAGAGTGCCCGAAATTGCATCTTCGGGCACTTACTCCTTATAGAAAAAGTCATCTATTCTTTTCTTTCCAAGCAACTGCATTTTTCACTTGAACGTTGTAGGTACGCGACAGGCAACTATTCATAACAGGATGACCGAAAAGGGTAGCTAGAAATGACGAAGTCGTTTCTAGCCATCCTTGCTCCCGGGGGAGGAAGGAACTGCAATTCCTCCTTGGTAATTATGTCTTGACTATTTCACCGAAAGCGAACCGGGAATGATTTAGTGAAAAAGGTGGTTTTCGAGCCTTTACTTACCTGTGATTTATACAATTAAATGGTTAATCAACAGACGTGATAGAACATATCTTTAATGGTTTTGAAACGTTTTCCATACGTTGTTTGTCTAACAGATAGGAAGGGAGGGACAACGGATTGTCACATATTAAAAAAGTACAACGTGCAAAAAAAGGAAATCATAAGGCGTTTCAAGAGTTAATGGAAGAAGAAAAAGACAAACTTTATAAAATGGCTTATATGTATACAAAAAACAAGGCAGATGCATTGGAGGTTTTTCAAGAAACAACTTATAAAGCTTTGGTATCCATTAAAAACCTTAAGGATGAACGGTATTTTTCAACATGGCTATCACGCATTCTTATAAACACAGCCATAAATCTTATAAACAAAAGGAAAAGAATTATACCAATGGAGAAGGAACTGTTGGAAGAAAAGATGGTTCCCTATTACCCCGATGAAGAAGATCACGATTTACTTCAGGCGGTTATGGAATTGGAGGAAAAATATAAAACGGTTTTAATTCTTCGATTCTACAAAGATTTCACCGTTAAGCAAATTGCTGATACATTTAAGCAAATTGCTGATACATTGGACTGTCCGGAGGGAACAGTGAAAACAAACATCCATCGTGGTGTTAACTTGTTAAAAGAAAAATTGAAGGAGGAGTGTGCAAATGAATAATAATCAATGGCCAGATTTAAAAAAGGAAATGGATCGAATTGAAGTTCCAACAGAATTATCCGCTATTATTACGAATACGGTGAATGAAAATCGAGCGAAAAAGTCAAAGAAGAAAGTAGCTTTTTATTTCCTAAGTGCGGCAATATTAGGTTTTGGATTGTTTATAGGGTCGGCGAGTATTTCTCCTGCTATGGCTAAAATTGCATCTACGATTCCGATTATCGGTACTTTTTTTAATGATTCGATGGATGAGGGCTTGAAGATTGCCGGAAAAAAGGGGTTAACGCAGGTTGTTGGCCAATCTTCAAAGGATAATGGAATTACGATAACGATTGATGAAGTTTTTTATGATGGTACTCGTTTTACAATTGGTTACACGCAAGAGTCACTGTTTGCGATTGGTGAGATTGAGCGTCCTACAATTGAAGTGGATGGGAAAGAAATTAATTTTGCTTCTGGTTATTCTGGAGATTTTATCACACCGCAAAAGTATAAGGGGACGATAAATATTACGCCAACTGAGGAGTTACCGATTGCATTTGACATGAACATACGAATTGACGCGATTGGTGTGATTCCTGGCAACTGGGCATTCGATTTTCCGGTGAAACAATCGAATGAAGTGACAGTGGTTGAGCCGCGATTGGTAAAAACGATTGAAGGGATAGACGTTGAAATTCGTTCTCTAAAACTTGGCCCTGCTGGAACCGATCTCACGGTGAGAACAGTAAGAGATGAAGGTGATGTTGAACTCGATCCATTCTTTTTGGACTTTTATGTGATTGATGACGCAGGAAATGTATTGGATATGGTAGGTGGAAGTGGGAGTGGAGATACTGAAAATGGAAAAGAAATTGTGGAGCAAAAATTTCTTTATTCACCTTTAAAAGAAGGAAGCAAGAAAGTCAGGGTTGTTCCTTACATCATACCAGTGTCCGAAAAAGGCTGGGAAGCGGTGACTGTACCTTTGGATGAACAAACTGTTCCTTTTGTCGTCGATCAAGGGGAGTTTGGGAGGATTGTTGTGACAAAGGTGGTTCATCAACAAGATAAAATTGTTATGTATTACGATCTTCAAACGGATGAGATTATTGATAATGTACTTTCAAGAAATGCATTGGGGCTAGAGGATGCCGAAGGAAATAGTTTATGGTCAAAAGACGGAGTATTGGCAGAACGCATTGAGGGGAAATCTTATAAACAGGAATTTGAGACGAGCGGGAAGAATGGTTTGCAAATTAAAACGTATAAGTTTCCAAAGACGATTATGTATGAGGAATTTAACATTGATATTCCAAATTGAAATAGGGGATTCTGAAAAGGTTGACAATTGCGTGTTCATGTACTACGATAAGAATAACTTTTTTGTTCAAAGACGGGCAGAAGGTACCGATAGCGGTGCCGCCCACGGATAGATGAGTCGAGATGAGAAGAGCATAGCTGAGAAATTGTTGAATAAGAAGAGTAGCATAGGTGCGCGATCCAAGAGAGTCAGTGGATGGTGAAAACTGATTCGCAGCCGATGTGAATGGGCTTATGAGAGTTCCTTTGAGTCACTTTTCAAGGGAGACGTGTATCCCGCGTTACGGGATGTGTCTTATTAACTTGCTGAAGCAAGTTAAAGCCTCCGGCGGATGTCCCAGATTTTGAATTGAGCTCTTCTCAATTCAAAATCTGGACGCAATTCGGCCAAGGCGTTATTGATTTAGACACGCTAAGTGGAAGCAATCATGCTTCAATTAGAGGTGGCAACGCGGTTTATTCCGTCCTCTGCAATTGGATTTTTATGTCCTTTTGCAGAGGGCTTTTTTATTTTTATTCAGCAGAAGTTCAAATGCCTGCTGAATAAAAATTAAAGGAGGGCAACCAAAGAACGCCACATCCTGTGGCAAAGGTTGCATGACCGACATCCTGTCGGCCTGCGGATGTCACAGATTTTGAGGGGAGTTAATTGAGCAAGCTCAATTCAAAATCTGGACGCAAATACGCCAAGGCGTATTTGATTAAAATTAAATAGAGTAGATGAGGAGAGATGAGATGAGTACAGGACAGAAGAGTTTGCGGACGACGATGAAGAAGGTTAATGGTGATTCCCTTACCCCGATTTTGATTTTTAGAAAGATGCAGGGGGAGCGTAAGTTTTTACTGGAAAGCTCCTCGAAGCATGAGGGGTCTGGACGTTATTCGTTTATGGGGATGGATCCGTTGAAATGCTATAGCGGACGGGACGGCAAGATTGAAGAGCATGTTTACGCGACGGGGAAGAAGTATAGCCATGAGGGCGATTTGTTTGTGCTGTTGAAACGTTTGATGCCGCAGATTACGGATGATATCGATTTTCCATTCACAGGCGGTGCAGTTGGTTATGTTGGATATGGGGCGGCGCGGGATGGCGGCCAGCGTACAGAAGAGGATTTAGGGTTCCCTGATGTCAATTTCAATATCTATGAAACAATCGTTATTTTTGATCATGTGTTGAATGAAGTGACATTGTTACACACGGAAATTAATGAGGTACAAAGTGTGCCTGATTTGGATGCATTAGCAGACAGTATGTTGGCGGGGCCGGAAAAGGAGGATTCTACTTTTGAAATCTCTGACTATACAAGCTCGGTAACGCAACAACAGTTTGAAGAGTTAGTGCGTGAAGCGAAAGGTTATATAGAAAATGGTGAAGTGGAGCAAGTTGTGTTATCGAGAAGGATGGTGGCGGATTTCAAGGGAGATCCTTTTTCATTGTATCGCAAGCTTAGAAAGCGCAATCCATCCCCTTATATGTATTATATGGAATTCGATGATCATGTCGTGGTGGGGACATCTCCAGAAAGCTTGGTCCGTGTGTCAAATGGTAAAGTGATGACGAATCCGATTGCGGGGACACGGCGACGAGGCCAAGACAAGGCAGAAGATGTGGCACTTGAAAAAGAGTTGCTGGCAGATCCAAAAGAAGTTTCGGAACACGATATGCTGGTGGAGCTGGGGCGCCATGATATGGAGAAAATATGTGTAGCCGATTCGGTTGCTGTTACGAGCTATATGGAAGTGGTGCGTTATGAGCACGTCATGCATTTAGTATCGGAAGTAGAAGGAACTTTATCGCCCGTGCTCCATTCCTTGGATGCACTAAGTACATGTTTACCAGCAGGCACAGTAACGGGAACGCCGAAAATACGGGCGATGGAATTGATTGACGAATTGGAGCAAATGGATCGAGGCATTTATGGCGGGGCCATTGGGTATATCGGTTTTAATGGCAATATGGATTTTGCATTGACGATTCGCACGATGATTGTGCGGGATGGCAAAGCATATGTGCAGGCAGGTGCAGGGATTGTTGCAGCATCGGATCCGACAGCAGAATACATGGAAACAGTTAATAAGGCCCGTTCGTTGTTGGAAGTTGTCAACTAAATCATGCGTTTAGCAGAGAAGAGCAGAGGAGAGATTGAGATGAGAGAGATTGTGAGAAAAGTAGAGTTAGGGAACCATTTGATGTATGAGGAAATGTTGGAAGCGGCGAACCTAATTTTTGATGAACAGACGGATTCACAGGATATTGTTGACTTCCTCGTAGCGTTGTCACGTAAAGGAGAGACAGCTCATGAAGTGGCAGCACTTGCATTTGTTATGAAATCACACGCTGTTCAACTATCCGTTCCTGAAGGTGTCTATATGGATAACTGCGGAACAGGTGGGGATGGCTTGAACAGCTTTAATATTAGTACAGCATCAGCCTTTGTATTAGCAGGCGCAGGTGCATTGGTTGCCAAGCATGGTAACCGGAAAATTTCCAGTGCAGCGGGGAGTTCTGATGTGTTAGAAGAACTAGGAATTCGTTCTGATTTCAGTAAGGAAGAAACGGCTGAATTGCTCCGTCAAGAAGGTATCACCTTTCTTCATGCACCACAGGTTCATCCGAAAATGAAACGAATTGGTGCCATTCGACAGCAAATAGGTAAGCCAACTATTTTCAATTTAGTGGGACCTTTGACTAACCCGATTCCATTAAAAACACAGTTTACAGGTATTAATCGTCCTGACTTCACGATGGATTATGCAACGGTTCTGCGGATGCTTGGCAGGGAACGTGCGATTGTTGTATCAGGTGCAGGTGGCATGGATGAGGCGTCACTTGCGGGGCAAAATATTTTCGTCCTATTGGATAAAGGTGATCTTATTCCATTTTCATTGACAGCAGAAGATGTTGGGTTGACGTCTGCCCCTGCATCGGCGATTCGTGGTGGAGATGCTAAAGAAAATGCGGCTATTATCCGTACTGTTTTTCAAGGGCAACGTGGTCCACATTTCGATACGATTGTGTTCAATGCTGGCATTGGGCTATTTGCCAATGGGCAGGCTGGAACGATACAAGAAGGCGTTAAACAGGCGACGGAAAGTATTTTATCGGGCAGGGCATTACAAAAATTACAAGCAGTCGTGACATATAGCGAACAAATTGGACAAAGGACGGTGGCAAAATGACCATTTTAGATAAAATTTTACAACAAAAGCATCATGAAGTGCAGCAGCTGTTAACACAACAAACTGTCCAACAAGAGAACCGGCCATCGCGCCCGTCTTTATTCGACAAATTATATCAATCAAAACATTTGCAGGTCATTGCGGAAATGAAGCGCGCCTCACCTTCGAAGGGATTGATTGCGGAGGGGGCTGATCCTGTTGCACAGGCCGTTATTTATGACAAAGCAGGTGTTGCATGCATTTCAGTGCTGACGGATGCTCACTTTTTTAAAGGTTCGTTTGATGATTTAGCGGCTGTTGCAGACGCTGTTCCAACTCCGCTGTTATGCAAGGACTTTATGATTCATAGTGTGCAAATTGACAGGGCAAAGAATGCGGGTGCCTCGGTGATTTTGTTGATTGTTGCGGCACTCACAGACGAAGAGTTGTCCGCCCTTTATGCATATGCAGTGGCAGCAGGTCTGGAAGTACTGGTGGAGGTGCATGACGAGGCGGAGCTGAAACGCGCGCTTGCGCTAGATGCCAAGCTGATTGGTGTCAATAATCGAGATCTCCGTACATTTGAGGTAGATTTGCAGCGTACAGAAGAAATTGCAGCGCTGTTTCCGTTCCATGAAGAGCGCGTTCTCATTAGTGAAAGTGGTATTTGGCAAGCAGAAGACGCGCTGCGCGTAGCTAAAGCAGGTGCTAGTGCAGTGCTTGTTGGTGAATCATTAATGCGTAGCGACTCAGTTGCTGAGGCGATCCAATCATTACAAGTGGCTACACAAGGGGTGGTTCGATGACGAAAGTGAAAATTTGCGGATTGATGGAGCAGGAGCATGTCAAAGTGGCTGTCGATGCAGGAGCAGATGCGATTGGTTTCGTATTTGCTCCGAGTCGGCGACGCGTGACGATTGAGGAAGCGCAGAAGTTGGCGCGGGATATCCCATCCGGGGTTCTAAAAATTGGTGTGTTCGTTGATGCTTCGGCTGAGGAAATTGAGGAAACATATCGGCAAGTACCGCTCGATATTATCCAATTTCATGGAGATGAAAGTGCAGAATTCATTAAAAAAATCGGACTTCCTTCCATTAAAGTGTTATCAGTTCGCAGTGATGAAGATGTGAAGAGTGCAACTCAATATGAGGCGGATTATTTTTTGTTTGATACACCTGGAACAGATTTTAAAGGTGGCAGTGGCATGACCTTCGATTGGGCACTGATGAATAACGTTGGCATACAGGCTGATCGGGTTATTCTTGCAGGTGGATTGAATACAGAAAATGTTGGTGAAGCGATTCGACGTGTGAAGCCCCATATGGTAGATGTGTCGAGTGGTGTGGAAAAATTGAAGCGAAAAGATAGCCACTTGATTCGTGCATTTATTCAAGCGGTTAGGGATGAGGGGCGATTGTGATGGTAAAGGAATTGAAGACGGGGCGGTATGGGAAATTTGGTGGGCAATTTGTGCCGGAAACATTAATGACGGCATTGCTAGAATTGGAGCAAGCGTATGACGAGGCAATCGTAGATCCAGCTTTCATGGATGAAGTGAATCATTATTTAACAGATTTTGTAGGGCGTGAGACACCGCTTTATTTCGCGGAGAGACTGTCGAAGCAGGCAGGTGGCGCGAAAATCTATTTGAAACGGGAAGACCTGAATCATACAGGTGCCCATAAAATTAATAATACGATTGGGCAGGCATTGCTTGCAGTCCGCATGGGCAAAAAGAAGATTGTAGCAGAAACAGGAGCGGGGCAGCATGGTGTGGCGACGGCGACTGTCTGTGCACTGTTTGACCTTGAATGTGTAATTTTTATGGGAGAAGAAGATATTCGTAGACAGGAATTGAACGTTTTTCGCATGGAATTGCTTGGCGCGACAGTCGTTTCGGTTGATAAAGGTGGTGGAACACTTAAGGATGCCGTTAATGAAGCACTGCGTTACTGGGTAGCTAATGTGGAAGATACACATTACATTTTGGGTTCAGCCCTCGGTCCACACCCATTCCCGAAAATTGTGCGTGATTTCCAGCGTGTGATTGGTGTGGAAACGAGAAAACAAATCGTGGAGAAAACAGGGCGTCTGCCAGATGCAATAGTGGCGTGCATTGGTGGCGGGAGCAATGCGATTGGTATGTTCCATCCATTTTTGGACGATGAAGAAGTAGCGTTGTACGGAGTGGAAGCGGCAGGAAGTGGATTGGGAACGGGACTGCACGCGGCTGCCATTTCGGATGGTAAAGAAGGTGTTTTGCACGGAGCGTATATGTATGTACTGCAAGACGCGGATGGATTTATACAGGAAGCACATTCGATTTCCGCAGGGCTTGATTATCCAGCTGTTGGACCAGAGCATTGCCATTTGCATGATATTGGTCGCGTCAAGTATACAGCGGTGACAGATGCAGGAGCATTGGAAGGTTTGCAGCTGTTAGCGAAATTGGAAGGTATCATTCCAGCATTGGAAAGCGCACATGCCGTGCAGTATGCAGTTGAATTGGCAGGTCAGATGAGTGAGGAGGAAGTTCTTGTAATTTGCTTATCTGGTCGTGGTGATAAAGATGTTCAAACGGTGCGAGATGCTTTGGGAGGTGGAGTGAAATGACGAAAAAGATTCTATCAGATGCCATCAATGCTTGTGTTGAACGTGGCAATAAAGCATTTGTCCCATATATTATGGCGGGAGATGGTGGGATGACGGCGTTGAAGGAGCAGATTTTATTCCTTCAGGAAGCAGGCGTGACGGCGATTGAACTTGGCATTCCCTTTTCGGATCCAGTGGCGGATGGCCCGGTCATTCAGGAAGCGGGAGAACGGGCACTCAGCTCTGGGGTAACGCTTCGCAAGGTGTTGAAAGAACTTACTTTGTTTATCGATGAAGTGACAGTTCCGTTAGTCATCATGAGCTATTTGAATCCGATTTTAAGCTATGGCATCCCTGAATTTGTTAAGGATTGCGGTGACAGTGGGGTTCGTGGTCTGATTGTTCCAGATTTGCCGCTTGAGGAAAATGATTTGCTGCGGGATGCACTGGCTGATTCTGAAATTGCACTTATTCAGCTCGTATCGTTAACAAGTCCGCCGGAACGGATACAGAAAATTACGGCAGCAGGAGAAGGCTTTATTTACGCGGTAACAGTGAATGGAATTACGGGTGTGCGCGATGGTTTTGGTGATGAACTGCAAGCGCATTTGGAGGGACTCAAGGCAGTTAGTCCAGTCCCAGTGCTTGCTGGATTTGGAATTTCGACGCCTGAACAGGTACAATCGATTGGCGCTTTTGCCGATGGTGTGATTGTAGGTAGTGCAATTGTGGACGCATTTCATCGTGGGGATTTGCCGATGGTGGCGGCATTGGTGAAGGCGGCGGAGAAAGAAGTTTATAGTTGAAATAAAATGCCTCTCCACACATGCGGAGAGGCGTTTTATTGTTGGGGTAGTTTAGTTTTATGAAAAGGTATCCGAGTTTCCGTCCAGGGTGTCCCAGTTTCGGAAAAAGGTATCCGAGTTTTCATCCGCGGTGTCCCGGTTTCGGAAAAAGGTATCCGAGTTTTCGTCCACAGTGTCCCGGTTTCTGAAAAAGGTGTTCGAGTTCGCCCTCCGACGTAGCTTAGTTTCTATTTTGATCTTCAAGCATAGCTTCCGCCATTCTTTTCTTCGTAATCCAGCCTGATCCGAAATCGATAAGGGGTTTCATCGGCATGATTTTACAAGTGGCTTGTCCTAATAAGCCATGGATGCCTAAATCGGGATTTATTTTTTCGAATGCCTTGACGAGTTCTGGGAACATGTCAGAGTCAAGATAAGCCATTTCGTAAGTTGCCCAAACTCGTTTGCCATTTTGTAACATAGCAGCACCATCTGAAGAAGTTGTTAGTCCTGGTGCAAGATATTCGGCTAGATGAAGAGCTGTGCACGTATCATAATCGACACCAATCATCACAATTTTCACATCTGCCCCCAACATTTTTCCAAGTGGCGAAGTCATGCCAAATGAGTCATATAGGGAATGCTTATCCATCCAGTTTTCCGCATGTTGACCCCACGCTATAAAGGAGTGGGCGGGATGATCACTTCGAATCGTTTCGGGATGCCGGTGGAAACATTCGGCGATTTTCCCCATACCCCGCAGATTTGTGAGGTGTGGATTATAGGCAGGCAGAGATTGGCGAATGGATTCGTGCCATTCCTCGGGTACAGGTGGAAGTCTCCAGTAAGACGGATCCGAATTATCCGCGGATTGTGCCGGCATAACAATCGTCCCGGTACGAGTGACTGTTTCCATAAGTGCTTCGACAACGGCTTGTGTCCCTCCTGCAATCCAACCCATCGACCTGAGGGATGAATGAACGATGATATTGTCACCGGTCTTGATCCCAAGTGTGTGAAGTTGCTGTTGTAATGTGTTCGTAGATTGAAATGTATGTGTGTGCCGAATAGTGTTAAGTTCGCTCATTTTGAATCACCCAATTCTTTAAAGTATGTGTAGCATAGCAATTGTCACTAGGTTCGACAAGTCAATACTTTTCGACAGGGAGGAATTGAGCTTCTGCTGATGCAAAACAATTATGCCTCGACTTAATTGCGTCCAAATTTTGAATTGCGCTTACGCAATTAATTCCCTTCAAAATTTGTAATATCCGCCGGAGGCTCAATTTGCCTCGGCAGGATATTTGAGCTTCTGCCGAGGCAAATTGAAACTTTTTTCCTTTATGAACCGTACATATATTAAAGGAGTTGGTCGGATTGGATACGAATGTGATAAGACGGGAAGTCGAAACGACATATGACAAAGTGAAATCATTGGCGGGGTGGGCGGTGGATAAGACCGTCGTGCTGACAATTACATCGTATTATGTTACATCCGAGCGCGAATTTGATGCGGTTAGTTTAAACAGGTCGATGGATGCGTTAAAAAGTAGGACGGGCTGGCTTTCTCCGCTACGCGGCAATCTCCTTCCTATGATGGCAGCATTTCTCAACCAACCCGGAACTGTGATAGACGAGGAAGTAGATCGTTTGTTTGCGAAGCAGCAAGTTCTAAAAGGAGTCGGTTTCCGCAATACAATCCATTCGTATTTGGCGGCACTTCTCATGACAAACGATCAAGAGCTGTATGAAAATGAAGCGCGGCAGGCGAAGAGGCTGTATGACGCTATGAAAAAACAACATTTCTTCCTAACGTCTGACGATGATTACGCTTATGCGGTGTTGCTTGGAAAAAGAGGCGCTGATCCAGTTGAACATGCTAAGTCAATGCGTACATATTACGATGCGTTACGCACAGAGGGATTCCGTTCGGGTAATGAATTGCAATGGTTGTCCCAGGTCATGACGTATGTGCATATTGAATTCAATCCAAGTCTTGTAGCTAGAGCGACGGAAGTGCTTACTCATTTCAAGCGAGAGACCAAAGTGCGACCTGTTCATTATCCAATGATTGGTTTTCTGACTGTATTTGGAATTGGGGATGCGGAGTTGAAAAAGATTGTTGAATTGACGCACGTATTGGAGGCATCTAAGCCTTTTAAATGGAACAGGGAGATGGCTTTATCAATCGGTCTTGGCTACAGTATGCATGAATTAACAGAGGATGTAGAGGAAGCAAATATCAGTCTCGCAACATCTGTGGAATTGATTTTGCAAGCGCAGCAGGCTGTGATGGCTGCGACAATTGCGGCCATGGCGGCATCGTCAGCAGCGAACTCGGCGAATACTTAATATTTATTTTGAAAAAAAGACTTTATCCAAATCGGAAAGAGTCTTTTTTGTGTTTTGAAAGAAAAATTTAATTTATTTTTCGAAATAGATTTTAAATATTACGGTTTATGAAACGCTTTCATAGCAACGTTTGTAACTTGTTTGTCATATATGAAATATTTGAAGGATTTGATATTCTAGAAAAATAGTATTGTCAACTTTGTAATTGTATAGTATATTGGGGCAAGTGATTTAATCAGAAAATTTAATATTGACAGATTGTGAGTTTGAATAACGCAAGGAGGAAGTCGTCTTGGCAAACCCAGTATTGAAAATTGAGAATCTCCGCACATCATTTCGGATTAAAGATGACTACTATGCTGCAGTCGATGGCGTATCATTGACGGTTGAAAAAAATGAGTTGTTGGCCATCGTTGGAGAGTCGGGTTGTGGGAAGAGCGCATTGGCTTTTTCGATAATGGGTCTACACAGCAAAGCAAAGGTAGAAGGTAATATTCATTTTAAAAATCATAACATTGCCAATATTTCACCCACTAAGTTGAATGAATTGCGTGGTAAGGAAATGGGCATGATTTTTCAAGATTCACTTTCTGCGTTGAATCCATTAATGATTATCGGTGACCAAATTGGTGAAATTATTTATATTCACAATACGAAGCTTTCGAAACAAGATCGAAAAAAGCGAGTTCTTGACCTGCTAAACAAGGTTGGGATTGTGCGTCCGGAATTGACGTATGACCAGTTCCCTCATGAATTATCGGGTGGGATGCGACAACGGGTTGTCATCGCAATGGCGATGGCCAATGAACCCGAGTTACTCATTGCAGATGAGCCAACGACGGCATTGGACGTAACCATTCAATCGCAAATCCTCGATTTATTGAAAGAGTTAAAAGAGGATAGCCAAGCAGGAATTATCTTGATTACGCATGATTTAGCTGTTGTTGCTGAGATGGCCGACCGGGTAGCGGTGATGTATGCAGGGCAAATTGTTGAACTTGCAGACGTCTATACATTATTCGAAAATCCGCTGCATCCTTATACGCGGTCATTGCTAAATTCAGTTCCCCATGCTAGTGAAGTCCAATCTGAACTCCATGTCATTGAGGGGATTGTTCCATCACTGCAAAAGCTAGAGCGTGAAGGTTGTCGATTTAGTCCAAGAATTCCGTGGATAGATAGCTCAGCGCATGAAAAAAATCCAGTCTTACACGAGGTAAGTCCTGGGCACTTTGTACGCTGTACTTGTTATCAGCATTTTAGCTTCCCTGAAAAAAGCAAGGAGGATCAGCACCATGTCGTTTCTTGAAGTCAAAGATTTAAAAGTCCATTTCCCTATTCAGGGGGGCATACTTGGCAGAACTGTCGATCACGTTCGGGCAGTTGATGGTGTGTCGTTTGCCATTGAAAAAGGAAAAACCTATGGACTTGTTGGTGAATCGGGGTCTGGGAAAACAACGACTGGGCGGGCAATCATCGGGTTAAATAAAATTACTTCGGGTCAGGTTCTTTTTGAGGGGCAAGATATTACAAATTTACGCCGTTCAAAAATGGATGCACGTCGTGATATCCAGATGATTTTCCAAGATCCTTATTCTACATTGAATCCCAAAAAGCGAGTATTTGATATTGTCTCCGAGCCGCTTCGTAACTATGAAAGCCTATCAAAAGGTGAAGAGAGAAAGCGTGTTCAAGAGCTATTGGAGCTTGTTGGATTGAGTCCTGAAAGTATCCATAAATATCCGCACGAATTCTCGGGTGGGCAGCGTCAACGAATTGGTATTGCACGAGCAATTGCTTTGAAACCAAAACTAATTATTGCGGACGAGCCTGTGTCGGCTCTTGACGTATCTGTTCAGGCGCAGGTCTTGAATTTTATGCAGGAGATTCAGAAGGAGCTAGGACTAACATATCTATTCATTAGTCATGACCTTGGAATCATTAGGCATATGTGTGACCGCATTGGCATTATGTATAAGGGACGTTATGTTGAGGAAGGAACACCAGATGATATCTTTAACAATCCTCAGCATATTTATTCTAAACGGCTTGTCGCGGCAATTCCTGATATTGACCCTCGGAAACGTGAGCAACAATCACAATTCCGCCAACAAGTAAAACAAGAGTATGAGCAGTCCTATAACGACTATTTCGATGACTTGGGCTTAGCCTATAATTTACAGCCAGTATCGGACACACATTTAGTGGCTCTGCCTGGGAGAGGGTGAATAATTATGTGGAAATTCACTGTACGTCGAATTGGAATTATGATTCCACAAATCGCGTTGCTAAGTATTTTGGTCTTTATCATGGCAAAAATGATGCCTGGAGATGCGTTAAGTGGTTTAATCGACCCGGCTATTCCGCAAGAAGCGATGGAAGCCATGCGCGAAAAATTAGGGATAAATAATCCTTGGTATGTTCAGTATGTGGATTGGATTAAAGGAGTTATGGTAGGCGATTTTGGACAATCATTTCGTTTTAAAATGCCAGTTACTGAACTAATCGCTCAACGAATGGCCAATACATTTTGGTTGTCTCTAATGACGTTATTCTTAACGTATCTGATTGCGATTCCTCTTGGGATTACAAGTGGTCGTTTTAACGATACGTGGGGTGACCGTTTAATAACTGGTTATACGTACTTAGGATTTGCTGCTCCGTTATTTATATTTGCATTAGTGATGCTCTGGATATTTGGTTTTAACCTTGGTTGGTTCCCTACAGGAGGGAGTGTAAAGCCAGGTCTGACACCAGGGACATTCGAATATGTTGTCAGTAAGATTCAGCATCTAATGCTACCTTCCTTGTCAATGGCACTGATTGCAACAGTTTCGACCGTTCAGTATTTACGCAGTGAAATTATTGATACAAAACAGAAGGAATTTGTTGTGACGGCAAGGGCGAAGGGCGCATCTGAATCACGGGTCTATAACCACCATATTTTACGGAACTCCTTGTTGCCGATTGCTGCTTTCTTTGGCTATGAAATTACGGGACTAATTGGTGGAACAGTCTTTATTGAAAGTATCTTTGGTTATCCAGGGATGGGCCGACTATTCTTAGAATCTATTACATTACGTGACTTTAGTGTAGTAACCGCCGTAGTTATCATATTTGGAGTAGCTGCCATTGTAGGTGCATTGCTGTCAGATATTATATTAAGTATTGTGGACCCACGCATTCGCATAAAATAAGAACTCGATAGACTTTGAGGTGATTAAGGTTGGAAATGAAAGTTGCTCAATTACCCGATAATGCCCAGAGTGATGAGAGAAGTCCGTCTGGTTGGTACATTATTTGGCGTGAAATCGTCCGCGATAAATTGGCCTTAGTGTCATTAATTTTTCTTATACTGATTGTAGCGTTTGTCTATGGTATATCACTATTTTTAGATCAAAGTGAGATTGTTAGGGTCGATTTGTTCTCTATTCATAAGCCGCCATCCGAGCAATTTTGGCTGGGGACGGATCATGGTGGACGAGATGTTTTCGGACAACTGATTATAGGGACAAGAAATTCACTGTCGATTGGTATTCTTGTAACAGTCATGACAGGTATCATTGGAATTTTCCTTGGATTGGTCGCCGGTTATTTTGGTGGGAAAATTGACAATATTATAATGCGAACAGTAGACTTTTTCATGATTTTACCGTTCTTAATGATTGTTATTGTATTTGTATCTGTTATGCCGAAGTATTCGATTTTGTCGTTCTCCTTGATTATGACAGCCTTTTTATGGATGGGGAAAGCCAGGATTATACGTTCGAAGGCTTTACAGGAAAGGGAACTGGACTATGTTCAGGCTTCCAAGACACTTGGTTCCTCACATTTTAAAATTATGTTTACACAAGTATTACCAAATTTAAGTTCTATTATTATTGTGACAATGACCTTGAACTTAGCGGCAAATATTGGTTTAGAATCTGGTCTGTCCTTTTTAGGATTTGGTTTCCCAGAAAGTACACCGAGTCTTGGAACGCTTGTGAGTTACGCAAGAAACCCGCAAACGTTGGAATTTAGATGGTGGATTTGGTTACCCGCATCATTACTAATTTTAGTACTGATGTTGAGTATAAATAATGTTGGTCAAGCGCTTAAACGTGCGACTGACGCAAGGCAAAGAAGAGGATAAGAAAGGGGAGATTTTGATATGGTTGGGAAGAAAAGTGCAAGTAAAGTTTTGTTCGCAATGCTACTTGTTTTACTACTTGCTTTAGCTGCTTGTAATAAAACCGAGGATGCAAAGCCAGCAGATTCAGGCGACAAGCCGGAGGATAAGCCAAAAGAAGAAACACCAAAAGAGGAAGAGAGTGGCGACAAGCTCTATTCTATCGATGATTTTAGCAATATCAAAACAAACGAAGGTTCAGCAATCGAAGGCGGTTCGTTTACGTACGGACTTGTTTCAGATACGGCTTTTGAAGGAACGTTGAACTTTAATTTCTATTCTGGTAATCCTGACGTAATGGTTCTTAATTGGTTTGACGAAGGATTCCTAACATGGGATGCAAACTACGTGTACACAAATGATGGTGCAGCGACATACAAAACATCAGAAGATGGTCGTACATTTACATTCACGATTAAAGACAATGTAAACTGGCATGATGGTCAGCCGGTTACAGCAGAAGACTGGCTATTTGCACACGAAGTGCTAGCACATCCTGATTATGATGGACCACGTGCTGGAGATGTTTTGAACATTGAAGGTATGGCAGAATATAAGGCTGGCACAGCAGATACGATTTCTGGCATCGAAGTTGTCAATGATAAAGAATTGAAAATTACGTATTTAGAAGCAACACCATCATTGATCACAGGTGGAATTTGGACGTATCCACTTGCGAAGCATATCTTTGGTGATATGGCAGTAGCAGATATTTCATCTTCTCCAGAAGTACGTCAAAATCCAGTTGGCTTTGGTCCGTTTAAAGTAGACACAATCGTACCAGGTGAGTCTGTTACTTATGTGAAAAACGAAGACTACTGGCGTGGGGCTCCAAAGCTTGACACAGTTACGTTGAAAGTTATCAATCCAAACGTTGTTGTTCAAGCATTGGAAAAAGGTGAAGTCGATACAGTAAGTGCATTCCCAGTAAACCAATATCCAGAGAATGCAGATATGGCAAACGTTGAGTTCCTCGGCAGAGTAGACCGTGCGTATTCATATGTTGGATTTAAATTGGGTACATGGGATGAAGAAAACAAAGTTGTAAAATACAATCCAGAAGCAAAAATGGCTGATAAAAACTTGCGTAAGGCAATGTGGCATGCAGTAGACAATAACGCTGTAGGTGACAGATTCTATCACGGTTTACGTTGGGCTGGTACGACGCTAATTCCACCATCTCACCCAGAATTCCACGATGCAACGAACCCAGGTGCTGCGTATGATCCTGAGTTAGCGAAGCAAATGCTAGAAGACGCTGGTTTTGTAGACGTGGATGGCGATGGTTTCCGTGAAGATAAAGACGGTAACGAATTAGTAATGTCTTACGCTTCGATGTCAGGTGATGACATTGCTGAGCCATTGGCGCAGTACTACATCCAAGCATGGGAAGCTGTAGGCTTGAAAGTAGAATTATTAGATGGTCGTCTACATGAGTTCAATAGCTTCTATGATCGCGTAGGTAACGGTGGAAAAGACGATCCTGCTGTTGACATTTATGCTGGTGCATGGGGCGTAGGGATTGATGTTGACCCAAGTGGATTATATGGAAGCAATGTATTGTATAACTTCTCACGTTGGGCAAATGAAGATAATGATCGCTTGCTAGCAGCAGGTATTTCTGAAGATGCATTCGATGTTGAAAAACGTAAAGCAATTTACAACGAGTGGCAAGCACTAATGGTGGAGGAAGTTCCAGTATTCCCGACACTATACCGTTCTGAGGTT
The DNA here is from genome assembly GCF_038007285.1 of Sporosarcina sp. FSL K6-3457. Taxonomy (GTDB): domain Bacteria; phylum Bacillota; class Bacilli; order Bacillales_A; family Planococcaceae; genus Sporosarcina. The sequence goes on from NZ_JBBOWX010000001.1 coordinate 17,061, forward strand.
GTACCGGTGAATAACCGTGTATTGAACTATTCAATCGGCGATGGAACAGGTATGTACCGTAATGAAATTGCAGTAACACAAGATACACCGATTGCTAAGTAATAAGTTGTAATAGGTTCGCCTGTGAGGGAGATAGTTCCCTCGCAGGCTATTTTTGTGTTAAATCGGGCAAGGCATAATTACGGGGGAATAGGGCGTATGATAAACTGGTGATAGATGGGCTGAACGAAGAGAATCTGGATAGGATTGTAGAAGGGAAGGAACAGTTATGAAAATACGACCACAGCGTTTACAACAAGGAGATACGATAGGGATTATTGCACCAGCAGGTCCGCCGAATGAAGAGTTTTTGGAGCGTTCGCTTGCTTTTTTAGAGCAGCTTGGTTTGAAATGGAAGTTTGGAAAAAGTGTGAAAAATGTTCATGGTTATCTTGCGGGAACGGATGAGGAGCGCTTGGATGATTTACATGACATGTTTGAAGACTCGTCAATTAAAGGGATTATATGTGCGAAAGGTGGATACGGTTCAGCGCGCTTTGCCGATAAAATTGACTATCAATTGATGCAGGAAAATCCAAAAATATTTTGGGGATTTAGCGATATCACATTTTTACATACGGCGATGGGCTTGTATTCGAACTTAGTTACGTTTCATGGGCCGATGTTGGCGACGAACGTTGGGAAGGAATCATTCGATGAACTGTCCGCGAAGATGTTTCAACAGTTGTTTGAGCCGATGGAGCTTCATTATACGGAGGCGATTGGGCCTCTTGAAACAGTGACGGGCGGTATGGCGCAAGGTGAACTGGTTGGTGGGAATTTGTCTTTATTGGCAAGTGGAATTGGTACGAAGTTTGAAGTGAATACGAAGGGGAAGCTGTTGTTTATCGAAGATATTGGTGAGGAGCCTTATCGTGTCGATGGTTTACTCAATCAATTGCGGCTAGCTGGCAAATTGGATGATGCGGTAGGAATCGTTGTCGGTGATTTCGCAAATGCAGAACCGAAAAAAGGTCAGCTGTCATTGACACTTGATGAGGTGTTCGATCATTACTTTGGCAATCTTGGAAAGCCCGTTGTGAAGGGGTTCAAAATTGGCCATTGCGAGCCGCATTTTGCGATTCCGCTCGGCGTGAGTGCGAGGTTGGATGCAGACAGTCGGACGTTGACAGTTTTACCTGGCGTGGAGTAAAAGGAAAGGGGAATGAGCGATGCACATCCGTTCTATTGAAACCATTGCGGTAACGATACCACTTGTGAAACCTTTTAAAACGGCGCTTCGGACAGTTCATACAGCTGATGCGGTTTATGTGAAAGTGACTTGTGATAACGGACTTGTTGGCTGGGGAGAGGCGGTGCCAACGCATGTCATTACGGGAGATTCGGTGGGGAGCATTACCTACGCTATTGAAGAGGTGATAGCTCCCCAGCTGATTGGACTTGATATTCGACAACGTGAAGTGGTATTCCATACACTCAGCCGGTCAATCGTACGTAATACGAGCGCCAAAGCAGCAGTGGATATGGCTATCTATGATTTGTTTGGCCAATTGGCGGGGGTGCCATTGTATCAATTGCTTGGGGGCTTTCGTCAGGCAATCGACACGGATTTTACGGTTAGTGTGAGTGATTGTGTGGAAATGGCGGACGACGCGGAACGTTATGTGGCGAACAGCTTCAATGTGTTAAAAGTGAAGGTGGGCATTGGGAAAATCAGTGAAGATATTGCACGCATTCGGGCGATACGTCAGCGTGTTGGGGGTGCCCCTAAAATTCGCCTTGACGCGAATCAAGGGTGGCAGCCGAAAGAGGCAGTCCGTGCGATTCGATTATTGGAAGATGCAGGGCTCGATATTGAATTGATTGAACAGCCGGTGCTTGCTGACGATATAGAGGGTTTAAAATATGTAACGGACAATACACTGACGCCAATTATGGCGGATGAAAGTGTCTTTTCGGCAAGGGACGCGTTACGGGTTCTTCAATTGCGTGCAGCGGATTTGATTAACATTAAGCTGATGAAATCGGGCGGTATTCATAGGGCATTGACTATTAATACGCTGGCACAATCGTATGGTGTAGAGTGTATGGTCGGTAGCATGATTGAGACGAAGCTTGGAGTTACAGCAGCGGCACATTTTGCGGCAAGTCAGCCGAATGTTACTCGTTTTGATTTAGATGCACCGCTGATGTTAGCGCAGGATATTATTGCTGGCGGGATTGTTTACGAAGGAAGGACCATTCATCTTCCTAAAACACCTGGGCTTGGACTAGATGCTAGGCGAATGGAGCTCATCGGGAAGGAGGCGGAGGGCAGTGAACACGTGGTATTGTGCGGTCCCGGTAGCGACGATGTGGACGTCACCCGAATCTGTTAGGGACATTGACCGGGCTGGACTAACAAATCCAGTTCGGTTAACAAAGTGGCTAGAGCAGCTATCGTTCGAAGTGCGTCTGGATCTGTATGAGGGGAATCGAGTGCAGACGCAATTATTGTATGGGGAACCGGTTATTGTTGAGGAAACTCAGGGAGATTGGGCAAAAGTGATTGCTGTTTGGCAGCCGTCAAAAAAAGATGAGCGTGGCTATCCGGGGTGGGTGCCGCTTGTGCAGTTGAAAGAGGCGCGGCCGGTTCGTGCGCAAGGGTTTGTCAAAGTGACTGCAGGAAAAGCGCAGCTTTGGCATGTGGATGGTTCGCCTTCTATCGTGATTCCATTTAATGTGATACTGCCATATATGGATGAGTGGTCGAATGATACAGTACGTGTTTGTACACCAGACGGGGAGGCATTGTTACTGAATCAGGATGTGGAAAAAGCTCCATCCATTCACCAATTTACCAAGAGGCCTGTTGCGGACGCTGTAGACAAGGGGCTTGCTTTCCTCGATGTTTCCTATTTATGGGGAGGAATGTCCTCGTATGGCTATGATTGTTCTGGATTCACCTACAATATGTTGAAGGCGTGTGGTTATTTCATTCCACGAGATGCAGACGAACAGGCATGCGGTAGCCAGGTGATTCCGTTGGACAATCCGGCGCATTGGAAAAAGGGAGATCTTCTTTTCTTTGCTAATGATGAAGGGAAAGGTACTATTCGGCATGTCGGGTTTTATTATGGCGATGGGGTGCTTTTGCATGCACCGTCGACGGGAAAATCGGTTGAGCTGTTGAAACTTCAAGGATCCGATTTGGCAAGAGACCTTTGTGCTGTTCGGCGTTACGGGGTGAAGTTTCATGAATGAGAGAAAATGACTTAGTCGTTCCGTATAGGACGGTTTTTTTGTTTGGTAAAAGTTACTTATGGGTAGATTAATGAAGTATGTATCAATGAAATAACATCAGAAAGAAGTCGTTTAGAATTGCGGAAATGTTGAAGAAACAGAATGAATCCTTTATAATAGGACAGTCATCTACAATCCTCGACAAAATTCGACATAATCTACTTCAACCCACTCCAAATGGGTTCCGATCAACAGGACGCTTGTCCTAATTTGCATGTTCTTGCAGACACTAAAAACAGACAACTAGTTAAGGAAGCATACGAGAAAAATCTAGCAGAATGAACTGTTGCTTGGTTTATTTATTAAACAAAAAAAGAGGTGCTTTGAATTGAAGTTATCACCAGTTGAACAGGAGAAATTATTGTTACACGTTGCGGGAGAATTGGCTATTAAGCGTAAAGAACGTGGGGTTAAGTTAAATTATCCAGAAGCTGTGGCGCTAATCTGCCACTACATTATGGAGGGGGCGCGTGATGGCAAGACCGTTGCGCAACTTATGAGTGAGGGGAAGCATGTGTTAACGGTTGAAGACGTTATGGAAGGTGTCGGCGACATGATTAGCGATGTGCAGATTGAATGTACATTCCCAGATGGAACAAAACTTGTGACGGTTCACCGTCCAATTCAATAAGAAGAGGAGGCTTCAATAATGATTCCAGGAGAAGTTAAAACCGCTGAAGGCATAATTGAAATAAATTTCGGGCGTCCAGTGAAGACAGTGCGTGTCGCCAATACGGGAGACCGTCCGATACAAGTTGGATCTCATTTTCACTTTATCGAAGTGAATAAGGCGCTCGAATTTGACCGTGAATCAGCAGTTGGCATGCACTTGAATATTCCATCAGGTACGGCTGTACGCTTTGAACCGGGTGAAGAAAAGGAAGTCGAGTTAGTGGAGTTTGGCGGAAAACGTCACGTATTTGGATTGAATAATTTAACTGATGGTTCGACACATAATGTTGGTGAAATCTTAGATAGAGCAGCTGAAGCAGGATTTAAAGGAGCCGAAGATAAATGAAAGTAACACATGATCAATATGCGAAAATGTTTGGCCCAACAGTTGGTGATAAAGTGCGTCTTGCCGATACAGACCTGTGGATTGAAATTGAAAAAGATTATACGTATTACGGTGATGAAGGTGTGTTTGGTGGAGGGAAATCACTCCGCGTCTCGATGGGGCAAAACGGTAAAAATGTTCGTGACGAGGGTGTTCTCGACACGGTTATTACGAACGTTATGATTATTGACCATACGGGTATTGTAAAAGCCGATATCGGGATTAAAGATGGTCGTATTATTGGTGTCGGAAAAGCAGGAAATCCACTTGCAATGGACGGCGTAGATCAGGATATGATCATTGGTGTTGGAACGGAAGTCTATGCTGGCGAAGGGTTAATCGCAACAGCGGGTGCCATTGACACGCATATTCACTTAATCAGTCCTCAGCAAGTTGAAACGGCTCTTAATGCAGGAACAACGACATTTATCGGTGGTGGAACAGGCCCAGCAGCCGGTTCAAAGGCTACAAGTTTGACAGCAGGTGCTTGGCATATCCAACGCATGTTGCAAGCAGTCGAAGATATACCGATTAACTTCGGTCTTCTTGGAAAAGGGAGTGCATCTTCTCCTGAGCCGATTATTGAACAAATTCAAGCCGGGGCAATTGGTATGAAAATACACGAAGACTGGGGTGCAACACCTGCTGCTCTTGATCAGAGTTTAACAGTAGCGGACGAGTACGATATCCAGGTGGCGCTTCACTCCGATACGCTTAACGAAGCAGGGTTTGTTGAAGATACAATTAATGCAATTGGCGGCCGGACCATACACATTTTCCATACAGAAGGAGCGGGCGGCGGACACGCACCTGACCAACTGAAATTAGCCTCACATCCAAATATTTTGCCGGCCTCGACGAATCCGACAAAACCGTTCACAACGAATACAATTGACGAGCATTTGGATATGCTGATGGTCTGTCACCATTTGAAACACGATGTACCAGAAGACGTGGCATTCGCAGATTCACGTATCCGTCCTGAAACAATTGCGGCGGAAGATATTATGCAGGATCTTGGTATTCTAAGTATTATGTCCTCTGACTCTCAAGCGATGGGACGCGTTGGTGAAGTAACGATGCGTACGTTCCAAACTGCAGATAAAATGAAAAAACAACGTGGGCCACTTCCACAAGATGAAGGGAAAGATAACGATAATTATCGTGTGAAGCGCTACATTTCAAAATTAAATATCAACCCAGCGATTGCCCACGGTATTAGCCATGAAGTTGGTTCGCTTGAAGAAGGAAAACTTGCGGATATTATCCTTTGGGATCCGGCATTTTTCGGTGTTAAAGCAGAGGTTGTCATTAAAGGTGGAATTGCTGTCTATGCAATGACCGGAGATCCAAACGCGTCTATTCCAACACCGCAACCGATGATGGGTCGCCGTATGTACGGTTTTCACGGGCAAGCTCCACAAAAGGCAGCCATGACTTTCTTACCGAAAATTGCAGTCGAAGAAGGACTTCCTGAATTGCTTGGTTTAAAGAAAATGATTGGTACAGTTAAAAACTGCCGTAATGTTGGTAAATCGGATATGAAACATAACAGTGAAATGCCTAAAATTGATGTGAATCCAGAAACCTATGAAGTGAAGCTTGATGGAGTATTAGCGACATGTGAACCAGTGAGCGTACTTCCGATGGCACAACGTTATTTCTTGTTTTAATAAAATTAAATGTGGTCAAGGGAGGAGGTCGAAATAGTTGAAAGGCTATTTCGACCCCAACCTATTGGACCGACTGACAAAGGAGAATGTTACATGCTGATTACTAAAGTCATTGGTAATATCGGGACGGAAGAAGAAATTTCCGGTAAAAAGACAGAGTGGCTTGAACTTGACTGGGAAGAGTTGAGTAAACGCATTTTGCGACGGGAGACAGATCAAGGTACAGACATTGCGCTATCACTGGAACAGCATACTCATGACCATGATCATGGAGAACATGGCCACCATCATCATGAGCCTCAGACGTTACAATATGGTGATCTTTTATATGAGGACGACGAACGTCGTATCGCTGTGCGCACAAAAATGGAGCCAGTGATTGTTATTAGTCCGAAAAACATGACGGAAATGGGTAAGACGGCTTTCGAACTCGGAAACCGCCATACACCGGCATTAATTGAAGAAAACGAAGTTATTGTGCGTGCAGATCATACGTTGAATAAATTGCTAGATGAAGTGGGTGTCGCATATGAAACAACGGAAAGACGATTCAAACAACCATTCAAATACCGCGGACACTCCCACTGACCTTGCCCTTTTACGCTTAATGCAGATTCACGATTCTGCGTTTCCGATTGGGTCTTTTACGCAGACATATGGAATGGAGACGTACATTCAAGAAGATATCATCCGAACAAAAGAGAATTTGATCGCTTATTGTACGTCGTTTCTCTTTCATAATTTGGTACGTGGGGATGCGATTTTAATTCAAGAAGCGTATGCCGCGGCTCAGGAACAGGATATTGAACGACTTCTCTATTTGGAGCAATTATGCGGAGCTATGAAGCTGGCGAAGGAATCGCGTGAGGCCAGTGTGAAGCTTGGCAGACAGTTCATTAAAACGGTGTCTCCACTAGGAGCGGATGGCTTCCTTGCTGAATGGAAAGCTCGTATCGATTCGCAAGAGATTAAAGGACATTATGCTATTCTTTATGGGATTTATAGTGCGACAACAGGTGTTAGCGTGCGTCATGCGGTCATGACGTATTTGTTTGCATCTTTGAATGGACTCGTCCAAAATGCGGTTCGTGCGGTGCCATTCGGGCAAACGACCGGTGTTGAAGCGACCTATGAGTTGATTGAACAGGTGACGGAAGCTGCGGATTTAGTGTCCACGTTGACGGAAAAGGATATAAGTAATAACGCGTTAGGTATAGAACTTGCTTCGATGAAGCATGAGTATTTGTTCTCAAGATTATTTATTTCATAATGGATTGAAAGGAGCTTTTCTGAATGAAACCAGTACGTATTGGCATCGGTGGTCCAGTTGGATCGGGTAAAACTTCGCTCGTCGACCAACTAACACGTGTGATGCATAAAGACTATAATGTGGCGGTCATTACGAATGATATTTACACACGTGAAGACGCTCAATTTTTAATCAATAGCGGGGTACTTGAAGAAGACCGTATTTTAGGTGTTGAAACGGGAGGTTGCCCGCATACGGCAATCCGCGAAGATGCTTCGATGAACTTTGCTGCAATTGATGAGCTGAAAAGTCGTTTTGCTGACTTGGATATTATTTTCGTAGAGAGTGGCGGTGACAACTTGTCTGCTACATTTAGCCCTGAACTTGTGGATGGCTATATTTATGTGATTGACGTTGCGGAAGGTCAGGATATTCCGAGAAAAGGCGGCCCTGCGTTAACGCGTTCAGATCTTTTATTAATCAATAAAACGGATTTGGCTCCGTATGTTGGGGTAGATCTTGAGTTGATGGATAGTGACGCGAAAAAGATGCGTAATGGTCGCCCATATATTTTCACAGATGTACGGACACAGAAAAATGTCGATAAAGTGGTCGAGTGGATTAAGCATAGTATGCTGCTAGAGGGTGCGGATGCTTAACCAGTCCCGCGCTATCCATCATGGAAAATTGGATATGGCATTCGAACTAAGAAGAGGGTACACGCGAATGCCGCATGTTTTCCAACAGCCTCCATTGAAGGCAAGTCGGGAATTATACGAAGGAAAAGACCCGACTGCGACGGTCTATATTATGGAGTCGTCAGGTGGGATGGTGTCGGGAGATCGCAATGATATTACAGTGAAACTTGCACCGGATAGTCGTGTACGGTTAGTTCAGCAATCTGCGTTGAAAATCTATCCGTCACATACGGGTGATACTTGCCATTTTACAATCGATGTCGATTTAGCGGAACGTTCACGGCTGGAGTGGATGCCTGAGGTGCTCATTCCATTTGTTGACGCGAAGTTTCAAGTCGATACAACACTTCGTGTCGCGGGTGATGCGACGGTATTATGGGGAGAAATTGTCGCGCCCGGCCGTGAAAAACGCGGTGAGATTTTTGATTATCAATCATTTCGGTCGAATTTTAAGATTTTTGTAGATGATGAGTTAATAGCTTTTGACTCACTTCATTTTGCACCGCAGGATGTTGCGCTAGGTAGCATAGGTATCCTTGAGGGAGCGATGTATGTCGGTTCCATTTGGCTCGTTTCGCCGAATGCCAAGGATATCGACTTGCGTGCATTGCAGGAAACATTGCGGTTTGAAGAAGGACTGAAGGCCGGTATGACGCGCCTTGAAGGTAATGCTATCCATTGTAGATGGCTGGCGGTCGATCAGTGGACGATGCAAGAAGAGATGAAATGCGTATATGCGCTGTTGGCGGATATGGTTTAAAAAACGGACCTTTTTGAAGGTTCGTTTTTATTTTGAGTCGCGAATGGTATTTGGTTACTACCGGATAGCGTTCATCTACTACCGCAAAGTCCTCATCTATTACCATTCATGCAAGAAATCGAAAAGGATAACATTGCATTTGAAAATGAATTAAAGGGATTCCAAAGCTTCGAAATGAAGCAACTGGTCCTATTCTAAAAGATAAAAGTTTATATATGAAAAAGGCGACTATATTTGTGGAGGCCGCTGAAAAACTTACGTTTTTAAATCCCATAAGTGAGCTTAAATTTAAAAAGACGCTATTTCGTTCGAAATTGAACGAAATAACGTCTTTTTCTTTCGTATTCCTTACTCTGATTCCTTCATTAGCGCCCTAATCCGTTTGAGGTTGACCGCAAATATAGCCATCGCTCCTTGTATCTGCATACCAAATAGACCCGCGGATGTGGCTACATCATACCCATGTCTATGTTTTAATTTACTATTCTTCGCTGTTTTGGAACGCTTCTTGATCTTTATGTTCAGTCGATTTAATCGTAACAGAAATGGAAATCCCTATAATGTTGTTCGGCAAGCGTTGCAATGGATAAGTGCTGTTGTCGATTGAGGGGATACTGCAACTTGATATTATGGATGCCGTTCAATTTCATTAGTTATCAATATTTGTCGAATAGCAGTGATATCATCCTCCTTGAGAATCAATTTCTTGAAAAAAGAAGGAATTACCAAAGTTAGGTATAATTTAATTATACAAAGAGCTGCGCAGACTCTTAAATACAATTAAGGGTGTGAGTTTAAAATACGATTAAGTACAATCATAGCCAAACGATTGAGGGTAGATAAGATTTCGTTGTTTACTCGAATTTATTACACCTCTAAGAACAGACCTCACTTATAGTTGTCAATTGCTAATAAATCTCTGGGTTTCAGATACTAAAGGCTTAAGTTAAGGAGCGTATAAGGATGCATCCAACAACGTTCATATCACTCATATTCATTTTTACTGCTGCTCTAGTAATTGGAGGATTATCATTCCTATTACCAGAAAGAATAAAAAAAAGAAGTTGGCTGATTTTAACTTTCATCTTAATATTAACTGTAATTTTTTTTAGCATCAGACCAGTTATCATTAAGCATGAAACAAAAGTTGCCACCGAGCATCTTGAGCTTCATTTAAAAAATATGCATCCCAATGAATCTTGGGTGATTACAGATACTGACGAGTATAGATTTAAGAATGTTACTTATTTGCATGTTATTTTTGATAATGAACCAAACATTGTGTATATGTACATGATTGATGGTTCACAAATTTACCAAATAGATATGTGGTTGTTTAAACAAACTAATGAAACAGATGAAATTGAACCATTACATGATGAAAGGAAGTTATAAAATCAACAACATTAATTTACACTCTCTTTTCTAAATATCTAATATTTTTGGATCAGATTAACTCTACTACCACTACTAAAATGGAGGTTTCTAAATGAAGAAAATCACTTTTTTATATTAGGGGTTTTTACTGTATTGTTATTTCAATTCAATATTTCAGAGGTGAAAGCTTCGGATAGTGTTATTTCAGAAAGTCAGTCGAAGATAGTGACGCAAAATTTTATTGATAACACAAATTACGTTACTGAGTGGAGAGAAAGCGACTTAATATTAAAACATCACTTATATGATGTTGACGATAGTATCCTTGGATATTACTTCGAAGTATTCAGGAATAATGGATATCTTGGCTATATAATTACTTCCGGTACAACAGACCGTGAACCAATCTTGCAATTTGGTGAAGGGATACTTTTTGAAAAGTCTCCTAGTGAGGGTGATAAATTTTATTTTTTAAATGCTTTTTCTCATATTTATGCAGAGAATAAGCTGGATTTACAAAAGAAATTTAATGAGACTAAAAATCAAAGAATTAAAGATCTAGAAAATGACGCTAATATAGATATGAATTTCAATGATGCAATGAAAGAAATGAAAGAAACTGAATTAAAATCCCTATCTCTGAGAAAGATGAATCCGAAGAAGCGGTCCGCTTTGTAATTTATGAGGCGGGTGGCTTGCCTAAAGGAGAGAAGTATACAGCGATCCTGCAAATGGTCCACGATGCTGTCTATCGCATCCCTCCGGATGTTGATGTTCAGAGCGAGGTTCACCTTGTCTTAGTTACAACAGCAAAAAAAAGTAAACCGTTCAGACATTCTGAACGGTTTACTATCGTTTAATGCGGCGGGGATTTTCTAAAAAAGTATGAAAATCAATTGTGTATGTTCGATTTTTTAAATTGCCTTCTGAAATCAAAGACATTCATATTTAATATTCGCGTTGCCGTTTGCAGTTTATCAATATGTAAAAAACGACGGCACTCACGATTTGTCATCTTGCGCCCGACAAGGAGGAACCACTCGGTTATTGCCTGTTCGTGTGCAAAACCATCATTCGTGCTGCACTTTTTACAGTGCCACGTTCGTAACGCCCTTTTCATGCCGATATGTCCGCAATTTTTACAAGTTACTCCTGTTTTTAATTCATCAATTGGAATGTTGTATTTCTCATAGAGAGGTTTGGGGATATAACCAGCGTGGCTGTCCATTAATTCTTTGGTTAGCGCACTAAGCTCATTGCTGTTCAAAATAGTATGTGATTTTGGAAGCCGCCGTAAAAAGCCGGGAACTGAATTTGGAAAAAGGACAGGAATGTTAGATGGGGGCTTTTCGATAATTTGTTTCGGATAGGCAAAGACAATCACGGGGTAGATGGGGAGTGCTAGCCCTCTCGCATGAAGCCAGTCACTAAACAGGTCCTGATTTCGTTCGATTTGTGCTGCTGGACTTCCGAATGCTCGCTTTTGTCCATTTTCAAGTATCCGAATTAACTGGGGTGGATTCTCATTAAAAGTTAATGTACCAGCCATGTTCTTCACTTCAAAAATAACTGCGTATGAAGGGGTTAAATACAATGTGTCAATTTGAAACGTACCAGTCGATTTTAGGGATAAGTCATGGAGAAACACATGCTCGTTTGGAAAAGCATGACGGCTTAACACTTCATCAAGTCGCTCCTCGCCACCCAATCCGGCTCGCATAGCTGCAAGGTCACTAGAAATTTCCTTGCTGAGTAGGGAGTTAGGCTTTAAACGTGAGAGAAGTGCTGTTAAACCGATGATTTCAGATGGTTGTCTACGCTTTTTATAAATCATTTATCAAGCTCCTTTATATGTAGGTGGAATATTCAATCACCTATACTATACCATTTTTTGAGTGGGGAAGAAGATTAATTAGAAATAAATGTACCAAATTTGTTTTACTACTGTTCGGAAGTGTTTTACTACCGGATAGCGTGCATTTACTACCGTTCGGAGAGTGGATACTACCGCATAGACTAGCTTTACTACCGTTCAGGCCATTCCCGGCTACCAAAAAGGGTATACTACTTATATAATTCAATAGAAGAGGAGAATCGGCATGACAGAAAATAAACCCATGGGCCAATCACGTACAATCCAGACGAAACTGGTCTTGCCACCAGACACGAACCACTTACAGACGATTTTTGGTGGGAAAGTTTTAGCATATATCGACGAAATCGCTGCCATTACGGCGATGAAACATTCAAAAACGGCAGTCGTCACAGCTTCCATCGATTCAGTTGATTTTCTATCATCCGCACGTGTCGGTGATGTCCTTGAATTGGAAGCCGTCGTCACTTCGACAGGGCGCACGTCGATGGAAGTTTTCGTATCCGTTCATTCCATGAACCTGCTAACAGGTGAAACGAAGCTGACAACGGAATCTTTTTTGACGATGGTTGCCATGGACAAAAATAATAAATCAACGCCAGTGCCAGGAATTTATGCGGAAACGGATGAGGAAAAAAGATTGTTTGAAACAGCACCAGCCCGTCGCGCACACCGAAAATTACGCAGTGAGATGAAGCACTAACCTGAACGAATAGTGCATCAATTTAAAATAGTTTTCACTTTCCCTCTTGACATTCTATTTAGGGGCATGTAAAGTATGAGCTACCAACTGAATACGTAACTTTCTTATCCAGAGAGGTGGAGGGACTGGCCCTTTGATACCTCAGCAACAGACTTTTTTAGTACTGTGCTAATTCCAGAAGCCAAGTGTAATGCTTGTAGCTTGAAGATAAGAAGAGCAAAAAGCGAAATTGCCAAAACCTCTTCTTTTAAGTATAGAAGAGGTTTTTTTGTTTTATCTAGCCTCCGGGCGCCTTTCGCTTTTAAATCTATCTGGAGACTGTTACCTTCAAGGAAATAAGGAGGAATGTTTATGTCGAATGAATTAATCAATGCGCTTACGTTATTAAAACAGAAAGAGTGGGTCGATTTAACACATACCTTTGGACCCGACTCACCTCATTTTTCAGCCTTTGATGCAGCGGAATTTACAACGTTATTTGATCATGACGATGGTTTTTTCGCACAAAGCTTCAAATTCGCTGGACAGTACGGCACACATATTGATGCGCCCATCCACTTTGTGCGTAATACAAGATATTTGGATGAACTAGGCCTGAAGGAGTTAGTTTTACCGCTCGTCGTTATCGATAAATCAAAAGAGTCCACGGACAATCATGATTTTACGTTAGCAGTTGAAGATATTCTTAAGTTTGAAGAGCAGCATGGACAGATTGAGGCAGGCACATTTGTGGCACTGCGCACAGATTGGAGCAAGCGTTGGCCGGATAATGAGGCTTTCTGCAATAAAGACACCGACGGCAATAACCGTATACCCGGCTGGGGCCTTGACGCTTTGAAGTTTTTATTCGAAGAACGACAGGTGAAAGCAGTTGGTCATGAAACGTTCGATACGGATTCAGCCATCGATTTTCAAAAGAATCAAGCATTGCTAGGTGAATATTATGTGCTTGAACAAGACACTTACCAAATAGAATTATTAACAAATTTAGATAAACTGCCTGCCAAAGGTGCAGTTATTTTCAATATCGTTCCGAAACCGGAAAAAGCATCAGGATTCCCAGTACGCTCATTCGCGATACTGCCATAACGACAGAAAAAGGGTTACTCATTCGTATCCTTATTCACATAAACCTAGTAGATTCGCCCATTCGCGTCTCTGTCCAAACAGACTAAGCAGACTCGCCCATTCGTATTTCTGTTTAATCAAACCAAACAGGGTTGCCCATTCGCATCTCTGTCGAATCAAACCAACCAGGTCTGCTCATTTGCATACCTGTCCCAAGATAATTAAATAGGAGTGCTCATTTGCGCTCTTCCCATAAAAAAATCATAATTTACTACTAAAAATAGAAAGAAGGAATAGACATGTCAACTCAATCAACTACTGTAACGAAAGCACCATTCAGAGCGGATCACGTAGGAAGTTTACTGCGTCCAAATAGTTTGCACCAAGCACGTAAGGACTTTAAAGAAGGTGCGATTACAGCACAACAATTACGCGAAGTTGAAACGCAGGAAATTAAACGAATTGTGGACAAGCAAATTGAAGTTGGCTTGGAACTTGTGACGGATGGTGAATTTAGACGTACATGGTGGCATTTGGACTTCTTAGAGCATTTGAATGGTATTGAAGGTTATGTGCCAGAAACGGGATACGAGTTTGATGGTGTGGAAACTGAGCGCTACAACATTCGTACGACAGGAAAGATTTCATTTAACCCCGATCATCCTTTCATCAGGGATTTTATCGAATTCAATGAGATTGTAGATGGTCGCGCCGTTGCCAAACAAACAATTCCAAGCCCGAATCAATTATTCCATCCCGATATTTTCAATGCATCGGTGTATCCTGACTACGAATCATATGCGGCGGATATCATCAAAGCTTATCAAGACGCATTGAAAGCATTTTACGATGCAGGCGTTCGCTATTTACAGTTGGATGATGTCTACATTGCCGCACTTTCTTCGCCTGAACTTGAGTTTGGTGATCAAGGCTATACAAGAGAGCAATTTATCGACTTAGCCTTGCGCGTCATTAACGGAGTATTGGAAGGGAAGCCGGAAGATTTAATCGTGACAACGCATTTATGCCGTGGAAATTACCAATCGACGTGGGCGTTCCAAGGAAGCTATGGGCTGATTGCGCCAACATTATTTGCGAAAGAAAAAGTAGATGGCTTCTTCTTGGAATATGACGATGAGCGTTCAGGAGACTTTCAACCATTGGACCATATACCAAATGGTGGTGCAAACGTCGTCCTTGGTGTTGTCACATCTAAAGACGGTAAACTAGAAGACAAAGAAACGATCATAGCGCGTATTCAGGAGGCTGCAAAGTATGTACCGCTTGAACAATTGTGCCTAAGCCCACAATGTGGCTTCGCTTCTACACATCATGGCAACAAGTTGACGGAAGATGAGCAATGGGAGAAGTTGAAATTCATCGTAGACGTTGCGAAGGAAGTTTGGGGATAAGTAGAACTAAAAAATAAAGGAGAATGCATAGCAATATGCATTCTCCTTTTATTGTGCGCCCTGCATGGGTGAATACTCGGTGGTGAAAGTCCACTACAGGCTTGGCAGTAGGAACTGTTAGCGAAAGACAAGGTGGCTATCGTGAGGTAGTGGCTGAAGGAAGTCGGACGCAAACTCCTGAACTGACGAACAGAAACTAGATAGAAGGCTGAATTAGGTCGGATAAGGTTGCAATACAAACCGAAGTCCTATACTGCCCGAAACCTATACAGTAAATCTAGCAGTTACATGGGAGGAAAGTATTCGCTCTTACCGGGGGAGGTCTTACGAGGGCATAGTGTAAGTTAAAAGATAACGAACCAGCGCAATCTTCGTGGTGACATGGAGATGAATCGTAAGAAGTCAGCAGAAGTCATAGTAGCGTTCGCTGACAGGACGTGAAGGACCGAACAATAATAATTTTGAGGATACAAGGAGGTGTGGAAATTGCGACAACCGCAGAAAACAGGGAAACCTGGCTACCGTCAGAGAGATAATGTGGAACATGAAGGGTATGACGGAGTGCATAGTAATTTCCATGGTGAATTGGACAATCAAAATGGTGTAAATCTGTTTGGGAAAATTCTCTCAAGGAATAATCTCAATCAAGCTTACCTACAAGTTGTCAGAAATAAGGGAGCCGCAGGCGTAGACGGTATGACTTACGACCAGCTACTTCCACACTTGAAGGAGCACAGGGAAGAACTACTAATGAAATTACATAACGGGACTTATCGCCCGCAACCCGTGTTGCGGGTTGAAATTCCGAAACCTGACGGTGGTGTAAGAAAGTTAGGGATTCCAACTGTTATCGACCGGATGATTCAACAAGCAATCAATCAAGTCTTACAACCGATTTTTGACCCTGCGTTCTCCGATAATAGCTTTGGGTTTCGTCCGAAGCGTAGTGCACATCAGGCTATCATACAAGCAAAGTCGTACTACGAACAAGGATACAAATACGTTGTAGATATGGATATGAAAGCTTATTTTGACTCAGTAAACCACGATAAACTCATGTACTACATTGAGGAAAAGATACAAGATAAGCGTGTTCTACATCTTATTCGCCAATACCTCAAGAGCGGTATTATGGTAAACGGTTTATTCGAAACCTCCGAAGAAGGAACCCCACAGGGAGGAAATTTATCGCCATTATTGAGTAATATTTACTTGAATGAATTCGATAAGCTCCTCACGACACGTGGGCACAAATTCGTCCGTTACGCCGATGACTGCAACATATACGTTAAAAGTAAACGGGCAGGTTATCGAGTGATGGCAAGTTCAATCAATTTCCTTGAGGATGAACTGAAATTAACCGTGAATCGTGAGAAGAGTGCGGTAGGAAGTCCACTGAAACGAAAGTTTCTAGGATTCTGCTTACTGGCAACTAAAAACGGTGTCAAGATTCGACCGCATCAAAAGGCAAAATCTACTGTGAAGCAAAAGTTGAAGAAAATAACAAAGCGGAACAGAGGGAGAAGCATTGAAGTTCTATTCAAGCAAATCAAGCAGCTAATGACGGGGTGGATAAACTACTACGGTATTGGTGAAATGAAACGCTTTATGAATGAATTAAACGGTTGGTTGAAACGACGAATCAGGCAATACATCTGGAAACAGTGGAAAAACCCACGAACCAAATGTAAAAACCTTATTCAACTAGGTATCGAAGAGCGAAAAGCTTATGAATGGTCAAATACCCGAAAGGGTTACTGGAGGATTTCAGCCAGTTACATCCTTTACAGGTCATTAACAGATGAAAAACTGGTACAACTCGGATATATGGATATATCCGTGAAATACCAGTTTGTACACTCAAATTATTGAACCGCCGTATACGGGTCCGTACGTACGGTGGTGTGAGAGGGTCGAACGAATCAATCTTCTGATTCGTTCACTCTACTCGATTTTCGATTTATGGAACTTGCTAACAGTTGTTAGTGATTCATCAACAAATGTGGGTAATTTAGTGTTTTAGCTCACTCGGCGTTGGTTATCCACATGTGGGTAACTCGGTTGCTTGTTTTTTACTCTTATATGACCGCTCCACGAAAAATTTGTCCACATGCGTAGAATGAATTCGAGTGGTCCGCGGTGGAAAAGTTTTAGATACCAATGACTGAATACGCATTGGACAGAGAAAATGACGAGTCCGAGTACGATACTGTTCAGTATGCCGAGTTTTCCAAATTGACCGAGGCCGTAGCCGTAAAAAATGGATGTACAGATGACGGTTTGAAGCAGGTAATTCGTTAACGATAATTTACCTACATTTTCGAAAGCGCGCATCATCATTGATTCGGAAAAACGGGTGTAGGTGTAAGCAAATGCATAAATATAGCCCAGTGCCAGTAAAGGACCGCCGATGCTGAGTAAGACGTAGGTCCAATCGTTTTCCAATGTAAGCGTCCCTACACTTTTTAGCAAAAGCCCCACTGGTAAAAGGATAGCCATGCCGATTTTGTATCTGTTGTGCTCAGATATTGGGTTCGAAAAATGATTTGCTTTTGCTGCGTACATGCCAAACAAAAAAAGTGGAGCTATAGCAAGTGGTGCAAATAACAGCATGAGCGCAGCGAGTGACCCGGACATGTTTAGCGGGTCCTCATTGATTCGGTGCGTCATGATTTCCGAATAAGTCCCATTCGCATACACGTCATTTGTATCCGTAA
Source organism: Sporosarcina sp. FSL K6-3457 (assembly GCF_038007285.1). Classification (GTDB taxonomy): domain Bacteria; phylum Bacillota; class Bacilli; order Bacillales_A; family Planococcaceae; genus Sporosarcina. The sequence continues at coordinate 34,930 of NZ_JBBOWX010000001.1, forward strand.
TATACGTTGCCATCCGTTCTAAATCTTCGACGGGTTCCTCTAATTGTCCATATGTAAGCGCACTTGTAAGTACGAAAAGGATTATGCTCCAAATTAATAGCGTCTTCTTTTTTCGATTCAAAAATAGCAGAAGGAAGAAGCCGATCAAGCCATAGAGAAATAAAATATCTCCTTCCCACAGAAAGCTGCCGTGCAGAAGGCCAATTGCCGCTAACAATATAAAGCGTCGAACAAGGTGGCGCTTTACTTTTGCACCATTTCTCTCAATTCCTTCCGCCATTTTAATCATAGAGTAGCCGAAAAGAAATGCGAAAATCGGCATGAAACTACTTTCGATAAAGATTTTAAGAACCTGATAAGTCCTTGTATCTACTGGTGATAGTGAGAAGGCTGTTATGGAATCCTTCCCATAGATTCCATATTGAAAAATAAGCAAGTTCGCTAGTAAAATGCCGAATAAGCTCAATCCTCGCAGGCCATCAATTAAGTGAATTCGTTGTGATTTCAATTTTTATGCCCCCAATACTTTTATGTGAAAATAGCGGTTGACCATACTAAATCCCACCTTCATTTGTTAGTATAATGGAAGAAGCTTATATGGAAATGAAAGGAACCTTAACAGGACCTTAAATTTGGAGGGAATGTAGTGGAACTGGCAAAAATACTTGTCGTGGAAGATGAACAGGCGATTGGGGATATGGTTGATATTATTTTACGTAAGGAGGGGTTTAGTGCTATTGATGTTTGTGCGACTTATAAGGAAGCGGAAGAGCTTGTCTCTAAGAATCGGTATGACCTACATATTCTCGATATTATGTTACCTGATGGAACGGGTCTTGAATTGGCACAGAAAATTCGTCATGTATCGAATGCACCGATTTTCTTTCTGACAGCCAAATCATCCGATGCCGATAAATTGCGTGGTTTCATGCATGGGGCGGATGATTATATAACGAAGCCATTCAATCCGATGGAATTGGCTGCGCGTGTAAAAGTGCAAACAAGCCGCTATATGGCAAAGACAGAAAAGCAGCAAGACCCTTATGATTTCGGGCATTTCCGTTTCGATCCGACTGCTGCTGAACTGATTGTGAATGGTGAAACAGTGACGCTACCGGGTAAACAATTTCATCTGCTAGAACTGTTTTGTAACCATCCGGGTCAAGTACTGTCAAAAGAACAACTGTATGAAAAGGTATGGGGCGAGGACAGCTTCATAGACGATAACACGATTATGGTTCATATCCGTCGATTACGCGAAAAAATTGAGGTAGATCCAAGCCGTCCGGAGTTTTTGAAGACTGTCCGTGGTATTGGCTACAAACTTCAAGCTAAGCGAGGGGGTATAACATGAAGTTGTCGGGCAAAATGACCCTTCGATTCGCAGGTTATTTCCTCGCGTTCTACGCAATGCTTGTTGTCGTATCCCTTCTGATGATTGTTTATATATTTGCGGAAATAGTGACTGGATTTTCTGCCTATGGAGACATTAGAGAGGCTGATACGGATGCTATTGAGTCGCATATTCATAAGGATAAAGAAGGAGATTATTCATTCTCAGCTTACCTAAAAGAGATTGCACAGCGGAGTGGCGGGACGCTGGAACTGATTGATGAACAAGGAAATATCTTATTGTCGTCTGTGGAATTAACAACAGTGCCTGTTCCATATAGTTTCTCGGATTTGATAGCAATGTCGCAAGCTAGACGTTCTCATATCTGGTCGCTCGAGGACGAAATTTACCTGTTATTTACGGAAAATACGGACAGTGACCGGGTTATGATGAGCCTTCAAAACTCGGAAATGTTTCCTCGGCTTGGAGAGGGTGACAAAAGAATACTTGAAGAAAATAACGCAGTTTTTGAGATTTATGATGCAGAGGGCAATGTTATTGATTCTATAAACGGCGAAGGTGTTTCTTTGACTGGCGTAAATTTGTTGGCCAACTCTAGGAGGCTTTCTGAACATCAAGAAATGATAACTTCGATACAGTTGGATGATGGGACAACCGCAGTTGTTCGAATGCCGAATCGCTATTATACTCCGTTTGATTCACTATTTCATGATTTTTTCATGAGAATGCTGATTGGTTTTGCAATTTTTCATGGTGTTCTGCTATTATTCATCGTCAGCTTCTCTTTGTGGATTGGACGCCGGTTAGGAAGACCTGTTTTTTATTTCTTGAAACGAATTGATCGGTTATCGAAGAAGGATTATACGCTGTTAGAGGACAAAATATTGCGAAATGCGAAGGATGGCAAGTTGAAGCGAAAGTATCGGATATATAGTGATGTCGATCAGTCTTTGCTCACGCTAGCCAACAGCTTGGAAGCGAACGAACGGAAGTTGAAAAAGACGGAACAGCTGAGAGAGGATTGGGTCACGGGGCTTTCCCATGATTTGAAAACGCCGCTTAGTTCAATTTATGGCTATTCGGTTATGCTTGGGTCAGACCATGAATGGACAAGCGAAGAAGTGCAGAAGTTTGCATTAGTTATGCAGGAGAAAGCGGGCTATATGGATGATCTTATTAATGATTTGACCTATACGTATCAGTTGAAGAATGATGGTGTCGTACTTGAAAAGGAACATGTTGAACTTGGAGGATATGTAAGGGGATATGTTGAACGAAATAGCTTGGAAGAACTTCACATACATGAATCGAGCGAACCCGTTTACGTCTCCATTGACCTAAAGCGCTTTGGGCGGGTGCTGGATAATGTGATTGGCAATGCAGTGAAGCATAATCCAGCAGAGACATCCATCCATATGAGTGTGACTTCGGATACCAATGTGGTGTTACTGCAAGTGAGGGATGAGGGTGTGGGAATGGCGGCAGATGTATTGGAAAACTTATTTGACCGCTATTACCGTGGGACGAATACGACTTCGGATGGCAGTGGAACCGGACTTGGCATGACAATTGCCAAACAGCTTGTTGAAGCGCATAGTGGCTGGATACAGGCGGATTCGGATCATAGTGGTACGACGATTACGTTGGCATTACCGAGAGTTTGAAATAAAAGCAAGGCCCTTTTGTAAAGAAGGACCTTGCTTTTTCTCAATGTAAATCAATACTAATAGGTTCCATATCCTTTGTTCATTCGACAAGACCTGTTTACTAACTATATAGAAGCCTGTAACTAAAAATTCTCAAACTTTCTAGGGAGAGGTTGAAACTTCGTCCATTCATTTCCGTATATAGGTAAAAGGGGTGTTAGCGATGAGACAGGATATATATGAACGCCAAATGGATTTAACGATGAAGCGGACTGCGTATAACCGCATAACAAGACGACTTGATGGAGCTGAGGTTGAGTTGAAAGAGGCCATTGAGCTACGTGATGAGCTCCATAAACAATTGACGAAAGAGCAACAAGATGTTGTGAAGCTAGGGAAATTTTCTTTTATGAATAAAATCAAAGAGTGGACAGGTAAATGGGATGAACAGATGGAGAAGGAGATTGCCGAGGCGGCTGAAGCGGAATTGAAATTTAATGACGCGGAGAAAACGGTGACGGATATGGAGGCGGAAGCACAGCGTCTGCGTGAAAAGATGAAGAATCCAGATTTCGCATATATTGAGGAGGATTGGGCAGATTTTCTAAAGGAAAAAGAGGCATGGATTCGACAGAATGATTCAGTTGCCAACGCCACATTACAAAAGATTGCGGATGATCGGGTGAGACTTCATTCGATTACGCGTGAAATTAATGAGGCCAGTGATGCGGGAAACACAGCCATTCATGCACTTGAAGCGGCCCTTAATAAGCTTGATTCTGCAGAAGGATTATCGACGTGGGACACATTTTTTGGCGGCGGAATGATTGTATCGGCGATGAAATATTCCGAAATCAATGCCTCGGATGACTATGTGCATCGTGCGCAACGAGCACTTCGCCATTTCGAAACGGAGCTGATGGATGTCCAAAACGTTGCAACCGAATCATTCACCGTTAATAAAAATGATATTTATACGTTCACAGATGTATTTTTTGATAATATTTTTTCGGATTGGGCGGTTCATTCGCGGATTGCGGATGCTAAAAGTAAGTTAAATACAGTGCTTCAGGACGTACGGCGGGTACAAGATCAGCTGACGACAAAGCGTGCTGAAATGGCGCATGAACTGGAGCGACTTGATGTGCAGGAGAAAGAGATTATTGAAGCATGATTGAATCAGGGGTTATGTAGAAAACGCCAAGAGGAGAGTCATTTTCTTGGCGTTTTTATTCTGTTTTTATTGGGTAAAAAGTCTTGATTCGCTAATAAGTGAATGCGAGGCGCCAATATATGTAGGTTGAGCGCCAATATACGAGGGCAAGGCGTCGATAAACGACTGTCGAGCGCCAATAAGTGTTAACGAGACGCATGACGTTTTAATTACTGAAAGACCGATAGTCTTTTAGTGAAAAGTGGCATGCCCTTCTTCTTCTAGTTCATTCAAACTCTATAAATTCTATTCGGTTACCAAACGGATCGTGGGTGAAAAAGCGGGAACGCCCGTCGATAGGTGGTTCGTTACTAATCGTATAACCAGCTTTTTCTAGTCGTAATTTCAACTGCTCAAGTGCATTTATTGTAAATCCAGGATGTGCTTTTTTTGCTGGAGTGAAGTCGTTTTGAATACCAATATGAACTTCTTGAGGACCACAAAGGAACCAACAGCCGCCGCGTGCTTGTAAATTTTCCGGCTTTGGAATTTCTTCCATACGAAGCAGTTCGCCATAAAATCGTCTTGCGGCTTCTTCAGAACCAGCTGGCGCTGCAATTTGGATGTGATCAATACCTGTCAGAAATGTCGTCATTGCTCATCTCTCCTTTGAACGTTGTATCTATAGTATAAACTCCAACTCCGCTGAACACTACTACCCTTTTTGGATACTATTATATAAGTAATACTTATCGTACTAATTAAATATCATTGGATTCACGAATTGCTTGAGCGTACGACTGTCAGTTTTTTATTTGCCCTACTTAGAAAGAAGTAGTGTAGAAACTCATTTGTATATAATTCTAACAAATCGCTTTACAATATCTATGTGCACAGTGTACTATATAACTAATACACTGATACAAAAGGAGGTACGCTGATGCAACAATGGAATGGGTTGTTAAGGAAAGAATGGCTGATGATGAAGAGCCTGCTGCTTGTGGGTGCATTAGTTGCAGTTGCTGCAATGTTGTTTCTTCCAATAATCGTAACGCGATTTTGGGGAGAGGGTGTGCAAGTTTTTGAAACGGCTCTTGTTATTTGTTTTCTGTGTGCGGGCGTGAGTGTTTCAGCACCAGTGATTGCATTACTTACCATGCTAGAAAGGGATATGAAGCGTCCGGATGTGTGGTTTCATTCTAATGCATCTATTTTTAAACTGGTTGGATCGAAAGTCGTTTTTGCGCTTCTGATTGGTGCTAGTGGATTGCTCATTCCAACAATTGTTCTCGCACTACATTATGCATTGTCAACACCATCTATTCTGACATTCAATGCGCTCCTATTTTATGGTAGTATTTTCGTCGTTGTATTATTTATAGCTTCGATTTCAATACTTTGCACGGGATTCTTTTTCTGGGTACTGTATCGATTGATGGCACCCTCTATAAAAGGATTTTCAAAGCCTATTACGATTATTTTGTTTTTTGTTTCATTGTTGGGAGTTGAAAGAATAAGAAGTTCGGATTTATACAATAAACTGATCAAAGTCGGTCCGATTGATTTATTAGGATTAAAAAATCCTAAATTAGATGTTGGAAACGGTTATTTTGAAGTAACCGGGACGACTTTCTATACAGGGCAAATTGTATTTGACACATTCTTCATCGTAGTGGCGTTCGTCGTTGCAACCGTCTTGTTTGAAAAGAAAGTGAGGTTGTAAAGCATATGAAAAGATGGAGAGGGTTAGTGCGCAAAGAATGGGCGCTGATGAAATGGGGCATTGTTCCGCTTGCTTTATTAAATGGTGCACTTGTATTTCTTGCGATTAATCACACATTTTACGGGCTGCTGGAAAGTCTTATTGTCGATATTAAATTCGTGATTGGATTTGGCTTTCTGCTTCATATGCTTGCGTCAGTATCATGGTTTTTGGATAGTTTGAACAAGGAAATGAAGCGACCAGACATTTGGCTCCATTCTCCTACATCCATGTGGCGGCTTATTGGAGCGAAAGTTGTATTCATCACCATGATCATAGGTTGTTCGGTTTTATTATGTGGAACAATCGTAGGTGTTGCCCATTATATGGACGGTGGAAAGGCTTCTATTGTAGAAGGTCTTGTTTTATTGTTTAGCGTGGCTGTAGTCATTGTGTTGAATGCAATTTATGTGATGGCAGTCGTTTTTTTCTTCTGGTCGATTTTCCAGGTGTTTCGTTCCCGGATAGATTGGTTTTTCTCTGTCATTATTATGTTTGCCATATTCATCATTTGGGCGTATGTGTGGGGAATGATTTGGTTTACGGACGTGTTTCAAACTGTTAAGGAAATAGGTCCTCTGAATGGGACGATGCCAATGATGGAAATCAATTATATTGTCCCTGGCGTAGCCATTTTAACAATTGGTAATCTTGTTCTTCATGGTGTGATGACAGTAATCTATTTCGTCGTCGGGTCGACGCTGTTCGAGAAGAAAGTGAGGTTGTGAAGCGTATGAAAAGATGGGGAGGGTTAGTGCGCAAAGAGTGGGTACTTGTGAAGTGGTTTGCTATTGCTTTGATTGTCATCAATGTGGGCATTACAGTCCTTGATAATAGTCATATTGTTTTTGGGGGAGCAGACGACTCGACTTCGTATGCTTTTATGACAAGTGGCTTGTGGTTGAAACTTCATACGTATATGGGTGTTGTCCTGGTTGCGGTAAGTTACAGTCGTGAAAGACCAAGGATAGATATTTGGCTTCATTCGCCAACACCCTATGTGCAACTGGTCGGGGGAAAAGCGGTAGTAGCTACTGTTGCAGTAGCCTGTTCGCTGTTGGTAACTGGGTTTGTCATGTCCATTTTTAATTATATAGGTGGCTATTGGGATGGCTCATCGATTGTGGATGAATTACTTTTGATGCTGTCAATGGTAATTGCAGTCTTATTAAATAGTCTATTGTTTATCGTGATTACATTGTTTTTCATGCAAGTTTATCAGGTGCTGAAGTCATGGATAGGTAAAATTTCTATCATTGTTACGGTTGCTTTGTTTCCGCTGAGTACTTTGATTTGGGCGGTGATTTGGATTATGGATTGGCTTCAAGTGTTGAGAGAAACGGGGCCGATTTATGGTGTGCGTACAGCAGCAGGGGTTTCACCAAGTTTGTTTGAGACAAACTTTATTTTAGGCAGTCTGCTACCCGAAAGTGCCGTTTTGACAGTTGGTAGTGTAGTGCTATATGGAGTCTTCACATCGATTTTATTCATCAGTGGGTCAATGCTGTTCGACAAGAAAGTGAGGTTGTAAGCGATGGGCATAGATTTTCTTCCAGACAAGCCAATATATCAGCAGCTCATCGACCGACTGACGGGCGATATTATTCGGGGAACTTTGAAGCCCGGTGAGAAGTTGTTGTCTGTTCGTGAGTATGCGATTGAGGCCGGTGTGAATGCCAATACGATGCAGCGCGTCTATAAGGAGCTGGAGCAGATGGAAATCACGGAAACAAAGAGGGGGCAGGGGTCTTTTGTAACGGAAGATGAAGTGAAGATTGCAGAGCTCCGGAATGACATGAAAGAGCAGCTGGTAACGTCTTTCATTCAAAGTGTGGAGGCACTTGGTTTTACGACGTCTGAAATCGTGCAACACATACAGGAACGGGGTGGGGAAAATGATTGAGTTGAATAATGTTTATAAGAAGTATGGTGGGCGGAAGGCGCTGGAGAATATTACACTGACAGTGCCGAGAGGGAAAATTATCGGCCTTGTCGGGGAGAATGGCAGTGGCAAGACGACGTTGTTGAAACTGATGGCAGGCTTGTTGACGCCTAATTCAGGAACTGCGATGTTTGGCGGCAGTCGTATTACGCGAAAAGTTGCTACGAATATTGCGTATATGCCGGATGCAGATTTGTTTTATCCATATTTTACAGTCTATCAGCTATTTGAGTTTTATGAGTCACAGTTTGCCGATTTTAATCCTACGAAGGCGAAGGAAATAGCGGCGTTCCTCAATCTATCCCTTGATTCGAAAATAAAGAATTTGTCGAAGGGGAACCGAGGTCGGGTCAAAATAGCGGCGACGCTTGGACGTGAGGCGGATTATTATTTGTTAGATGAACCGTTTTCTGGCCTCGATCCGATGGTGCGGGATGACATTGCGAAAGGATTGATCCGTTTCACGGACTCAGGAAGGCAAACCGTCATTATGTCGACGCATGAATTAAAAGAAGTGGAACCATTGCTTGATGAAATCGTAGTATTAAAGGGAAGTCGGATGATTGCACATGAGGCGGTGGATGAAATCCGTGATAGCTATGGGAAAGATGCCACCTCATGGATGGTGTCGTTGTTTAGGGAGGGAAGTTGACGTGGAAATGAAACCGATAGTGGAATTGAAGAATTTATCGAAAACGATTGGTAAGAAAAAGATTATTGATAACTTGAATTTGGCGTTATATCCAGGGCAAATTACGGGATTTCTAGGTCCAAACGGTGCAGGGAAAACGACGACGATTCGGATGATGGTTGGTTTGATGGAGCCGTCTGGTGGAGATGTTGTCATTGATGGGAAGTCTTTGGCGGATGACTTTGAAGGAGGGCTTTCCAAGGTCGGGGTTATCGTTGAAAATCCGGAAATGTATAAGTTCATGTCCGGGTATAAAAATCTTGTGCACTTTGCGCGCATGCATGAGGGTGTGACGAAAGCACGGATTGATGAGATTATCAATCAAGTCGGCATGCAAAACAGGATTCATGAGAAAGTATCGACGTATTCACTTGGTATGCGGCAACGTCTTGGGCTTGCGCAAGCATTGCTGCATCGCCCGAAGTTTTTGATTTTGGATGAACCGACAAATGGGCTGGATCCAGCGGGGATTCGTGAGTTCCGAACGTATCTTAAGAGCATTGCAGAACAAGAAGGCGTTTCTGTCTTTGTATCCAGTCATATGTTATCAGAAATTGAATTGATGTGTGATCGGATTGCGGTTATTCAGAATGGGAAATTGATTGATATTCGAGAAATGTCAGGGATGCAAGGTTCTTTTTATTACATCGAAGCATTGCCTCGTGAGGCGGCTGAAGCTCTGTTGAATGAAGAAGGGTTCGCCGTTGAATCGCATCAGGATGGCTTTATTATCAATGCAGAAAAGGAACAAATTCCGGCACTGATTCAACGATTCTCGGTACAGAATCAGCAGCTTTTTGCAGTTCAACCTTACCGTAAAACGCTTGAGGATGAGTTCTTAGAAATGACGGGAGGTGGCCAAATTGCTGAAGCTCATGCAAAATGAATGGATGAAGTTATGGAGTAAAAAAGCGACGTGGGTGATGACGTTTTTACTTATCGCTATGATTGCCGGGATGCTTGGTTTAACGAAATGGATGCAGACGTTAAATAATATCGATGAGCGAGATTGGAAAATGGATGTGCAGGCGGAGTTAACCATGACGCAAGAACAATTGGGAAATTCAGCGCTGGTAGCTAGTGAGCGAGAAGAGTTAGAAGGTCAGCAAAAGGTGCTTGAATATCGACTTGCGAATTCGGTTCAACCATTGGAAAACTCCAGCCGTGAATCAATGATTATGAACTCTGCTGGAATTGGTTCTATCGCCGTTTTACTGACGGTTATCGTTGCGGCAGGGATTGTAGCCTCTGAGTTTACACAAGGGACGATTAAAATGCTGTTGTCTCGTCCGGTGAAAAGATGGAGGATTTTAACGGCGAAATATGTAACGGTTAACTTGTTTGGTATTCTCCTTATGCTAATCGGCTTCGCCGTTTCCATTATTTGTGCGTATATCTTCTTTTCGGCTGGAGATGGGCAGGAGCTTGTGTGGAATGGCAAAGAGGTTGTGACGGCATCGATCTGGGGGAAAGGGCTTTATATGCTATTGCTGTCATTTGCGAATGTGTTTGTTACGGCGACATTTGCCTTTATGATTGGCAGTGTTTTCCGCTCCAGTTCACTGGCAATTGGGCTTTCATTGTTCATCTACTTTACGGGTTCGACTGTTGTGCTGTTGTTGGCGAGGTATGAGATTGTGAAATATATTGTTTTCACACATATGGATTTGACGATGTATGAATCGGGGGCTATGTTTGTGGAGGGCATTACGATGCCATTCTCGCTTGCGGTTCTTGCGGTGTATATTGTTGTGTTCCTCGTGATTAGTTATACAACGTTTATAAAACGAGATATTACTGCATAAGATATGAAAAAGCCCTCCAGCGTTGGAGGGCTTTTTCACTGCTTAGGAAATTATAAAATCTCGTACTGTGGATAAGTTATGAGGTAGAGATTTCGCGTCTAGGCTCCAGCGCCTAGGGGCTCGGGTCATAAGCCATATTGGCTATGAGGCAAAAACCGCCTCTTCGCCAATCCGTCTTATGCCTGTCGCCCCTGAACAGGCGCTTGCGCTTTTGTTCTTGGCATTATTTATTGTTGCTGTATGTCATAACAAGACCTGCGACGTTACCAACGATTATGAATGCGAATAGTGCGTACATGATGTATAGGAACCACATGAAACAATCACTCCTTTGATAGTAAATCCTACTTCCATTATACCACCAGTGAGAGGGGCAAGCAATGGTGGGTGGCGGGAGGATTGTGACGGAGCTGTATCTGTGTGGGCCTAAGGTCTTGATTCGCCAATAAGTTGTTGATAAGCGCCAATAAACCTATTCGGACCGCCAATAAATGATGGGTGAACGCCAATAACGGAAGTCGAAGCGCCAATAATTAGACTCCGTTAATCACAAAAATCAAAATGAGGATTTCAACCTTAAAACAAGGTCAAATTACGGCTTTCGACCATCGTATAGTATCCCTCTTATGCTTGTGATATTCTCTAGAAAAGGGGGAGTTCTTGTTGATTAAAAAGGAAGGTTCGGTGCCTTATAAATTACTTGGGTTAAGGGTGCTTGAAAGAAGATTGTTAACGAGTTCAAGGGAAATAGATGTGATTCGAGAGCATTTACGTACTGCACAGGCTGGTGTTAATGGTGAAAAGAGGTTAAAGGGAGTTTTCGGTAAGTATACATTTCCGTTCGAACATTATATCTTCCATGGTCTGAATTTGCGATCCACAGGAAAATTTCAAATCGATACGTTATTTTTATCTCATGCTGGGGCTGTTGTGTTGGAAATGAAAAACATTGGTGGGCGCATTCGTTTTTCAGAGGAACTTGGTCAACTAATTCGTACATTAGATAATGGAAAAGAGGATACGTTTGAATGCCCATCTGTCCAACTGGAACGTAATAGGATGCTCTTGGGCGATTGGTTTCATATGCGTCAAATTGCAATGCCTATCCATGGTGCAGTCGTCTTTGCGAAACCGCAGCAACAATTTGAGAATACACGTGAGCATTTACGGATTCTCTTTCCGTTAGAAGTTCCGGTTTATTTAAGAAATCTTGGAGGTTCTTCAGAGAATGTGGACTCCACTATCTTAAAGGAGGTCGTTGCTGAACTTGAAGCTGCGGATCGTGAGTATAATCCATTTCCCATGTGCTCCACTTATCACATAGATCCGAAAGATATCGCGACAGGCGTGATGTGCGATGCTTGCGGTTTGTTTGGGATGACTCGAATTTCGCGAGGGTGGGTGTGCGAAACGTGTAGCCATTTTGATCGTCATGCACATCGCAAAGCAATTGCGGATTGGTTCATGTTATTTGGTGGAAAGCTAACGAATCGTGCGTGTAGGGAGTTTCTTCATATAAATGACATTAATGTCGCTAAGCGTTTGTTGAATGGCATGAATATTTCATGCCAAGGAACCAATAAAGGCCGAGCATACTGGATGGATATACAAGATATTGTGAAGCACTCGATGAAATGATGGGTCTAAGGGCTTGATTCGCCAATAAGTTGTTGATAAGCGCCAATAAACCGGTTCGGACCGCCAATAAATTGACTCTAGGCGCCAATAAATGACCGGTGAGCGCCAATAACTAAGATCCAAGCGCCAATAAATCAAATCACATGCCTTTCCTCCCGTTCTGCATTCAAAATAAAACCGTCTTTTTTAAAAAATCACTCCTTGATTAACAATACGATTTTCTAAAATCAAATTACCCTGAAAATACTAAATTATAGATAAAATAACTGTCATTCCGTAGAGTCTTCGCTATAATTAAAAAGTGAAGGGGGAATGGGAACATGATTAAACAATCGATTATAGAAAACGTACTAGAAGCCGCACTCTCGACAGGTGGCGATTTTTCCGAAGTATTTATCGAAGACAAATTTACGAATACAATGGAGCTACAAAGTGGGAAAGTCGAAAAAAGTATTTCTGGTCGTGACTTTGGGATTGGCATCCGGATTTTCTCGGGACTTCAGAGCATATATACTTATACGACCGATTTCTCGGAAGAAGGATTGGTGAATGCGGCAAAACGTGCAGCACTTGCCATCAAAGGCGGGGGGAATGGGACGATTCATCCACTGCTAAAAGAGGAGTTTTCTCCGATTCACAAAATTGCACAAATGCCACAAACAGTAGAGCATGCACGAAAAGTAGCCGTTATGAGAAAAGCGAATGAGATTGCAAGAAATCATGATGAGCGGATTCGACAAGTCGCACTACGTTATATTGACGAAGAGCAAAATGTGCTCATTGCAAACTCTGAAGGGAAATTCGTTGAAGATACACGTGTTTATAGCCGAATGTCCATTCAGGCAACAGCTTCCCAGGGGAATGAAATGCAAACAGGTTTCTATGGGCCAGGTGCACATGCGGGCTTTGAATTTATTGAAAACCTGGATCTTACTCATTATGCAGGCGAAGCCGCACGCATTGCGGTGACGATGCTTGAAGCAGATGAATGTCCGAGTGGGAAGTTCCCGGTCATTATTGACAATGAATTCGGCGGTGTAATTTTCCATGAGGCTTGTGGGCATGGACTTGAAGCGACTGCTGTTGCGAAAAATAACTCTGTCTTCGCGAACCGAATTGGTGAGAAGGTGGCACCTGATATTGTGACGTATATCGACGACGGGACAATTCCTAACGAATGGGGATCCCTTAATATTGACGATGAAGGCGAAAAGACGCGGAAAAATGTCCTCATTGAAGATGGTATTTTAAAAGGCTATCTCATTGATAAATTTAATGCACGTCGTATGAATGCAGAAGCTACGGGCTCTTCACGTCGCCAGTCATATCGGTTCAATCCAACATCACGTATGACGAACACCTATATCGCACCAGGAAAATCAACACCAGAAGACATCATTGCGTCGACAGAAAATGGTATTTACGCGAAATATATGGGCGGAGGCTCAGTGAATCCGGCAACGGGTGATTATAACTTTGCCGTAGCGGAAGCGTATCTCGTGAAAGATGGTAAAATTGACCGCCCTGTTCGTGGTGCAACCTTAATTGGCAACGGTGCGAAAACACTGCAACTTGTTGACATGGTTGGCAATAACTTGGCACATGGGGCTGGAATGTGTGGGTCCATTAGTGGAAGCTTGCCAGTTAACGTCGGCCAGCCGATGATTCGTGTTAGTGAAATTACGGTCGGTGGGACGAAGGGGGAATAAAACGATGACAATCAACGAATTTCAAGAGAAACTATTAGCTAATGCAAATGACGCGGGTTTTAAAGAAGCGGAAGTCTATTATGAAAAATCAGCGTCTCTTCAACTGCATATCTTTGAAGGAGAAATTGATAGTTATGAGACATCTGAAGAAGGCGGTCTCGGTTTGCGCGGTCTCTATAACGGAAAAATGGGTTATGCCTATACAGAAAAAATCGAAGAAGCGTCTATACCGTTTTTGATTGATAGCGCTAAAGCGAATGCAGATGTGCTAGATGAGGATGACGGTACAGATATTTTTGAGGGAAGCACAAACTATGCAGGGCACAACCTTTATAGCGAAGAGCTTGCAAATGTCACGATCCCTGAAAAAATTGAGCTTATTAAGTCGATTGAAAAGAAAACTCTGGCGTATGACCCACGTATTATCACGCTAAATTATTGTGTGCTCCAGGATTACTCCGGAGAACGTGTCATGGCGAACACTAAAGGCCTGTCATTGAATGAAAAAAAGAATGGCTTAGTCATTTTCGTTTCTGCGGTCGCGAAGGACGGGGAAGAAATGAAAACGGGTAGCTGTATTAAAATGACCCAGGACTTCAGTTCTCTCAATGCCGATGAAATTGCGAAAGAGGCAGCAGAAGAAGCGCTATCCAAGCTAGGGGAACAATCGATTCCTGCCGGGAAATATCCGATTGTAATGCGCTATGATGCATCTGCATCGTTACTTGCCACGTTTACACCAATCTTTTCGGCTGAAAACACGCAAAAAGATCAATCGTTATTGAAAGGGAAAGTTGGCGAGAAGATTGCGGCCGAATCATTCACAGTGCTTGACGATCCCTTCCATCCCGATGCTATGGCAGGCACCAACTTTGACGGTGAAGGCGTCGCAACGGGAAAACGTACGATTATTTCAAATGGCACACTTGAAACACTACTGCATAACCGAAAAACTGCGAAAAAAGATGGCGTTGAAACGACAGGGCATGCACGGAAGTCGTCCTATAAAAGCACACTGACAGTAGCGCCACTAAATATGTATATCGCACCTGGTAAAAAGAGCGAGGAAGAATTGATTGGCTCATTGGAGGAAGGTATTCTCATTACGAGTTTGGCGGGCCTTCATTCAGGAGTCAGTACCATTTCAGGTGATTTCTCCGTTGCTGCAACAGGCTTCTATATTAAAGAAGGTAAAATTGCGTCGCCTGTCAAACAGATGACGATTGCGGGTAACTTCTTTAATTATATGAAAGATATTGAAGAGACAGGGTCGGATCTGACATTTGCACCAGGTGGCTACGGCTCACCATCACTTATTGTGAAAGAGCTTGCCGTTACGGTTGATTAAGAGAAAAAGGGCAATCCTGGCGCGATGTTGGGGTTGTCTTTTTTGTCACGACGAAGCAAGGGAAAAGTTCATCAAACTGAAGAAATTCATTCAAATTGTTGTGACGAACTTCTCGTACTTGCCATTGGATGAATTTCATAGTACGTTTCATATAATAGAGAAAAATCAACTGTACATCTATACGGATCATTTGGAAATGCATGTATTGGAACTTCCAAAGATGAAGAAGAAAATTAACGAAGACCCAAGTCAGTTGGAAAAGTGGTTATTGTTTCTCAAGGGAGATAAAAAAACGAAGCAGGAGCTAGCGATGCGAGAATCGACCTTTCAAAAAGTTTATGATGAACTCGATCGAATTAGCCAAGATAAAGAAATGCGTGCCCGTGCCTTATCACGTGATATGTTTTTGATAGACCAAGCAATGTATCGGCAGGATGCTAGGGAGGAAGGGGTAGCGGAAGGTAGAGCCGCAGGAAAAGAAGAAGGTAAAATAGAATTCGTGAAACTGTTACATTCGAAAGGCTCTTCACCTAGTGAAATTGCCACACTTCTCGATCTTCCAATTTTAACAATCGAAGAGTACTTGTCTTCGGAGGAAAACTAATGCGTGAATATTAAAAAGGGACTACCCGTCAAGGCAGTCCCTATTACTCATTTCTCCAATTCAATCACAATGTCTTCCATGACAAACTCTTCTTGCCCAACGCCTGTTTTGACTGGGATGGCAATTTCCTTTTCTTTCCCATCTGCTGTAAATTCGACACCACCTGAATTCGTTTCATCATGAATTCTGAAGGTGACGTGAGGAGTGATAATCAGCTTTGTCGCATTTGGGTCCAGCTTTTCGAATGTTTTACTCCAATTCATTGTGTAGGCGTCTGTACCTGAACCAGCATTGCCTTCTCCAGAATAAACGTTACCCAAATCATCTTTGATTTCTAATTCAATGTCTGCCTCATGCCATTTATCTTGAACTTGCTGAGTTGCCCGTTGGTTGTAATGAACGATGAAAGACATTGGCGTGAACGCTACTTTGTCGATATTAACGGTTAAGCCATTTTTTTTGACACTCTGGTTCGTTAATTGGATTTGGCTATCTATCGCTGGAAGTGAGAATGTGAATTTCCAATTGCCCTTGATTTTTTCACCTGTATAGGTTTGCGAAACACTGTCTATTTTCCATTTGATGTCGATGGTATCTGACGTCAAGCCAAAAGGAGTGATTTTGTCCAAGCCAATATAATGATAATCATCTATTTTTGTAATGCGAGAGCTTCCTCCTGATCCAGTGGCTCCTTTAATTTCAGCCGAACCCATATATAAATCCTCCCCCAAATCTCGATCACTCTCAATGGAATAGGTGATAGCAACTGTTTCCCCATCAAAAACTGCGTCATTAATTGTTATTTTAATGCCATTGCTGTTTTGTGTTAGATTCATTTCAGTCGAAAATTCCTTATAATTATCATACAGTCCTGTTTTCTCGTTATCCAGGAATCTGAAAATATCCCCGATAATTGGAATGTTGCCCGCATAAGCAGGGAACGTTAACCCTACAGTTGCAGTGGATAGGCCGATTACTACGGCAGCTACCGCGACATTCATTTTCCAGCCCATTCTTTTTTTCTTCTTACTGATAGACTTTTTGAGTGTACTTTTCACTTTAGCCTTTTCGAATTCCGTGACTGCCATTTCCTCAAATTCATGGTCATCTACATCCACGTCATTCAGCAATTCGTAAATATCCTTCATATTCTGCTCTCTCCCAACTCTAAAGTAGTGACATTTTGATAGAGTCTCTTTTTCCCACGGTATACGCGATTATCGACTGCAGTGTTGGTCAACCCCAGTTTTTGAGCAATTTCTTCAGTTTTACAGTCGAGGAAAAATTTCATAACAAATATTTCACGGTCCATAGGCTAGGCTCTAACTGGTTAATAAGTTTAATTAATTCAGTACGATCTTCTGATAAAATCAGTTCGTCCTCTGCCGACAAATCTGCATTCCTATCCATATGCTCTGATGAAAACTCTACTTCTTTACTTGCTTTTCTGTAGTAATCAATCGCTTTGAACTTGGTGATGGTACAAATCCATTTTCTAAAATCGGCGGAGTCACCCTTGAACTTTTTCGAATTACTCCAGATGGATAGAAAAATATCATTGATGCATTCGTCGATAATACCTTGGTCATTGAGAGGGATAAGAACCTTGTAGGTAATCCCCTTAACGATAGGTAAATAGGTATCCACGACGAATTCTAATGCATCTTCTTTTTGTCGCTGTAATCGTTTAATAAAATTCTCCTCATTAGACGTCATATGATGATTCCCCTTACTTTGTTGTAAAAGCTTTTACACCCTATACAACGTACTAGAAAATATTATCTCTCATATTGATGGAAAAAAGAGCGGTAAACCACGAAGGTTCACAGCTCTTTTAAGGGGTGTCCTATTATTTTGCTTGCTCGTTTTTCAGCAAGTCGCGAATTTCTTTTAACAGTTCTTCTTTTGTATCAACCTCAGGCACTGCTGCTTCTTCGATGATCTCTTCTTTCCGTTTAAGTTTCATAAGCAAACGGAGAGCCATGAAAATAGCAAATGCAATGACGATGAAATCGAAAATGTTTTGGATGAATAAGCCGTATGAGATTTCTGCATCTAAAAATGTATAGCTAAGGCCAGAAAAATTAATTCCGCCTGAAAGAAGTCCGACAATCGGCATAATAATATCGGCAACAAGAGATGATACAATATTCCCGAACGCTGCCCCGATAACAACCGCAACAGCGAGGTCCAAAACATTTCCTTTTAACGCAAACTCTTTAAAATCCTTTAACATCTGTCTCACTCCCATTCTATCTGTATTGTTATTGTACCGTTTTTGCACATGAACACAATACCCTGGAAGATAAATTTATAAACATAAAGAAGGTCTTACTGGTACATTACCCCTCTTCCGCATCTGGTGGAAACCAACGATAGACAGTCAAATCAACTTTGCCATTTTTAAAATGAACACCTTCCATTTCAAGTAGTTCTTGTTGGTTGCCATCCGTTAGTGAGATTTCCCCTTTGATGTTAATAACACGATGCCACGGCAATTGATACTTTTCGCTCATGGAATGGAGTATCCGCACAACTTGTCGTGCGCCGCGTGGACTACCAGCTGCGGCAGCAACTTGGCCGTATGTCATGACATGTCCAGCGGGAATTCCTTGGAGAATGCGTATGACCCTTTCTGTGAATACGTTCAAATTCAAGACCTCCTGTTCCTTAATCTGTCGAAATAACATCGTTGATTGTAACGGAAACCAATATTATCCATGTTACATGTTTAATAGTTCTATTATGAAATTGATTCATCGACGTTGCAATAATTATTTCTCTTGCTAAAAAGAATCGAAGAAGTAGAATAAAAAACTATGTTATAATTTTCCTAACATTTTGCGTTTTTAGACAAGTTATGTGGTAAAATTCATATAAATAGTGGAGCATTTGTTATAAAGTAAGGCGCTCTTTTGTATTTGGGTAGATAAATCCGTAGGGCCTACTAAGTGAAAAAATCAATAAATAGAAGGGAGTTAGGGCAATTACCTTTATTATGAAAAGGGAGCCGCTGCCCGAAATGAAAATGACAAATTGGCTAAATAACAAAAAGTTAGGTACTAAGTTATTTGGAATTCTAATATTAGCCGTATTGGCAATCGTCATAAGTAGCAGTATTTTGATGACAAATTTAAAAACTACATCGCAGAATCTTGAAAAAGAGTTGTATGATGAATTATACTATTCAACTTATTATCTTTTAAATGCGGATCGGGATTTCTATCAGGCAGACCAAGCCTTTATACGATTTTTAGTAGATCAATCGTTATCAGGTGGAAAAAAAGAGGATCATATTGAAGTGTTCGAAGCGAATGTCAACCAAGTGAAGGAAAGAATGGAAAAGGCGAGGGAGATTTTACTATTAGATGATGGTGTCGATAACAGTGAGTTTGAACCACATTTTGAAAAATTTATTGAAGATCTCTCTCAATGGGAAGTAGAGGTAGGAGCCATTTTGGCAGGAACTACTTTTAATCAAACAAAAATTGATAATTTGGGAGCTGAATTTGACTCAATCCGCAATGGCATTGATGTAATCCAACAAAACCTTGAAGATTCAGCAATAAACCAAGTTCAACTCATCCATAATCAAAATCAAGTATCATTAACTTTTTCATTAAGTATTATTGGGTTATCTGTTCTTATTGTATTTGTATTAGGCATTCTTTTAATTCGCTCCATAAAAAATCCTATCACAAAGCTTTTACATAACTTTCAACTTATATCAGCTACAGATTTAAGGGTGGAACAACTCGATAGTAATCGTAAAGATGAAATCGGTCAACTAGCCCTCGCAAGCAATACGATGGCCAATCATTTAAGAGCTATGATTGCAGACATTCAAGATATTTCCGGAAATGTGGATAGTCATAGTGAGGAACTAACCCAATCATCAAATGAAGTAAAAGTAGGCTCAGAGCAAATTGCTACGACTATGCAAGATCTAGCATCGGGTGCTGAAACACAAGCAAATACAACGAGTGAAGTTTCTTTTGCAATGCAAGCTTTTGCTAAAGAAGTTGAACAAGCAAACGGGAATGGGGAACGTATTTATCAAACCTCAAGTGATGTTCTCGAATTAACAAATGAAGGCAGCTTACTCATCGGCTCTACTAAAAATCAAATGATGCAAGTTGATAGAATTGTTAAAGACTCAGTACAAAAAGTCCAAGGTTTAGATGCTCAGTCTCAGGAAATATCCAAATTGGTGGCAGTGATACAAAGCATCGCCGATCAAACAAACTTACTGGCATTAAATGCAGCTATTGAAGCTGCGAGAGCTGGTGAACATGGCAAGGGATTTGCGGTTGTTGCTGATGAAGTAAGAAAACTTGCGGAACAAGTATCAGTATCAGTTACACATATCACGGACATCGTTGTGAATATCCAATTAGAAACGAGTATGGTAACGAGGTCTTTACAAGATGGTTATGAGGAAGTTGAACAAGGCACTAAACAAATTGAGGTTACGGAAGTAAAATTCAAAGGAATTGATGATGCTATAAAAAATATGGTGAACAATATTCGCAATCTAACTGAAAACTTAACGAGCATTGCCGCAACTAACGAACAACTAAGCAGCTCTATTCAAGAAATTGCTGCAATAACAGAAGAATCGGCCGCCGGCATCGAGCAAACCTCTGCGGCTTCCCAACAAACAAGCAGTTCAATGGAGGAGGTAGCTGGGATTTCCAGCGAACTCGCCCGCTCGGCAGATAAATTAAATGTGCTCATTCATAATTTTAAAATTTAGCTCAATTCAGTAACTGTATTTGTACTGAAAGCACATCAGCTAGCGATTTCCGAAGTCCTTACAGAACTGTATATGTGATGACAAGAAAGATCACTTCAAATGGGAAGTGGTCTTTTCTTATCCTGCCAATACGAATAAATTGTAATAGCAATGGTGAGCCATAGTGCGCTAACCGTAAATCCGCCGACAATATCACTTGGATAATGGACACCTAAATAGATGCGGCTAATGCTGATGGTGAGGATCATAAAGACCATGAACAACAACAGCATAACGCGCCCCGCCGTTTTTTTGATAAAGCCCCAAGCGATAAATGCAATAATGGCGTACAAGCTAAAAGAAATCATTGCATGTCCACTAGGGAAGCTAAAGCCGTGTGCATCAAGAATGCGATGAATATCTGGTCGCTCTCTTTTGAAATATAGTTTCAGCAAGGTGTTGAACAATGGTGTTCCGGCTATGACGATGAGTAATAGCCAAGCTTGAGGGCGAGCGCGCAGACCAAAGTAAAGAATGGCAGCGAGAATTAAAGCCATTGGTACAACAACGTAACCAGACCCCATCCATGTGAAAAATGTCAGGACAGTCGTCCGCCACGGCGCTTCTAGTCCCTGAACAAAGCTGATAACGGCTATGTCGAAGGGAGCAATCGTGCTGTTGTTCATAGTTGTTGCGATATAGATAAATGTAGTACTTAAGCCGATAATAAGAATAAAAGACCATAGTAAGTTGCGCATAACAACCACTCCTTCCAACTGCGATTTATTCTATAATATATCCCTGAATAAAGATAGCTACACAATGTCGTCCTTATTGAAAAGTGCTACACTAGAAAAAACGATTACTTAATTGAAAAGGACCGATTATGACACTATTTCTTCTATTAGTAGGCTCGTATATGCTTGGCAATGTATTGACGGCCTCTATCATTAGTAAGTTCCTTTATAAGAAAAATATTCAGGTAGAAGGCAGCGGCAATCCGGGTGCGCGTAATGCGGGCCGTGTATTGGGCAAAAAGGCGTTCGTTGCGACTTTTATAGGAGATGCATTGAAAGGTGCAGTTGCAGTGCTTGTCGCAAGGTGGTTCGGTTTTTCAGCGCCTGTTGAACTGCTAGCTCTTTTCGTCGTTATGTTAGGGCATAACTATCCCGTCTGGTTACGATTTCGCGGGGGAATGGGGGTTTCGACTTTTATAGGTGGCATGCTGGTGTTCAATCCATTGTTATTTTCGGTGTTTATTGGAGTG
The DNA here is from genome assembly GCF_038007285.1 of Sporosarcina sp. FSL K6-3457. GTDB lineage: Bacteria > Bacillota > Bacilli > Bacillales_A > Planococcaceae > Sporosarcina. The sequence goes on from NZ_JBBOWX010000001.1 coordinate 56,584, forward strand.
TTTGTGGTTGTTTATCCGTTTTTAAAAAGCTTCACGGTTGCAGGACTTAGTGCGGTCGTCTGGATGCCGACGTTAGTGCTTCTATTTTCATATGGCCTTCCTGCGTTCGTGATTACCTGCTTGTTGGCTGCTCTTCTTTTATTCGCCCATCGCGAGGACTTGAAAGAGAAATTACTGGTGAAAAGGGGTTAAATGTATGGGGTTGCTCTATAAAATTGCAGAAACACCTTCAGAATTTGAACAGATTCATGAATTGAATTACCGTACGTTTGCCGAAGAAATTCCTCAGCACGGGCGTAACGAGTCGCACAGACTTATTGATAAATTTCATGATGAAAATACATACATTATCGGCGTCAAAGATGACCGGGTTATTGGGATGATCGCGGTCAGAAGTGAGCGCCCCTTTTCGTTGGACGGAAAAATTGGTCCAGTGGAGAAGCAATTACCCTTTCAGGCTGAAAAATTAGTAGAAATTAGGCTTTTGGCGATTGAGCAGGCATATCGCAACGGTCGTGCTTTTCTAGGGCTTGCCCAAGCGTTAGTCCGGTATTGTTTAAAAGCGGGCTATGATGCGGCGCTTATATCAGGAACGGTTAGAGAACAGAAATTATATAGGCAGCTTGGATTTTCACCATTTGCTCAATTAACAGGTACAGAAGAGGCTGCGTTCCAACCGATGTATTTGACGAAAGAGACATTTGAGGCAGGAGTTGCGGGAAGAATATCAAAGCCGTCCGTTAATTTTTTACCGGGTCCTGCGACGATTTCTGAAGAAGTGAAGAAGACGATGATGGCAGAGCCCTTTTCACATCGTTCGCCCGAGTTCAACAGTGTGCTCAAACACGTGAAAAACAGGTTGATGTCATTGACAGGCGCGAAATACGTCCAACTTCTGCAGGGGACAGGAACACTAGCAAACGATGTCATTGCGGCACAATTAAGTATCCGCAGTGGTAAAGGGCTTATTCTTGTCAACGGGGAATTCGGTTTGCGGCTCACTGATCATGCACAGCGTTTTGGCTTGGACTATGACATTATCGAAATGGAATGGGGAGCAGCCTTTCGTGAAGCGGACATTCGGAATGCAGTAAGGACAGGTCGCTACAGTTGGTTATGGTCTGTCCATTGTGAAACATCGACAGGTGTCTTAAATGATTTGGTTTCATTGCAAAAAATTTGTGTACAACAAGGAGTTGCACTTGCCGTCGACTGTGTCAGTTCAATTGGGACAGCACCAGTCAATCTCACAGGTGTCACATTTGCTTCTGGGGTTAGTGGGAAAGGGTTGCTAAGTTATGCAGGTTTGTCTTTCGTTTTCCATCATGAAGACATAGCCGCCTGTCATGAATTACCGCGTTATCTCGACTTGGGTAATTACGCAGAAGCAGGGGGCATTCCTTATACGCAATCGTCCAACTTGCTGTCCGCACTTGACGCAGCCTTACAAAAGTTTGAGCATCCAGAAGAAGTGTTTGCGACGATTGGAAATCGTGCGTATAAGGTGAGAGAAGGTGCTGAGCAGGCGGGGCTTACAGTTTTGGCTGAACAACAGCATGCGTCTCCTACAATCATAACGATTGTGCCGCCAGCAGGCCTTTCTGCCGGACAACTGGGGGATAACTTATTTTTGAATGGTTTCAATGTCCATTATGAAAGTAGTTATTTACGCGATAGGAATTGGCTCCAAATTTCATGTATGAATGATGTGAAGGATAAAGAACTAGATGTTATGCTTAGTATGTTGGCTTCACTAACACTTTGAAATGGAGATGAAAAATTGATGAAAGAATTAGAGACCATTCAAGATTGGCAAGCCGTATTAGAACAGTCAAAAGAAGAACGATTATTCCTGTTGAAACATAGCACAGCCTGTCCAGTCAGTACAGCTGCTTTGCGAGAGTTTGATGAATTGGTAACGGATATTCCAAAATACTTTTTGAAGATTCAACATCATCGCCCGGTTTCTGCTGAAATTGAAAGCAATTTAGGCAGGCGTCATGAGTCACCGCAACTATTTTTAGTGAAAGATGGAAAAGCACTGTGGGAGGCTACGCACCGCGCCATTACAAAATCAAAGATTAACAAAGCTTTAGAAGAGTTAGAGGAATAAGAAATAAATAGAATGTGAATGGGGGAGTACATGTTGCGTTTACAGAGTAAAACCGCGGTCATTACAGGTGGAGCGAATGGAATTGGTGCTGTTGCAGCGGCACTCTTTGGGCAACAGGGAGCACAAGTAGCGATTCTTGATTTTGATGAACAAGCAGGGGAAGCGAAGGCGCAGGAATTGCGAGATGCAGGGGTAGATACCGCTTTTTTCAAAGTAGATGTTTCTGATAATGATCATGTTAAAGAGGTAGCGGGTCAGGTAGTTGGTAAGTTTGGCAAAGTGGATATCCTCATTAACAATGCTGGTATTACAAAAGATGCAATGCTGTTAAAATTGGATGCCGCGGATTTTAAACAAGTCATTGACGTTAATTTGACGGGTGTATTCAACTGTACACAAGCTTTTTTGCCGGCAATGCTTGCTCAAGGTAAGGGGAAAATTATTAATACATCATCTATTGCCGGAACAGGCGGCAACGTTGGGCAAACAAATTATGCAGCGTCGAAAGCGGGCGTTATTGGTATGACGAAAACATGGGCAAAAGAATTTGGACGCAAGGGCATCAATGTTAATGCAGTCGCACCGGGTTTCATTGAGACAGATATGATTGGCACGATACCTGAGAAAGTGATGGGGCAGATTAAATTATTGACGCCTTATACACGACTCGGTACACCCGAAGACATCGCAAATGCTTATTTGTTTTTAGCTTCTGATGAATCGGATTTCATTAATGGGACGGTCCTTGAAGTGGATGGCGGTATGTTGAAGTAAAGAGTAGTGCGCAGAAGGGCTATTCCTTAAAACAGGAATGGCTTTTTATTTTGACCAGACAAGTGTTTGTGAAAAAATTCACATTAAGTGACACTTATCATATTATAATTCATGACATTTATGTCTTCTGTGAAGTTTGAAAGTTCTTTACTATGAGAGTAAGAAGTAAGCGAGCGAAAAAACATCCACTAGGGAGGATATTATGAGTAAAGAAAAAACGAAGCAGCTGCACAAAGATGTTGCACCATTTGCAAAGTCAGATCAAAAGAAAAGTATTATGCAAATTGTCAATACGATACCCCCATTTTTACTATTATGGTTTTTAGCCTATCAAAGCTTGTCCGTGTCCATTTGGTTGACACTAGGAATTTCCGTGATTGCGTCTGGATTTGTCATCCGCACATTCATCATTTTCCATGATTGCACGCATGGTTCATTTTTCAAAAATAAAAAGATGAATGATATTGTAGGTACGGCTACAGGTGTGTTGACGTTGTTTGCTTATGAAAAGTGGAAACGTGAACATTCTATTCACCACGCAACAAGCTCGAATCTCGATAAGCGCGGTGTTGGGGATATTTGGGTCATGACGATTGAAGAGTATGTAGAGGCCTCGAAATGGCAGCGTCTTGCTTACCGTTTGTATCGTAATCCACTTGTGATGTTTGGATTTGGTCCACTGTATCTTGTACTGATTTCAAGTCGTTTTAATCGCAAGGATGCTCGGAAGAAAGAGCGTAATAATACGTATTTGACGAATGTGATTTTGGTTGCTTTATATACAGGTATGATTTTACTTGTTGGTTGGCAGGCATTCCTCATTGTTCAAGGGTCTATCATGTTTATCGCAGGTGCGCTTGGGATTTGGTTGTTCTACATTCAGCATACGTTTGAAGACTCGTATTTTGAAGAAGAATCTGATTGGGATTATGTGAAAGCTGCTGTTGACGGCAGTTCTTACTATAAATTACCACGTGTGTTACAGTGGGCGACAGGGAATATCGGTTTCCACCACGTGCATCATTTAGCACCGCGTGTTCCGAATTACAATTTGGAAGTGGCACATGAATCAACACCGCCCCTTCACCAGGCAACGACAATTACAATCAAAACAAGTTTGCAATCGATTCGCTTCCGCTTGTATGATCCAGAACGCAAAAGGTTTGTGGCATTCAAAGAAGTGAAGCATCTTGTGAAGAAGGCGAGAGCTTCGATCGATTTGAAACCAAAACGTACGAGTTTTGATACAAAATAAATTGCCAACCAGCCATCTCTTTCATGGGATGGCTGGTTTATTTTCATTCAGCGGAAGACTTCCATCTCTATAGAGGAGGTGGATGAGATTTTATTTTCCTGTTCAGTGGGTTTTCAAACTCCCGCTGAATTAAAACAAAGCCTCCGGCGGATGTCACAGATTTTGAAAGGAGTCAATCGAGCAAGCTCGATTCAAAATCTAGACGCAATTATGCCGAGGCGTAATTGATTTTGCTATAATGGAAGTAAGATGGGATGGTGAATGCACAATATGCAAAGCTGGTATAGTATTTTTCCAAAAAATCCATGGTTGAGTATTTATGCGTGGGTAATTTTTTGTTTTTTACCGTTCTTTTTCATTTTCAGGTCATCCTCACCGATTGAAATTTCTATCGGTATATCGCTATTATTTTTGTTCTTTTTGTCATTCCGCTTTTCATTCAAATCAAAAAGTGGGCTTGTCTATATGTGGCTCAGTTTTGAGATGGTCATTAGTGTTGGGATGACGTTGTTATTTGGCTATGTGTACTTATCTATATTTACTGCGTTTTTTATAGGGAATATCCGTAATCCAGTTGGGTTTTTTATTATTTATGGACTGCATATTGCGTTCACGGTGGGTGCGATTGTTGCAGGTTTCTTCATCGAAATTGAATTGTTTTTGCCGCAGGTCCATTTCATCCTTATTTCTGTCATTGGGACGGTTTTGCTGCCATTCAATTTGTATAATCGCAATAAGCGTGAGAATTTAGAGGGGCAATTGGAGGATGCGAAAGAACGGATTTCAGAATTAATCATTATGGAGGAACGTCAACGGATTGCTCGTGATCTCCATGACACGCTTGGGCAGAAGTTATCGCTGATTGGCTTGAAGAGTGATTTAGCAGGAAAATTGGTGTCGCGTGATCCGCATGCAGCTGAAAAAGAGTTGCATGATATACGTCAGACGGCCAGTACGGCATTGAAGGAAGTACGCGAGTTGGTGGAGGATATGCGTGCGATGAAGCTGGAAGATGAATTGATGCGAATTCAGCAAATTTTGAAGGCGGCAGAAATGGACTTCACGGTTGTCGGTGATCCGACATTTACTAATATCCCGGCAATTGTCGAAAATGTGTTGAGTATGTGCTTGAAAGAAGCTGTGACAAATGTTGTGAAACATAGCTATGGGACGTCTTGCTCGATTGCATTTGAACAGTTGCCAGATGAGTTTGTTATTAATGTGGAAGATAACGGGATTGGAATTACGAGAGGTGGAGAAACGTTACCAGGCAGTGGGCTGAAGGGGATGCGAGAACGACTCGAATTCATAAACGGTAGCCTCCAAATTGAGGGGGGCGAAGGTACGAAACTATCGATTCGAGTTCCTGTCATTATAAAACATATTGTGGAGGACGATTGACATGATACGTATTGTTATAGCAGAAGACCAAGGAATGATGCTTGGAGCACTGGGCTCATTACTCAATTTGGAAGAGGATATGGAAGTTGTCGGGATGGCGAAAAATGGGGAAGAAGCGGTTGCGTTAGTGAAGGAGCAGCAGCCTGATGTGTGTATTATGGACATTGAAATGCCGGTGATGACGGGGCTTGATGCGGCGGAGGCATTACGAGGCAAGGATTGTAAAATTATCATTTTGACGACGTTTGCAAGGACGGGTTATTTTGATCGCGCCCGAAAAGCGGGGGTACGGGGCTATTTGTTGAAGGATAGTCCAATCGAGGAGCTTGTTAGTTCTATCCGCACGATTATGGATGGCAGAAGGATTTATGCACCGGAGCTTGTAGATATTGCTTACGGGGATGATGAAACGGAAAATCCGTTAACGGAGCGTGAAAGCCAAGTGCTAGGGCTTATCGCAGATGGCAGGACGACGAAAGAAATTGCAGGTGAGTTATATTTAACGCCAGGGACTGTGCGCAATTATATTTCCACCATTCTTGAAAAGCTCGGTGCAGGGAATCGGATTGAGGCGATTTCTCGTTTTAAGGAGAAGGGCTGGTTTAAGTGAATGATTGTTTGAGGGAGCCGACAGAAATGTCGGTTTTTTTGTGGCGAAAGGGGCATGGCGGTCATAAGCTTACTTGTGCCGGTCATAACACGCTCCATGCCGGTCATAAACCCTATTCGCAAGGTACATTCGCAGTATGGTATGCTGAAATGGAATACTGAAAGTTCGCATAAGGGGGAATTGGAGATGTTTGGAGTTGATTATGCACAGGGGCTTGACGGTAAAGACGAACTTGCGAAGTATAAGGATGAGTTTTACCTACTAAAAGAGACGATATATATGGATGGTAATTCGCTCGGGTTATTATCCAAACGAGCGGAGCGGACATTGCATGAATTGTTAGATTCATGGAAAACGCTAGGCATTGATGGTTGGACGGAAGGCGCTAATCCGTGGTTTTATTTGTCAGAGTCAGTGGGGGAGAAAATGGCGCCACTAGTTGGGGGACTAGCAAGCGAAGTGATCGCGACAGGGTCGACAACAACAAATCTGCATCAGCTTGTGGCAACGTTTTACAAGCCTTCGGGAAATAAAACAAAGATTCTTGCGGATGAACTTAATTTCCCATCAGACATTTATGCGTTAAAAAGTCAGCTCTTATTAAAGGGCTACGAGCCTGCTGAACATCTCGTTCGTGTCAAAAGTCGTGATGGCAGATTGCTAGACGAAACAGATATTATTGCAGCGATGACGGATGATATTGCGCTTATTGTTTTGCCAGCGGTGCTCTATAGAAGTGGGCAAGTATTGGATATGGAGCGGCTGACAGCGGCGGCACGTGAGCGTGGGATTCCCATTGGCTTCGACTTATGCCACTCAGTTGGTGCCGTCGAGCATGCCTTGCATAATTGGGGAACGGATTTCGCTTTTTGGTGCACGTATAAGCATTTGAATGGCGGACCTGGTTCCGTTGCGGGCTTGTTCGTTCATGACAAGCATTGCGGTACAGCGCCTGGATTAGCCGGCTGGTTTGGTTCCAAAAAAGACTCGCAGTTTGATATGGATCATACGATGGATTCGGCAGTGGATGCAGCGGCCTACCAAATTGGAACGCCGCATATCCTCAGTCTAGCGCCGGTCATAGGTGCGCTTGAATTGTTTGAGGAGGTAGGCATTCAACGTGTTCGTGAAAAGTCACTTCAACTAACAGCCTATATGCTGGAATTAATTCGAGAAGAGCTATCCGTTTATGATTTTACTATTGGCAATCCGCTTGATGACTCGCGCGGGGGTCACATCTTACTTGAACACGAGGAAGCGGCTCGTATTTGTAAAGCGCTGAAAGCAGAGGGAGTTATTCCAGATTTCCGTACACCAAATGGCATTCGATTAGCACCTGTTGCTTTGTATAATTCCTTTGAAGACGTCTGGCATACCGTGCAGAAACTGAAAGTCATTATGGATGACAAGCGCTATGAAAAATTCACCAATCAAAGGGGTGTTGTGGCATGACAGAGAAATGGATTGATATTTCACAGCCGCTTCAAAACGACATTGCAGAGTGGCCAGGCGACACGCCGTTTACGTATGAAGTTGCGTTTGTGAAAGCAGATACGGGTTCCGTTAATATTGGCAAGATGACAACAAGTACACATATGGGGACGCATATCGATGCGCCGTTTCACTTTGATGATAATGGCAAGCGCGTGCTCGATTTACCGATTGACTTGTACATCGGACGAGCGCGAGTGATTGATGTGACAGGTGCAGAAAGTGTTGGGCGCGCGGAGTTGGAAGGTATCGATTTCGGAGGTGCAGAACGGATTTTATTGAAAACAGGGAGTCGTCCGGATGCGAATGTATTTCCGAAGGAGTTTACCGTGTTGCGTGCAGATATTGGGTCTTTATTGAAAGAGCGGGGGGTTCGGCTGATTGGCGTCGATACGCCATCCGTTGATCCAGAAGACAGCAAGCTATTGGAGGCGCATCATGCGCTCAATAACAACGGCGTGATGATTTTGGAGAATATCGTACTCAGTGCAGTGGAGTCGGGGGATTACGAGCTCATTGCGTTGCCATTACCGTTGAGGGATGGCGATGGTAGTCCTGTACGTGCGGTATTGCGGAGGTGGGCTCATGAGTGAAAAAGGAATTCATACGGATTTTCGGGATAATATGACATACGGGGAGTATTTGCATCTCGATACATTGTTGTCGAGTCAGCAGCGCTTGTCTGGGCATCATGATGAAATGCTGTTCATCGTCATTCATCAAGTAAGCGAATTGTGGATGAAGCTTATTTTGCATGAGTTGGGTACGGCGATTGATTTGATTGAAAAAGACGAACTGCCGGAAGCTTTTAAAATGCTGGCGCGCGTGTCTAGAACACAGACGCAGATTATTCAGGCATGGGATGTGTTGGCGACGTTGACACCTGCTGAATATATGGAGTTTCGTGGGAGCTTGGGCAGGGCGTCGGGCTTCCAGTCGTATCAGAATCGACTCATCGAGTTTGCGCTAGGCTATAAGCAGTCACATATTTTGAAAATTTACGAGAAAGACCAGGAGCTAGCAAGTGAACTCGAAGCGGCCTATCGTGCGCCGGGTATTTACGATGTGGCGATACGCGCGCTGGCAAGGGCCGGCTTCGCGATTACGCCCGAATTGCTGACTCGCGACTTTACTGTTACGTATCAAGGAGATTCGACAGTGGCAGATGCTTGGCTTGAGGTGTACCGCAATGTCGATGATTATTGGGATTTATATCAGCTTGCGGAGAAATTGGTCGACATCGAAGATAGCCATCAGCAATGGCGCTTCCGCCATATGAAAACGGTCGAACGGATCATTGGTTTTAAAATGGGAACAGGTGGCTCGTCTGGTGTGAACTATTTGAAGTCGGTACTCGACCATCGCTTCTTTCCAGAATTATGGGATGTGCGCACAAAATTATAACTTTAATCAGCAAATACATTTGCTGATTAAGGAGGAATGAAGTTCAAATCCTCCTTGTTAAGCCTCCGGCGGATGTCATAGATTTTGAGGGGAGTTAAGGAAGGCAGTCTAAATTCGCGACGTCCTGAAAGGCAAGTGCCTTAATTTCTGCAAAGAACGCAGAAATACGGCAAATCGAACCCTGCGCTGTTCGATTCGCAACGACTGCATGACCTACTTCCTGTAGGCCTCAAGCTCAATTCAAAATCTAGACGCACTCACGCCGAGGCGTGAGTGAATAAAGAAAACTCCGCTCAGAAGGATTGCAGTCTTCCGAGCGGAGTTTTTATATGTTCAACATATAACAGCAGGTGGTTCTTCATAAAACAGGTATCAGCAATGAACCTGTCGAACTGATTACGCATCGACTGTAGGAACGCCTCCTCGAACCGCTGTGGCCCATTGCCCCAACCTTCAAACGCCCCCCATCATCATATCGTTAGTCTATACTATTCGGGAAAGCTGGCGGTGGTGTGTGTGAGGAAACTTAAGAAATTCTTCATGATTATTCTACAAGATTCTTCATTTTCGATGTTTATAATGAAAGGATAGAAATGAATGAGGTGTGAATGAAATGAAGAAATTAGGATTGATTATAGTGATTTGTGCGCTCAGCCTCGCCTTTGTGTGGAAGGACAAGCTGTTGATGTCAGAAGAGGACGTTGAGATGAACAGCAGTGCGGAAGCTACTATTGTTATGGAAGCAGAGACGGGAAAAGTATTGTATGAAGACAATAGTAAACAACCATTGCCAATTGCGAGTATGTCCAAGCTGATGACACAATACTTGGTGCTCAATGCCATAAATAATGGGACATTAACATGGGAAAGTGTTTACCAGCCAAGTGAGTATGTGCAGCAGATGACACAGCAAGCGGGTGCGGTTAAATTGGGCATAGTGGCAGGTCACTCCTATACAGTAGAAGAGTTGTTCATCGCCATGACTGTCATCTCGGCAAATGATGCTGCTATGGCACTTGCTGAAATGGTTGGCGGAACGGAAAAGGCCTTTGTTGGGTTAATGAATAAACAAGCAACACATTTCGGGCTCAAGGAGACGACTTTTTACAATGCCAGTGGGCTGGATGGCGACTATATCGGCAAAGGACAAGATGAAACAAATCTGTCATCTGCTCGAGATGTCGCAGTGCTAGCGCAGCAATTATTAGCCAAATATCCTGAAGTGCTCGACGTTGCAAGAATGACTGACTTTACGACAAGTGAAGGTGCACGACTATGGAGTACAAATTTAATGCTGCCAGGCATGCCGCAAGCTTACCCTGGAATCGATGGATTGAAGACCGGTTATACAGATCAGGCAGGTTCATGTTTGGTCAGTACAGGTGTTTTCGATGCTCGGCGGATTATTACGGTTGTGATGGATGTGGAAGCAGGCGGAATGGATACCATTAACCCGCGATTTGAGTTGACAAAAGAGCTTATTGAGCGGTTTGTGATGAAGTAAGATTTGGGTTGTTAATGATGTTTCAGTATTTGATTGAATAGAATATACGTTCTATAATAAGAAGTGTAAACGGGAGATGTTGGTATGGTACGCAACTGCGGAGAAATAATTCGCTGTATTTCCCGGGAAATCGACAGAGGGCGAGGCGATTGACGTGGAAAGAGATTGGACGCATAAGAACATGGCCATTCAAATTCAGCAGATTGTACAAATCGAGGATGCTTGTGGCATTACTTTTTCTCCAGAAATGTTGGCGCACTTGAAAGTTGGAATAGGCGAAGAGGTACAAGTAGTGATGACTGAAAATGATTTAATCATTCGAAAAGTACTTCCGACCAACTATCTTGATGGTGATTCGGATGGCCTGCAAGACATTGTGCATGAAGCCAAGGAAATGTACAAGTAAGGCAGGGGACACCATACGAAGACAAAGGCCGCCCAATTTGGACGGCTTTTACTCCATGTCCTTATGCTTAAACGGACAATTTCCTTGAATAGGCTCCGCATCATCTCCGATGAAAAACTGTTTCCATTCATGATGCGTCGGATCGCCAAAATGACTAATGTCAGGATGCTTCGGTAACTGATCCCAGACTGCCACACGCTCCCGTACTTTTTCGCGTGACATCATTCCACCGGGTTCTGTTCCTTTTAATCCCTCAAAAATTGTCCTAGGCTGAAACCCAATCACCATTGCGTTACCAAGATCCCGTGTTTTCCGTTGCTTATAAGCGGGTGCATTGCCAAAAACAAAAATGGGCTCTCCGTGGAAATGAAAATCCCACAAGTAATGCTCCGAATTTCGCGGGCTCCTAGCAGGCCATTCTATCTTATCTACTTCGTGCAAGTATTGTAGAATCTCCCAAAATTGCTGGCGATAATCCTCTAACAAACCTTCTATTTCAAAAGGCTCTACAAATACAAATAACCCATGTCGCTTATGATTGGGCTCTTTGAACAATGCCAAAAATGACTTCAATGCAGCCGGCAAATGAGACCAATCATCTTGTGTCACATAGGCATAACGCAATTCACCTTTCAGCTCACCATTCATCCCGAAATAACAGGGAAATGTCTTATCCGTCACTGTCTTATGAAACGTTCGGTATTCCTTCAACAACCAATCGGGCAAGTCCGTACGCTTTGCAAAATCCTCTTTTGTCAATAAAGCATCTTCTGTCTGCATCATGATACTTCCTCCATTCCAGTAATTTTTACTACTCTAAATAAGCATGTTTAAATCAACTGTCAAAGGGAACACCAATGAAGACGACTACATTTATTTGGAGGATGAAAAATGAGCACCCCAGTGGAAGAGACACCGTTAACTCAGTGCGATACAGAATATGATACGCTGCGCCGTGTCATCCTATGCCAGCCAAAATTCATGTCAATCGAAGAGGTAATCAATGATGTACAAAAGAAGTATGAAGATGAAAATATAAACGTGGAACTTGCGATGAAACAACATAAAAACTTTGAAAAAATGCTGAAGGAATACGGAGTCGAAGTCATCAAACTGCCGTCATCCGCACAATTCCCAGAACAGGTTTTCACGCGAGACATTGGTTTCACCGTTGGAGACGATGTCTTCGTTGCAGAAATGGCTAGCGATATTCGTAAGGGAGAGGAAGAGATACTTGAGGAGTGGTTGGAAGACGAGGATATCTCATTCCAAACAACGACAGATCGAGTCGAAGGCGGAGACGTCATTGTAGATCGGAGCACGCTATACGTCGGCATCAGCAGTCGTACATCTGAAGAAGCAGTCCGGAAATTGAGGCATGATTTACCTGACTACGAAATTATCCAAGTTCCATTTAATGAAAAATACTTGCACCTCGACTGTGTATTCAATATTTTATCACCCGAAGTAGGGCTAATCTTCCCGAAAGCACTCGATGCAGAAACAATCGACATGCTTTCAGCAAGGAAATATAAACTCATCGAAGTATCCGAAGCAGAACAATTTACATTGGGCACAAATGTCCTTTCAATTGGCGATAAAAAAGTGTTCAGCCTGCCACAAAACAAAAATGTGAACACGCAAATGCGTGCCCACGGATTTGAAGTCATCGAAGTCGATTTCTCTGAAATTATTAAATCTGGCGGTTCCTTTAGATGTTGCTCAATGCCGATTGTTAGGGAATAGGAAGGGAGTGGAAACCTCACTGTGGAGTGAGGTTTTTCATGTTGTAAACAGCATAGCGGTCGAAATAAGTCCTGCGCCAATCGTAAATTTAATGAATTGAAAAAGCACCCTCTACGGATGGTTTAGTTTGAAAATATTTTATTCAAGTCAATTGTCAGTTCCGAAAAAACAAATGATGACAGGGTATCTTCATGCCCAAATACTTGCCGTTTTAGGTATCTGCCTTCCGATAAGCCGTACACTTCAATGGTTTTATTATGAGGGTCGGCAAGCCAATATTCTGTAACGCCAGTCCGTTCATATAAATTAAATTTATGGTTACGATCTTTTAAGGCGGTAGAGGGGGACAAGACTTCAATCATTAAGTCCGACGCACCTTGTGCACGCTTTTCTCCAACCTGATTTTTATTACAAAATACAGAAATGTCAGGCTGTACAATTGTATACTCATCTACCTCATCAATTTGGATATCGTAAGGTGCTACAAATACAGAACAACCATCATTGCCAAAATGTGTCCGTAGTGCGAAAAAAAGTTCTCCGACAATTTGTTGATGGTGTGTGGTAGGAGCAGGCGTCATGTTGTAGGGTATGCCGTCAATCAATTCCCAACTGCCATCCCATTCGATAATTTCTGAAATCGTTATTCTTCGATTAGTTTTTGACTCTGCCATCAAAATCCCTCCGAATCCTTTTCTTCAGTATAGCATGGGAATGCGTTATCGCATGTCATGTACCTACTCTTTTTAGACCGTAAACCGCGCCATATCACCTTGCAGTGTCTCCGCCAGTTTGGACAGCGTTTGTGCACTTGATGAAATTTCTTCAGTAGTCGCTAGCTGTTCTTCGGTTGCGGCGCTTGAGGATTGCGCTTCACTGGCTGATTGCATTGCAAGCTCTTCGATGCTAGCTGATTCATAGGCCACTTTATCTGTCATTGTGCGAATATGTTCAATTGCGATAGAAACAGTGGCGAGCTTCTGGCTCATATCAGCCGCCGCGTTCTCAATACTGTTAAATATGGCTCCCGTTTTTTCGGTAACTACAAGCCCCGCTTGAACACGTTGGCTGCTATCTTCCGTACTCGTAACAGCTCGGCCTACATTGTGAATCATGGCATCCATCATCCGACCAATTTCAGCCGCAGACTGCTTGGATTGTTCAGCGAGTTTACGGACCTCTTCGGCTACAACTGAAAATCCTTTGCCATGTTCACCGGCTCGTGCTGCTTCAATTGCTGCATTCAATGCCAATAAGTTAGTTTGGTCTGCAATACCTGTTATGAGTGCTGTTACAGTACGAATTTGTTCCGAATGTGTCGCCATTTCACTGATGATGTCCGTAGATTGTCCCATTGTTGTGCGAATGGATTGCATCTGATGGGTGAAATCATTCATGAAGGTCGCTCCATCGTCGACAAGTTGCGAAACTGATGCCGAAGCACTTTGTAAGGCTTCATTGTCTGCCGTAATGCGGTCGATGCCGGTGACCATTTCAGCGATGGAAACAGCGGACTCTTTCACAGTGGACGCTTGTTGTTCATTGGTTAACAAATTACGCTCTGTTATGCCTGCGACCATTTCAGAAGCAGCAAGGCTTTCTTCGGAGCTAGCAGATAATGCTTCAGCATGATTAGCGAGTTGGTTGGCAGAAGATCTTGCATTCGTAATAATACCGCGGAGATCTGCTACCATATCATTCAAAGCATCCGCCATTTCCCCTAGCTCATCTTTGTTACGAATGACCGTGGGGTCCACAGCAAAATCACCAGTTGCTAATCTTTTCAGCATTCCTGTCATGGTTCCGACAGGCCGGGCAATACTAAGGCTAATGTGGCGCGCAATGACGATACTAGCGACAATAGCAAATCCAATCATGCCGGCAATGAGTAGGCGAATCCATTGCAAGACATCTTGCAACTCCTTTTCGGTCACCGCTTGCTGACTTTCTTGGTGTTTAATCAATTCTCGAAGGGTGTCAGTGACAGCAATTTCGTAAATCTGTCCCTCGGCAGCTATTTTTGACGCCGTTTCTAGCTGACCATCTTGTATATCACGAATGACAATTTCACTAATATCCTGATAACTGATTAACGCTTCTCGCACTTCCTTCAATAGCTCTCGTGCAGAGGGTGTGCGGACAAGTCGATCCAATTCTTTCAAGTTTGCTTTACTGGCCGCGATGACCTCCTCGCGACGCGTCAAATACGACTCATCCTGATAAATGAAAAACCCAGAGATATTTTTGGCATCTTCATTTTGCTGCGCTAATAATTGCTCGAACAACACAACTTTACGTATTTTATCGTCTATTAAATAACGGTACTCATCATTTAATTTCGTCAATGTCCATAATCCGGTGACGCCAATGAGTATTAAAATAACTAATAGAGATGAAAAGCCGATCCATAACTTTTTCCCAACAGTGATTTTCATGTCTAAAGACCCCCTACGACATATAGCTATTTATAAGTATAAGACATAGGATAAAAGTTTAATGTAAAAGTAATGTAAAGATTGTGTAAGCCATTTCAAATCAAAGATATTGACATTGTCGTATATCTATTATAAAATTATCTTGAATTCAAGATAATTGTTATATGGACATAAAACATATATTGGAGGACTACTCATGAATCATTTAAAAGGAATGCATCACGTAACAGCCATTACAAGTAGCGCAGAGGAGAATTACAAATTTTTCACCTATGTACTAGGCATGCGTTTAGTGAAGAAAACGGTCAACCAAGATGACATTCAAACGTACCACCTATTCTTTGCAGATGACGTAGGCGGCGCGGGAACAGACATGACATTTTTCGATTTCCCAGGCATTCAAAAAGGTACGCACGGTACAAACGAAATCTATAGAACAGCTTTCCGTGTGCCGACGGATGCTGCATTAGACTATTGGGTGAAGCGCTTTGATCGACTAGGTGTGAAGCATGACGGCATTGAAGAGCAGTTTGGCGTCAAAGTACTGTCATTCGTCGATTTCGATGACCAGCAATACCAAATGATTTCAGATGAAAACAATAAAGGCATTGCATCCGGTACACCATGGCAAAAAGGGCCCGTTCCATTGGAATATGCCATCACTGGACTAGGACCGATCCATATTCGTATTATTGAATTTGATTATATGAAAGAGGTACTGGAAAAGGTGCTATTATTCAAGGAAATTGCGCAAGAGGGAGATTTGCATTTATTCGAAGTTGGTGAAGGCGGAAATGGCGCACAAGTTATTGTGGAAAAAAATGATGTACTTCCGCCAGGTCAACAAGGCTTTGGTACCGTCCACCACGCAGCATTCCGTGTCGAAGACCGTGCTGTACTGGACGAATGGACGGAGCGCATCGAAAGCTTTGGCTTACGCACATCCGGCTACGTCGATCGCTTCTTCTTCGAATCGTTGTATTCACGAGTAGCACCAGGCATTCTTTTCGAATTCGCCACAGACGGACCGGGCTTCATGGGCGATGAACCATACGAAACACTTGGCGAAAAACTATCGCTACCTCCGTTTTTAGAAGGGCAACGCGAGCAAATCGAGAACATGGTGCGTCCGATTGATACGGTGAGAAGCACTAAAGAATTTACGAAGGAATAATAAGAGAGGCCTTTCATACGGTTGTTTACGTGTGGAAGGGCTTTTATTATACATATTGACATAAAGAATCCCCTCAATAACGCTTGGCGCTTCAGCGACCCTAGTAGGTGCCTTCGCTGGAGATTAGGTAGAATCATATGTGTAGTTATAAAATAAGGACCAAATAAGGTGCATTTAGCGTACCTTATTTGGTCCTTATTTTTTAATTATTTTTTTCACTTGTTTCTTACGATATTCTGATTAAATCAAGGTATTTTCACTATCTGCACACTTGGAATCTAGATGTATCTATAGAATAAGAACCAAATAAGGAGTCCTAAATCGAAAATAAGAACCAATTATGGGCATTTAACGCACCTCTTATTTGGTTCTTATTTTTTATATGAATAAAAATAGCCCCCAAGTATATTACATGACCATCCGAGTGCCTGTTACCACTATGCCATGGAGACATTCTCATAACGTCCTTATAAAGTCCATGTGAAAAAGCAACGGTGACAGGCATTCGCCTGTGAGTATATATAGTTACAACTATCCAAGGTATAATCAGAGTATTACAACACCGAGGGGGATTTTCATGGATTATTTATACCACCCGTACCAATCACAACGTCATACCGTATTTGCACGAAAAGGCATGGTTGCCACTTCGCAGCCTCTTGCAGCTAATGCAGGGCTGGAGATTATGCAAAAAGGTGGTAACGCTATCGATGCAGCCATTGCTACTGCAGCAGCGCTGACAGTCGTCGAACCAACTTCAAATGGAATCGGTGGCGATGCATTTGCACTCGTTTGGGTGAAAGATAAGCTCTACGGACTCAATGCATCCGGCCCAGCACCTGCCACATTAACGCCCGAAGCTGTGAAAGCACTTGGGCATGACAAGATGCCGGTTCATGGCATGGTGCCGATAACAGTTCCTGGTGAACCGGCTGCTTGGGCAGAATTATCACGTAGATTTGGCAAGCTACCCTTGAAAGAAGTGCTGGTACCTGCGATACGCTACGCAGAAGAAGGCTATCCATTGACCCCAATCCTCGCGAAATACTGGGGAATCGCTTATAAAAAATTTAAAGAAAAGCTCACGGGCGATGAATTCACAGCATGGTTTGACACCTTTGCACCAAATGGACGTGCACCTGAAACAGGTGAAATGTGGTCTTCGCCAGGCCATGCAAAAACACTGCGGGCCATTGCAGACACAGATGCACGTGATTTTTATGGAGGAGAAATTGCGAATCAAATCGATGCCTATATGAAAAAGTACGGCGGATTTTTATCCAAAGAAGATCTTGCTGCCTACAAGCCAGAGTGGGTAGAGCCCATTTCTGTGAACTATAAAGGGTATGATGTATGGGAAATTCCACCGAATGGTCATGGCATGGTCGCACTCATGGCGCTCAATATCTATAACAAACAAAGTAAACCAGAGTGGAATTCAGTCCAGACACTCCATGAGCAAATCGAAAGCATGAAGTTAGCCTTCACAGACGGCAAAGCATTTATCACAGAGGAAGCGGATATGCCAGTTGAAACGGCATATCTATTATCGGAAGAGTATGCCAAAAAACGTTCCGCATTGATTGGTGATGAAGCACTAGAACCACAAGTGTATGATTTGCCAAAGGGAGGAACGGTCTACCTGGCAACGGCTGATGAGGAAGGGAATATGGTGTCCTTCATCCAGTCCAACTACATGGGCTTTGGTTCGGGCATTGTGGTACCGGGAACAGGCATTGGCCTGCAAAATCGTGGGTGTGACTTTTCACTGGAAGAGGGTCATCCGAATGTATTGAAGCCAGGGAAACGGACTTATCACACGATTATTCCAGGATTCCTATCGAAGGATAGACAAGCAGTTGGACCATTTGGTGTCATGGGTGGTTATATGCAACCTCAAGGACACTATCAAGTTGTGCTCAACACAGTAGACTTCTTGTTGAATCCGCAAGCGGCATTGGATGTGCCGAGATGGCAATGGATTGCAGGTAAGAAAATACTGGTAGAACCGGAGTTCCCGGAACGTTTGGTGAAGGAATTGATTGTGAAAGGGCATGAAGTCACCATTGCTAAGGATAGCGGCAGTTTTGGACGTGGGCAGATTATATGGCGTAATCCGGTGACGGGTGTGCTGCAGGGCGGTACAGAATCACGGACGGATGGAGCGATTGCAGTTTGGTAAAAAATAAGTCGAATCCACCAGGAGTGGAAGGTGGAACTACGAATAATAGATGGAGACTCCAGGTGGATCTATTCATCGCATTTTGCAGAGTTGGTTTGCTAGGTTTCGGAGGAGGCCCTTCAGCAATTCCGTTATTCCATCAGGAAGTCGTGCGCAAATATGGCTGGATGGATGAAGAAGAATTCGGTGATACATTGGCCTTGGCGAACACATTGCCTGGACCGATTGCAACAAAACTTGCTGGCTATATCGGCTACAAAGTGGGTGGGAAAACAGGATGTATTAATGCTCTAATTGCATCCGTTATCCCTACGTCTCTAATGATGGTTCTGTTAATCGGACTATTACAGAAGTATAAGGATATCCCGTGGGTTCAGAATATGTCAGCTTCCGTCGTACCTGTTGTGGCCGTTATGCTAGGTGTCTTGTCTTGGGACTTCATCAAAAAATCGGGTGATACACTGGGCTGGAAAAGAGCGGTGGTCATGCTGATTGCGGCTGGAATACTGATGGAAGCCCTGCACATCCATCCAGCGTTTCTTATCCTGGCAATAATTATATTAATCTTCTTGCCTATGCTGAAAAGGGGGAAAAACGTATGATCTACTGGCAGCTATTTCTAGCCTTTTTCATCTCAGGAATGCTTGGCTATGGCGGGGGACCCGCCACGATTCCTCTCGTCGAAAACGAGGTTGTTGACACCTATGGCTGGATGACTACGCAAGAATTCAGTGAAGTCGTCGCCATCGGTAATTCGCTGCCCGGACCCATCGCAACGAAAATGGCAGCGTCCATCGGCTATTCAGAAGGTGGAATCCTAGGCGCCTTCATCGCTTTGTTTGCCTCTGTCGCCCCTTCACTCATGCTGCTGATTGGGTTGATGTCGATTCTCATTAAGTATAAGGATCGATCCGAGGTGAAAAACTTAACAAAGCTCATTCGCCCAGTCATCGCCATCTTACTCGTATTCATGACGTTGCAGTTTGTAGGTGAGTCAGTAGAGGGAGTCGGTTATTTATCGACGGCAATCATTGCTATCGTGAGCTTTGTAATGTTAGAGAAGTGGAAGTGGCATCCCGCGTTTGTGATACTATTGGCGCTTGGTTTTGGGGCGGTTACGGGGATTGATTGGTGACTAGGGGTACCTGGTACTAAACGAATCCATTGAATTTCGCTCCGGCGCTTGGGGATGCCTCCCGCGATAAGCCTGTTAGAAAACCACTAACAGTCTTATCACTTCGGCGACCCCAGTAGTCGCCTTCGCTAGAAATCACATATGTGGCTAAAAAATAAGGACCAAATAAAGTACATGTAACGTACTCTATTTGGTCCTTATTTTTTAGTGCCTCTTTTTTAGGTGAATAAAAAATCGATACCAAGTACATGACAAGCCGAGTGGCTGTTACCATTATGTCATGGAGACTTCCTCCTAAATGTCCTTATAAGATTTTTGAAAAAAAGCAACGGTGACAGGCATTCGCAAGTTTTAGGAATAACCTGGGAATACTAGGTGTGGGAAAAGTTCACCTAAGAAACTTTTTTCTTAGGTGATTTTCCTTCTCCCTTACAAGAATAAACTAAAGAAATAAAGAAGGCAGTAAAACAAGTTCCGGCCAAAAATAGAAACGCTGCTTTCATGGATAGCTGGTCATAAATGCCACCGCTAATTACAGGGAAAATAGTCATACCTGAGGCATAGATGGCCTGAAAAAAACCCAATGCGGTTGAGCGCTTTCGCAGAGGAATGGATTGGAGTGCCTCAGAAGTTAGAAGTGAAAACAAAACCCCTGTGCCTATTCCGGGAATTACCTGTAGGAAACAAACAATGAAAATGGAACTCGATTGAGGAACCAATAAGCAATATATGCCAAGTAATAAAAAGCTGGAATATATCCACTGCTTTTTTGTACATAGCTGAAGAAATTTAGTGGAGGCAAGTTTGGCAAATAAAACGGCAGATAGCATATAGATGATGGAGGAAAAACCAATTACCCTATTTGTTGCACCAAGGTCCTGGATGACTTGGTTCGTAAAGGACATAGTTGTAGACATTTGTACCCCCTGTTGTACCAATGCCAGACAAGAGTAAAGCAATAGGTTTTTATCTTTTATAACCTGTAATAAATCAATTACACGTATTTTAGGTTGAATAGATGGTTTTGTTGCATGAAGGAAAAAGGAAAGTATACATGCTATAAGACCAGCTGCTAAACTGAATGTACAAATGATCAACATGCCAACGCTATCATACAAGAAAGTACTCGTGATAAAACCAAGTAACATACCAGCATTATTAGCCATTATAATTTTACTTGTTGCACGGGTTTGGTCCCCTTTTGTAAAGGATCCCATATACAATATCATAAAGGAAATCCAAGTTGCGCTTGCTATTCCTGATAAAATATTTGCTATTAAAAAGCCAATATCGGCAGGTAAAAAAATACGAAATAAGGAAGCAGCACCAGCAAAAAAAGATCCTAAAATAATAAAAAGCCTATGATTACTGCTAAGATCGGCGAGAACACCTACAGGTAATCGAAGGAAAAGTTGTGATATACCGTATGCACCAATAATGACACCGACTAAATTACTAGAAACATGTGATAAAAGTAGGTAGGTAGTTTGGTAAGGGACGTAGACGTATTGGGCGAACCAAAAAAACACTACAATCCATAAAATTAACGATGTTTGCCTGGTTTGTGTAGTTTCCATTTTTCCACTGATTCCTTTCGTTTCTAGGCTTAGATTTTGCAGATTTTCTTATGTATCAGCGTATACAATATGGGTGAATTACCGATAATGCCATTCAGCTGGGTTTTATAATGTAGTATATTAGACTAAGAAATAAATTTGCACAAGTATAACTTTTCGCTTTTTTTATTCTGGATTAGGAAGAAAAGGCTTGCAATGAAAATGAAAGCGTGTTAATTTATAGTCAAAGCTAAATAGCGGAACACAATTTGACGTGTTACTGGTAATGCAGGCAAGATCAAATGTACATCAAATGGACTAAGGGAAATCTATGTATTTCTCGCGGACTATTTGTGTATGTTTGGTCTTTTTTGTGTCAATGCGTATTCCTATTCATTAGTGAACAGGCCAATACTTACAAAGGAGTGATGAGTATGAATAATCAACAGATTGCAAAAGATATTTTGAGCAATGTTGGAGGAAAAGGGAATGTATCTGGATTAACCCATTGCTATACGCGTTTGCGGTTTAATCTAAACGATACGGGGAAAGTAAATAAAGAGAATCTAGAGAAGATGGATGATGTTATTTCTGTTGTAGAGAGTGGGGGACAATTCCAGGTTGTGATTGGAAATAAGGTTGAAGACGTATACAACCATATTATGCCCCTGTTAGACGGAGTGGAAAAGAAGGAAAATAAACAAGAAAAGAAAGGTTCTATTGGGAGTAGAATTTTAAATACCTTTACGGCAATCTTTATTCCGGTTATTCCGGCAATTGCTGCGTCCGGGATGTTAAAAGGAATATTGGCGCTTGCTGTAATGATTGCCACTTCCTATTGGGACGTTGATATTAAGGGGTTTCATACGTATATCATTTTGAATGCAGCATCCAATGCGGTATTTTATTTCTTCCCGATCATTATTGGTTATGCAGCAGCAAAAGTGTTTAAGACCAATGAATTAATTGCAATGGTGTTAGCAGCAACCCTGTGTTACCCTGACATTGTTGCATTAATGATAGGAGATGACCCGGTTACTTTATTTGGAATTAGTGTCACACAAGCTAATTACACATCAACTGTTATTCCAATTATCATTGCTGTATTTATTATGGCGTATGTTCAGCGCTTTTTCGAACGCGTTACACCTGAGGTTTTAAAAATCATTATGGTGCCGACATTCACATTATTAGTGATGGTACCTACAACCTTGATTATTTTCGGACCTATCGGCATTTACCTGGGTGACTTTATCAACTGGATATACTACATCATTATGGATTTCAGCCCAACCTTATTAGGTGCTTTTATTGGAGGGATTTGGTGTGTGCTTGTTATCTTTGGTGCCCATAAAGCAATTCTACCAATAGGCATTAATGATGTCGCACAAACGGGTCAACAAAATTTGCTAGCATTTGCAGGAGCAGCTAACTTCTCACAAGCAGGAGCAGCCGCAGGAGTTTTCTTAAAGACAAAGAATAAAAAGATGAAAACCTTAGCTGCCACATCAACGGTTACAGCACTCTTTGGAATTACTGAACCTGCCATATACGGGGTTAATCTTAGATTGAAAAAACCAATGATTTATGCAGTAATCAGTGGAGCACTAGGTGGTGCATTGATGGGGTGGGGCGGATCCTACGGGACAGCCTTTGCGAATCAAGGGATCCTAACGATACCTGTCTATATTGAAGCGGGAACAAAAGCCTTTTTATGCTATCTGATTGGAATTGCGATTGCCTTCTTTGGAGCAGCAGCCATGACAATGATACTTGGTTTTAAAGATATTCCTGAAGACATAGATGATGAAGATGAGCCTTCAATAGATACAGATAAATTTGTACCGAATTCAGTAAGGGTAGATGGCGATATAAGTCTTCCTTCACCGATTCAAGGAAGACTTGTCCCCCTATCCCATGTAAAGGATGAGGTATTTGCCTCAGGAGTAATGGGAGAAGGAATTGCAGTTTATCCCGAGGTAGGCGAAGTTATTGCACCAATGGATTGTAAAGTATCTGTCCTTTATCCAACATTACATGCGATTGGATTACAATTCGAAAACGGAGTGGAGATGCTTATTCATATTGGTTTAGATACGGTTGAGCTAGGGGGAGAAGGATTTGAAGCCCATGTAAAGGTTGGCGATGAGATTAGCAAAGGAACTAAAATAGTCTCATTTGATATCCAAGCTATTGAGTCTAAAGGATATGATCTTAGCACACCAGTTATTATTACAAA
The DNA here is from genome assembly GCF_038007285.1 of Sporosarcina sp. FSL K6-3457. Taxonomy (GTDB): domain Bacteria; phylum Bacillota; class Bacilli; order Bacillales_A; family Planococcaceae; genus Sporosarcina. The sequence continues at coordinate 80,009 of NZ_JBBOWX010000001.1, forward strand.
TTCTTCACAATACCAAAGTGTTTTATGTGTAGAAAATACAAAAGCAACAACTCATAATGAGTTGTTTTCAATAAAATCATAAATTAAAGCATAGGGGTGCCAAATATGAAAAACAATTTTGCAAAAGACTTTTGGTGGGGAGCTTCATCTTCAGCTTTCCAAATTGAAGGAGCATGGAACGAGGACGGTAAAGGAAAAACAGTTGCGGATCATAATGCATTTCAAAAAGCAGATGTGCAAGCCGATACACAAGTAGCAAGTGATTTCTATCACAACTATAAAGAAGATATCCTTTTAATGAAGGAACTTGGATTAAAAACATACCGATTCTCCATCTCATGGGCTAGAATTATTCCTGATGGCGACGGAGTGGTAAATCAAAAAGGAATCGACTTTTACAATGATGTCATTGATTTTTTATTGGAAAATGATATTATTCCATTTGTAACGCTGTATCATTTCGACCTTCCATTTGCACTTGTTGAAAAGTATAATGGATGGGAAAGTCGTGAGTCTGTGTTTGCCTTTGAACGATATGCAAAGACTTGCTTTGAGGCCTTTGGTGATCGTGTGATATATTGGCAGGTGCATAATGAGCAAAATCTAATGATTCGTGTTGATATACGGATGAATCTATATGATACGCCAAGTGATCAAATCGAAAAAGTAAGGGCGCAGATGGATTACCATATGTTTCTCGCTCATGCGCTTGCAACAAATGCTTGCCATGAAATGCTTCCAAATGCGAAGATTGGTCCAGCTGTGTCATCTACAATGACTTATCCTAGTTCAAACCGTCCGGAAGATGTATGGGCGGCAAGAATGAATGATAATTTTAAAACAAATTATGCCCTGGAAATGCATTGTTTTGGTGAATACCCGGGATACTACAAAGGGTATCTTGAGAAATGCAATATTTATCCTGAAACGAAGCCAGAAGACGCAGAAATATTGAAGGTTGCAAAGCCGGACTTTATCGCAGTGAACTATTATCGTACGCTGGTAGCGAGCTATCTTCCGGTCGATGAGGCGCATCCATTTGGAACGAAAGTAAATGATATTGACTTTGACCTATATGGATATTTCAAGCATGAAAAGAACCCAAATCTTGTTGCAACGGATTATGGTATCCAGGTAGATCCGATGGGCTTACGGCTTGTGTTGAATGATTATTACGAAAAATATCGTCTGCCGATGATTATTACAGAAAACGGTTTAGGTACAGGTGATCAGTTGACAGAAGACGGAAAAGTTCATGACGATTATCGCATCGAATACTTGGAGGGGCATATCGCAGCTTGTAATGAGGCTATTGCAGATGGTGTGGAGTTATTTGGCTATTGCCCGTGGTCTGTTATGGATTTATTGAGTTCACGACAAGGATTTATGAAACGATATGGCTTCATTTATGTAGATCGGGATGATTTTGATGTGAAAGAGTTACGTAGGATTAAGAAAGACAGCTTTTTCTGGTATCAGGATGTTATCAAAAAAAATGGATTAAACTAATCCAAAAAGGAATAGGAATGTAGCCATGCAGATCCTAAAAGTGATGAACAATTCATTGGTATTAGCGGTTAATAATTTGGGAAATGAATGCATTTTAATGGGAAAAGGAATAGGATATAAGAAATCCATTGGCTATGAGATACAAGAGTCTGAGATAGAGAAGACATTTATCCTTAAAGACAAGGCGATTTTGAAAAACTTTGTGCAGTTGGCAAGTGAGCTAGATGACACTTACTTTAACGTCGTTAATGAAATTATTGAGTATGCGATAAAAGAACATGAAATTGATGTCATGGATTACCTATATCTATCCTTGTCCGACCATATTGCTTTTGCCGCTAATCGTTACCACGAGGGGAAAATGGGTGAGAAGTTTAAGTATATTGAGGTTGTAAAATACCATCAAAAGGAATATGCCATCGGGAAATATGCCGTAGCACTTATTAATCAAACAATGGGAATTGAATTACCCGAAAGTGAGGCTTCTGCAATAGGCTTACATTTTGTGAACGCGCGTTTAAATTCGGAATCTCATAATAAAGAAGCGCAAATTGTAATGCTGATGGACCATATTGAAGCAATCGTCCAAAGAAAGGCAAACACTTATTTTGAAAAGGAGAGCCTTTCTTACTCGAGATTTATAACTCATCTAAAGTTTTTTGCAGAGAGAATCATAAAAAAACAAATTTTTGAAGATACTGATACTGATATTCTGTACAATCAATTAAGTCAATCTATGTCAAGGGAACATGAGATTATTGAGGGTATTACACAGTTTGTTAAACAAAAACATGCCGTTGATTTAACTAAACAGGAGAAAATTTATTTAACTATTCATATCCACCGAATTCTGGGTAATACTCGATAATTAAGTAGGGATTACTGAATAAGAAGGTCGATTCGAAAGGTCATTGAAAATCGATGACTCGTAAAGAAAGTGCCTAGTTCTAACAAGTGGAAAATTTGGGCTCTTTGTAAAATGACGTTGGTGAAGAATATTAGCTATAATTTATTTAGTGTAGGGCTATCCAAGAAGTCAGTGAAGCTGATTTTTAGGATAGTCCTTTTTGTATAATATTCCATGTGAACCATTGTTTTCATTCCAAATAGACGCTTTCCATGGGGGGACGGTGAGCTTCTACGTCTCGAAAATCAAGATTCTGTAAGTAACGGTGACAGGCACTCGCCAGAAGAAGCAATTAAGCTAAACTAATCGCCTCTTCTGTACGGTCAACGAGTTTTAATTCAAGCCCTAAAGCAATCGACAGCTTCAACAAAGTAGACACTTTTGGCAGATCAATCCCATTTTCGATTCTTGAAATTGTTTTCTGTGGGACACCTGATAACGCCGACAATTGGGCCTGGGTCATCTTTTTACGATCCCTTGTAGCCATTAAAGTTCCCACCATCTCCATTAACGCAAAGTTATAAGCGTCTTCAGATTGTAGTTGGTTACGAAGGTCATCAAAGTTTTTCATGTGAAATCCTCCTGTTTCAAGTGAAAAGACCTGTGTGATTCTTTTATTGGTCAGATTATAACACAGGTGTTATCAGTTTGAATTAAATACTCACTAGGAATTTATTAAAAGCGTGGCTCGCTGGACCATTGGAATCAAGAACAAGGACCAAATAAGGTACATTTGGCGTACCTTATTTGGTCTCTATATTTTAAAGTCGTTTTTGCACCTGCAGCTTACGTTATTGTGATTAAACCGGGGTATTCCCACTGTCTACGCACTTGAAATTAGGTTCTATTTTTAGAATAAGAACCAAATAAGGAGTCCTAAACCAAAAATAAGGAACATTTAATGTACCTTATTTTTGATCCTTTTAGTTTACGCAACTGGTTTAGAAAATCGATTGTAGGGGATCGGATATATAATATATATACATTGAATTAAATAATCCGACTACCCACCGATTTCCGTTACGAGCGGACGCTTTCCGCGGGCACGGCTTCAGCCAATCGAACAGTGAAGGCTTCGATTGGCCGTATTTCTGCGATCTTTGCGGAAAATTAAGGCATCCTGCTCTCAACGCTCCGCTTTTGTTCGCAAAAGCCGCTCTTCACTCCAATCGGCTGGAGAAAAATTAATTCAACTTATATAGAAAGGAGTGACTGATTTGAAACCATTGATCCAGTATAAAATTCAAGAAACAGCAGTCCGGGTGGTTCATGATGATGGAGAAATCGTCATTATGAATGGAATTTTAATAGAAGGGGATCAGCTTTGTACAATTTATGATTTGGATGATAAGTCGTTTTCATTCGCATGTGCCCTGATTGAGGATTTGTATCATATGTTGTCATTCCAAGATCTGTCGATGCGAGTAGAAGAGCTTGAAGGAGAGAAAATGCTTTACGTCTGTAACGAGTGCCATGAAATGCACGAAGATGAAACATATATATGTCAGGTTTGTGATTGTGAAAGCTTGCGGCTTGTTCCTGAATCAGAATTGATCAATTGAGGGGGAGGGAGGAACAGTGAATTTTAAAAGTGCATCGATTCAAGTAGTAGATGAGAGTGAAGCGATTGTGATGCGGGATGGAATATTAATAGAAAGTGATGAAATCTGTGCAATTTATGATGTAAATGAAGGTTTTTTCACATATGTATGCACAACTCACTTAGAATTGAGTACCATGCTTACTATGCAAGATCTTCGTATGAAAGATTTAGATGAAGCAGACCGCCTATGCTCTCAATGTGGCACGCCGATGCAAGAAGGATTTGTTTTTGAATCAGATGTAACGCAGTATTGTAGCGAAAAGTGTCTGACACAGGTGATTACGTGGGAGGATTATTTGTTGATGCATGATAATGGGAATGGTGATGCTTATTGGACGGATTGGTATGATTGTTGAAAATTAGCGGTAGATGTTGGATAATGTTTGTATACAGACAATTCGGAACTAAATTTGATGTGAATAGAAAGAAAAGGTGAGAATCATTAAGAAAACAGTACATGTTGTAGGTGCGATTATTGAAAATGATAATAAAGAAATTCTTTGTGCACTACGAGGACCAGAAATGACGTTACCAAACTACTGGGAGTTCCCAGGGGGCAAGATTGAGCAAGGTGAATCAAAGGAAGAGGCATTAAAGCGAGAGATTCAAGAAGAGTTGGGTTGCACGATCGAAGTTTTTGATCATGTTGAAGATACGACATATGAATATGAAAAAGTCATTGTGCGATTAGAGACATTTATGGTGAAGGTTGTTTCAGGAATACCAGAAGTCTCTGAACACGCGGAACTAAAGTGGATGACTAGACAAGAGTTACCTTCACTTAACTGGGCGCCGGCAGATATTCCTGCTATTGAAAAATTATCGAATACAATCCTGCACAAATAATATAGAGAAATGGTGTGAGTTTTATATGGAAAGCTTTATTCGTAATTTAACAACATCATTACATGAAGGATTTATCGATAAAAGTCAAAGTAATTCTGGGAGCTTTAAACCGGAGCTACTGATCAATAATGAAAAGAAAAATAGTCATGTATTAAATACCTTACAGGAGGAACTGGCGAACAGCGAGGACTTCCTTTTTTCAGTTGCATTTATAACTGAGAGTGGGTTAGCTACGCTAAAGTCCTTATTTTTGGACCTCAAAGAAAAAGGCGTTACAGGACGTATATTAACGTCTACTTATTTATATTTTAATCAACCAAAAGTGTTTAAAGAACTTATGAAATTAACAAACATAGAAGTACGATTAACCAATTTAAAAGGCTTCCATTCTAAAGGCTATATATTTAAACAAAAAACACATTACTCGTTGATTGTAGGAAGTTCCAATTTAACTGCACATGCATTAAAAGTGAATTATGAGTGGAATGTGAAATTGACTTCCCATGAAGATGGCGATATTGTTCATCATTTTAAAAATCAGTTTGAAGACGTATGGTCCAACTCAGAATTACTTACTGAAGAGTGGATAGAAAGTTATGAAATAGAGTACGAGAAAAATGCGGACAAAAGGTTAGCTGAGCAAGTTATTGAGATACCTGGAAAGTATACGACCAATGCAATTGAAGAGTCTTTAAAAATAGTACCAAACAAGATGCAACAAGCTGCATTACTACAAATTCAGGCGGTGCGTGATGAAGGAAAAGATAAGGGGCTCGTCATTTCAGCAACGGGTACTGGGAAAACGTATTTATCCGCATTTGATGTGAGAAATTTTGCACCTAAACGTATGTTGTTTATTGTTCATCGAGAACAGATCCTAAACAAAGCAAAAGATGATTTTCAAAGAATCCTTGGCGGCATCAGTGAAGATTTTGGGATGTATGTAGGGACAAGTAAGCAGGTGGATAAGAAGTATCTATTCGCTAGTATTCAAACCTTGTCAAAACAAGAGAATCTAATCCAATTCGATCCGACAGATTTTGATTATATATTGATAGATGAAGTACATAAGGCTGGCGCGGCTTCTTATTTAAGAGTAATTGACTATTTCAAACCGAAGTTTTTAATGGGAATGACAGCCACGCCAGAACGGACAGATGACTTTAATATCTATGAACTGTTCGATTACAACATCGCATATGAAATCCGTTTACAAGAAGCGCTTGAAGAGGACATGCTTTGCCCATTTCATTATTTTGGTGTAACGGATTTTGAACATGATGGAGAGGAAATTGACGACGCAAGCCTTTTATCAAAGCTTGTTACAGAAGAACGTGTCGATCATATACTTGAAAAAGTAGATTACTATGGTTTTTCTGGAGAGACTGTAAAGGGGCTAATGTTCTGTAGTCGAAAAGATGAAGCTGTACAATTGTCGCAGGTGTTGAATGCGAGAGGATTACGGACCGTAGCTTTGTTAGGCGATCATTCTCCAGAGGAAAGAGAACGTCAGATAAACCTATTGGAAAATGGCTTCCTTGATTACATTTTAACCGTGGATATTTTTAATGAAGGAATCGACATTCCTTGTATCAATCAAGTCGTCATGCTGAGACAAACGCAGTCGAGTATTATCTTTATTCAACAGCTTGGACGAGGATTGCGGAAGCATGATTCAAAAAGTTATGTCACGATCATTGATTTCATCGGCAACTATAAAAACAACTATCTGATTCCTGTGGCGTTGTCAGGTGACCAATCCCTAAATAAAGATAATATACGCCGACACACGAAAGATACGAGTTATATAAAAGGTGTTTCAACGATTAACTTCGAGGAGATTGCCAAGAAAAAAATCTTTAGCTCTATTAATCAAAGCAATCTAACGGCATTGAAGATTTTGAGGGACGCGTATACTGATTTGAAAAATAAAATCGGTAAAGTTCCGTATTTATATGATTTTGTCGTAAATCATTCGATTGATCCGACAGTTATCGCGGATAAGTATGTGAACTACTATCGCTTTTTATTGAAAATGAATGAAGAAGTACCGGCATTAAGTGTTTATGAAGACAAAGTATTAACAATGCTTTCCGCAGAAGTGTTAAATGGCAAACGAAAGCATGAAATCATTTTGATTGAGATGTTATTGAAGAAAAATGAAGATTCACATGACGCTTATTTGGAGCTGCTAATAGCCAATGATTGCCGTACAGACGAAGCCACCCTTCAATCAGTAAATAGAATCCTAGATCTTTCATTTTTTACGCTGGCCAATAAAAGTAAGTACGGAGAAAAGCCGATTGTGGAGTTGAATGAAGCTGGACGATATCAATTCAATGCATTCATCCAAGAAAGTCTGGTGAAGAATCCATATTTCACAAAACTAATTAAAGATGTCATCGATAGTGCCAAAGAGAAAGCAGAAAAATATCAATGTGATCAGCCACTTACGCTGTACGAAAAGTATTCAAGAAAAGATGCATGTAAACTGTTGAATTGGAGTAGTGACGAAAGCTCGACTATGTACGGGTACAAGCCAAAGCACGGCACATGTCCAATCTTCGTGACCTATCATAAAAATGATGAAGTCGAATCGAGTGTCGACTACGGTGATGAGTTCTTAAGCCCTGGACTTTTTAAATGGTATACAAGAAGTAACAGAACGCTGCAATCTGGAGAAGTTCAACAAGTCATTCACTCAGATGAAAAAAATAATGATATTCATATCTTTATAAAGAAGGATGACGGTGAAGGAACTGACTTTTATTATCTAGGAAAGGGATTTCCAGATAAGTCTAGTGTTGAAGAGGACTGGATGGTTGATAAGAATGGGAAGGAACTTCCGGTTGTGCATATGCACATGGTGATGGAGCAGGCTGTGGAGGGGAAGCTTTATCATTACTTGGTAAAGGAATGACAAGGGGGAGTTTGTTGCTATTAGGTGAACTGAACCATAAATGAAGTAGAATTTTTAATAAAAGCGGTTATTAGTCACTTGAAAACCTTGTAGTCAACAGACTATTTATAATGACAGCTGCTTTCCTCTTGTCCGATTGATTTTCTAATGGACTAAGAATGACTAAATGGAGGAGTTCTTTTTCCACACCTGTTTACATCGCACTTCCCATCGTGAAATTTATTTTCCAAATGCGTGGTCTAACTCCACCGTCTTTAGACGGTATACGCTTTTAGCCTTCCCCTTCGATGTCCATACTTAGGGTGAGGTGAAAAGTATGGACGGATAAAGAAAAAATAGTCATGCGGTTTTTGATATCAAGTATCATGTCATCTGGGTAATGAAATACAGATATAAAGTGTTACACGGTCCAATTGCGGTAAGAACGCGGGAGTTAATACGGCAAGGGGAATCACAATTCTGCAAGGAAGTGTAGGAAAAGATCACATTCACTTGTTGTTATCATATCCACCTAGTCTTGCTCCAAGTAAAATTATGCAATATCTCAAAGGAAGATCATCGAGCCTACTTCAGGAGCAATTTCCTGATTTGAAAAAGAAATATTGGGGACAGCACTTATGGGCAAGAGGCTATTTTTGCGCCACTGTTGGAACAGTAGATGAAGAAACGATTAGAAATTATATCGCTACCCAGTTCAATGAAGACGGGAACGATATATTTAGGATTGAAGATTGAGTTTTGTCGATAGTTAGTTTGCTTAAGCATAAGGCTTTGAGATGACTTCAGTCATAGGACAAACGACTTTAGTCGTAGACATTTATGTCGTAAATCCATCTGCTTTAGCAGGTGGTCGTTTAAGGAACTGCGTCTAGTTTTCTTATTGGATATTTATCAAGACCAACATCCCTAGAAGGAATAAATATGGAGGAGCCATATGCGATGACTCGCACGTACGGATCAGTGAGAGGTGCATGAATTTATTAACATGCACCTAATCCGGTCTGCAACTAATTTAATTGACTGTGGATAACCTTCGGAACAGGTAAATACGAATCCTTGCTTTTTGTAAATTCGAAAATTTTTGTTGATGAATTGTTTCGGGTTCTTTTTTATGTGACTTGAGTCGATCCACATGGAAGCTTTATAGTTACTGAAAACATATAAGAGATTGGATGGTTATAAATCAGGGTTTTTATATCTCGGGACAACTATAGAAATTTAGTATATGTTAAAGAGTTGACAAATTCTTGTATTTTTTCAAAATCTATATCTTTTTTATTGTTAACAGGTAAATAAATAATAGAGTTTTTCATTCTCTCAACATGCCATTTGCGACCATAGTTATACCTGAATTTCTCATGTTTTAACATAGCTATAATATACATAGCTATATTTTCATCCATCTTGAACTTCGGGTAAAGAACATTCACATCATCAGAGGCCCAAAAAGCATCGGGTTGATAGAAAGCTTCAGCTACTGAACCATTATAATTCACAGTAATTGTATTACCTTCATGAATAGGTTCTTGTCCAATATATGCTGTTACCCCATTATTATTTTCTGTAGATCCGATAAAAGGCGTTGTCCCGGGTATCATATTGGCTTTAGTCAATCTTTTTCCTTTTCTAATATCAAAAAGTGTTTCAAGTCTGAATGCTTTCCATGAAGATTGTTTCACAGTTATTAAGCTTTTTGAATCATTATTAAGTCTGTTGTTTTTGGACATTTTATAGAGGGCATACTTTTGAACAGTTTTTTCAAAGTCTTCAATGTTTAGATTTTCAAAGCTAGTATCCATATAGGCTTCGGCACACCATTCATCTTCACTCGTAACATAGTGTGTTACAGCCTCGCCTGGAACACTTTCTCTATTTTTATATTGTTCAACCCATCTATTTTTAATATGCTTCCATTTTTTATGCAAATCTATTCTACCTAAGTGTTTGGTTTTAACTAGACCATCGTCTTTCCAATAACCAAACCAAGTCTTTCTATTTGTAATACTATGAGGTTTGTGTGCTCTAAATACCATAATACAAGTTACTGTACCAACTGGATAAAATAAGTTCTCTGGCATAGACATTACGGCTTCTAATGTATGTTCTGCTAAAATGGCGGCTTTCATAGGATGACTATTTGTTGCGCAAGTAATAGGAACTATCGCAAACCCTATCCCTTCACTTTCCAAAGAATCTAACATTTGTTTAATAAATACTAGTTCATGCAGTCCCTCATCCGACTGAGAGTATGGTGGATTGATCATTCCAATATTCGGTTTATGGTTTTGTACTAATTGAATAATTCCCTCATCGAAACAGGAGCCTTGGAATAAGTTAGCTTTACCATCTCCCCTTAAAATCATGTTACTCGAAGCAAGTGCATACATATTTGGTTGCTGTTCAATTCCGATAAGACAACTTTCTTTGATGAATTTTCTTTGTTCTTCAGTGACTGACTTTCTCATCAGGTATTGCATCGAAGAAATTAAAAAAGCTCCCGTCCCTGTACAGATATCTAATACTTTATCTGCGTGAATAACATTATCTTTGTCAGTAAATATAGATAGGTTAGCCAATTCGGCAAAGAGTTCTGTTATATGTCTTGGGGTTAAAACTATGCCTAAAGACTTTTTATCGCCACCAGTATATTTCAAGAACTCTCCGTAGAACTCTCCAACAACGTCGAAATCATGGTAAATATTTATAAATGGCCATACTTTTTCATTCAAAAGCCTTATAAGCTCATTTAGTGGGCCTTTAGGATACCTTTTACTCGATTTCCCTAATTCAGGGTGTACGGCTATGCTTGAATATGGCTGGGTCATATTTGCTTTTTTAGAGTTTGGAATATCAGCAAGATTAATCTCTTCTTTGATAACTCGCATCCATTCCTGTTGTAATTTTTCTGGCTTATGCAGATCAAATGTTTTCGAGAAAACTTCGTTTTTTAGTGCTATTAGAGTTCCGCTTACTAGCAAAGGTTTTTCACTTTCAGTAAGTTTAGCATGATCTCTCATAAATTCATGTAATTCTCTTGAAAATTCCATTAAGTTACTATACCTATTACTTACAACTTCTGGATCAAAGGCAGCGTATCGCATATAATCATCAAAAGATATTATGCTTTCAATTGGCACAGCATTTTCGTCTATAAGAGTTTTCCCGTTTTTAGATGATTTGGAAACTAGAAGTGTGGTTATTTTTAAAGATTCAATCGTTTGACCACTTACAGCTATTGCTATTACATTAAAAGAATTAGACAATGCATTTGCATAATGTAGTACACCATCTACGGTGTACGAAGCTATATTATTATGACTTTTACTCTCATGATATTTAGTATCGGCTTTACAGTCTATGATTATTAAGAAATCTGGGAAAGACGGTGAAGATACGATGAATTTTGGGTAACCTACTCCATTTTTTCCTGACTTGTTAGCATTTCTCAATAGTCTTTTCACTTCAGAAATTCTACTTTTTTGTTCCTCGATTATTATATCATTTTCATCTTCATAATATTTCAGATTTCTAAATGCATCTCTAATGATATTTTCAGTTATTCTTTCATTCAATTTAAAACAATCCCCATCTAAAGTGAAATGAAGATTCTAGAATAGAACCTTCGGACCTTATTGATTTTGTATAGCATATTCTTTTTTTAAAACCTTCATCCAATCGTTGCAAGCCACAAGGACTTTATATAATGTTTTGTCCTCATCTGAATTTAAAAAAGAAATTTCACTATCAGGTATAAGTTTTGTGTCAAATGCATTTGAGATATCTGGTCGGACCTCGTGTGCTAATTTATTGCGGATATTCAGAATATCAATTACTATTTCAGAGTCTAATTTAGACGCTTGGGAACTAAATAGTTTATGTGAATTTTCATGAATTTTTATATCTTTAAACTGTAAGGTGAACTTTAATATTTGATTAAGTGTCAAAACCTTCATATGTTCGAATAGACTAGCTTTATATTTAATAGATTGTTCATTCATTATTATTTTCATGCTTTTAACATCGAACCTTTCTTGGCTTTTCCTAGAAACCGCCCCCATAAAGAAAAACCATTTTTGATATAGTTCGTGCTTATTTTCTATGTCTTCATTATATATTCTAACAAACTCTTCAATTAAATATGTTTTCATATGCAATTCAAATTCGGGAAAACTCTCCCAAAAATCGAAAAAAATATCTTGATAGCTTTTATAGTTAGAGCTTTGAGATAACATCATTTACAACACCTACCCTGGCATTTACATTCGTGGTAGTTGACAAAGACTTTTCGAATGTGTTTAAAAAGTCCTGGCAACTGTATAATTTATTAATAATGTCATCGATATTGCTTTCAGAAATAACTTTGTAAAATGGCATTAAAGCATCTAAAGTATATTCAGTAGACTTACTAAGTCCTTTCTCTTCTTCAGCTTTTTTAATTACATCGGATTTATTAAGCAATTCTTTTAATAAATATACTGTTTTAACTACTTTAGGAATGTCCTTATTAGTTATCTTTAATTCAGCTGTATTGTTTTGATATTTCTGCAAAACTGTATTTATCATATCCTTTGGTCTAGAGTTATACTTTTCGAAATATACTACTCCATTCTCATTTCTAAATTGTTCAATGTAAGCGAGAGACTGAAACACCCTATTTATATTTTTAAATCTCTTTTTCTCAGCAGGTGAAAATGCCGTTGCGAATGTACCGAATTCCTCTATTTTTTTAACTTCTTCACGAACTTCATCCGTTATATTAGAGGCGTAAATTGCATTTCTCAGTTCAGCTTGGGTTAATTTAATGCTTCCCCTATTCAATCTTGCAAATACATCATACTTAATTTCTGGATGAGCATTTTGTGATATTACGTATAAGTCTATAACTGAAGATAGCATTTTTTCAACTTCATCAGGAAAACTCTGTTCAATGTATTCAAAATCTTTACTTCCAAAAAGATCTGCATAGTATTGAAGGTCACTTGTTAAGTTTAATTTGTTATCAAAAAAGTTTTGAATGGATGTAAGACGTTGTTTTCCATCGACAACCTCATAAGTAATTGAGTCTAGGGCTTTTTTCGGCCTTATTTCAGCCAAATAAATTGGTGGAATGATTATTCCTATAAATAATGATTCAATAAATTGGGATTGCGTATCTTTATTCCATACTTCTTTTCTCTGGTAGTTGGGATCTAACTTAATAATACCTGCTTTAACTTTTTGGTATATTTCAGATAAACTCCAGGTGTGTTTTAATATTTTAAGACTCTTTAGTTGTTCACGCTTCTCTTCATAGTCAATAGTATGTGGTTGATCTTCTGATTTTTCAAATATGTTTTCTCCATGAACTAAATCATCGTCGGGGTTTTCAATCAATTCTAGCTCTTCTTTATCCATACTGATTCCTCCTTAATTAACTACCTATTTAATATTCTACGGAATCTCAATTGAATATACAAACTAACTTTCTAATTAAATTATTTTTTACTACAATATCCCTCTCCTTTTCAGAGTATAAGGAAGAAACTATTGTCATTTCTAATGATAGACTATGCAGATCCAAGTGTTTTGCCGATATCAATATTTAATGAAGGCTGGATACGTAAGCTAACTATCAAAAAGTAAGGTTTTTCCGCCTCTCTTATCGGCATTAATTGTATTTAACAGGGGAAGATTGTCTCCTTTATTTTTTGCTGGTAGCGGGCTGTTCGCTTACCTGCCTCCCCCTGAATGTCAAGCAGCCTGAGACGCAGCGCTACAAGTGAATAGTGGTCACGACAGCTTAGAACGTTAATTATTCGCAAATTGATTCAACCATAAACAAACAAGGTGCCTAATCCCAAACAACTAAACACCGTCGGGAACCAAGCACCTTATTTCATTCCGCCCAACCCCATCAGTATAATCTCAAATCCATCTAGACACCACCACCCATCATTGATAGCATAAGACAAGCACCACTACCTTCAAATAACGCTGAATAATGCAGATACGGAGAATAAAATGAAAAAATTCATATGGATTGCTTCACTAATTTATTGTTTAAACGGTTTCGGCCATATCATCATCGGAACTGTTTTAGAACCGATGGTTGATTCATATGGGATTCATTACAAGGATGGCGGACAGCTGATTATGAATCAGTTTTTGGGCTTTTTAGGTGGAGTGATGTTTGCACCGCTTATCGTCAATCGGCTTGGCCGGAGAACAACGATTTTTCTTGCCTTGCTTATTTTTGCTCTTTCCCAGTTTGTGTTTGGTGTTTTACCTAATTGGAATGTGATGTTAGCTGTCGCACCGTTTGCTGGGGCGGGAATAGGGGTTGCGGAGACGATTGTTGCTTCTCTTATTATTGGTCATTTGAAGGAAAAGAAGGCTACGACACTTGTTATCGTTGAAATCTTTTTTGGAGTTGGCGCATTGGCGATTCCAGTCATCTCTGCCTTTTTGATCATGACGGGTGTATGGAATTTTTCGTTTACATTTGTAGCGGTGTTTGCTTCGGTCATTATGCTACTCTGGTTACTTCTTCCGTTTGGGGAATTGGATCCAGTTTTAAAAAGGCAGCCGGAAGTTTTACCTGAAGATGGGCATAAACCTGTGAAAAAACGTTACTCTAGAAGGCAATTGCCGATTATTGCGACGGGTGCGGTGTTTTTCTTTATGTATGTGGGCACTGAAATGGTGTTGCCAAACTACTTGCCGACAATCTTGAGCAAAACAACGAATTTAGATGCTTCCACACTGGCTTTAAGTATTACAGTCTTTTGGGCAGCGATGACACTTGGACGTATCAGTATGACGGGTATCATAGATAGAATAGGCTATAGCAAGCTCTTTATTATTTGCTGTACGGGTCAGTTTTTTACCCTGTTGATGTTTGCTTATTCAACTTCGGTCATGTTTAGTTTTATCTCCATATTCTTGACGGGTTTATTAATGGGAGGAGTCTTCTCCATCGGCCTCTTGATTGTGAATGAAACGTCTAAAGGATTGGAGGAATGGACAACGAGTATACTGATGGCCATGGGGGGATTAGGTGGTGCATTCTTGCCAAGAATTGTTGGCGAACTGATCGATCGTTACCCAATTAGCGTCACCCTATGGGCACTTGTATTATGTGCTTTTATTCTTGTGAGCTTAATGGCCGTTATTTTTTACTTTAGGAAAAGGGCAATTCCTACAATACAGGCTAACTAGGAACTTCTGTTATTGGGGAATTGATTCGACCATAAAAAAACAGGTGTCTGGTCTCAACAAGTAAAGTTTGTTTGAGAACCAGGCACCTGTTTTATGGAGTTCATTTCATACTACGAGTTTAGCCCTTTAAGCGGATTGTAGTACTTCCAAGAATTCTTGTTCATTTTTAGCGACATACAGTTTCTCTGTTTTGTCTTCATCTATTAGAATATCGGACAACTCCGATAAAAGATCTAAGTGACTTTCTGAGTCTGTTGCAGCTAAGGTGATAATTAGTTTTACTGGATCGAATAATTCTGAACCAAAAGGCACTGGTTCATCGAAGGTCGTAAAAGAAAGTCCTTGCTCTACTACTCCGTATTCAGGTCTCGCATGAGCGAGTGCAATGTGCTTTGTTATCACAATATATGGGCCGTTTTCCTCAACTGCCTTAATCATAGCATCTACATAGGATGGTTTTATTTTTTTAGATGCTACTAATGATTGAGCAGCTATGTGAATAGCCTCTTTCCAATCCTTAGCTTTTTCATTCACTTTTATATCACTCAATTTCACTTCATTAATTAGCATATCGACACTACTTTCATTGGAATTTTTGTATTATACTTTTTAACTCAACCTTTTCTAACGAATCAACTTTGATAAAATAATTCTGGAATGAAGAATGTTTAGTCACATCATTTGTACATACGATTGTATCGATACCTGCATTATTTCCTGCTAAAAGACCACTTGCAGAGTCCTCAATAATAATCGCTTCTTCTTTTTTTATACCCAATTCTTCAATAGCTTTGTTAAATAAATCTGGGTGTGGTTTAATTCGGGCTACATCCTCTGAAGTAATAATTACATCAAAGTGTTGTATGATGTGAAGCCTTGTTAAGTGAGTGATAGGCTTTGTCCTAGTGGCAGAAGTTGCTAAAGCCAATAAGAGATTTTCATTCTTTATATTCTTTATGAATTCCAGAACTCCCTCTTTAGGTGGAAGATTCTCACTTCTGTCTATAAAGTTTTGTTTAGTTTCCTCATTAAACTGATTTCTATCTACTATTATATCATGTTTTTTTTCTAGCATATCGAAAAGCTCTCCAGAATGAGAACCCACACAAACTAAAAACTCTTCAATTGTTAAGTCGTAATTCCAATTCTTTTTTAACCATTCACTAAAAATTTCAAACCAAATCACTTCTGTATCCACTATAACTCCATCGAAATCCATTATTACAGCCTTCAGCATAGATTAAACTCCTCTATCAACTTATTTTTCCCTTGACTCAACTAATTTATTAACTAACTCGCTATATTCTGGGGCATTTAAGTAATCAGATATGGCGATACAATGCGTACTAGGTTGTTTTTCAGAGACCCTATCCACTAAAGATTGATGCGTAACGATGATATCTGCTTCCGTTGGTAAATTACTGATTGAAATATGGAAGACTGATATATCATCGATACCGGATTTCCTTATTTTCTTCTGCAGTATATTGGCACCCATAGCACTTGAACCTAGTCCAGCATCACAAGCATATGCAATTTTAAATATGCCCGAGTAGTCTACACTTTCGATTTTAGAAGCAGTGAAGACAGAAGAAATACTGCTTTCCTTACCTTTTAGTTCTTCCATTTTTACTGCTGCTTCTTGTAACTCCGTATCACTATTCTTAGATCGTTTAACTAAAGGAATCGCAATCAAACAGGTAACGGCTGCTGAAGCTAATACAGAAATTAAAATTTGAATATAATCTCCACTAGCAGACATCATTAAAATAGCCAATATACTACCTGGTGAGGCAACTCCTACTAAACCTACATCAAACAAACTGAATAAAAATGTACCTGTTACTCCACCAAGGATTAGTGGTAATACAAGGATAGGATTCATTAAAACAAACGGGAAATAGATTTCATGAATTCCACCAAAGAAGTGGATAATCCCTGATCCCATTGCTGAACCTTTAGCGTTTCCTTTACCTGCAATCATGTAGGCTAATAATATACCTAAACCAGGTCCAGGATTTGATTCTAATAGATATAAAATAGACTTTCCAAATTCACCTATTTGCATGCTGCCCAGAGGACTTAATATTCCTTGACCTATGGCATTATTTAAGAATAATATTTTAGCTGGCTCAATAAAAATCGCTGTTAAAGGAAGCAAGTTATTATTTACTAATACATCTACCCCTGCAGATAATACACTCGTTAAAATAGCCACAAATGGCGCAATAACGATATAGCCTAACCAAGCTAAAATGGCTCCAAAAATCCCAACTGAAAAGTTATTAACTAACAATTCAAACCCCGTAGGAATCTTACCATCAATCAATTGATCAAATTTCTTTAAAATCCATGCAGACAAAGGTCCTAATATCATTGCACCGATAAACATCGTTACGTCTGCACCAAGGATTGCTCCCATTGTGGCAACTGTAGCTATTACTCCACCGCGATAGTCATGCACCGCTTTACCGGCAGCAAATGCGATAAGTATAGGCAATAAATAAGTCAGCATTGGACCTATAAACTCTTTCAAAGTAGCACTATCTATAGCAACCGCAATGGCTGTTATTATCCCCCAGGCCATGAAGGCACCTAAGTTTGGAATAACCATCCCGCTTAACTTACTCCCAAATCGTTGGGCCTTTACTCTTAATGACATAATAATACCTCCCTTTAAGGTAAATGCAGTTGAAGGCTCTAAAGCAACAGCTACATTTTTTTATATTATAGACTTACTTCTTTCCCCTCTTTAATGGACCGTTCAATCGCATCAACAACCCTTAGAGAATCCAATGCTTCCTTAGGAGTAATAATGGATTTTCTATTATTCATGGAATCATTAACAAAGGCCATAATTTCTTCTGCCAAAGCTCCGCTCACTTCTCCGTTTACATAGTACCAATGTCTAGAATCAGGATAAGAAATCCCACTATTAGTAACGAATTTTACTCCATTGTCACAAGAATCAATGTAAGCAACCCCTTTTGTGCCTACTAATTCTAATTTGTCATCAATAATAGTTGGGGAATTTTCAGGAAGAACCCAACAAGCTTCAAGACAGGCAATAGCACCATTTTCATAGGTAACTAATGCATAAATGACATCACTCATTCCTTGTTCTTTAAGCAATACGCTTCGATTTTTTGCAAATACACTCACTGGTTCACATCCCATATACCAGTTGATGTAATCGATGTCATGAATCATGACATGCATACTCAAATCGGAGGCACCAACATAGCGTTTAGGTCCTGTAATAGGACTATTTCTTCTGCAATATAAGTGAATGATATCTCCTAACTCCCCATTATCTAGGCGTTGTTTAACCATATTGAATCTTGGATCATATCTTAATAAAAATCCGACAGTAAAGACTTTGTCGTAATCCTTTGTAATTTCATAAATTGCTTGTCCATCTTCCAATTCTTTTGCAATTGGTTTTTCTAATAAAATATGCTTATTATTTTTCACGGCAATTTCAACAGCATCTCTATGAATATTATCTGGCAATACAATACTGACTGCATCAATATTCGGGTCTTCTAATAGGTCTTTGTATTCCTTGTAAACCTTACAACCAAATATTTTTTCAACTTCTGCCCTTCTTTCATCATTGAATTCGCACAAAGCTATTAATTCTACTTGGGGTAATTTACTATAAATCTCCGCGTGATATGTCCCCATTTGTCCTACTCCAATGACACCAACTCTTAGCTTGTTTTCCATTTGTACCAATCCCTTCTGTTGTATAAAACTGTTGTTTATTGCTTTTAAGGAAAATATACACTAATATGAATCTGGAAATATAAATACGTATTGGGGAGTAAATATGAATAATTCATCCTTTAAAAATAGATTACAAATTTACGAGTACACTCTTTCAACAAGTGAAAAGAAAATTGCTGATTATGTGCTCAATCATGTTGAATCCGTGCCTTTTGAGTCTATTAGTGATTTGTCTGCTAAAATAGGTACTTCGCCTTCTACAATAACTAGGTTTTGTAAAAGGTTAGATTATAGAAGTTACGTGGAATTTCAGACCCTTTTGAAAACAGAGTCTTTTAAAGTCGCAAATTACGACACGATTGCTGAAAAGGTTATTGAGTATTATCAATTGACACTCAAACAATCGAAAAGTATTTTTCAAAAAATATCACCTGAAGTTTTAGTGAATGATATTGAAGAATCTGACAAAGTAGTAATCTTGGGTATAGGTAGTTCCGGTCTAACTGCTACGGAATTCTCATTGAGACTAAACAGAATGGGTATAAACTCGATATCCGTGACAGATAGTTATTCAATGTTCGCCCAATCTGTTTTATTGGATTCAAAGGACTTAATTATCGCTATTTCAAATTCTGGAGAAACACCAGAAATAGTAAAAGCGTGTAGAGAAGCTAAAAAGAACAATGTGAAAATAGTTGCACTAACTAAAAAATATAACTCTTCTATTAGTGAAACCACGGACAAGATTTTCTATACGAGTGATAGTGATCTTTTAGAGGACGATAAATTTCACAATGACCAACTCTCTTTTTTATTCTTTATTGATGTGATTACTTATCATTTATTAAAAAACGATAAGTATAACGATAATTATAAAAAAGTTTTACATGTATGGAAGGAAAAATAATATAGTGAACAGCCAATAAAGCCCCTGAAAATTATTTTTCGCAGTTAGTGAAAAATAATTTTTATTTATTTTTAATAGCGCTTACAAATGTTTCTGTAATTAGTTTAGGACGGGTAATAGCGCTTCCTACAACTACGGAATAAGCTCCCTTTTCTAGTGATTTCTTTGCTAAATCAGGAGTACTAATATGCCCTTCGGCAATTACAGGGATATTCACGCTTTTCAAGATTTCAGTTAAATAATAAAAATCGTTTGTTGTCACATTATAATCTTTGGAGATATCTGTATATCCCATTAAAGTGGTCGAAACACAATCGAATCCTAATTTTTCTGCTTCTATAGCTTCAGAAACTGTTGAAATGTCTGCCATTAATAAGACGTTAGAATCTTTGGCTTTTATTTTCTGGATAAATGATTTTAAAGATTCATTATTAGGTCTTTTGCGATCGGTAGCGTCTAGTGCAATCATTTCACATTTTGAAGAAATTAATTCTTCAATTTCCTTTATGGTAGGGGTTATATAAATATCTGAGTCTGTATAATCTCGTTTTACTATGCCGATAATGGGTAAGTTTGTGTTTCTTTTAATTTCAATAATATCTTCCTTTGAATTTGAACGTATTCCATAAGCGCCACCTTGCTGTGCTGCTAATGCTACCTTTCCCATAATGTTTGATCCATGAAGTGGTTCATCTTCGAGAGCCTGGCATGATACTACTATGCCGCCTTTTATTCTATCCAACATCTGTGCAATCACCCTCTCTTTTGAAAATAATTTCATTTAAAATAATTAATATGAAATTATTTTCTAATTATAGACGATAGTTTTGTAATGTGCAACCATATTATTTTTAATTTTGATGATAAAGATTATTCAGGAATTGGAAAGGTGGGGGAATTCAAGGCGATAGGTTCTGACGCAATTCCGAATTGTATTAGAATCTGGTACCTTTATTGCTATAATAAGAAGGTGTCAAATGCCGAATAAAAGCTTTGACGCTCTTTTTACATTCAAAACGTAAGTGTTAGATTCGATATGCTAGTCGGGAGTTGAAGTTGAGATGAACAAGAAGGATATTGCAGCGATTCGCAAGCAATTTAAGTTGGATACGGATTTACTGAAAATCACTGAAATTTACAAGGTGTATATTAGGCAGGAGAGCAGTGAATTTTATCATGAGGAAAGTCAGCCATTTTCTCTTTTGGACAGGGAGCAGCAGGAGTTGTTTCTGAACAATTTTAAAAAAGTGTTAGGTGGAAAATTGGGTTTAAAACTATTTGAGGTGAAGTTTCGACAGCAAGAGGAGGAGCAAACGGACCATACGCAACAACTTTTATATGAGGGACTCCAAACGGCTGAGGTAGAAGATTGGAAAGAGAATATGCAAAGCATTGCCGAAAAGATGGTGCAGGACGTTCAATATGAAAAGGACATCGTTGTGACTTTTATTCGCGGGACTTATTTTAAACCGACGAAAAGGAATCATGAGGAAGAGGAAGTCGCTAAACGGGATGAAGTGTACAAGAACCCGTTTATTCTCTGCAGTATGAATCAGACCGAGCTGCCGAAACGGTCACTTGTTTTTGATTTCAACGAGAAGGAATTTAAGTCACAGGACATGCTCGATCCGATTATCAATTTAACATCTCCAATCGGTGGATTTTTGTTCCCGGTCTTTACGGACAATGCCGCAGACGTCAATCACATCTTGTATGCTGCGGGTAAAGCGAATAAGCCGAATTACGAGTTTGTCGAGAGTGTGCTGGACGGCGAAGAGGTGATGACTGCTGATGACGATAAAGCTGTCTTTGAAGAAATTATAAAAGAAGTGGTTGGGAATGAAGTGAGTACCAAAACCCTTGCCAGTGTTTATGATGAAATCAACAGTATGTTGGTTGTAGAAGATGAGGGGGAAGAGGAATACCTTCCTGTTCTGGATACGAAAGAAGTGGAACGTGTGCTAAAGGCAAGTGGCGTGAAGGATGTCAGCACGGAAAAAGTGGAGAGGGCATTTCAGACTGTAATCGAAGACAAAGCCTATGAAATGCAGGCGAGTCATATCGTTCCAAGTTACACAACTAAGTCCATCAAGATTGAAACGAAAGTGGCAAATATTGCAATCAGCCCGCAAGACTTGAGATATGTGAGGCAGGTCACTGTCAATGGCAAACGTTGTATCTTGATTGAGGTGGAAGAAGACACGATGATTGAAGGGTTTACACTGCTTCCGGAAGAGTTGTTGGAATAGCTGTTATTCTCTTTGAAAATTGTGCAGTGGAAAAGATCTAACTATAAATACGTTCTTTATGAGAAAAAATACCACGTCCTAAACGGATTTTAGCGTTTAGAACGTGGTATTTTTATTCCATAAGGGATTGCTATACTAGGGAAGATTCGTGTTTTGATCTTGTTCAATGGCAGACAATGCCAACTTTTTAATGGTCATGTCATCCATTGGTGGATTATGCAAACCTGCTCGGACATCGCGGTAGTGGCGCTGCAAAGGATTGCTGCGCTGCAGACTTTTGGCGCCGACGATTCGCATCGCTTTATCGACAATTGTCACGGCTGAGTTGGTGACGGTATGCTTGACGACACCAATCTCATTGGACAGTAGACTTCTTCGGGATTCATCGTCATACATTTCCGCGACGCTGTAGATCAGGTGTCTTGCTTGTGTTAACGCCAAATCCATTTCACCGATGAGCTGTTGAACGTTTGGTAATTGGCTGATGGGTCCGTTTAGACTGTTTGGCTTATGGTTATTGGCGAAGTGGACGGCGTAGTCACGCGCGGCTTGTGCGATGCCGAGATAACAGGCGGGAATGTGAAGAAGCCAAGCGTTTAGTGTCCCGCCACTTGGTGCATCTGGAAGTTCAACAAGCTTTGAAGCTTCAACGCTGACGTTATCGAGCACTAAATCATGGCTTGCGGTTCCCCGCATGGAAATAACATCCCACGTTTCTTCAATGGTAAGCCCTTCTAAATCCTTATGCAGCAGAAAGAAGCCAATCCTTTGTTGTTCTTCAATCCAGGCCGATGTTAGAAAATAGGTGAGAATGGGGGAGGCGGTTGTGAAAATTTTGCGTCCCGATAGAACCCAAGCCCCGTCTTTCTGGATGGCGGTTGTTCCAGGGCGCCCACCACGCGTCGGACTTCCCGTTTGTGCTTCACTAGCAGTCCGATTTATCAATGCTCCGTTTAGTACTTCCTTGGCTAAAAAGTCTAAGTTGTCGTCCGTCCAAAGTTTTTTCTCGAAAAGCTCGCCAACCACGCCAAGATTCCAGCCGATGGAAAGAGCTGTGTTAGCATCGAAGCTAGCAAGTGTTTCTTGGAGCAGCACCATGTCGTAGACGGTTAATCCCGCACCCCCGTAAGCTATTGGAAGCGTACTGCTGGTATAACCGATATCCACTAACGATTGAATATTTTCTTTTGGAAAGATGGATAACTCATCAATTTCGGCTGCTCCATCTTTGAATGCTGCTTCTTTATCATATAGTTTTTGCAGCCATTCTTTTTGACGTGCTGTTTTCGCGAATAAATTCATCGTATTGCGCCTCCTCATGTCGTCGAAAATAATAGTAAGAGTATACAATGATTATAATCCATATTTGTTTAGTTAGCTTTGAAAGTGAACGCCATTTTTTCTTAGTGACTTGGAACATCAAGTATATCAAAATCGAATAACTATGAAGGGTACCAGAGGATTGCGCATTGGTACCCTTTTAATTAACTTATAAGAGGGCATTAAATTGCGGAGAGTGCTAGCTAAAAATAGTGGTTACACCTATTATTGAAAGATGGGTTGTTCCATCATGGAAGGATCGCCTGTTTTGAGTATGCAGGAACTTATACAGGGATTCAAAATAATCCATTTTATGAGCAGTTTTCTAATAAAGTATAAGTCCACAGTCTGTAGTGGTTTTTCATGGGAAAGACTAATTTTTAAACGTAGTGTTGAACTTCGATTTTATTTCGCGGGTTCAACCGATGCAAATAGCTAATAAAAACTAAAGGAGATTAAGGAAAATGAAAAGAGTTTATTTAGCCAGCCCGTTTTTTAATGACAAGGAGATTGAATGCTTAGAACAGGTCGAGAAAATTTTGGCGGAAAAAGGTTTGAAAGTATTCTCACCGTTTAGAAATCCAATTGATGAAAGTGTTGAGGTTGGTTCACGTCAATGGTCAATTGAAACATTTATGGATGATATAAAACATATTAAGTGGGCGGAAATCGTTGTAGGTATCTATCATGGTAACTATTCGGACAGTGGAACAGCATGGGAACTTGGTTACGCTTATGCCACTGATAAGCCTGTTATTTTAGTCCATGTCGGCACAAACAGTAATTTAATGGTGCATGAAGGTTCACATGCAAATATTACTTTAGAGGAGCTTAAAGACTATGATTTTGACCAATTAGCTAGCTCTTTCTATCCAGGTGAAATGCTCTAATGGTTCAATTGAAGAATATTTTTTGATTATGGGAAATATGCAATTTGAGATTTAACAGCTAGGGTTTTGAAACATTTTATAAAAATTATAAAATGAGTGATGTGTTTATTTTTGAAAGAACTACTTATTATAAAATTGAAATAGCCTCATCCGTGCATACTTTCAGGATATTTTACAATACTAAGCTTATCGTTACTTATCTTGTTTGCAGGAAGGGAAGAGGTATGAGTGGCTAAGCGTTCAGATACCAGTTGGAAAAAGGATAATCCAAACACTTTTTTAAGCAACTCTGTTCAAAAGGCAGATCGTGCCGTAAAGCAAGCGATGTCACATCCTGAGGAGATAGCGGTTGAGCATGCGTTCAATTCGATTTCACGTGCAGAGAAGGCATTTTCGAATGTAGAACAACATAAGGAGCGGCCGAATTCAGTCGAGCAAAACAAAGAACAGTTAGACCTGATGAAGCAGCAATTGAACGATGTCCGGGAGATTGTGGAAGAGTAATCATATGTGATAATGACCCCCGGAGGTTTCGTAAAGCCTTTGGGGGCATTTTATATCTACCTAATATTTGTAAATATTTAAATATGAGCTGAAGCACTAACTAAGTGATTGTTTGTAAATGCCAACTTCTTACACGAAGTGATTAAATTAATGATTCCGTTTCGTCTCTCTCACTGATAATATCTCAGTGTCAGCTCCGTATTCTCCCCTGATTACTTTCCTTGCGCCGACGGGGGTTCTCGCGGTGACTTGTTTGAGTTCTCTTGTACCGTTTAGTTCCATCTCCACAAGGAAGCATTTTGATCCACACATCATATGAATTCCTCATTTCTTACGTTTTTCTTTTCATTTCCTTTATTGTAGGCTAACTCTGCCTTAATGGGAAATCTACCGCCATATCGATTTGGAAGAGGTCGTATATCATCAATCATCAAGCGTTGTTAGTAAGATTCTTTAGTTCGGCCCATTCTCCATTTCCGCATAATATCCTTCATTGTAGACATATCCCTTAACTTATAACTCTACTGAGGGGCCGTATTGGTCTTGCTAGCTTAAATGAAATTCAATTTTTAGACTTCTACAAATTCGTTTGTTATATTTCATATATAAGTTATCTTGAAAACTAGGGGAGGATTTTTATGGCTGACTGGCTTACAAGCTTAAAAACGGAAACACCTCAACAGGGATTTGAATTGGCGATTACATTGGCGCGAAAAGGTGTAGGGTATACGCAACCTTCAGCAGAGATTCGACAAGCTTTACGCCCGGTGTATGAATCGGATGCAGATAGTCTGACACTGGCATCGCAAGTCATTGCTATCCATTTTCAAACAGTAGCGCTTGCTAATAATCATTGGAAATGAATAGATTATTAAAATAGGTACCTGACTTTAAAACAAGGTTGAGTTGTTTTAAAGCTAGGTACCTTTTCCTGTTGTTGTTTTCACCAATCAGATTTAGTTAACCAATTCCCACACATCACTCGTACTCGGTGTTTCACCAAGCGTCCACCATTTCGCTTTGTATGTTTGACCATCGAATAGGATGATGTCGCTGCCAGTGTATATGTTAGCTTTGCTCCACTCACTAATTGTTGGTTGAGCGCCAGTCTCTGCACCTTTTGTCCATACATCACTAGAGCTAGGCTTTTCGCCAACAGTCCACCATTTCGCTGTATAAATGTTGCCGTTAAAGAGGACGCGGTGTCCAGCTGTATACGTTTTCTGACTATCCCAATCTGTTACAAAATGAGAGACTGGTGAATCTGGCGTTATGCCATTTTTAAATTCATCGTTAATTGCCGAGAGTAATGTGTATTGACGATCGGATGATAATTCCCAAATCATTGCACCACCGAGCCCTAGGTTTTCGATATAAGCTACTTTTGCTGCAATGGATTCTGTATCATCATACGTAACGAATTGCTTAGTCGTTTCGTTAAATAGGTAAGGAACTTGTGCTGTGTCATTCCAATAGCGTGTATAGCCGTTTTTGTCGACGTAATTCGCTACTAAATCATCATATTCTATAGTACCTGCTTCCCATGTACCTGTACCGGCTCCTTGGCAGTTCAAATAGCCGCCGTTTTCTACGTTATTTGTATCGCCATCACAGTTCGCCCATGACTTGCCGTAAAAAGGGAGTCCCATCACTAATTTTTTAGCAGGTACACCATTATCTAAATGACCTTTGATAGCTGTTGCTGCATCTGCCCCAGTATTGTTAACGCCCGCATCCGCTGCCTGGTAATCACCAAATAACGGCGCGTTATGCCCACTAGTAGACTGCCATGTACCACTGAAATCATAGGTCATGATATTGATAAAATCGACGACCTCGGCAATTTTATCTAATTCATTATTCACAGGGTAGGACAGACTTGCACTGGAAGCGATTGTTAATAAATACTCTTTGCCATCCTCTTGTCCAGCCTTATCTAATGCATTTCTAACATCTTGTAATAGTAGTGTATGGTTCTGCTTATCCTCAGGGCGATTGCTGTTGCCTTCGAGTCCACCAGCTACTGGATATTCCCAGTCAATATCAACGCCATCCATTTTAAATTGACGCACAAAATCGACTGCTGAATTAGCGAAGTTCTGTCTCAATTGCGGATCAGCCGCAATGTCAGAGAAGCGATTAGACCATGTCCAGCCACCAACTGAAATTAATGTTTTTAGATGTGAATTATCTACTTTTAATTGTGCTAGTTTACCAAGATTACCGTAAAGTTCATTGACTCCACCGTCGAAGCTACCTTGAAAATCGCTTTGTGCATCAATCCAAGGGTCACCGAGTACGACAGAGCCATCAGCAATATCTGCTGCGGCAGTTCCATCACCCTTATCACATACTGCCGATGCGGGGTTGCCATGAATACCATCGAAGCAAACATCTGCGAAAGCGTAGTTAATATGCGTCAATTTACTTGGATCCAAATCTTCTACTTGGAAGTCTCTTCCGTAGGCACCCCAAGCGATAAAGTACCCAACGACCTTGTACTCATCGTCAGTAGCCGCAGCAGCCCTTACCGGTGATAAAGCTGGAAGTAAGGCCAAGATTAACAGTATACATAATGCAATAAGTGACGTTTTTTTACGGTTCACGTATGTCAATTGCAATGGTTCTTCCTCCTTGTTTGTTAGCTTTATAAGGAAAGCGCTTACAAGTATAAGTTTCTCGGGCCCTCTCCTATCTAGTAAATACCACCCGCTACTCATCTAGAAAGATGGCGGGTGGATATTTTTGGTGAAGATAATTATATTACAATTGACCATTCATTACTTGTACTTGGGTTACTTCCTTGTGTCCACCATTTAGCTTGATAAAGGATACCGTTGTACGTAGCTTTGTCTCCAGCTAAGTAGACTTTGCTGGCACTCCATTCATCGGCAGAAGGATCTGGTGTTACGCCGCCATTACCATTGTCACCACCACTTCCATTCACAAGTTCCCAAACAGCTGATTCACCAGGTTTTTCACCTTGTGTCCACCATTTTGCCTTGTAAGTAGAACCGTTGTAAGTGACTTCTTGTCCACCCGTGTAAACTTGTGTGCTGCTCCAAGTTCCAGTGCTAGGATCAACCGGATCTACAGGGTCTGGATCCGGATCCGGAGTTGGATCTGGATCAATCGGTGGGTTTGTCCCGTCGAAGTTTGCATCGATCACATTATAAAATGCATTTGGTGTATCCGCAACTGTCCAAACAGCAAGAATAACGTGATAGCCAGAACGTTCAGGAACGTTAATGTTATGCTTTACTGTGAAATCTGGGCGTTTACCACCATCATTAACTGTGTGAAATAGCTCAAAATCTGCACGTTTTAAAGGTGCATCTGGATTCCAACCTGGTTTTGTGATGAAGTATTCCCACTTAGCCGTTGCGTGCGCAGCAGTCAGTGTCCATTCGAAAGTATTTGCACCACTTTGCATCGCCACTTTTGTCCAACGATACTTAGATTGTTCATCGAGCTTTGGAAAAACATTGGCGCCAGCGATTTGTCCATCTGCTGGACCGGCTTCTGGGAAGTTCTTTGGTGCTTCCAAGCTTTGTGGTTCATATTGGACGCCACCACAATCAATATTAGCACCCGTTTTGCATAGCAACCCGCGGCTTTCTGGTTGGCTGACATAGCCGTGCGCTGAGGCTGTGCTTGAAAAACCGAGCGTAAGCACTAACAGTACCAGTGCTCCTAAAACAACGAACAACGATCTTGCATCGAACATGCGTAATTCCATTCTTCTCATTCCCCCTAACAAGTTTTTAATGTAGAAAATATGAAAATCGTTTTCATCTCAACTACATTAGTCTTCACAATAAAAGACTTTGAAAGGAATATCAACCAATATTTTTAATATTTCGAAATATAAATAAAATGAACTAGATAAGATGTCTTATCCAGTTGGAAAGTGAGACTTATTACGCTTTTTGATATAGACAAAAGAACTATTGTGGAATTTGATATTACGTATTGTATAATTTATATTCCTCTGTGCGTAAGTTTTCCCGAATAACACAATAAAAGCACATCGGCAGGCAATGTGCTTTTGGTGGGGATAGGCCGCTTATGAAATGGGGTGCATCTTAATCACTTTTCCTCGTAATAAACGCCAAATGTCTCCCGCTTTTTTTATTTTCTCGATAAGAAAAACCATTTTGATTTATAAATGTGCAAGTCTGATCAATCATAATCTGTTCAGCCGAAATTCCAGCTAGTTCACATTGTCTTCTCACGGTTAGCTGATTATCAATGTGATACTTGTCAGTGTCCTTGTTGTGATACATGAAATCCTCGGCATAACCAAGGCTCTTGAATTTTACATAGACATCCTCATCCACTTCAAACTTTTCCTGGCTCAATGCCGCGCCAATCTGGACGTGGAAATCACTAGGCTTACATTGTTCGACTTGTATTAAATGCTCAAAAAGCTTCAGGGTAACCTCTTTGACGGTGCCTTGCCATCCTGAGTGAATGACGCCAATGAGATTCTGTGTTTCATTGTAGAAAATTACTGGCACACAATCGGCAGTGAAGCTACATAATACGAGATTGGGTTCATAGGTATAGAGAGCATCTGTATCGGCGATGGCAGTGTCCATTTGCCTTGCGCCTTGTCCTTTGTTTTCTAGCGTTACGCGATGGAAATGATCACTATGGGTTTGATTGGCACAGACGAAATCGCTGAGCTCACATTGCAAGAATGTAGCTAGTTTTTTACGATTTTCCACAATGTGATTAGGGTTTTCGCAGGCGTGAAGCGCCATATTGTTGTGTTCAAGTTCTGCTTCATCTTTCATAGTCATTCCTGCGATGAACTTGTCGGTGTTGACGTATGTGTTTGTTGTCATATCATTACCTGCCTTTAGGAATTCGAAACGTCACAGTCGTTCCTTTGTTAGGTACACTCGTAATATCTAATCCTTGTCCATAAAGCTTTTTTAAACGGCGGTTTGTATTTGCTACACCAATGCTACCGGTTGTACTAGGGCTATCACCCAAGATTGCTTGTAATTTTTCTTGTTCCATTCCTACACCATCATCGACGATGGCTATTTCAGTGTGCATTTTTTTATCTTGTATCTGGATCCGAATGATCCCTCCTTCTATACGTTTAAGAACGCCATGTCTAACGGCGTTTTCGATAATAGGTTGAATAGACAATGGAGGGATTTTTACATTTACTGTATCATCTATTTCCCACTCAATTTGCAGTCGTTCGCCAAATCGTTCTTGTTCAATAAACAAATAAGAACGGGTAAGGTTTAATTCATCATCTAAAGGAACAAGGGCCTGTGTATTATTTACGTTGAAGCTTCTTTGTAAATAATTTCCGAATTCGTTTAGTAGCTCAATCATTCGTCCAGTATCTATTGTGGCTAGAGAAGCAATGGTGTTCAAAGTGTTAAATAAAAAGTGTGGCTGTATTTGTGCTTGGAGCCAAGCAGCTTCCATGCGAAGTTGCTCATGAATCGATTGTTTTAAATTGGTTAACGCCTTCACGCGGGATTTTAGCTCCGATGCATCCGTTGGCTTTGCAACATAATCGTTTGCCCCCGAAAGAAACCCCGTGTAAATATCCTCGAGTTGGTTGCGGGCGGTGAGCAGTAAAATAGGCAATTCAGAAATTGTAAATTGCTGACGGATGGTTTGTGTTAATTCGTAGCCTGACATAGTAGGCATCATGACATCAGAGATGACTAAATCCCATTCGCCAGTATCAATCAGCATTAATGCTTGTTGTCCACTTGTTGCTGTAATGACTTCATACTCTAAAGCTAACATCGTTTTTAAAATTCTTAGGTTAACAGGATCATCATCTACAACTAATATTCTCGCCTTGTTTTCATTTATTTCGGATGTGGCAGGCTCAGTAATAGCTAATGAATCGATCTTTTCTTCAGTATGAATGGTAGTCGCGACCTCTAACTTGTTTTCTATTTCATCTATGGTGACGTTGGCTAATGGGAGTGTAAATGAAAAAATAGTCCCCTTACCAAGAGTCGATGCTACGGAAATTTCCCCGCCATGCAATTCTACTAGCTGTTTACAAATGGCAAGTCCTAATCCAATGCCGCCTCCCATAGATGTTATGCTGGCATCATCTTGTGTATATCGTTGAAAAATCTTTTGCTGCGTTACCTCGTTTATACCAATACCTGTGTCCTTAATATAAATAGTTGCAACACCGTTTTTGTGAGAAGCATCTACTGTCACAGATCCTTCATGCGTAAATTTCACCGCGTTGTGAAGTATATTGAATAAAATCTGAATGATCCTACTCTCATCAGCGTGTACCATAGGGAAAAGAGCTGGAATTTTTAAATGTAGCTGCAGATTTTTTCCTTCTGTCATAAAGTGAATCATATCGATTACCCCAGTAGTAATCGCATGTAGGTTTATATTTTCCTTATGTAGACGAATTTTCTGCTCCTGTAATCGTGTAATATCAAGAAGGTCGTTAAGGGTAAATGACATCTGCTTACCTAAATGAACAAGTAGTTTCAAATTATCCTTGTTTTTCGTTGTTAAAGACTCCGTTTCATCATGTAAAACGGCTTCTGTAATATTAATTATTCCGTGAAGCGGGTTGCGTAATTCATGAGAGGTATTCGCTAAAAAATCATCCTTCATCTTATCAGCTTTTTGAAGTTCCTTCGTTTGTCGGATATTTAAATGAACGACACGCGTATGTCGTTTAAATAGAAAGCCAGCAAAAGCAGCTATTGCAATTAAATAATCAAACGGATAATAAGGGATTTCTAACATATTTGCATTGATGGCAATACCCCATAAAATATTAAATAAATTAACAATATTAGCAAGCAATATATAAATTGCATCCGTGTTTCCCTTTTTAATAATTCTTAGAACCTGGACAAAAATATATGAATACGAAAAGGCATTTAACAGCATGATACAGTACCCGACATATACGGTGTATTCAAACGGAACAATCAAGAGGGAAAGAGTCGATGTTCCATAGACAATAAATAGTAATCGAAAAATAGGACTTTTTAAATGAAAGACATGCCTAATAAACTTGAGAATGAAATAAACTGTTCCAGCGAAAGAAAAATAGATAAGTTTAAGGGACCATATGGCGTCGATTGGTAATAAATTAACTAATAGTTTATCTTCATCTACTAATATGGAAAAAGAAGCGAAAATAAGTAAAAGACCAAAATAAATGAGTTCTTTTTGAAGTTTATTTTTGCTCATAAAATATAAACCGAAGGCATACAGGCTATGTACGACTAGGATAATCGCTACTAATAATTGCAAGATTTTTGATAAGTCTACTTCCTTGTTTATCGCTTTGTCCGTTCCTAACTTAATAGATTTCGTAATACCTCCCTCATGAGCATTGTCATAGTTCGCTACATGAATGGTCATGTCGATTTCTTTACGATCTGTATCGAAAAAAGCTTTGTATGTACCCAATTTACTTTTATATTGCTGGGCAGATTCTGCAGGCTGCCCTACCTTGGTAATTAGCTTGCCATCCACATAGACACTAGCAGCTGACGAAATGTCTTTAATACGTATGCCATAATACTGGTCATTACGAGTAGGAAGTAAGATTTTCACTCGGTATGTACCATAATGAACCGACGTATCATCATTTGTGAATGAGCCCCATTTTCCTGGTAAAGTAATATAATCTTGTTTGAAATCAGTTTCTAAAATGGATCCTGATAGAGGCTTTAACAGCTGATTCGGATAAAATGCCCACTCTCCATCAAGTGTGATCGTTTGATTTTCGCTAAATTCCCAATCCCTCAAATCAATTACTCCACCTTCTACCTTTGGATGGTTGGGTGTTTTATGATAGATGATCCAGCCAATTCGAAAAGTGGTCAATACAAGAAACACTAGGCTAATCAGTAGGAAAATCTTTCTCTTGCTCATAGGGTTATTATCGACCATGATTGATTTCAGTCCTTTACTAGAAAGTAAATGTGAAAAGACCGGGTGCCTGCTCCGTTTTATACTTTTTACACCTGTATTCTATAATATCGAAAACGTTCAATTGTCAAAGTTACGCTGAACAATCACTAGTAATTGTTCGGCCATATAATCGGATGTATAGAGGAATTCGCTGTCAATCCATTCGACAATCATTCCCCAGACGGCGTGTGCTTGATAGCTAGCTAATATATTGACATTTATGTTTGGATTCAAAGGAGCGCGAGATAAGTCTTGAGAGAATAGTTGTGTTAATGTATCACATATTCGATTCTGCAAGCCTGTTAATATGTTTGACTTGCCGAATAAGGTATAGAAATTGGCGTAGGTTGCTACGTGTTTGAATATTTTAATGGCTGACGCGGTTAATTGGCTGACATCAAAGTTTTCAAGATTTTCATAAGGGGCGCGGTACGACTCGGTTAAGTCTTTCATGACATCATCAATTATTTCTTCCAACAGCTCTTCTTTGTATTGAAAATGCTTATAAAATGTACCTCGATTCAGATCGGCAAGTCGCACAATATCGGTTATGGAAATTTTCTTGAAATCTTTTGTTTGCATTAAGGTTAGAAGTGCTTCTTTCAACGCGGCTTTGGATTTTCGGATTCTTCTATCCACATTGGTCAATTGGTCGGACATCACTGTCACCTTCTTTTTTATAATAAATAGACAAAACCTTATCAAACTGTCTACTAATGAACGATTGACTCGTTCTTTGCTGATTGAATGTAGCAGTTAAAATTGATTATACTATAGATGAAAGATATTCAACATCTGTTCACTAACGTAGTTGTGAAAGCGTACACAAATTGACGAGGAGGAAGTAAAATGAAACTTCAAGACAAAGTTGCAGTCGTAACAGGAGCCGGTTCTGGTATGGGGAAAGCAATTGCGATTCTTTATGCGCAACAGGGAGCGAAAGTGGTTGTATCCGACATTAACGGTGAATCGGCTAATGCATTGGTAGAAGAAATTAAACTAGGCGGTGGAGAAGCAATGACGGTTGTTGCGAATGTCGCGAAAGAAGAGGACATTCAAAACTTAATAGACATAACTGTCAGTGCGTATGGCACAGTGGATGTGTTGGTGAATAACGCAGGCATTATGGACAATTTCGAACCTGCAGGAGAAATTGAAGATGACAAATGGGAGCGGATTTTTGCGATTAACACAACAAGTGTGATGCGTTCAACCCGTAAAGTGTTGCCAATCTTCTTGGCAAAAGAACAAGGTGTCATTATTAATATTGCTTCTGCAGGCGGATTATACGGAGCTCGTGCTGGTGGAGCTTACACGGCTTCTAAGCATGCGGTTGTTGGCTTTACAAAAAATACTGGCTTTATGTACGCGAAGAATGGTATTCGATGTAATGCGATTGCACCAGGCGCAGTTGAAACGAATATCAGCTCTTCAATGACAGGCGTTAGTGAATTCGGTATGGGTCGTATTCAACCAGGACTTGCGATTAACCCAGGCTTAGGGAAACCTGAGGATATTGCGAAGGTCGCGCTGTTCCTAGCCTCGGATGATTCAAGCTTTGTCAATGGTACGGTTATCACTGCAGATGCGGGATGGACTGCTTATTAATAGATAAGAAAAATAGTCAGGCACCCGATTTGAGACAACATTGAGTTGTTTTAAATCGGGTGTTTTTTGTGGATTAGGTTGTGCGAAAATGGATGGAAGAGAAGTCGGTTAACATTTGATATAATTTAATTAGAGATAAAGGTGAACGGGTAATTCTATGTGGAGGTAGTTGATTGTCTAGTGAGAGTAGAATATAACGAGGGGTGAGGAAATGGAAAGTAAAACGAATATGCTGATGTATCAAACTGAGGAGGGCCAAACAAAAATCAAT
Organism: Sporosarcina sp. FSL K6-3457; assembly: GCF_038007285.1. Taxonomy (GTDB): domain Bacteria; phylum Bacillota; class Bacilli; order Bacillales_A; family Planococcaceae; genus Sporosarcina. The sequence continues at coordinate 114,419 of NZ_JBBOWX010000001.1, forward strand.
GTTAGGCTTGAAGATGAAACGGTCTGGATGACGCAAAAGGCCATTGCAGAGCTATTTCAAACGACACCGCAGAATATTACACTTCATATAAAAGATTTGCTGAGCCAACTATCAGAGGAGAACGACTACACAAGATGCTTTAGAATTACTAGGCAAGAGGGGTTACGAACAATTAATAGGGAAATACTTCACTATCATTTGGATGTAGTTATTAACATCGCTATGAAGGGTCATAGGATTGTAGAAATAAATCATTTTCTAGAGTATTTATCGAGGAAAGGTATTGTTTCAAGAATACTTCCTGTTGTTTTAAGTAAAGAGAAAAATTTTGAAGAGCTATTGATAGGTTCATTAAATGGAATTGTAGATGTTGAAACTCAATTTCATGTAGGCAATTACTTTGTTGATTTTTATTTACCAAAAGAAAAGTTAGTAGTTGAATTTGATGAAAATCATCATGAAAAAAGAGATAAACTAGATAAAATTCGACAGAAATTTATTGAAAATGAAATCAATGTCCAATTTATTCGTGTGGAAGAAGGAAAGGAAATACAAGGTTTGAATCAAGTGTTAAGACATATTTTTAAGGGAGGTTCTTTGCGTGGATAGTCTATCAACTATGCTGATGTATCAAACTGAAGAGGGTCAAACAAAAATCAATGTTAGGCTCGAAGGTGAAACAGTTTGGATGACGCAAAGGGCGATTGCAGAGCTATTTCAGAAGGGTGTCAATACAATTAATGAGCACATAAAAAATATATATAGCGAGAGAGAACTTGATGAGCATGCAACTATTCGGAGAAACCGAATAGTTCAAATCGAGGGGAAAAGAGAAGTCGTACGCGAAGTTTCTTTTTACAATCTCGAAATGATTCTCGCGATTGGTTATCGGGTTCGCTCACATCGAGGGACGCAGTTTAGACGGTGGGCAACGGAACGCCTGAATGAGTATTTGGTCAAAGGATTTACGATGGATGATGATCGTCTGAAAGAAGTACGGAATTTAGGACAAGATTATTTTGATGAACTGCTTGAACGAATTAAGGATATTCGTTCATCAGAAAAGAGATTTTATCTTAAAGTTACAGATATCTATGCGACGGCCATTGATTATGATAAAACGGCAACGATAACGACAGGATTTTTTGCTACGGTTCAGAATAAGCTTCACTTTGCGATTCATGGTCATACAGCAGCCGAGTTGATCGCAAATCGAGCAGATGCAACAAAAGACAATATGGGGTTAACGAGCTGGAAGGGCGAAAAAGTTTGGAAGCAGGACATTACGGTTGCCAAGAACTATTTAACTGAAAGTGAAATGAAATCTTTGAATCGAATTGTAACAATGTATCTGGACTATGCGGAAGATCAGGCTGAACGGAATCGCCCTATGTATATGAAGGATTGGGTAGACAAACTAAATGCATTTTTAACGTTCAATGAACGAGATATTCTTGAAAATGCAGGTAGTGTAGCGGGCTGTAGCTGATCAATTAGCTTCGCATGAATATGAGAAATATAATCAACATCGTCTATTGCAAAAATCATCGGATGACTTTGAAGAGTTTATCAAGAAAAAGGGATTAGATAAGTAAAAATAAGAGTCTATTTCCGAACAACCCCAAATTGTTTGGAAATAGACTCGTTTTATAGTTAATTCACATGAAACTTGCCATCAACTTCAACCGTCTCATAAATATTAATAAATGCGTCTTCGTCATACTTGCGTACAATTTTTTTCACATGCAGCGTTTCGTAACGTGTGACGACCATCATTAAAATATCTTTTTTCTCTTGTGTATAGCCCCCGTAGCCCTCTGTAATTGTAATGCCACGGTAGATGGAACCGAGTAGTTCGTTGCGGATTAGCTCGCCTTTTGTTGTGACAATTTGCATCGTTAATTTCACATGATCGGTGAAGATAGTGTCAATCATTTTACCTGTGATGTAGATCGATAACATCGTATATAATGCGAGTTCCCAGTCGAAGAAAAATCCGGATAATAGTACGATGATGCCATTCATTCCAGTCAGGAGAAGGCCGATGCTGAAAGAACTTGTACGGGAAACGATGATGGCGATGATGTCCAAGCCGCCGGAAGTTCCCGAATACTTAAGAATAAGGCCAACACCAAGACCGCCAATGCCACCACCGAAAACCGTAGACAGCATGATATTATCTGTCACTGCAACGACAGGTATTACGTATAGGAAGGCTGAAAGTGACACGACACAAACCATCGTGTTGATGGTGATTGTTTTACCTAGTTTGTAGTAGCCAAGAATAAGCAAAGGGATGTTGAGTACAAGATTCAATAGCCCTGTATTAAAGGGTGTGAGTAACCCAAGTAAGATGGCAATTCCACTGATACCACTGCTTAAAATACCGAAAGGCACGAGGAAGCAGTTAAATGCAAATGCAACAATGAGCGAGCCGAGAACAACAATTAAGTTTTTCATAACTTATAAATCTCCTTTCAACCCCTCTGTAAATAAAAAAATCGACCCAAAGAAGAAAGGAGTTTGCGCTCGCGATTTTATTCATATAACGTTGGGAAACCGACAAAGACTTTTGTGGTTAGATGTTAATTTAGCAGAGAAAAATGGGTGTGTCAATCTATGCTTTTGGTGGTATATAAAAAGTAAGGATAATGCGTTGAAGTGTTGCAAGAGTTGAATTATTATGTGTAATCGAATAGTTGGAATCTGGCACAGATTTTTCTTTTTAGATTGTGCTATTTAGCGTTTTATTCTTATAAGATTTGTTTCGGACTTACTTGGAGGTTGCCTCACGCTATAAATGGATATTATTTGATATACTGATGCTATCTATTTGTTATGAAAGCTTGAACGTATTAATGGAGAAGAATAGAGGGATGTCATGAGGACAATTACGATTAAAGAGATTAGCCAAAAATTTTCGTTGGAAGTGTTGAGCGGACAGGACCAATTGCAGCGCGTGATAAAAAGAATAAGAGTCCGTCGTCCAGGTTTGGAGTTTATGGATAAATTCGAGTTCATGGGAAAGGAATATATTCAAGTCTTGGGTAAGAATGAAGTAAATTATTTGCATACGCTGACAGCTGAAGAACGCAAGTTACGGATTGCCAATATTATTCAATATGCTCCGCCTTGTATGATCATTACATCTCAGCAAAAAGAGCCGCTGGGCTTGATAGAGTACTGTGAGCAAGAAGAAATTCCTGTGTTACGAACCCGGGACTCCATGAGTGAGTTGGTTGCCAAGTTAGATGCATATACAGTGAAAGCGATGGCTCCAGAAATTGCGGTACACGGTGTGTGTCTCAATGTGTCGGGGATTGGAATTTTGTTGCGTGGTAAGTCGGGACTAGGTAAAAGTGAGACAGCACATACGCTGATTTGTCGCGGACATCGGCTCATCGCAGATGATATCGTCGTGCTAAAAAAACTGAGCCCCCAAACGCTTATTGGTACGCATGATGAAAAAAACAAAGAATTTCTTGCGTTACGTAGCATTGGTTTGTTAAATGTAGTGCGTCTTTATGGGCAAGCTGCTTTCCAAGAAGAAACGCGAATTGCACTGGATATTGAATTAACCGAGTGGGAAGACAATGCCTTGAATAATGAGTTGGAATTGGAGAATAAGTTTGTGGAATACATGGATGTGAAAGTTCCTTATATCCAAATTCAACTTCAGCCGGGGCGCGATATTGCGAGTCTAATTGAAGCGGCGGCGAATAACTGGTATCTTCATCAGCAAGGCTATAGTGCTGCGGAGGAATTTATCAAACGGATTGAAGAGGATATGTTGGAGGAGTAAAATAGGTCCCTCGTTCTAAAAGAGTCTTTTAGAACGAGGGACCTTCTATGATTTATTCTAGTAGACCAACCATCTTCAACCCATTCGCAATTCCATCTTCGGTTACATTGGTTGTGACATGTTTAGCCGCTTTTTTAGCTTCTTCATGTCCATCACCCATTGCAACGCTATTGGCAACGGTTTTGAGCATTTCAACATCGTTTAAACCATCGCCAAATGCATAAATATTTTCAGGGGTAATCCCTAGCCTATCGATGATTTTTTGAAGACCTTGCGCTTTGGAACCACCGGCAGGTATGATATCGACAGCGAATGGATGCCAGCGGACGAAATCGAATTCGGGAAATGCCTTTTCATATTCCTTGTCTTCGGGATCCTGGCAAAATAGTAGCGACTGATAGAGCTCACGTCCTTCGTGAAATGCTGGGTCGTGAGCTGGGAAATGGCTGATTTTTAACGATTGGATACCAGCTAAGATATGTTCGTGGTCCAGTGTGTTTGTTTTCATATCCTTGTGATCCATGTAGACAATTGGATGCTCGCGTTCAGCAGCAACGTCTGTTAGGCGAAGAAGTGCCTTATTGTCGAGCGCATTTTTATAAATAGGTTCACCTTTAAATACAACGTATTGTCCGTTATAGCTGACGAATGTATCGATACCTAGCTCTTCTAACAAGTTTTCAAACATAAATGGTGCGCGTCCTGTTGCAATCGCCACCTCATGTCCTTTCTCCTGTAATTGGAGAAGGGCTTTTTTTGTTGAAGCAGGTAGTTTTTTGTCGTGATCATATAAGGTGCCGTCTATATCGAAAAAGATTATTTTTTGGGTCATATGTTGCTCCTTTGAACTTTATTTATTGAGTATAGCTTAACAAACATCATCTACTAGAACAATTGAAATACTCAGAAGTCATTTGTATCATTCTGAAAATTTAGCTCTTTATTTGCGTGTAAAGACTTGACGAATGATTTATAAGGTTATATTATATTTACAAATGTAACATGTAAGAACAAACGTAAAGGGAGGCAATATTATGACGAACACATTAAATCTACCTGCATCGATTTCGGACGAAAAATTAAAAGATCTATATAAGGAAATGTGGTTGATTCGTTACTTTGATGAGAAAGTCGATCAGTTTTTTGCAAAAGGGCTTATTCATGGAACAACGCATCTTTGTGTAGGGCAGGAGGCTTCTGCGGCAGGTTCGATTGCAGTACTTGAGTCGAAAGATAAAATTATTAGTACGCACCGAGGACATGGGCACTGTATTTCTAAAGAAGGCGATGTCAATAAAATGATGGCTGAGCTATTTGGTCGTGAAACGGGTTATTGTAAGGGAAAAGGCGGTTCGATGCACATTGCGGATTTGGAAAAAGGCAATCTAGGTGCGAACGGTATCGTTGGTGGCGGTATTCCGCTCGCTGTAGGGGCTGCTCTGACATCGAAAATGAAAAATGAAAACTATGTTGTCCTCTGCTTTTTCGGCGATGGTGCATCGAATGAGGGGAGCTTCCACGAAGCGGTAAACCTTGCGGCAATTTGGGATTTACCAGTGGTCTTTATTTGTGAAAATAATCAGTACGGCATGTCGGGTCCGATAAAGGAAATGGCACGAGTGGAAAACATTGCAGACCGTGCACCTGCTTACGGCATTCCAGGAAAAGTTGTAGATGGTTGTGACATGATTGAAATTATGAATGTAGTGGATGAGGCAGTTGTGAATGCACGCGCTGGCAAAGGACCGACATTGGTTGAAATGAAAACATACCGATGGAAAGGCCACTCGAAAAGTGATGCGAAAAAATATCGTACACGCGAAGAGGAGAAAGAGTGGAGAGATAAAGACGGTATTAAACGTTTTAAGGATACATTGATTGAAGCGGGCGTATTTACGGAAGAACAGGCAAAGGAGTTACAAGAACAAGCGAGTTTCGAAGTGGATGAAGCGGTTAAGTTTGCAGAGGCAAGTCCAGAGCCGTCAATTGCTACATTAGAAGAAGACGTGTACGCGTAAAAACAGGAGGGGTGAAGAACATGACAAATAGAGAAATTACGTATTTAGAAGCGGTTCGAGAAGCGATGAGTCAAGAGATGCGTCAGAATGAGGACGTCTTTATTTTAGGTGAGGATATTGGTGTTTACGGTGGTGCATTTGGTGTAACGCGTGGAATGATTGAGGAATTTGGCCCAGAGCGTGTGCGCAATACACCGATTTCAGAGGCAGCAATTGCGGGAGCAGCGGTTGGGGCAGCATTAACGGGAATGCGTCCAATTTTGGAGCTACAGTTCTCAGATTTCATTACAATTGCGATGGACCAAATGGTCAACCAGGCTGCTAAAACCCGCTATATGTTTGGCGGTAAAGGAAAGGTTCCAATGGTGCTTCGTACACCGTCTGGTTCTGGGACAGGAGCAGCCGCACAGCATTCGCAAAGCTTAGAGGCCTGGATGGCGCATATCCCAGGATTGAAAGTTGTTCAACCATCAACTGCTTATGACGCAAAAGGTTTATTAAAGGCTGCAATGGATGATGATAACCCGGTTATCTTTTATGAACATAAGTTACTATATAGAACTTCTGATATCGTACCGGAGGAGCAATACTCAATTCCGTTAGGTAAAGCAGATGTGAAGCGTGAAGGAACAGATGTAACGATTGTGGCAACGGCAATTATGGTGCACAAAGCGTTAGAAGCGGCGGTTGAGCTGGAGAAAGAAGGTATTAGTGTTGAAGTCGTGGATCCTCGTACGATTGTGCCACTTGATGAGGAAACGATCATTAATTCCGTTAAAAAGACGGGTCATCTAATTGTCGTTCACGAAGCGGTAAAACGTGGCGGGATTGGTGGCGAAATTGCTAGTATGATTGCGGAAAGTGAAGCATTTGACTACTTAGATGCGCCTATTAAGCGTCTTGGTGGCCTTGCGATTCCAATTCCGTACAACCCAACACTTGAAAAAGCGGCTATTCCGCAAGTTGCTGATATTATTGCAGCGGTCAAAGAAACGGTGAAATACAAATAAGAAGGAGGGTTTTTACACATGGCAAAAGAGATATTCATGCCGAAGCTTAGTAGTACAATGGCGGTCGGTACCCTCCTTCAATGGTTTAAAAATGAAGGAGACAGTGTTGAAATCGGTGAACCTTTATTTGAGATTATGACTGACAAAATTAATATTGAAGTGGAATCTTATGATGATGGCATCTTACTGAAGAAATATTTTCAAGAAGATGATCAAATCCCGGTTAGTCAAATTATTGGCTACATTGGGGCTGAGGGTGAAGACGTTCCTGCTGAATCACCAGGGATTTCTGGTTCTGAGGAAGAAACGGAATCAACAGAAGAAAATGCGGCAACTGAAACAACTGTGTCGGTGGCCGCAAGTGCTCCTGTGCAGGACGGTGAAAAGCCGCGTGCAACGCCCGCTGCAAGAAAGCTGGCACGGACAGAAAACGTGGCATTGCATGAGATTGTGGGAAGTGGTCCCAATCAACGTGTGCACAAAAAAGATGTTGTTGGCTTTGTAGCGAGTAATGTGGATCAGACCAAAGCGACGCCACTGGCACGAAAAATTGCTGCGAGTGAGCAGGTTGATTTGTCTACTATCCAGGGAAGTGGTACCAATGGAAAAATCGTCAAAAACGATGTCATCTCTGCAAAACGTACATCAGCTTCAACAGAAGTAGAAACAGCAACGCGCAGAAAAATGTCTGGTATGCGAAAAGTCATTGCTGACCGTATGGTACAAAGCAAGCATACTGCGCCACATGTGACTATGGCTAGTGAAGTCGATATGTCCAAAGTAAAAGAATTACGCGCATCTTTGTTACCGATTGTAGAGAAACAAACGGGCTTCCGTTTGTCTTATACAGAAATTTTAATGAAAGCAACAGCTGTAGCGCTGGCTCGTCATCCGCACATCAATGTCTCGCTTGAAGGAGACGAAATCGTTCAACACAGCCATGTACATCTTGGTCTTGCTGTTGCCATTCCAGATGGCTTACTAGTACCAGTTGTCAAAGATGTACTCGCAAAAGGATTGGCGGAATTAACACAGGATGCAAAAGAGATTGGACAGCGTGCTCGAGACAACAAATTACTGCCAGAACAAATGAGAGGCTCGACATTTACGATTAGTAATGTCGGTATGTATGCAGTTGATATGTTTACTCCAGTTATTAATCAGCCAGAAAGTGCAATTTTAGGCGTTGGTCGTATGCAAGACAAGCCGGTTGCTGTAAATGGTGCGGTTGAGATACGTCCGATGATGACGCTAAGTCTATCGTTTGACCACCGTGTGATTGATGGTGCACCAGCTGCGGCATTTTTAACGGAGCTCAAAAATGTGTTAGAAAATCCATACGAGTTACTCGTATAACGAGGTGAAATCGATGACAAAACAATATGAAATCGTCGTTGTCGGCGGAGGCCCCGGGGGGTATGTGGCAGCACTTCATGCGGCAAAACTTGGCAAGAAAACAGCACTTATTGAGCCGGACTTTTTAGGTGGTACTTGCTTGAATCGTGGCTGTATCCCCTCTAAAACATTGCTAAAGCACGCGGAAATTATTGAGTCGATTGAAAAGGCAAAGGATTGGGGAATCGAAACTGGTTCCCTGACACTGTCATTTGATAAAATGAAGAAGAGAAAAGACGATGTCATTGAACGGTTACGTGGTGGAATTGCATTCTTGCTAAAACAAGGAAAAATCGATGTGTATCAGGGCTATGGCTCTGTTCAAGACAGTAGTTTGGTTGTCGTGAAAACAGCATCTACTGAAGAAACCATTGGGGCAGAGAAGATTATTGTTGCCACAGGTTCAACGCCGGCTGTTCCACCAATTCCAGGTCTGGATACTGTTCAGTTCGACACGAGTGATACGATCTTTGATATTGCAGACATTCCGAAGTCGGTTGTCATCATTGGCGGTGGTGTGATTGGTATGGAATTTGCATGTATTTTCTCTTCGTTGAAAGTTGAAGTAACGGTTGTTGAGGCGGCGGATCGGGTATTGCCGACAGAGGATGCTGATGCTGCTAAACTGTTAACAAGAGTCTTGAAGAAAAAAGGCATCAAACTTCAAACGAGTGTAAAAGTGCAATCCGTTAGTGAAGCGAATGGTATAAAAACAGTTATTTGTGTTGATTCGAAAGGGAAAGAATTCTCTGTTGAAGCGGATACGTTGCTCGTTAGTACGGGAAGAAGACCGAATGTATCAGCAACACACTCCTTAAATTTGAAGGCAAACGGTCCTTTTATTGAGGTTAATGAAAAAATGGAAACGAGTTTGGCGAACGTCTACGCAGTTGGCGATGTAATTGGCGGCTGGCAGCTTGCTCATGCAGCGAGTGCAGAGGGCGTCGTGGCAGCGAACAATGCAGCAGGTATTCCAGATACGATGGATTATAAAGTGATGCCGCGTTGCACTTATACATTACCCGAAATTGCAGGAGTTGGCCTAACAGAAGCTGAGGCCAAAAAGCAAAATATCGATGTGCGTGTTGAGAAGTTCGATTTTGCGGGCAATGGAAAAGCTCTCACATCTGGTGAGTCTGAAGGCTTTACGAAAGTAATCTATGAAGCGAAATACGGTGAAATGATTGGTGTTGTCATGGTAGGATCACATGTAACGGAAATGATTTCTGAGGCATCGGCATTTATGTATTTAGAAGGGACGGTGGAAGAGGCGGCTAAAATGGTCCATCCTCACCCAACAGTGTCCGAAACGTTTTTTGAAGCGGCTGTTAATAGTGTAGATAAGCTTCGCAAGGGGCTATGATATTCAGTAGGAATGAATTTATGTAAGGATGGGATTGGCAATGGGACAAAATGAACAGAAATTAATGGTGAGAACAGCCACCCTTTATTACCACGAAGGGTGGACGCAGGCACAAATTTCTAAAAAAATTGGCATGTCCCGGCCAATTATCTCTCGATTGCTTCAAAAAGCAAAGGACACAGGTATTGTAGAAGTGTTTATTAAGGACGAAACGGTGCATACAGTAGCGCTCGAGCAACAACTTGAGAAATTTTATGACCTTGATGAAGCGGTTGTTGTACCGACAAGTCACGCGCAGGGGCATACGATGAAAAGTGCGGTTGCCTCTGCAGCCGCTTATTATGCTGCAAAAAAAGCAAGAAATATTAGTCGTCTTGGAATCTCCTGGGGGACGACGGTGTCGGAGTTTGTAAAATCGTATCCGTATGAAAACAGGACAGATATGCACATTGTTCCTTTAGAAGGTGGAATGGGAAGGGAATCCATTGATATTCATGCGAATCATCTTGCGTATGAGCTAGCGAAAAAGATGCAGGCATCCTGTTCCTATTTATATGCGCCTGCAATTGTGGATTCAGAGGAAGTAAAGAATCATTTTATGGAGATTTCGGATATCAAGACGGTATTGCAAGAGGGTGCACAGACGGAAATGGCTATCATTGGTGTTGGTAACCCACATGAGGACTCGACACTTGAAAAAGTAGGTTATCTACAGGCGGAGGATGCTGCATCGCTGAGAGAAGCAGGCGCAGCTGGGGATGTAGGCTTTCGTTTTTTCAATGACAATGGTGAGCTAGTGGATCATCCGTTTAATGAACGGGTTGTTGGTGTTGATTTTGAACAATTGAAAGAGATTCCAACGGTGGTTGCGATTGCAGATGGTACGCATAAATTGAGAAGCTTGAGGGGCATTTTGGCGAGTCGGATTGTTGATGTGCTTGTCATTGATGAGCATTCTGCGGTACAACTTGTCAAAACAAAAACAAATGTTTAGTGTTTTCACAAATGCTCACACCTGCTAGAGGGTGTGTTTTCTTTATTGAATTGTAATTTAAATGCACTTTCTTCCAAAGGAATTGTTATAATGAAGAAAATGTCACTAGACAATAAATGAGGGATTGTTATGTTAAGTTGGGAAGAACGTCGTCAACTCGTTAAAGTTGCCAACCTATACTATGTGGAAGGCTGGACGCAACAGCAGATTGCAAAAAAAATTGGTGTTTCTCGTCCTGTCATTTCGAAAATGCTACAAAAGGCAAAAGATGTGGGAATTGTAGAGGTATACATAAAAGATGAAAACGTACATACAGTAGACTTAGAAAAAAAGCTTGAAGAAAAATTTAGGTTGCAGGATACGGTTGTAGTTCCGGCTACTGGCCTTACACCAGATATGACCAGGCGCGCAGTTGGTCAAGCGGCCGGACGTTATTTGGCCAAGCATTTAGCAAGTGACGTAGAAAGGCTTGGTATTTCTTGGGGAACGACGCTTGCAGAAGTTGTCAAAGAGTACCCTTTTGAGCGACGAGAAAATATGAGTGTGGTCCCTCTTGTCGGGGGGATGGGAACAAAAAGTGTGGAAATTCACGCTAATCATCTTGCTTATGAGCTTGCTAAAAAAATGAATGGCAAGTGTTGCTACTTATACGCGCCCGCCATTGTTGAAACGGAAGAGTTAAAAGACCGACTTGTAAAAATGGATGACATTGCCCAAGTATTAGAAGAAGGGAAGAATGTCCAAGTTGCTGTAATTGGTATCGGAAATCCGCATAAGGGATCTACGATGAAGGATATTGGTTATTTGCAAGATGCCGATATTCAAAATTTGAAAAAAGCTGGTGCTATTGGAGATATTAGCTCTCGCTTTTTTGATCAGGATGGTACGCCTATCGAGAACAATCTCAATAACCGAATTATTGGTCTGAGTCTGAAGGACTTGAGGAAAATCCCTTATGTCATTGGGGTTGTAGAAGGGGCGTATAAGGCGGAAAGTATTCTAGCTGCGCTTCAAGGCGGCTATGTGCAAACGCTAATTATTGATGAAGAGACTGCACGGGCTCTATTAAATTAAATAATAAAACGGAAATATGCCCTGAATATTCGGGCATATTTTATTTTTCTGACAGTGTCACAATTGTGTACAAAAAGCGAGCTACAAACTGGGATGAAAACGCATACATTTGTTTAGGTATCCGTGATAACATAAAAATAAGCAGGGAGGTCACAACGATGTATCTAGATGAAAGAAGCAGTTTATTGTTAAAGGATCTAATTCATAATCCAGACTTTAAAAATAAAGATCTGGAGGAAAAGTATGGTCTAAGCCGACGCCAAGTGAGCTATAGCATTGAAAAAGTCAATGGCTGGTTAACGATGAACGATTTGCCGAAGATTGAACGGACAAATAATGGTTTTTTCATAATTAGTGTAGAGTTGTTGTCATATTTTAAGGTGGACAATCAGAAGGAGCTTGTCAGACAGCAATATAATTTGTCTGAGAAAGAACGAGTACAGCTTATTTTATTATTGATTTTAAGCAAAGAGGACGCTCTGTCGCTTATTCACCTTACAAGTGCCTTGCTGGTAAGTAAGAATACAGTATTAAATGATCTGAAATTAGCACAAGCGATGCTTCACTCACATAATCTTGCTGTCAACTACTCGCGCCAGTCTGGATATGTAATGACGGGGAATGAATTGCAAAAGAGAAAATTGCTGATAGATACGATACAGATTGTTCTTGATAATGAACATGGCGAAGCAATTATCGAAAAAATAACAGGTGTTGAAAAAAAGAAACGACAAGAAGTTCAGCGATGGCTTGAGCAGATAGAAGAGCAGCTGAATTTAACATTTACTGATGAAAGGATGAAGCAACTACCCTATATTCTTACGATTATCCTTATACGAATAAAGCAGAAAGAATGCATTGAAGCTGCTTTCTCTATTCATTATGAAGAACTTTCAGATACTAAAGAATACCAAGCTGTTGAATTACTGCTATCTACCTATGGTGATATTCCAAGGGAAGAGCGGTTGTTCATAACACTGAATATTCTAGCATCTAATGTTTCAGCTTCTGAAGTATTAGCAGATAAAATTGTTCCTCAATTAATGAAAGCTGTAGAAGAAATACTAGTGTTGTTTGAACGAAATACTTGTATTGAATTAAAGGAAAAAGAGAAACTCATTCAACTCATTTTTATCCATATGAAACCGGCATATTACCGGATTAAATACCAGCTGACAACTTCAAATATGTACACAGAAAAAATTAGTACGGAATTTGGAGAACTTCATTATTTGATAAAACAGTCGCTTGAGCCGCTACAAACATTAATTGGAGAACCGATACCAGAGAGTGAAGTTGTCTATTTAACGATGTTTATCGGTGGGTGGCTTGAGCGGCAGGGAGACCATATTCATTATAAAACACGAGCTGTGGTCGTCTGCCCGAATGGATTATCTGTTTCCAAGTTGATGAAAAATAGTCTGCAAAAGATTTTTCCTGAGTTTCTCTTTTTAGATTCTTTGTCTGTGCGAGAATTTCATCATTTTAAGTTAGATTATGATCTGGTCTTTTCGCCGCATATGCTGCCAACGGAGAAAAAGGTATATATTGTCCAACAACTACCGACGGAAGAAGAAAAATTGCAACTCAGGAAACGAGTCATGCAGGAGCTATATGGCTATGCGCCCTCCGTCATCAGTGTAGAAGAAATACTTTCTATTGTTAACAAGCACCAGGGGAGAAATAATGATTCGAAGCTAAAAAAGGAATTACAGTCATTTTTGGAAATAAAGCAAGCAACGCCAACGATACGAGACTTAGGAAAGAAGGTACGACCCAATCTGACAGATTTTATCACAGAAGAGGTTATTACAATAGTTCCTGCTGTTTCGGACTGGCAAGAAGCGATACGTCTTTCTGCAGCTCCACTCATTCAAAATGGCTCTATTGAACCGGAATATGTGGAGGAAATTATTCGTGACCACAATTATGAAATCCCGTATATGGTTCTGGGAAAACAGGTATCGATTCCACATGCAAACCCTGAAAGTGGTGTGAATAAAACGGCAATGAGCTTGTTATGTATAAAAGAGGGTGTATCGTTTTCGAAACAATTTCATGTTCATCTGGTTGTGGTAATAGCTGCGAAAGAGAAGGAAAAGCATATTAGAGGGCTGTTTCAGCTATCGAAACTTGCCCTTAATGATGAAGAGGTATATGCGATTGCACAGGCAAACAGTAAGAAAAAAATCATCGATATTATGAGAACGTATGAGGAAGAGGATGAGGACGATGGATAACCGTATTACATTAAATACGCAGCTTGTGGAGTTGCAGGCAGAGCATGAATCAAATGAAGATGTTATTCGTCATCTGTTCGAAAAGCTTCATTCACTTCACTATGTGAAAGAATCTTATTTGGAAGCCGTTTTGGATAGAGAAAAGGAATATCCAACTGGATTACCGCTTACGAAAACGGGCGTAGCAATTCCGCACACTGATTCAGAGCATGTGTTGAAACCAACCATCGCCATAAGTGTATTGAACAAGCCTGTCACATTCAGTGTAATGGGTAGTCCTGAGACAAAAATTGATGTTGAAATTGTTCTCATGCTTGCGATTTCTGATCCACAAAAACAAATTTCGATGCTTCAGCGATTAATGACTGTTTTTCAGGATGAGCAAGCAATGGAACTAATTAAAAGTGCAAAAAGGGAAGAAGAAGTAGTGAATTTGTTAAATAATCAGCTCCAATTAAATGAGAGCGCTTAAATAAAATCGTTTTTAAAATAACTCTGGGGGTGTAAAAATGATTAAAGAAGCAGTGGATTTCGTATTGGATTTAGGTCCGACTATTATGCTGCCAATTATCATGTTGGCGTTTGGCTTAATTTTGAAACAGGGGTTTAATAAATCTTTTCGTGCAGCACTGACAATTGGTATCGGTTTCGTTGGGGTGAATCTTGTGATTGGGCTTCTTATGGAAGCACTTGGACCTGCCACACAGGCAATGGTTGAATCACTCGGCCTTAGCTTAGATATTTTAGATGTAGGTTGGCCGATTGGTGCGGCGATGTCATTTGGAACGCCGGTTGCACCGCTGATGATTCCTTTAATTCTTATTCTAAATGTTATTTTGTTGTCCTTAAATTGGACGAAAACGTTGAACGTCGATATATGGAACTTCTGGCATTTGATTTTCGCGGCTTCTATTGCCTATTATGCCTACGATAACATGTTTCTGGCAATCGCTGTAGGTCTAGTTGTTACTGCAATTACGCTGAAGTTAGCAGACTGGACTGCGCCTGCGATTGAACATCATTTTGGCCTGAAGGGTGTCTCGATGGCGCACTCAGAAACGGTCAACTTTGCACCATTGATGTATGCATCCAATCGTATCATGGATAAAATTCCGGGGCTGAACAAATTGCATGCTGATCCTGAAACATTGAAGAAACGATTTGGTATTTTTGGTGAACCGCTTGTCATGGGTTTGGTACTTGGAGTTCTAATCGGTCTACTTGGCGGTTATGACGCTAAAGGGGTGATGGGGCTTGGTGTTCAAATGGCTGCTGTCCTCATTTTAATGCCGCGTATGGTAGCGCTTCTGATGGAAGGACTCATTCCTATTTCGGAAGGGGCTCGGGATTATATTAATCGAAAGTATCCTGGTAAAAACGTCTACATTGGACTTGATACTGCCATTGTCATTGGACATCCGGCGAATATGGCAGTTGCGCTTTTGATGGTGCCTATTACAATTTTGCTTGCAGTTACTTTGCCTTACAATAATATGTTGCCATTTGCTGATTTATCGGTGCTACCATTCACAGTAGTTTGGGCGGTTGCGGCTGCCCGCGGAAACATTATTCGTGGACTGATCAATAGTGTTTTTGCCTTAATGATTGTGTTCTTTATTGCGACAAACCTAGCAGAGCTAGCAACGACGATGGGACGCGCAGTTGGCTTTGCTTTCCCAGAAGGAGCATCGTTAATTTCTGGTATTGATTTAGGTTCACACATACTTCCATGGATTATTCTTCGTTTGCTCGATCCAAGTAACCCTTATTTCATTGCAGCACTTGGAGCAGCCCTTATTTATGGTTTGCTATGGTACTGGGTCCGCAACGATATTCGTAAGCAATATGCAAAAGAAATGGGTCTTGAGGTACAGGAAACAAATGCTTCAGTGAAAAAATAATAGTAGACTTTAGGAGGAATTAATGATGGCTAAAAAAATACTTGTATCATGTGGGACAGCAGTTGCGACATCTACGGTTGTTGCAAAAAAAGTGGAAGAAATACTTGGGAAAAAGGGATACGATGTTGTTGTTGAACAGTGTAAAGCATCGGAAGTGCCTTACAAGGCGGCGGGTGCAGATGTGATTGTGACAACGACGCCTATCAGCGATGCCGGGGATACACCGGTTATTCAAACGATTTCGTTTTTAACGGGTGTTGGCATAGATGATGATATTGAAAAAATCATCAAGTATTTAAACTGATATCAAGGGGTCTTTATGGCCCCTACTCATTTTTGGAGGAGGCGTTCACTGTGTCGACTTACAGCTACAATAACTCAGCAAGAAATATGACACTCATCGTTCCAGTGCTATTGATGGTTGGCCTTTTTATATGGGCTGTGTATGGATTATTTTCTGAAGGTGCTCTCATGATTTATAAGCTTACGGTTTACACGATGCCTGTTCTTCTTGCATCCTCTTTTTTCGGGCTACATAACCCATCGAGCATTGTTGTGACGGATGAAACGATCACATTTAACGGTTTTGGGCGCAGCCATACGTATACATGGGAAGAGGCTGGAATCATCTATATAAAAAGTTACGGTTATGTTGGCAAAACACTTATCCGTCTTGGTAAGCCACGTATTTTAGGTGGGCGCTACTGGATTACGAATGAGATGCAAGGATACAGTGAACTGCTCGACTTCTTAGAGCAAAGGGATGGAAGGGGAGTGGCAAAATGAAATCGGCGGTTTTTTACGATAAGCATGATATTCGATACGAAGAGCACCCCATTCCGGAAATTGGAGTAGGAGAAGTTCTATTGAAGATGGAGATATGTGGGTTATGTGGCACGGATATTCATAAAGTACTGGGCGAAACAGTACCTTCTTCAAGTGTGCTTGGCCATGAGGTTTCTGGAACAATTGTCAAGGTAGGGCATGGTATCGAGGATTATAAAGAAGGTGATCGAGTGTACGTTGCTCACCACGTACCTTGCTTTACCTGCCATTATTGCCAACGAAAGATGTATACACTATGTAAACAATTTAAAGAAACAAATCTTGATCCAGGTGGATTTTCTGAATATATCCGTGTTCCAGCGCTACACGTCAAGCATACAATGGGCAAGTTACCTAATGATGTGACGTTCGAGCAAGGTGCATTGGTAGAACCAGTTGCCTGCTGTCTACATGGATTTGAATCAATTCGTATTCGTCCAGGAGACTCAGTACTTATTTTGGGAGCAGGGCAGATTGGCTGTATTCAAATCCAGATTGTGCGGCACCTGCTGGCAGGCCAGATTATTGTCAGTGATATTAACCCTTATCGTCTGGAACAATCGCTACAGTTTGGCGCAGATTACACGGTGAATAGCCAACATGAAAATATGGTGGAAAAAGTTATGCAGTTAACAGGTGGAAATGGTGTTGACCATGTAATTATTTCCGCAGGAATCAACAGTTTACTACCGCAAGCGATGGAGTGTGTCAGACGCGGCGGAACGATTCTAGTGTTTGCACCTTTCAAAAATGAAAATATATCAATTCCAGCAGAGCGATTTTTCAATGATGAGATTAAAGTAATTGGCTCATATTCATCGAATCCATACAATTATGAAATTGCGCTACAAATGATACAACAAGGCGTTATTGCTACAGAGAAGATGGTTACGCATCGCTTTCCACTATCGCAATTACTTGAAGCTATTCAATGTGCACATAATCCGAATGAACATGTGTTAAAAGTGCTAATCACTCCTTAATTAAAATGTATGAGACTTGTGAGATTATAATCAGGGGAGGAACGTCATGGACATTATGCTTAATGGGAAAACAGCACTGGTCATTGGTGGAAGTAGTCCAATGATTTCAGCGATTTGTACACAACTTGCAGAATCCGGTGTGCACGTCTGGCATCAACTATTTAAACAAGAGAAACAGGAAAAAGTCCCACTGGTTACATCTATTGTGGCCGATGTGCGAAATCCAAATGACATGAAAAAGTTAATAACAACTATTTTAAATGAAAGTGAAAAAATTGATTTATTAATCAATGCTTCTCCTATGGAGCCTGCCTGCTTATTGAGTGAGTTGGCAGTAGAAGACTGGTTAAGGGTATTTGAATTTCATATAGATGTCCCTTTTCTTTCTTGTAGAGAAATTATTCCACAAATGGTTCGGCAAGGCGGCGGTGCCGTCGTAAATATTTCTTCATCCGCAGCAATTACGGGAGAAGGTGGACCCCATTTTGCTGCTGCGAAAAGTACATTAAATGCGATGACGCGTGGGTTGGCTCGTGAATACCGCGGCCAAGGTATCCAGGTGAATGGAGTAGCCCCTTCTCCCTTTACAAAAGATGAAGAAGAGAATCGAAGTATAGCCGCTTCGACAGCTGCGATGGTAGTCCTTCTCTGTTCGGAATATGGTAGGCGTTTCAGTGGAGAAACAATCATGATTGATGGAGGGGAAAGTGTTGGATAATGTTCTTGTCATTGGAGGCGCAGCAGGAATTGGACGAGAGATTGCACTTGATTTTGCGAAAAAAGGCCATCAAGTCGCTGTTGCAGATATTGATCGAACGACATTGAATACGATGATCCAGCAAAGTTCAGTGGAACAGAATCTTCACGCATTTGATGTAGATGTTAGTTCGTGGGAAAGTGTATCAGCGATGGCGCGGCAGGTGATTGAAAAGTTTGGCCATGTTCATACACTTGTATTTTCAGCAGGCATTACCAAAAGGCTTGGCTTGGAGGAAGTAGACTGGGCTTTATGGAAAAAAACGATGGCTATAAATTTGCACGGCTTATTTTATAGTATAAAAGCAATAAGCCCTTATATGATGGCAAGAAAAGAAGGAAGTATTGTCATTATTGGATCGGGTTCCGCTATCACCGGCTCAGGCGGGGGAATACAATATTATGCCTCAAAAGGTGGAGCATTTGGATTGATGAGATCGCTCGTAAAGGAACTTGGTTCTTATGGCATCAATGTAAATGTGATTGCTCCAAGAGTAATTCAATCACAAATGCTTGATGCATTGTATCCGACAGCTGAGTCGAAACAAGCTATTATGAATGAGATTCCAATTGGTCGATTAGGAAAACCTTCGGATATATCTGAACTTGTGCAGTATGTAAGTGCCAAGCAAGCTAAGTATATTCATGGTCAAATCTTAGTATTAGATGGTGGAAGGACATATCAAGGGAAATAAAAGAACTACTATTACAAACGATTTACCTCGTTTGTAATAGTAGTTCTTTTTTTATTTTATAGCAAGTTTACTAATCGATTGAATATTTAGTATTGACAACATTTCATCAAATAGCATACAATACAGTTATTACAAACGTGTCGGTATAGAACAAATGTAAATAAGGGGTGGTGGTTGTATGTGGGGATACCTATTGGGCGGATTTGTTAGCTTGTGGTTACTTCAAATTTATTTATCGACATTGCAAATGAAACATTATAAAGCAACGGTTCAGGATATGAGCAGACGTGATAGCGGTTATCTGGGGGTTGGGGTAGAAAAAAAGAAACTTGGTTCGGGAACGGTTATTATTCTTGTGACTAACACAGAGGGGATTGTTGAGGATTGTCGTGTGATGAGTGGTGTAACTGTTTTTATTAAATTCAAAGAATGTAAGCGGTTTATTGGGGAGCATATTTCGATGCTTCAAGATGATAAATGGACAGTATCGCTCGAAATGGCCGTCGAAAAAATTAAGCAACAAATGGGGAAAGTCGCAACTGCATAAACACCATAGTAGGACAATAATAGTAGGGGGGAATTTGGTATGGATTTCTTAGTGAAGTTGGCAGAAGGGTTTATCGGCATGTTCCAAGCGGGTGGCGAGACATTCATGGGCATGTTTACTGGTATTATTCCAACGTTAGTTTGTTTGATTCTTGCTGTAAACGCTTTAATTAAAATTGTTGGGGAAGAGAGAATCGACCGCTTTGCCCGGAAATGTACAAAAAATATTATTTTACGCTATACATTGTTTCCACTATTAGCGGTATTCTTTTTAACAAATCCGATGGCATACACATTCGGTAAATTTTTACCGGAACGTCAGAAGCCAGCGTTTTACGATTCGGCAGTTTCGCTTGTGCATCCGATAACAGGGTTGTTCCCGCACGCGAATGCGGCAGAACTTTTTGTCTATATGGGAATTGCACAGGGAATTACCGCACTTGGCTTATCGGTTGGGCCACTTGCTATTCGATTCTTTATTGTTGGTATGATCGTGATCTTGATCCGTGGGATTATCACAGAACGAATTACAATTATGATGATGAAACGACAAAATATTTCTATCAATGATTGAGGATGAGGGGAGGAATAGTAGATGACTGAATTTAAAGCGGTTAAGGTTTCAAAGGGCAGCAGTGGTTGGGGAGGTCCCCTTGTCATTCAGCCGGACGGGGAGAAAAAGTATATTGTTTCGGTGACGGGTGGAGGCATTCACCCAGTTGCTCAGCATATCGCCGATTTAACAGGTGCAGAAGCAGTGGATGGTTTTAAAACATCTATTGAAAAAGAGAAAATGGCTTGTGTAATCATTGACTGTGGTGGTACGGCACGTTGTGGTGTTTACCCTAAAATGGGTGTCTTAACATTGAATTTGACACCGACATCGCCATCAGGACCATTAATGAAGTTTATTCAAGAAGATAATTTCGTTTCGGGTATTAAAGAGTCCGATGTTGAACTGACAGAAGGAGCAGAATCATCTGTGATGGGGACTGTGCATCCCAAAAATGCACAAGAACTCAAAGCGGAGGCTCGTGAAAAAGTTGCTCAGATGAAGGACAGCAAGGGTGAACCACGCAAACAGAATATTGTAGAGAAAATTGGACGTGGCATGGGTGGTGTCATAGGGATTCTCTACCAAGCAGCTCGTGAAACGATTGAGCAGGTTATGAAAAATATTATCCCATTTATGGCGCTTGTTAGTACGCTAATCGGGATTATCCTTTATACAGGAATTGGCGATATTATCGCTAACTTTGTCTCTCCGCTAGCGGGAAATATTTGGGGATTATTGCTGTTATCTGTTATTTGTGCGGTTCCTATTTTGTCGCCATTGCTCGGTCCTGGCGCAGTTATTGCACAGGTTGTTGGTGTTTTGGTTGGAGTGGAAATTGGTAAGGGGAATATCCCGCCAAGCTTAGCTCTTCCAGCGTTATTCGCTATTAACCCACAAGTAGGTGCTGATTTTGTACCTGTAGGCTTAACACTTGGGGAAGCGAAACCAGAAACAGTTGAAGTGGGTGTACCAGCGGTTCTTATGTCGCGTCTAATTACAGGGCCATTGGCTGTATTGATTGCATATGTATTTAGCTTTGGTTTGTACGAATAATATGGATGTTATATAGAAGGTATTTGGAGGTTTAGGAATGAAGACAATTTATGAGTCCGCAGTTACGGAAATTGGTGCTGACGTAGACATGTTTCTGGAAGAGAAGATGATGATTATTTTTAATGAGAGTGCACCGCAAGAATTACGTGATATTGCGATTTTACATCGCATTGCACCTTTGGAGGGGCATATTACGGTCGGTGATGTACTCGCATTTGATGAGCAGTCTTATAAAATCACATTTGTAGGTGAAAAGGTAAATGAAACAGTGAGTGAGTTCGGTCATTGCACAATTAGCTTCACCGGTGCGGATCACGCAGATTTACCGGGAACACTATGTGTGGAAGCAAAAGAAATGCCGACGATTTCTACTTCAACGAAAATTACAATTAAAACAGCCAGGGAGGCATAATAGATGTTAGGACTTAATCGAAAACTTATAGAGCTAGAGAAGGCAGGTAAGGAAATTAAAGTAGGTCTCATTGGCTGTGGGCAAATGGGACGTGGTATGATTTCGCAGATTGAAAACATGAAAGGTATGCGTGTTGCAGCCACAGCAGATTTACAGACAACAATCATTCAAAATGCATATATGTTAGCAGGTGTAGAGCCACAGCAAATCATCACGACAAATGAGATTGAAGCAGCGGAAAAAGCAATGTCTGAAGGAAAAGTTGTAGCCACAACTGATGCATCCCTAGTAATTGAGCTACCAGGCATTGATGTTATCGTAGATGCAACGGGTGTACCGAATATTGGTGCTGAAATTGCTTGGAAGGCTATTATGAACAAAAAGCATATCGTCATGCTCAATGTAGAGGCTGATGTTACGATTGGTCCACTTCTTCATCAAATGGCGGAGGCGAGCAATGTCGTTTATACGGGTACGGCAGGTGACGAGCCAGGTTGTATTATGGAGCTACATGATTTTGCTGACGCACTTGGGTTTGATATTGTTGCGCTAGGAAAAGGGAAAAATAATCCATTGAATTATGAGGCTAATCCTGCGACGGCTGAAGCAGAGGCTAAAGAAAAAGGATCTAGTCCGAAAATGCTGGCATCATTCCAAGATGGAACAAAAACGATGGTCGAAATGAATGCAGTTGCGAATGCAACGGGGTTCTTGCCGGATGTACCGGGGATGCATGGCCCATCTGGTACGGCAAGCGAGCTTCCAGATATTTTCCGTTCAAAAGCGGAGGGTGGTATCTTGAACAATAAGAAAATTGTTGACTATGTAAATGGTGTAGCACCAGGCGTATTCGCGATTATTTCATCAGAAAAAGAAGAAGTCAATCATGAAATGCAGTATTTGAAAATGGGGCCGGGGCCAAACTATATTCTATATCGTCCTTACCATTTAACAAGTCTTGAAACACCATTATCTGTGGCGCGTGCATACTTGAATCAGTCTGCTACAATTGCACCATGGCACGGTCTGCAAGCAGAAACTGTCGCTACGGCGAAAAAAGATTTGCAACCAGGCGATCGTTTAGATGGCATTGGTGGATTTACAGTGTACGGAACGCTTTATAGTCAGCAGGAATCAGTAGCAGCTAATGGCTTACCTATTGGACTTGTGGATGCAAATGTTGTGATGAAGCGAGCTGTGAAAAAAGGTGAAATTGTCACTTATGATGATGTTGAACAGGAAAAAGAATCGATGATTTGGAAACTACGTGCTTTACAGGCGATGAGTTTCTAAATCAGTATAAAAGATATAGAAGGATGTCTCATTCGGGGCATCCTTTATGCAGTTTGCGAATTATACTGAATTAACCCAATTTACTGATTGGGTATTATAGTATAAACTAGAGGAGAAGGATAGAAATATGTGTGAAGGAGTGTCGCTCTGTGAAAATGTCTGAAATGGAAGCTGGCCTTTATTGCACGCAGTGCCATGATGAAACGATTCATCGTGTTGTGTACGTTAACAACAAGATTCAAAGCATCGAATGTGAAGGCTGTCATAGCATAACGAACATGAAAATTGATACGAAAAAAGAATTATATGAAGAAGTGTATGATCGTGTTTCGACAAAGCCCTCGCGGTTGTTGGAAGAATCTAAGCGTGATTTAAGTAAATTTTTTTCGGGTATGCCAAAGAGGGTTATTAGTAAGCCGTATCGATTCATCAAATATGTCAATAAAACAAGAAAAGTGTTGAAAAGGTCAAAAGATTTTTAATGTGAAGCGGTGCTCTGTTCAGGGGTACCGTTTTATTTTGTTCTTGCCGCTATAGAAAGAGTTTTTTTATCTATTGCAAAGGATAATGCCTACTTTCAGAAGTGATGCTGAATTACTTCTGAAAGTAGGCATTATTTTGTTACAATTGGAATTTTTTAATCATCGTATTCATGCGTTCAACCATATTTGTCAACCTATTTGAGCTGCTAGCAATATTATTAATCGAATGGCTTTGTTCAGTAACGGCAGCAGAAATTTCTTCTGATCCAGCGGCGTTTTCTTCTGAGGTAATCGCAATATGTTGAACAGACTCAATAATTTCATGACTCGATTGCTGAACACCCATAAATACAGAAGAAATATCTTTCGCTCTTTTTAGCATTTCTTCTACTTTTTCTTTAATATCTGTAAATTGTTTTCCGGTGAGTCCGATTTGAACAGTTCCTTTGTGAACCTCTGCGTATGCTTGACTTAATTCATCTGCAATATATCTTGTTTCTTCCTTGATACTAAAAACAATGTCCGCAATATTTTCGACGGAGTTGGTTACCTCCTCGGATAGTTTTTTTACTTCGGCAGCTACTACGGCAAAGCCTTTTCCGGCCTCTCCTGCCCTGGCAGCTTCTATGGAGGCATTGAGTGATAGAAGATTGGTCTGATCAGCAATCGACTTGATAACATGAACAATTTCAGTAATGGAATGTGTTTTACTTTCAAGACTCTTTACTTTATCGACAGAAGACTCCACAACGGTATTGATTTGTTGCATCTGCTGTAAGGATACCTTCATCTGCTTATCTCCATTGATGGAGACGTCTAGTACTTGATCGGTAAACAAAACTAGTTGTTCGCCATGCTCACTGGCATGTTCTATATCTCCGTTGAACTCTTTTATATTTTCTAGAATAATGGAGGCATTTTCTGCTTGGAAGCTAGCGCCTTTCGCTAACTCTTCAACAGTAAGGGCAACTTGTCCACTTCCTAGGCTCACTTCATCAGAGGATCTTTGGAAAGCGACGATTTGATTATCTACCTCTGCAGAAAGGTCGGAAATTTCGGAAATTGTATTTCGGAGATTATTTCTCATATGGTTGATAGAGCTTGAAAGTTGTCCAATCTCGTCGTTGGAAGTTACCGGCATTTCATCGCCTTGCAAGTTGCCGTTCGTAATATTTTGTGAAAAAGTAACCATTTCGTTTAATGCTTTGCCAATTTTCATTGAAAATAGAACAACAAAAGTTAGGCTGAATAAGCTTATGGAAATTATTGAAACGAGAATAACAACACCTGTGAAAGTGGTTTTTTGTGATAAATCGGAACTTGATAGACGTTGTTGTTTTAATTCCACGGACATATAATCTTGAACACCAGTTTGAATTAATCGGGAATATCTAGTAATCAGTTTGTTCTCCTCAACCATTTCTAATGAGTTTTTACTAGCAAGAGCTTTTTGAGTGGCTTCGGCATAAGATTGCAACATTCTACTGGCCGAATCAAAAGACTTTAATTCCTCTTCACCTGATATTTTATTTTTAATAAGTACCAGGTTTTCTTCTATATTGGTAAATTTGTCCTCTATGATCTTCTGGTTTTCTGGTGTTTGGTTTAAAATATACTTTGAGATATCCTGGGGAATAGCATTTGTTAGTGAAATAATTTCATTAGCGAGTACGTTTTTTTCAATCATATCATGTTGATTGTCAATATATGACCGCATTATTAAATAGGATGAGATACTCACAGAGGCCAATAATAAGATGATTAGTGAATAGCTAATAATCAACTTTATCTTTATTGTTGTTTGCTTAGTTTTTCTTTGCGTTCCCATATATATCCCCCTTTTCTTGTGTTTTTCATCTTATTGAACGGGTGGTCCAAATGTATAATCAAACCATTGATCTGGGGTTTGTGTTTTTAAACCAAATATGGTGTCTCCATTTTGAGTAACCATTGGTATATTGGGTGTAATAATATTATGTGGAATTGAATGACTATCTAAGATGATATTCACCAATGCTCTCACGCCAATATCCGCTACAAAAGGAGTATAGGGTGTATTTAGCTCAAATTCACCGTTCTTCACTGATGTAATAGCTGTTTTAGAATCATCGATGGATAGAAATATCATCTTTTTTCCATTCTGTCGACTGTTTAGCCTATCTCCATTTTTGGCCGCGTCATAGGCTGCGATGGCCTGATGATCACCTGTGCCAAAAACTACGTCGATTTCTGTGAACTCAGTTAATGCCAATTGCATATTTGCAAAGGCCTCGGCTGTGTTGTCACTATCATGATAGGTTTTTAAAATGTTGATTTCTGGGAAATAACTTAATACTTTGAGAAAGTGCCCCGTTCTATTTGCATCTGCGGTACTGCCTAATGGTTTTCTTAGAAGAACTACATTGGCCTTCAAATTGCCCTCTTGTGCAAGCTTCCAAACTAGATACATTCCACTTTGAGCACCATTCGCAGGAAAATTACCGGTCACCCTACTTGTTGTTTCCTCAAACCCTGTCATTCTGTCAACGCTTACTACAGGAATATTTGCCTCAATTGCTCTTTGGACAGGCATAATCGTTGTTTCCGATTCCACCATAGGCCAAGTTAAAATACCATCGACTTTCTGTAAGACGAAGCTATCAATAATATCCGCCATTCGGTCATTGTCCCATTGTGCATCTTTTACATCTATTTCAATATTCGAATGCCTGTCAGCCTCCCATTGTGCAGAATCTGCTAACCCCACATTCCAAGGTTGATCAAATCCATGAATAGCCACGCCAATTCTATAGGTTCTTTGTGGATCTCCTACGGGACCTTCCGCCAATTTCACATAGTCTGTAAACGGTAATTTTAATTCCAACTCACTGAAGGATCCTGTAATATGAGTCCCACTGCCTTTCGTCCAGTTAAAACCTTCATGTGCTTCCCCAGATGGATAGGAGCTCATATAGCTTTCAAAATTATCCCTCTCATATAATGCAACTATATCCTTATTTGCATCTGACAAAGGTAGATTAATAAAGAACTCTAAAATATCATTATCGGAGAGTCCTTTCGATGACAAGCTCTCAAAGAATGCCAAAGCAGCTTGTCCTTCTAAATTCTTAACTTCTTCATAAAATGGCATTAAATCTATTGCGGTTGAGTTTTGTGTTACTTCTACTGTTTCTTCCTTATTGGGCTCTGGCTGTGTAACCAGCTGTTTTTCATCAGTTTTTTTTGTAGTGTTACTCAATGAGCAACCTGAAAAAATAGCCATTACAATTAACACTAAAATTATTATATTTAATTTGTTAATCTTCGACTTTACTAAATGCATAAATAATTCCCCCTATGATTTAAATGACAAAATCATTACTTTTCTCAAAACAAAAAGACCAGAACAAACATGACTGCGTAATCGCAATAATGTTGTTCTGGTCTCTCCATAACTCAAACCACTTATATTAACCTACAGAAAGTGTATCAGTCAAAATAACTAAATGCAAGGAATATTTAGTATTTTGCACCGATTTACTGTGAGATAGTTAGTTCGAATCGATAGTATATAAATTAAAAGGCGTGTTCAATATCTATATCTAACTAGGCCGATTGCATGTCGGCCTAGTTGGAATTGGAAAGAAAAAGTTCTTATCCCATTGTGAGATTTGTGATAATGATAACGGCAATAATGACGAGAGCCCCAAATAGGCTCAGCCACATAGATTTGTCGGGGTTATCAGGCCTGTGGTCCGTGTCATGCTCATGCATAATGATACGCCTTCTTTCGATTTGTTGTTGTGAAATATGATTCCCTTACAAGTCATAAAATAAACGACTTATTAGGATTTTGTGATATACTATTTGTAATTGATTGAGAAGGGAATGACGGGTGGACAATGGATAACTAATCTTGCAAATCCGCTAAAATGAATTTTTTTATTTACACGGAAAACAGGATTGGTCTGTCCATTTTTAAGTCATTTCCTTGCTCATTGCGTATGCAACGGGGCTTTTTAGGGAACTTTTAACTTGATTCAGCAGAAGTTCACTGCGGAATCAAGTTAAAGCCTCTGGCGGATGTCACAGATTTTGAAGGGAGTTAATTGAGCTGTGCTCAATTCAAAATCTGGACGCCAAGGCGTATTTGATTTGGACGAATAGCGACTAATCCTTCCGATTACTTTTTCGGAGGGATTTTTTTAATCTCTCCGTACTTGGAGGAATGACTATGCTTTTAGGGACGTTACATCAATTATCAGTTGCGTACGGTGAAACGGTGATTTTGGATCGGTTGTCTGCGGATATTCCGGAGGGGGCTTGTATTGCGATTGTTGGAGCGAATGGTGCGGGGAAAACGACATTGTTATCGTTGTTAGCAGGAGAGGTATTGCCGACTTCGGGTTCGATTGGTTGGAGTGGTAAGGCGCCGTCTGTTACGTATTTCAGGCAGGAGCAGGAAGAAGAAGGGGTGCCGGATTGGGAACGGGCGGAGACGCATTTGTACCGGAAGAAATGGAAGGTGCCGGAGCGCGCGCAGTATGTTTCAGCAAGTGGTGGGGAGCGGATGAAGATGAGACTCGCTGCGGTGCTTGCTGATGACAGTCAGCTTTTGTTGTTGGATGAACCGACGAATCACTTGGACAGTGACAGTGTGGAGGAATTGATTCGCTTGATTCATAAAGGTGAGCGGACGTATATGATTGTTTCGCATGATCGGCATTTCATTGACAGGACGGCGGATATCGTCTTTGAAATCGAGCACGGCAAATTGACGGTGTATACGGGGAATTATTCGGATTACCGCAAGAAGAAAGAGGCAGACCGAGAAGCGCAACAGAAGCATTACGAACAGCAGCAACGGAAAATTGCACTAGTGGAGGAACAGATTGAGGCGTTAGGAAATTGGTCGGCGAAGGCACATGCGGAATCGACGAAAAAGGGCGGAAGGGTGATGGGAGGAAAGGAATACTTTCGGATGAAGGCGAAAAAGCGTGATGTGCAGATTCGCTCGAAGCAGAAGCGGTTAGAAGGGGAATTGGAGAAAAATCGTATCGACAAACCAGAAGATGAAATTGGCGTGTCCTTTGACGTTAAGGGGCGCAAGAAGAAAGGGAAACGAGTATTGGAGTTGAAGGGTGTTCGAAAGGTATTTGATGGGCAGGAATTGTTTGCAGATGTGTCGTTTACCGTGCAAGCTGGTGAACGGATTGGTCTTATTGGTTCGAATGGTGCTGGGAAATCGACGCTATTTCGAATGGTACTTGGTGAGGAGACGTATGACGGGGATTTGTGGACAACGTCAGGGATGACGATTGGCTATTTGAGTCA
This sequence comes from Sporosarcina sp. FSL K6-3457, assembly GCF_038007285.1. GTDB lineage: Bacteria > Bacillota > Bacilli > Bacillales_A > Planococcaceae > Sporosarcina. The sequence goes on from NZ_JBBOWX010000001.1 coordinate 143,130, forward strand.
GACAGTGCTGGATTTGCCTGAGGACATGACGATGGCGGAGTATTTTTATGTGGATACGTTTCAGGAGCGAGGATTGATTCGTACCAATTTGATGAATCTTGGGTTTACGAAAGAGCATTGGCATATACCGCTGTCTGCGTTAAGTATGGGTGAGCGCGTGAAAGTGAAACTGATGCAGTTTATCCTTGAGGGGGTAGATGTATTGGTGTTGGATGAGCCGACGAACCATCTAGACTTGCCATCGAGGGAAGAGCTTGAAAAGACGTTGGAGTCGTTTCCAGGAACTCTTGTTTTTGCCTCGCATGACCGTTATTTTACGGAACGTATGGCGGACGGGTTACTGGTGTTTGATGAGGGAACGATACGGAAAGTGCCAATGACGTTGGCGGAATGGCAAGCACGTGGGGCTACGGTGCGACCGGAAGAGACGGCGCAGGAGCGGTTGCGTCTTGAAACGGAGTTACAGGCAGTGCTTGGACAGTTGAGTTTGTTGAAGTTAGGTGACAAGAAGTATGCTGAACTGGATAGAACTTTTAATGAGTTAAGTAGGCAGTTGAGAGAATTGCCTGGGAAATAAGTTCGGAGTAAGGTCTGATTTTATAAGTGGAATAAATAGCCGCCTGGCTAGGCGGCTATTTAATTTATCGAAAGGAAGCAATGTATTCATATAAACTAAACAACGCTTTCCACGAACTAAGCAACGTCCTCCATCAACTAAACAACGTAACCCTAAAACCTCACAACATTCCACCAATCCTACCGTTAACCTTCGTATGCTGCAATCGTACAACAAGCACTAAGCCGAGCACCGCACCACTTACACTGGACACAAGAAATGGCGGCACGAAGAACAAGGCAGTCATCGTAGTCCCCATTAGTATTTTTGCGTAAGGAACTGCAATGAGTGAGGCGATAACACCAGTCCCGATAACTTCCCCGACAGCTGCCAGCCACGTTTTACCGAATTGCTTATACAAAATACCTGCAAGGAAAGCACCAATCATGCCGCCTGGAAATGCGAGCAGTGAGCCTGTGCCAGTGAGTATCCGAACGAGCCCGGTCACAAAGGCGATTATGACGGCTGGGACAGGTCCAAGCATAATAGCGGCAATGACATTGACGGCATGTTGAACAGGATAGGCGCGTGCGATGCCTGCTGGGAATGATACGAATGTGGAGCCGGCAACCGCAATGGCAACGAACATCGTCATGATGACCATTTTTCTAGTTGTCATGATGAAAAAACCTCCTTGCTTATCGCAATCTTGAAACGGCGTGCTGCAGTATAGGGATAGATAGCTGAGGCGATGGCTGAAATGATGGAGACGCCTGAAGCGCCTGCTTCTAAGACTGGTTCAAAGTTAGCGACTGTAATGCCGCCGATACCGACAATGGGTATAGTGGGATAAAGGCTGCTCATTTTTTGGATAAAAGCTGTCCCGCTAACAGGTTTGGCATCTGCTTTGGATGCCGTTGCGTAAACTGGCCCCATTCCAACATAATTAGCACCTACCTCGATAGCCGCCAGCATTTCCGATTCGTTGTGCACGGAGACACCTAGTATCTTGTCTTTTCCAATCCGCTCCCGCACAGCGGCTGCCATTTCATCATCTTGTCCGACATGCACGCCGTCTGCATTGATGGCTATCGCCAAATCCACGTCATCATTGACGATAAATGGGACATTGTGGTGATGACAAAGTGTTTGACAGGCTTCAGCAAACGCTCGTTTTTCATCGCCCACTAAAGCACCCGGCCCTTTTTCTCTCAATTGAAAACAAGTTACGCCGCCTCGTAGTGCTGACTCCAATACATCCAGTGGATTAGACGCCCTTGTATTGACACTACCCATGATGAAATACAATTGTAGCTGTTTCTCAATCAATGAATACCGTCTCCTTTCTCGTTGCTTCACTCTGTTGCTTGTATGCCCAGTGATTGGTCGGACCATGTCCAGCTGTGCTAAGAGTCAAACCATCAGCAATGGCCGCCTGGATAAACCGTTTGGCATCGACAATGGCTTCAGAAATGGGTATTCCCTGTGCAATCCGTGCGGTAATCGCCGCAGAGAACGTACAGCCAGTGCCATGCGTATTGGGGGTGTGGATCCATTCGGAGCGAAGGGCAAGGCGTTCGCCATCTGCTGATAGGAATAAATCCTCCGCATAGTCGACTCCTTGTCTATGACCGCCCTTCATGACAACGGCTCCTGCCCCTAACTGCAAAATGCGGTTCGCAGCTTCCTCGACATCTCCATCCGATTTAATTGTCATTCCTGCTAGTACTTCTGCTTCTGGAATATTAGGCGTGATGACCGAGGCCATTGGGATTAAAAATGTTTTCAATGCCTCAATCGCCTCCTCCAATAAAAGGGAAGCGCCGCCTTTGGCAATCATGACGGGATCAATAATGAGTGTAGGAGAGTCGTAAAATTTCAGCGTTTCTGCTACAGCCCGGATGATGTCAGCGGAAAATAGCATGCCCGTTTTCACAGCATCAACGTTGAAGTCATCCAGCACTGCCCGCATTTGCGCGGTTACGCCAGCTGCCTCAATTGGATAAACCCCGTGTACGCCTAATGTATTTTGTGCTGTTACAGCTGTTAGTGCTGATGTCCCGAAGACCCCTAACTCTTGAAATGTTTTCAAATCGGCTTGAATGCCTGCGCCGCCACCACTATCGGAGCCTGCAACTGTTAAAGCGATAGTTGTCATCTCGTTTCACCTCCAAGGGCATTCAAAAACTGAACTTGAAAATCGCCGAGGCCTTCGGATTTTTCAGCCGCCAGTTGTCCAGCTTGTTTATAGAAAGTACATGCACTTACCACCGCGTCTAATTGTTTTTCATTTGCGACAGCCAAAAATGCACCAGCGACGGCGCTTAGTAGGCAACCGCTGCCTGTAATTTTAGCCATCAATGGATGCCCGCCTGTAATGTGCAGCGTTTTGTTGCCATCAGTTACAATATCAACCGCGCCAGTGACGGCGACGATACAGTGATGTCTACGTGCAACTTCCTCTGCAAGTGTAGCTAAATCTGCATCTCCTTGACCGGCATCGACACCTTTTGCCTGCCATTTCACGCCTGCAATTGTGGCCAGTTCGCCCGCATTACAACGGATGAGTGTCACATCGACTTCGTGCAAAATTCCCAGAACGGACTCCTTACGGAAAGCGGTCGCTCCCGCACCAACGGGATCGAGAACGACAGGCTTGCCATGCTGATTGGCACTTTTCCCTGCAAGCAGCATCGCTTTTACGGTCTCCCGTTTCAGTGTGCCGATATTCAGCACGGTACAAGACGCAATGCTAGCGATGTCGGCAGCTTCCTCTACGGCGTCCGCCATGACAGGAGAAGCGCCGAGTGCCAACAGACCGTTCGCCTGAAAATTAGCAACGACAATATTCGTGATGCAATGCACGAGTGGTTGATCTGTTCGCAATTTTTGTATCATTAGCTCGACACCTCTTCGTATGAGTGGATTGTCCACTGTTGTTTTGTCCAGGCCATTTCCCAGAACTGCCACTCATAATAGCTGCTCTTACGGAAATGTTCTTTTAGCTGAGTACGTCTCTCAGGTGAAACGGCTTCCGCTAGTTTATTCATCCGGGCAATTTGTTCTTGTACAAGTTCGGCGAACCATTCTGAACCGTATGTTTGAATCCATTTATCGTAAACAGGGTGATTCGGTTTCGCGTCTTTGAGTCTTTCGCCAATTTCATAATACAACCAGTAACACGGTAACAGTGCAGCGAGGATATCCGCTAAATCACCTTCGTGAGCTGCGCGGTACATATGTGAAACGTATTGATAGGCTGTTGGTGCTGGCTGAAACGCTGCACGCTCCTCTTCCGTTATGTCTAACATGCCGAAAAATGATTCATGTAAGGACATTTCTGCATTACATGTTCGCTCCGCGTGTGCTGCAAACCGTTGAGTCGTCTGTAAATCCTGTGCCTTCACAGCACCTAGCGCCTGGATTTTTGCGAAATGCGACAAATAATAAGAATCCTGTTGTACATAAAACTTGAACACCTCTACTGGCAACGTGCCGTCCGCAACTCCTTTGACAAATGGATGGTCAAAGCTTCCTTGCCATAATGCATCACATTCTGACCGTACTTCTTCACAAAACGTCATCCTGTCCACTCCTCGTAATCTTATTTTTGAAAATCTCAAATACGCCTTGGCGTATTTGCGTCCGGATTTTGAATTGAGCTTGCTCAATTAACTCCTCTCAAAATCTGTGACATCCGCCGGAGGCTTTAATTTTATTCAGCGGGGTTTGAATTTCAGCTGAATAAAATTAAAAAGGCCGCCCCCTGATAGTAATCAGGAAGCGGCCCACGATGGTTTGGTTCATAAAATAACAGCGCAGTCCCACTTCCCTACGCTGGTATGATCCAGATCAGGTTCCGAGGGTCCGCATATCTATATGCGTCTCAGCCTTTAACAAGACTCCCCTAGTGGCGAAAAATATTCGATTTTCATCATAACTATAACATAATTCGGACAATTATCAAGACATACAACTATTGTTTACTGTTCTGCCTCTCCGCATAAAAACCTTCTAAACGCTCTGCAGCTAATTTATAAGCCTTGCTTTTATCTCGGGGGCCAATCGCAATCATATCCATCCTTGTAATGGTTGATTTAACAGGTTGATAGATACATCTGATGTTAGTCGATTTCGATTTAATTTTTGCAAATCCATTTAAATTTCCATGTAGCGATTTTGCGACACCATCAGGTACAAAAAGCGGTCCTTGTTTAGCTCGCCGAATAATAAGAGCTAGTGTACTTGTTCGATTTCCTTTATTGATGGCTTTTAAGTCTTGTTTAACTTCGGGTGTGAATTTTAGCTCTACATTGTAGTTGTCGATTAAAAATTGGGTAAGTTCGTCTAGATTATTCAAGTTTTAGTCCCCAATTTCTTTCATTAATTGGTTAAAGTCGATATCATCTTCGTCAAACACATCATGTAGGGATAATGTAGCCTTACTGTTTAACCTTTGTATGGCGGCCTCTTCGATTAATTCATCTAGGGCATTATCAAGAGCCTCTTTATTGGCTAGGAGTTCTTCGAAATAATCTAGGTCTAAAAAAGCACCTTTTGCATTTTTATTTTTTGCGTTTTGAATGATAAATACTTCATCAGTTACTTCTTCAGAAAAACGATCAAGCATTTCAGTTAGTTTGTTATGGCGTGTGATATCTGTGATATTGTATACGTTATTTTTAAGGAAGTTTAACGTGTCTGAACTAACGGTTTTTTTTGATTTGTCCAAAGTAGAAGCACTCACTTTCATCATTCCTTTCCAATAGTATATGTACGGTTTGATATATGTATACTCATTGTATCATTTAATCCGTGTTCATAACAACACGGACTAATACTGACGAATGGATTCTTATGAAAAAATACACGTCTGTTAATTAAACAAAATCAACCAACAAATAACTTAATCATGCACCAGCTACTACGTGTATAGTTGCTTTTGAATCGTTTTGGATTGAATGACTTCTATACGATTACCGAGATGTTTAGTGTGTAGGGACGCGACATAGTCGCATCCTTACACACCTTTTTCGGTAATCGTATGGTGGTCCTTCATCCGTCGCTCTTCAAAAGCGCAGATACGCGAAGTGCTAAAGCTTTTTGGGACGTAAGAATAGCCTACTCCTTATCGGGAGAGAAGCCGCCAAAGATGCAATTTTGGCGGCTGATGTTTTCTCTATAGTTTTTTCTTTTTTTATTTTAAAGACGCGCCATTTGCTATAAAAGGCATCGCATGATTAGAAGCATAGACTTCGCTAAAAAGTAAGAAAGAAACGCATTGTACAGCGTGCAAGCGTGCCCGGAATTGTATCTTCGGGCACTTACACTCTTGATAGAAAGTCCTCTATTCTTTTCCTTTCCAAGCAACTGTATTTCTCACTTGCGGATTTCAGGGACACGGCAGGCAATGATTCGCAATAGGATTATCGAAAAGAGTGTAGCTAGAAATGACGAAGTCATTTCTAGCTACACTTGTTCCTCGACTATGGTATCGTGAATCGTTTGCCGAAAGCGGACCGGAAATGTTCGAGTAACAATAGTCGTTTTGTAGCCTTTATTGACAGTGTTTTATGCAAATAAATAGTGAATCAACAGATGTAGAAAAAACACAATAAATTAATACTAGCTTAATAATAGACAGCTAGAATTGGTGATAGGAAGATAACATATTTGGAGGGCAAACAGATGACAATGAGAAAGAAAATAATAACAGGACTTGCGGCAGCAAGTGTTCTCTTTAGCGCAAGTCAGCCACACAATGTATTTGCGGAACAATCGTCTTTATTTCAATATAAAGGAGATGATTTGAACGTGACGCAAATTGGTCAGTATGACAGCACTGTAGGTATTGGTGGTACTGAAATTATAGCTTATGATGAGACGCTAAAACGTGCCTTTGTAACAAATGGCGTCGTATCTGGAATTGATATTCTTTCTTTTGAATCGTTAACGTCTGGTGAATTTACAAAAGTAAGGGCATTAAAACGGGTATTTTTATTGGAGTTTGGAATTGAAAATGTAGCAGATATTACGAGTGTGGCATCACATCCGACAAAGGATTTAGTTGCTGTTTCTGTTGTGAGCAATCCGAAAACAGACCCCGGTTATATTGTTTTTCTATCGAAAGACGGGGCATACATTTCGAATGTGCAAGTGGGTTCGTTGCCTGATATGGTGACATTTACACCGGACGGAACAAAAGCCATCATTGCTAATGAAGGAGAGCCGAGTGACGACTACGCGGTTGATCCGGAAGGTACGATTTCCATCATTGACATCACGAAAGAACCAAGCAATTTCACAGCAAATACGCTTTCGTTTAAAGGTGTAGAGATTGATGGAAAAGTGCGAGTGAATTCTAAAGGGACGACCCTTCAGCAATTGGAGCCTGAATATGTAGCAGTTTCTGAAGATAGTAAACTAGCGTATGTATCGATGCAAGAAAATAACGCTATCGCTACGGTTGATCTTATAGCAGAAAAAATCCTTCATGTGAAAGGGCTCGGAGTGAAAGATCACTCCATTCCCGGAAACGAACTTGATGGGAAGCGTAATGATGAGACGACAATTGAACGCCTTCCACTTCTAGGTTTTTATATGCCAGATGCCATTGACACGTTTACATCCGGTGGCAAAACGTATATCTTAACACCTAATGAAGGAGACGCCCGAGATTACGATGCGTATTCCGAAGAGGCGGAAATCGGTGATATCGCCGATAAGATTAAATTGAATGCCAATCACTATAAAGGGTTCACGCAAGAAGAACTCGATCAGTTAGTGGCGGATGGTTTATTCGATGAGATGAAGAAAACCAAAATCACACTCGAGCAAGGTATGGCAACAGACGGTTCTTATGAGGCGCTTCATTCGTACGGTGGACGTAGTTTTTCAATCTTTGACGCTGAAACAATGGAGCTCGTTTTTGATAGCGGAAGTGAATTCGAGCAAATTACATCTGAAGCAATCCCTCAGTTCTTTAACGCGGACAACGAGGAAATTGCCTACGACAAACGGAGCTCGGCAAAAGGTCCAGAACCAGAAACTGTTGTCAGTGGGGAAATTGACGGCAACAATTATGCATTTATCGCTTTGGAGCGAGTGAGTGGAATTATGGTCTATGACCTCGCAAATCCATTGAAACCCGAATTCATTACATTTATTACAAGTAGAGATTATAGTGAGGATATTAAAGGGGATGTATCCCCTGAAGGTTTACGCTTTATATCAGCTGATAAAAGCCCTACAGGTTATGCCTTATTAGCAGCGACTCATGAAGTATCTGGTACTGTTGCGATTTATGAATTTGGTGGAAAAGGCATGCTTAAATCAGGTTTGTTTGAAGATGTCGAAGAGAGCCATTGGGCGTATCCATTTATTGATGATTTGTATCAGCGCGGCGTAATTAAAGGCAAAACGGAAACGGCTTTTGCGCCTCAAGACACAGTAACTCGTGTACAGTTTACGGAGATGTTAGCCAATGCCCTTGATTTGCAAGCGATTTCCGATATTCTGAGCCTAGCACAGGATGAAGTACAGGCTATTTTGGAAGCTGAAATTAATCAGGGTGGATCAGATGAGCTATTCAATCCAAATGCAAAACTCACACGTGAACAAATGGCAGTAATGGCCGTAAATGCATATGAATACGCAACAAAGACAATGGTAGCCATTGAAGGGAAACAGAGCTATAGCGATATTAAAACCGTAAGCGATTATGCACTAGAAGATGTCCAAAAAGCACGTACACTAGGCGTAATGGAAGGCTATGAAAACAAATTTCAGCCGAAAGAATCTTCTACTCGTGCACAAGCTGCAAAAGTGCTATCAACGTTACTGATGCAAATAGAAAGTAAGTTGCATAAGTAAAGCCATTCAAACAATGAAAATAAACAGTGCCTGCCACCCCTCGCTCCTACGATGTGGACAGGCACAGTTTTTATTTATATGAATAGGAATTGTGGAAAGTGGCGGAATGAAGTCTAATTCCTCACAGTTAAGCCTTCGGCGGTTGTCATATTTGTCGATCCAGTTGTTGCTATCCTACTCGATACGAATATTTTAGATTTCTATCCTTCTGGTCTGCAGACTATTGGTATTTTTCTCATTTTCGGCGGGATTGTCTATACCATTATTGGAGGAGAAAGAAAAACGGTGTGAATTTTGCTCCCATGTTTAACGGAGGAAAAAGTACCTCACACTTGTCATAAGGAGTGTGACTACTGTGCTATTTGAAATGAAAATGGTTGTGCACCAGGCAGATGTTATTTCATTCACATGGAATGATGTTGGTGGAATTTATCACGTTTATAAAGATGGTGAGCATGTTTACGAGGGGACCGTGCCCGAATTTAATGATGGTGATTTTAAGCATGCTAAATTGTATAACTACACGATTGAACGCACGGAAGATGGTGAAGTGGTCGACGTTATCGCGCTGCAAACATCGGCATTTGCTGAGCGAAAAAACAATGACAACCCGCTACAATCGCTTGTTATGACCACCATTGTCGCGAAAACACAAATTGCCTTGTCGTGGGAGGAAATGAGCGATGTTAAGGACTATGAGGTGTTCCGAAATGATGTCTATCTGGCAACGGTAAAGAACAATTGTTACGTGGATCGGGATTTTTCGTTAGATGAAACCTATCGTTATGCGATTCGTTCGCAGCGTTCGCTTGCTAAATCAGAAGATCGGTTTAATAGGAGTAAATCACTAACTTCAACTATTTTTGGTATGTTGAATCCAGCATCATCGAAAGAAGAGGCAGCCGTTGAAGTATTTGAGGTGACGAAATGGATTGCGAGGCCAACAGAATTGTTGATGCCCGTTCAAGATAAGGTTCGGCGTCTGACTGTAGATAAATGGAAATATCGTTATACAACATTTTTGGCAGACAAATGGGTAGCTAATCCAAATCGGTTGTCATGGAATCGTTATTTTAAAGGTGATGACAGGGGATTTGATGCCAGTGGCGAGAGTTTTCGAACTCGCGCTGATATTGAACTCGCATACGATCAGGTCGGCGCACCTTTAACATTCACAAAAATGGTTGGGTTATCGATTGCCTATAGCCGTTTGAAACGGTTTCGGGAACAAGCAACTGCCTCGCATGAGGGCATTGTCTTGAAACGCTTAGATCATGGGCGAGAGGAATCTGGCTTCCATTTGACACATGCAGTTGGCAACCCCCTGACGACCGCACCAAAAATTGACTATGAGGTTCGTGCTGTTATGCGCCGGAACGGTACTTTTGATATGACGGGCTATCATGACCAAGCACCGCATCACGAAATTTATATGATACGTGGAGAGGGAGAAAAGTGGCTACCGATTCATCAGGCGGAAAGTAAAGGACTTGCCTGGTTGTCACCGCCCATTGCCAAGCAATATTGGCGATGTTCAAGTTTTGGATGAAGATATTGGACTGTCAGTGAAAAGTGCAAACTGTCAGTGAAAAATCTCAAAATGTCCTGAAAACTAGCCATCTAAGTCTCATATTCTGCAATGGAGAATCAGCAGAGCCTCTTTTTTTCGTGTGTCGAGCAACCTCTTTGACAACTATAAAACTATTTGTTACTATTGTCTCAGATTCAAGATAAATTATTTTAATCCGCCGTAGTAGTGTAAATAAATGATGAAAAAATCAATGGTTGTTCGTCGTAGAACTGCTATTGTCGCAATAAGAAAGCTATCACAAACGGGTGAAATGGAGTGATTGATAGATGAAACATATATTCAAACAAGGAACAGATGCCTCGAAACCGGTATTGCTAATGCTTCATGGCACGGGGGGGACGGAAAATGATTTGCTGCCGCTTGCGGATTTGATTGCCCCAGAAGCATCAGTACTGAGTGTGCGAGGAAATGTCCTTGAAAACGGCATGCCACGTTTTTTCCGTCGATTGGCTGAAGGTGTTTTCGACGAGGAAGATTTAATTTTCCGTACGAAAGAATTGAATGAATTTTTGGACGAAGCAGCCGAGAAACATGGTTTCGATAGGTCCAACATCATTTCAATTGGTTATTCTAATGGGGCTAATATTGCGGCGAGCCTGTTGTTCCATTACGCAGGAGCTTTGAAAGGTGCGATTCTGCATCACCCGATGGTTCCGAGGCGTGGCATTGACTTGCCAGATTTGGCTGATACTCCGGTGTTTATAGCAGCTGGAAAAAATGATCCGATGTGTTCTGCGGAAGAATCTGAGGACCTAGACGAACTGTTGACGTCGGCAGGAGCACAAGTGAAGGTGCATTGGGAAATGAATGGCCATTCGTTGACACGAACAGAAGTGGACGCAGCGGCGGAATGGTATAGAGCAATCTTTTAAGCTGTATAAACGATCTGTAGGTTCGATAGGTAGCAAATGAAAGTACAAGTACGTTTCATAAAGAAGGAATACATGTAAAAGCCGACTTGTGATGAAGTCGGCTTTTTGGTGGTTATGAACATAATACTTTCTCTAAATGCTTAATCGTCGGTGTTAAATTAGCGTAAAAATAAGCTTCCCGTAATCTTCTTGCAGGTGCGCTTGTATTTAGATAGGCAGCACTACCGTGGTGTAGCATGGCAGCTTGGACGGCATCAAGGGTTAAGTAAGCGGAATCCAATCTAATCTTTGCGATTGCTTTCCAGTCCCACTGTTCGGATTCAAGTAGAGTGACTAACTTTTTTTCATAATCCTCATTGGCTTCCTTCAGTTTTGTAGGTTGGGTTTGTAGAAATTGGTTGCAGCCATTTTGTTTTTGGTATACTTTTTCAATTGAATGAATGGATGCTGCAGTTACCCCGAGACCAAGAGGAATCTGATAAGCCATAAATACGGGGCGCACTTTTTCTACAAAGGTGTCGGCATCTTCGGAAATGACGCGGCTATCAGGAACAAATACTTGTTTAAAGACGCAAGCATATGTCGCACTGCCGTTTAGTCCGAGATAATCATTGCGCTCTTTTAGTGACAAGCCTTTTGAGTCGCAGGCTACTAAACACATAATGCGCTCATCATCGTTTAAGCCAGCGATTACTCCAAATATATGCTCTTTCCCTAAGTTTGAAATGGAGGGAAGTACGCCTGAGATGGTATAGCCACCATCGACTCGCTCCGCTTTTAAATGTAGATTTTCAAGCCCAACGTAAAATTTCATCGGATTGGAAAGGCCTGTTCCACCGAGTAAGCTGCCATTTTCGAGCTGCGCCAGTAGTTCCGCGCGTAGCTGTTCATTGTCCGTGTTCCGGACATACGTTAAAGCGGCTAAGTGGCACCATAAACAAAAAGCAGTCGTCATACATGTTTTTGCTGTTGTCGATACGATTGCGAGTTCGTCTAACAGAACTTCATTTTTCGTACGTCCAACAGAAGAAAAGAGCCCCGATTCACCGAGTTTACGTAAAAACGTTTCAGCATAAAAAGCATCCACATCAATCTGTTTCACGTATGGCTTCAATTCTTGCTCGATTAAAGCGTCGAGCACCTCTTTTTTGTCTACTATGCTATTGTTCATGGATACCACCTCCGCCTATTATTGTTAGCCTAAAATTTCTGTAATGGAATCGATTGGTGTTTTAACTGCTTCGCGTGCACGTTTGACAGCTGCCTCGTCAGGTGCATCATAGAAGCACAGACATTTTGACATATCTTCACAGACATACGTTCTAGCAAACGCCACTTCAGGAACTTCTTCGTAATGAACAGAATTTTTCTTTTTGCGAGCGAGATACTGATCCATTGTTAAGTCCTCTGGCAGGTTCCATTCCACTAAATAGTTGACAACGTCTTGCTGCTGTTTTACTTTTTCCAACTCATCGCCGACAAGCCGTACGTCTTTAATCAGTTCAATTGTAATGCCTGCCTCTTGTAACACACTAGATGCAGTTTCTTTGTCAGTTGCTTCGACAATGAAAAACGAGCGTGAAAAATCTTTTGATACTTGTAATTCAATTAGTGCCGCCTCTTTTTCACCAAGTTTTGCTTGGAGTTCAGCTGCCTTTTGATCAGCCTCTTGCTTAGTGCTCACGATACCACTTAAAGAAGATTCAACTAAAAATAATCCCATCGTTAAAACCAACCTTTCCAATCTGTATTATAAATCTTATTAGTTATAATATTATACTAAGTTAAAAAAAGCAACCCTATTAATCTAAATTTAATGTATAATCTAAATTATATTTCTTTGAAAGGATGCTTGTTGTGAAAATAAAATACGATTTACCTTGTAATATCGCTCAGTCTCTCAATATTATTGGAGATCGTTGGACGTTGCTCGTCATTCACGAAATTCTTATCGGGCAAACAACCTTTAACGAAATCAAGCGGGGACTAGATGGTATTTCTGCGAATCTTTTATCTGAACGCTTAAAATTATTAGAGGCGCAAGGGCTAGTGACATCAGAACTCTATTCCAGTCATCCACCTCGCTACCAATACACGCTTACCGAAAGCGGGAAAGACTTAGAGCATGTATTCCATGCACTCATTATCTGGGGGAGCGACCATTTAGATCACTGCTATAAAAAATTGGTACATACGACGACAGGTGACGAAGTAGGTCTTACCTATTATTCAAAACGAACGGGCGAAATCGTCCATGATATCCAAGCGGTAAGCCTTGAGGAGGAAGCATAATGCTTCCTTTTTTTCTTCCGTCCAGACTCCAGCACCTAGGGGCTCGGGTCATAAGCCATATTGGCTACGAGGCAAAAAACGCCTCTTCGCCAATCCGTCTTATGCCTGTCGCCCCTGAACAGGCGCTTGCGCTTTTCTTCTTCAAGAAGGGATTCCCCAATGACGGCCAACCCACAGCTCGAACAGTCCAATTAACCGATCGAGGATGAAACCGCATAGTCCTATGAATACAATACCGGCCAGTACACCAGCTAGATTCAGTGTATTGCGCGCATCGACAATTAAATAACCAAGACCAGATTGTGCGCCAACCATTTCACCGGCCACAAGGAAAATCCATGCAGCCCCGAGTGCCAGGTGAAGACCACTCACAATAGAGGGGAAAGCAGCTGGGAAAATAATTTTAACCATTAGTTGTGGCTGTTTAATCTCTAGGTTTTCAGCAATTTTTAAATAATCTTGATCGATTTTCTTTACGCCATTTACTGTTGTGAGTAGCACAGGGAAAAAGGCGGCGATGAAAATAATAGCGATTGCCGGCATATTGCCGATGCCAAACCACAGGACGATAAAGGGGGACCATGCCACAGGAGAAACGGGACGTAATACTTGTGCCACAGGGTCGACGATTTGCCAAACGCGTGGCATTCTGCCCAATAGCATTCCAAGAAGAATGGCTGGTATAACGGCCAGTAGGTAGCCAGCTGCAAACCGTCCAAGGCTCACCTGTAAATGAACAAAAAGAGAGCCATCCATCACCATATTAATAATCTCTTTCCCAACTGTTTGTGGGGATGGGAATAGTGCTTCCTCATAGCCACCAACGAGTATAATGAGCTGCCAAACGGCTACAAGCAACACCATTCCAATTGTAAAATTAACGAATTTCTTTACGATTTTCATCTGCATCACTTCGCTTTTTCAATAAATGTATTGTCGACAAATTCTTCATACGATGGAGGTTGATCGGATAAGCCCATTTCGACCATAAATCCTGAAAGCTTGTCATAGTCCTGCTGCTCAATTCGAAGGTTATCATAAGAAATCCACTCCAATGACAGGTCGAGTACCTCTCTATCGACCTTCATAAATTGACCGAAGGATTCGTAGACTACATCATCTTTTTGATTGGCAAGCTCTCCGGCAAGTGCATAGTGGTTGATAAAACTTTGTGTGACATCTGGATTTTTCGTTATAAAATCATTACGCATGACAAGGACGCAGCAATAAGAATCGGGCCAAATCTCGTCTGAATGATAATGTACTTGGCCCTTGTTCAGTACGACAGCTTGCGCCCCAAAAGGTTCAGCAACAACGTAACCAGCAATTCGATTTTCTGAAAGTGCGGCCGGCATTTCAGCAGGTGCCATTTCAACGACATTGACATCCTCATAAGTCATGCCGTCTTTTTTTAACATCTCATTCAATAAAATATTATGGGATGAAAATTTATGTGGGATGGCATATGTTTTCCCTTGTAAATCTGCTGTAGTGTCGATGTCATGTGAGGAAATCAGTACATTGCCATCTGTATGGCCAAGCGCGACAGCTTTCAAATCAATCCCTTGTTCTTTTGCTTTCATCGCTAATTCAATGAGTGCTGATGCCCCGTCAATCCGACCTGTGTTGAGAGCATCCATTAAATCAGGCCATGACCCGAATTTCACCATTTCAATTGTGTAATCCTCTTGAAGGTAGGCATCCATATAAAGTGGTCCAGCATGTGTGATTGGCAAATAACCAATTTTAATGATTGGTTTATCACTAGCAGCTTTTTCGTTAGGTTTCGAGCAAGCTGTTGTCAGAAGCAGTGCGCAAGCCACAAGTAGTATCGTCCATTTTCTCATCATTGTTCCTCCTCTTAAATCGAGTATTCGGACGTATTTGGTACGCCGCTTAGTTCGAACTCATCTAAAATTTTCTTGCGGAAGTAATGGAAGTCGCCATGACTTCGATCACGTGGTTTCGTCTGCGCGATTTTCATTTCCTTATAGATTTTGCCTGGATGGGAGCTCATAATGAGCACTCGATCTGATACATACACAGCCTCATCGATATCATGTGTGACGAGCAAAATGGTCGTTTTCTTTTGTGATTGAATGCGAACGAGCTCATCTTGTAAACGATAGCGACTAAATGTATCAAGCGCTGCGAAAGGCTCGTCCATTAAAATGACGTCAGGCTGCATGGCAAATGCGCGTGCAATGGCTACTCGTTGTTGCATACCCCCTGAGAGTTCGTGAGGAAACTTATGTAGATGCTGTTCAAGTCCGACGAGCTTTAAAGCATCTAAGACCCGTTCTTTTTTATCATCCGCCGATAATTTTTCTCCTTCAAGACCGAGTTCAACATTTTTCAACACGGATCGCCACGGAAGTAAGTTGCGCTGTTGAAATAACATCACGCATCTTTTTGTCGGGCGCTGTACTTGTTGACTGTCAAGTAGCACTTGTCCTTGATCAGCCTTCGTAAATCCGCCGACCATATGCAAAAGCGTACTTTTCCCACAGCCACTTTTGCCGAGTAATGTGACAATCTCTCCTTTTTGTATGGTGAAAGAAACATCATCAAGTACGCGAGATGGCTCGCTACCCGTGAAAAACGTTTTGGTTATACCTGAAACTGCAATCATTTCATCTGCCATAATGTGAAACTCCTTTCTGTTGAATATTAATAATTCCTATTAGTTTAGTTGGTTTAGAGTTATCTTATTATACTACGTCCAAAAAAACAACCTTGTATATGAAATTTTCTGTTTTTTAGAAGTGAATAGAGCTCGAGGGTTTCCAAAATCACCGACATATGATAAACTGAAATCAAGTTAATAGATAACGGTTTGAGCTCATGAGAGACCTGACGACATTATTGCAAATATGCAGTAGTGTGCGTTCGGGTCTCTTTTTTTTAATCAATTACGCCTTGGCCTAATTGCGTCCGAATTTTGAATTGCGCTTGTGCAATTAGTTCCTTTCAAAATTTATGACATCCGCCGGAGGCTTAACTTGATTCAGCAGAAGTTCCTATCTTCTGCTGAATCAAGTTAAATAAAATAGCAAAGGGAGAAGATTATTATGAGTACATTTTCAGCTTTGGAGAGACAGTCTACGTTTGACAAAATGGCAGGTGAGCCATTCGATTTACTCGTTATTGGAGGGGGAATTACGGGTGCAGGTATCGCTTTAGACGCGGCAACACGCGGTTTGAAGGTGGCGCTTGTGGAGATGCAGGACTTTGCATCGGGCACGTCAAGTCGCTCCACTAAATTGGTGCACGGGGGATTACGTTATTTAAAGCAGTTTGAAATTAAAGAAGTGGCAGAGCTCGGAAAAGAGCGTGCAATTGTTTACGAAAATGGTCCTCATGTGACGACGCCTGAATGGATGCTGTTACCGTTTCATAAAGGCGGTACATTTGGTAAGTTGTCGACATCATTTGGACTGCGCGTCTATGACTTTTTAGCAGGTGTGAAGAAACAAGAAAGAAGAACGATGCTGTCACTAGAA
This sequence comes from Sporosarcina sp. FSL K6-3457, assembly GCF_038007285.1. Lineage (GTDB taxonomy): Bacteria > Bacillota > Bacilli > Bacillales_A > Planococcaceae > Sporosarcina. Next base: position 159,816 of record NZ_JBBOWX010000001.1, read on the forward strand.
GAAACGGTTCGTAAAGTCCCGATTGTCAAAAAGGATGGCTTGCTTGGTGGTGGGGTCTACGTGGAATACCGCACAGATGACGCGCGTTTGACGATGGAAGTAATCAAGGCGGCAGTGGAAAATGGTGCGGTCGTTACGAACTATGCTAAGGCGGCGCAGTTTATTTACAATGACAGTAAGCAAGTAGTAGGTGCAGAAATTCAAGATATGCTGACAGACAAGATGGTGTCTGTTCAGGCGAAAAAAGTTGTCAATGCGACGGGACCATGGGTAGATGATGTACGGGAAATTGACGGTTCGAAGAGCGAGAAGCACCTGATTTTATCCAAAGGGGTTCACTTGGTATTTGACCAATCTGTTTTTCCGTTGCAGCAGGCAGTCTATTTCGATACGCCTGACAAACGCATGGTGTTTGCGATTCCCCGGGATGGCAAAACGTATGTAGGGACGACGGATACATTTTATGATGCGAGTCGCGCCACGATTAAGATTACGACAGAGGATCGTGCGTACATCATGGGGTCGATTCACTATATGTTCCCGGATTTACAAATCGCTGAAAAGGATATTGAGTCCGGCTGGGCAGGAATTCGTCCGCTTATTCACGAAGACGGTAAAAACCCTTCTGAAATTTCGCGGAAAGATGAGATTTGGCAATCAGATTCGGGCTTAATTACCATTGCGGGTGGAAAATTAACGGGTTATCGTAAAATGGCGGAAACGGTTGTAGGAATGGTTGTTGAGAAATTGGCTGCAACAGGCAACAAGCAATTTGGTCCATGTGTGACGAAAAGTTTCCCGATTTCGGGTGGAGATGTGGGCGGTTCTTCCAAGCTACAACAATTTTTGTATGCTAAAAATAAGCAAGCGCAGCGTTTAGGGTTGGATGAACAACAAGGCCTCAAATTGGCGAAAATGTATGGATCGAATGTGGAAACGGTATTTGGCTACTTGGCAGATAATGATACAGTGTTACCTGCTGTTTTATATGCCCAATTAATGTATGCGATTCACCATGAGATGGCGGTTAAACCAACTGATTTCTTTATTAGGAGGACGGGGGCTTTATTATTTGATATCACTACCGTTATGGAGTGGAAAGATCAAGTGATGACTGAAATGGCAACGATTTTTGACTGGACAGAGGAGCAGCAGACGCGTTATGCGGAGGAGTTACAGCAGGAAATCCTGTGTGCAACAACTGCAGTCAAGTTATAATTGTTCAAAAGGAGAGTGGAGATGTTATGCCTTTTCGTGAACAAAAAATTTTACCGGCTTTGCGTAATTTGAAGCAGCTCGAATCATTGTTGGGTAGCCCTTATGAATATATTGTCTTATTGGAAGTGCATATTAGTAATCTCAAAACGATTAAAAACGAATCAGATCGCTATGGTAAAAAAATTATTATTCATGCGGATTTAATCCAAGGATTGAAAACGGATGACTATGCAGCAGAGTTTCTTTGCAATGATATTCGGCCAGCGGGTATTATTTCTACCCGGTCGAATATGATTATGAAAGCGAAGGCCAAAGGGATTATTGCGATTCAACGGATGTTTTTATTGGATACAATTGCTTTGGAAAAGAGTTATTCGCTCATTGAACGGACGAGACCGGATTACATTGAAATTTTGCCAGGGGTCATTCCTCAAATTATTAGTGAAGTGCATGAAAGAACGGGGATTTCAATTATTAGTGGGGGACTTATTCGATCAGAAGAGCATGTTCATGCGGCATTAGATGCGGGAGCAAAGGCTGTAACGACGTCTAATCAGCAGCTGTGGGCAGCGTTTGCGAACGATAGCCAATCCTAATTATTAATTTATTTCCAAAAAAGTGTTGACAATAGTTTGAATGTTTACTATACTGTGGCTAGGTTAATAAAAAGTGGTTGAGCATTGAGGTCCACATTTATTCATTCTGCACATAGCGGATGATTAAATGTGGACTTTTTTTATGCTACCATGCGTAACCGCTTACAAAAACAAAGGAGGAAGACGAAATGACACCATTTTTGGGGGAATTGATTGGTACAATGATTTTAATCATCTTTGGGGCAGGGGTAGTCGGTGGTGTGTTGATGAAAGATTCAAAGGCAGAAGGTGCTGGCTGGATTGTCATTACGCTTGGATGGGGACTTGCTGTGACGATGGGCGTTTACGCAGTTGGAAACTTTAGTGGTGCCCACTTGAATCCAGCGGTTACAATTGGACTGGCTTCGATTGGAGAATTTCCATGGGCTGATGTGCCAAGTTATGTCCTGGCACAAATGATTGGAGCTATCCTGGGGGCAGTCATTATTTACTTCCAATACCTACCTCACTGGAAAAAGACAGAGGACCAAGGTGCGAAATTAGCAGTATTTGCGACATCACCTGCGATTCGTCATCCACTATCGAATTTGACAAGTGAAATGATTGGGACGTTTGTCTTGCTATTAGGCCTTTTGATGATTGGAGCGAATGAGTTTACGGAAGGATTGAACCCGTTAATTGTGGGTGCGCTTATTGTAGCTATTGGTATGTCACTGGGTGGAACAACTGGTTATGCCATTAATCCGGCACGTGATTTAGGGCCAAGAATTGCTCATTTCTTCTTGCCAATTGCGGGCAAAGGCTCGTCTGATTGGAGTTACGCATGGGTCCCGATCGTAGGCCCGATTCTGGGAGGTACGTTCGGAGCACTGTTTTATCAACAATTTTTCACAGGTGTTAATAGTGTTGCGTTTTGGGTAGTTGGAGCTGTTGTGTTGGCTGTTCTGTTAGGAGCACAGTTTACGCTTAAAAAAGAAACTGAAGTAGTTGTGAAACAAAGAGTTGCTAAAGGTGCATAACACTAAAACTTATATAGGGGGAGAACAATATGACTGAAAAATATATATTGGCACTTGATCAAGGAACGACGAGCACGCGAGCTATTTTATTTGATAAAAAAGGTGAAATTTTTCATACTTCCCAACAGGAATTTACGCAGTATTTCCCACAATCAGGATGGGTTGAGCATCGGGCAGATGAAATTTGGAGTTCGGTTTTAGCTGTTATTGCAGGTGTGCTATCTGAAAAAAATATCGATGCCGATCAAATTGCTGGAATTGGAATTACGAACCAACGTGAAACAGCTGTTGTCTGGGATAAACATACAGGCGATCCGGTTTACAATGCGATTGTTTGGCAATCGCGACAAACGGCTGATATTTGTGAAGAATTAAAAGCGCAGGGTCACTCTGACATGGTTCGCGATAAGACAGGATTGCTCATTGACGCTTATTTTTCAGGCACCAAAGTTAAATGGATTTTGGACAATGTGGAAGGTGCAAGAGAGAGGGCGGAGCGAGGCGATCTATTATTTGGAACGATTGATACATGGTTGGTCTGGAAATTGTCCGGCGGTAAAACGCATGTGACGGATTATTCCAATGCTTCAAGAACGCTAATGTACAATATTTACGACTTGCAATGGGATCAGGAATTGCTGGATATGTTGGGCGTACCGGCATCTATGCTTCCTGAAGTCCGCCCTTCATCTGAAATCTATGGTCATACAGATGAGGATCTATTCTTTGGTCATGCGGCGCCACTTGCGGGAATTGCAGGTGATCAGCAGGCGGCGCTATTTGGTCAGGCATGTTTCGAGAGTGGTATGGTGAAAAACACATATGGAACAGGTTGCTTTATGCTGATGAATACGGGTGAAAAGGCCGTTAAGTCGGAGCATGGCTTATTAACGACACTTGCATGGGGAATTGACGGCAAAGTGGAATATGCACTTGAGGGTAGTATCTTTGTTGCCGGTTCAGCGATTCAGTGGCTTCGGGATGGGCTGCGGATGTTCAGAGATTCGGCAGAAAGTGAACGCTATGCAGATCGTGTAGATTCAACAGAAGGCGTTTACGTAGTACCGGCATTTGTTGGACTAGGTGCACCTTATTGGGATAGTGATGTAAGAGGAGCTGTTTTTGGATTAACGCGAGGTACGTCGAAAGAGCATTTTGTACGGGCTACGTTGGAATCATTGGCTTATCAGACGAAAGACGTACTGGATGCAATGGAGGCAGATTCGGGGATTACATTGAAAAAGTTACGTGTGGATGGCGGCGCTGTAGCAAATAATTTCTTGATGCAGTTCCAAAGTGATCTATTGAACGTACCAGTTGAGCGCCCGGTCATTAGTGAAACAACGGCATTAGGTGCAGCTTACTTGGCAGGTTTAGCTGTTGGATTTTGGAAGGATCGTTCTGAAATCGCAGCACATTGGCATCTCGATAGCCAGTTCCAACCAGAAATGGAGCAAGAAACACGTGAAGAAATTTATGGCGGCTGGCAAAAAGCTGTTCGTGCGACAATGGCTTATAAATAAATAAATTAACAGGGTACGCCGCATGTTTGTATGCGTTGGTACCCTGTTTTTTGTGAGAGTAAAGTCCTGATTCGCCAATAAGTTGCTGGTAAGTGCCAATAAATCGATTCCGAACGCCAATAAGTGGTCAATGGACGCCAATAAACGGTCGGTAAACGCCAATAACTTTACACTGTTGCTATATTGATTTGTATTGAATGAAGGACGAAAAACGGAAAAGCCCATAAGCTTTTCCGTTCTACTCATCATTTACTTCCCTAACAACGAATTCTCAATATCATATTGCTCTTTCACTTCATCCAACCAATCAGTATACTCTGTCTGCATTTGTTGTTCGATTAACAGCTTTTTAATATCCTCTTTACTATCCTCGTAAACAGCCTCTTTTGCTGCCTCTTTATCGGTGACGTGAATGATATGGTAGCCATGTTCTGTTTTTACAGGTTCACTAATTGCATCAATTGCTAGTGAAAATGCAGCTTCTTCAAATTCAGTAGCCATCTCGTCGCGACCAAAGTAGCCTAACTCTCCGCCATTTTCAGCATTTGCGGCATCTATTGAATACTCTTTTGCTAGTGCTACAAAATCTTCACCATCAGCTAGTTTTTGCGCAACTTCTTTTGCTGTTGCTTCATCTTCAACTAAGATATGACTGGCTTCAACTTGCTCCACTGTGCTCAGTGTTTCTTTGTTTTCATCGAAATAGGCTTTAGTTTCCTCGTCTGTTATTTCGATGCGAGGTTCAACCACTTTTCGGATGGACAAATATTCAATGATACTGTCCTTGTATTCCTTTTCGGTAATACCGGCTTGCTCTAACGCGGCAGCAAAGGCTTCTTCCCCTCCGTTACTTTCAACATGGGTTGCAAACTCCGCATCTACTTCTTCATCAGGAATGGTCACTTTCTCCTTTTTCAATTCCATGGCAATCACTTTATCTTCAATCATTATATCGAGCGCTTGTTGTCCAGAAGCTTTGACAAGCGTGTCATACAATTCTTCTTTGGTGATTTTTTCACCACCAACAGTTGCGACGATTTCTTCATTCTCTTGTGAACACCCCGTTGCTATCACAAGGATGACAGCAATTACTAGCGGGTATAGCCATTTTTTAGACATGTATTCTCCTCCAAAATCATTGATTACCTTCATGGTACATCGTAAATATGAACAAATTATTACGGAGGAGGTTAGTTCGGTAATAAAATCGTGAATGTCGTACCTTTCCCTTGTTTACTAGACACTTCAATCGTTCCATTATGCATTGTGACAAGCTGTTTGACGATGGATAGACCAAGTCCGAATTCTCCATATGGATTCGTAGTCCGTGACACAATCGCCTTATAAAAGCGTCCCCAAATTTTTTCAACATCATCTGGGTCAATGCCAATACCTGTATCTTCAATTTCAATCACGGTCATATCGTTCTGCATATAGCCACGCAAAAAGATGGATCCATTTTCGGTAAATTGAATACTGTTTTTCGTAATGTTAATCAAAATCTGGGTGAGCCGATCATAATCAGCATGGACAATCAAGGTAGGAGCTACATCGACAATAATTGTATTTTGCTTTTCAGCCGCGACACCCTCAAGCTGGTCCTGAATAATTTCCAGCAGTTCAATGAGTTGGATATCTTGTTTGAGTAATGTAATTTGGTTAGAACGAATTTTTTCATAATCTAGGTTTTCATTGACCAGCCGAATGAGTCGCATTGTTTCGCTGCTAGCAAGCTGAAAGCCTTTTTCTTTTTCTGTTTCCGAAATCATGTCGTTTCTCATGCCTTCGATAATACCGCGAATGGTTGTTAGTGGTGTTCGTAGTTCGTGGGAAACGTCTGCCATGAACTGGCGTCGTCGGTTTTCCAGGCTTTCGATTTCCTCCATTGATACATTCAACTTTTCGACCATTTTGTTGAAGTCTTCAGCAAGTTCACCGATTTCGTCGACATTGGCGGATGGAATACGCACGGAGTAATCACCTTGTGCAACAAGTGACGTAGCTTCTCTCAGTCGTTTGATGCGTTTACCGTGGAAATTTGATAAGATCCAACTGAGTAATAATGCGACGGCTAGCGCGAGTACCATTGTGAATAGCAAATAGGTATTCATCTGCGCAATGACTTCCTTTGAGCCTTTAATCGGTGATGTCAGTAGAATGCCACCGATAAACTGGTTGTTTTGGACATAGGGAAGTAGGACGAAGGTGACGGCTTCGTCAAAACGCTTGAAATCCTGTTTAACTGTGACGGTTTTACCGTTTTTAATCTCCTGCCATTCTTCCTCACTCAATAATCCAATGACCGGCGCTTTTAACTCGGTAGAATAAATGATAGCTGATTGTTCATCGAATAAAATGTATTGAATATCACGACCATTTAGCACATGTTCATAGGCTTGTAGCGTACTCGTCGAATTGCGAGGGTTGCGATTAAGGTCGCGTAAAATAGTTTGTCCATACGTCGCGAGTTCTTCAGTTTTATTGTCATAGACAAATTGCTCCACATAATGAGAGAACAGCACACTTAGTATTAAAAAGGCGATGACGATAACGCTGACATGGCTTGCGAGTTGCTGGTATAAGTATTTGACTTTCACTTAGTGTCACCGAGTGTTTCATCAAACCGATAACCGACGCCCCACACGGTGTGGAAAAAGGGTTGCTCTTCTGTCGCGATTTTCGTCCGAAGGCGCTTAATATGAACGTCGACGGTACGGTCATCGCCGTAGAAATCATAGCCCCAGACATTGTCTAATAATTGCTCGCGTGAAAAGACTTGTTTCGGGTGCTGGGCGAAATGGGACAACAAATCGAATTCTTTTGGTGTTAAATTAAGGACGGGCTTACCGTCTAATAGTACTTCACGTGTGTGGTGATTGATGTTGAAATGAGTGGTTTGAATGACGCCCTCTTGTTGCTCGCCCACTTGTTGTGGTGAATACCTGCGTGTCACGGCTTTAATGCGTGCCATCAGAGCGAGTGGACTAAATGGTTTCGTGACATAATCATCGGCACCCATTTCAAGCCCAAGTACTTGGTCTGATTCACTGTCTTTCGCGGTTAGCATAATAATCGGACCTGCATATTTTTCTTGCCTTAGTTTCCGGCAAATGGACACGCCATCCATTCCTGGTAGCATCCAATCAACAATTAAGCAGTCCCAATGGGCTTCACTTGCGCGGCGATAACCTTCAAGACCGTCTTTGACGAATTCCCCTTCGATGCCTTCCTTTGAAAAAAACAGTTCAATCATCGAAGAGACGCTTTCATTGTCTTCAATTACTAAGATTTTCAATGACTTTATCTCCTCTCATTTTGTAGTAGGTATCTTCAAGGTAAATCGGGAATTAGAAATATGCAACTAGAAAGACCTTTGCTTCGGTGGCAAAGGTCTTTGCTAAGTGATTATTCAATTGTTGTTTTATTACTCGTCAGTGTGACTTCGATTGTTTTTAATTCCGCACCGCGGTAAACCGTAAATGTAGCGGTATCACCAACTTTGAGCTGGGAATATAGAAACTTGCGTAGTTCCGTTGGACTAGTGATATCAGTGCCGTTAATGGCGGTGATGACGTCTTCCACTGCAAGTCCAGCTTTGCCAGCTGCGGATAATGGATCGACACTGGCCACCATTACGCCGCCTTCAACTGTTTGAGGAAGTTTTTGCAAGTACATTGGTGGCACTTGTGCGAGATTTGCAAGACCGATGCCGATGTATGGACGCTCAACTTGTCCATGTGAGGTCATTTCTTCAATTAGTGGAATGACCTCGTTACTCGGGATGGCGAAGCCGAGCCCTTCAACGCCACTTTCAGAAATCTTCAAGCTGTTAATACCGATGACTTGTCCGGCTGAATTGAGTAGTGCGCCACCACTATTTCCGGGGTTAATGGCTGCATCTGTTTGAATGACGTTCATTTCCCATTCGCCGGCTGATGTATTGACGTTAATGGCCCGATTGACAGCACTGACAATCCCCTGTGTCACGGTGCCGGAGAAATCAAGTCCGAGCGGATTGCCGATGGCGACAACTGCATCGCCTGCACGTAGCTGATCTGAGTTACCAAATTCAAGTACTGATTTGGCATACTTTGCATCAATGGTGAGGACCGCCAAATCGCTTAGCGCGTCTTTACCGACTAGTTCGGCTGTTGTTTTTTCTCCACTTTCTAGTGAGATTTCAAGCTTTTCAGCTCCATCAATAACGTGGTTGTTGGTAACGATATACGCTTTGTCGCCCTCGATTTTGTAAATGACACCCGAGCCTGTGCCGCTATTCACCGCTTCTGTGCTTTGTGCGAAGCGATTGCCTGAATTCTTGTAATTGACGATGCCGACAATGGCACTGGATGCTTGCTCTACCATATCTGCAAGTGACGTTGGGTTTTTGACAGATGTTTGTTGCACATTATAAGGCGTATTCGGTGTAGTCACCGGGATTGTCCCTTGAGCACTTGGCTGTAAAATGTCGGTATTGGTGACGACTCCTAATGTAAGCATGGACCCTATGACACCCGCTCCGATTGTTGATAAAAATCGTTTACCTGAACCACTTTTTTTCTTTGGTGCCTTTACAACTTCTTGCACCGGAGTTGTTTCTTCTATTGTATTTAATTCGTTATCCATAATGAATTCCTCCCGTTTAATCTGATTACCTTTATTCTAAGAGGCAAATATGAACAAACTATTACCGGGAAGTTAACAATTCATGAAGAGTGAAATGGTTTTATGGAGCCTGGGAGTTGAAGTATTGATTATACTTTGGCAAAGTTAAGTTAACTGAAATAATAATGTTGAAGGGGAAGAGGACTACTATGGACTGGGAGCGCATGATTATTAATTCTATCAGTGAGGGCGTAATGGTTATAGATACAGATTTAACTATCATGTTTGCAAATAAAGCTGTTAACTCCATTGGATTGAATTATGAATCGATTATTGGTAAAAGCATTTATGACGTCTTCCCCAATTTGGTAACTAACCAAAGTACCTTTGTGAAGGTTTTGGAGACCGGGAAAGAAAATCTTAACAATCAGCAAACATTTGTGACATATAGGGGTGAAAAAAAAACAACTATGACATCAACATTTCCAATAATGAAGGAAGGAGAAGTTGTTGGTGCATATGAAATATTTCGGGACTTTTCTGCACTGCAAAACTTGAAAGAACAATTAGTGGATTTACAGGTGAAACAAATCGTGCATAAAGATAAAGTGAATAACCATAGGGAAGAGTTCAATGACTTTATTGGAGAACATGAATCGATATTAAAAATTAAAGATCAAATTAATTTGCTCGCAAATTCTCCGTCTCCCCTTTTAATTTATGGAGAGACCGGTACGGGCAAAGAGGTCATTGTACAAAATATCCATCGTGCAAGTTCTGCTAATATCCCTTTAATCACTCAAAATTGTGCTGCTATTCCTGATAATCTGTTAGAGTCTTATCTTTTCGGTACAGTTAAAGGTGCATTTACGGGAGCGATGGATAAGGAAGGCTTATTTGAAATTGCTAATGGAGGAATTTTATTTTTAGATGAAATAAATTCATTGTCAAAAAATATGCAAGCAAAGCTACTTCGTGTTATTCAAGATCAAAAAGTAAGAAGAGTAGGTGGAACAATCGAAATCCCCGTGAACGTCCGGATTATTTCGGCTACCAATGTTCATCCGAGAGAGCTTCTTGCTAACCAAGAAATTCGAGAAGATTTATATTATCGATTAAATGTGTTATACGTAGAACTACCGCCGTTAAGACGTAGGAAAAAAGATATTCCGATCCTCATTCACCATTTCATAGATCACTTTAATGAAGTATTTAAGAAAAACATACAAACGGTATCAAACGATGCTGTTGAGTATTTGGTGAACTATTCTTGGCCGGGGAACATTAGAGAGCTAAAGAATACGATTGAAAGGTTAATGAATATCGTTCAATCAGATTCTATCGAGAAAACAGATATACAATTCACTGATTATCTTCGAGTCTCAGCTCCAGACGATGGAAGTCAAGTCGCAATTGGAGAAGCACGGAGGAAAAGTTTTAAGGAAGAAATTCAGAAGATAGAAAAGGTACTAATTATTGAAGCCTTACAGCAAGCCGGAGGAAACATTTCTCAATCGGCAAGGAATTTAGATATCCCGCAGCAAACGTTAAGTAATAAGATAAAGAAATATGGGTTGGAATCGCATATTCATAGATTAAAACTACTCAAATATGAGTAACTACCTAAAACTTAATACTAAAAAGAGTAATTAATTAATAAAACACTGAAAATGCGCCATTTTCAGTGTTTTATTAATTGGCACGCTTCTTGCATTATATTAGTCAAACACAAAAGGAGAGAACAATTATGACAAAATACGAATACTCAATCTTACCTGAATATGCACCATTGTATCCGAAACTTCCATACCGCTATACGGACTATGAAAAGGTAAGTTTGTATTGCCGTGGAGATAAAGAAAAAATGCAAAAGCTGTTGCCAAAAGAATTTACGGTGACGGATGATGTATTTGAAGTATTTCTTTTAAGAAATAATGAAATTGATGGTTTGGATAATTACAATGAAGGCGGGCTTATCATTCCCTGCTCGTACAAAGATATCAATGGTGCTTGTATGTCATTTGAATACGTGGATACAGATGATGCGCTATGCGCAGGAAGGGAAATCTGGGGATACCCGAAAAAACTTGGTGAAATCGAGTTCAATGTAGATGGAAATAAAGTTTCAGGTAGTGTAAGTCGAAAAGGGAAAAAAATAATTGACGTTAACTTTGAAGGAGATGGAACTGAATTTGAACAGCCAAATTTATTCCCAAGGCTTCAAGTGAAAAGAATGCCACATGTCGAGCACGATGGAACACAAATCAACACAATTCTGAAAAACGAATTTTACGATGCTGTCACAAAAAAAAGAGTCACTGGTAAGGCGACGCTCAATTGGGAAGAATCTGTGGATGATCCACTAGCGTCATTGGGGGATGTTGAAGTGGTTGGTGCTGTCTATATCGTTGGTGGTTATACACTTTCCTATGGGAAAGTAATAGACGATTTACAAAAATAAACTAATGAGTGGTGAATGAAATGGGAAATATGGGATTAGTGTGGTTTTTCTACGTTATTGTTCCGGCTTTGGGATTTATAGCTACATTTATTCTAGCTAGCAGGGCTGAGAAGAAAAGGGGAGCTGAATAATGCTAATAGTATTTTGTATATATTTAGTTATAGTGTTTACTGTGGGAATTCTATCGGAAAGACGGATGACTAAAAGTGAAGAAGGTTATTTTCTGGGGGATCGAAATTTTGGTCCGTGGGCAACTGCGATTAGCGCAGGAGCAACGGATACAAGCGGTTGGATTTTTATAGGGGCCGCTGGATATGCCTATGCTGCTGGGATATCTACTATGTGGATGCTCCCTGGATTTATTGTTGGTTATCTCATTAACTGGTTTGCGGTTGCTCCTCGTCTTAGAAAAGAGGGGGCAGAGTTAGGTGCACTAAGTCTAGTTGACTTTTTTAGCCTGAAGTTGAAAGATCGTACGAATACGATAAAAATTGTGGCGAGTATTATTGTGATCATATTCTTTACTGCTTACTTAGCATCTCAATTGACTGCTGCGGGGAAAGCCCTCAATTCAATTGTTGATTTTGATTATAGTTTAGGATTGATTTTATCTGCAGCATTTGTATTAGGTTATTCCATTTTTGGAGGATATAATTCTGCTGTATTAACAGATCTTTTTCAAGGTCTATTAATGTTGTCGGTACTATTGGTTTTCCCTCTTTATATGATCCTTTTTGAAATGGGCGGGTTTGGGAGCTTCTTTAGTACATTGTACTCTATTGATCCGATTTTACTTTCCTCAGCCGGAGGGGCAACTGGTGCAGCGGCATTCGGTATTATTATAGGATTAGTAGGTTTCGGGATAGGGGAGCCAGGTCAGCCGCATATTGTACAACGATTCTTGTCAGCAAAAGATGATAAGACAATAAGACAAGCCTCTTTAATCGCGATGTTCTGGGTTGTTGTAGTTATGACAGGTTCTAATCTACTTGGACTAATCGGAAGAATCATGATGCCTGAATTAGCAGATCCAGAATATGTATTTCCAACGTTGGTCGGAGTGACGATGCACCCAATTGTTGCCGGAGTTATCATAGGGGCGATATTTGCTGCAATCCAATCGACTTTTTCTTCACAATTAATGGTCGCAACTCAATCTTTTGCTAGCGACTTGTTAAAAGCGGTAACAAAGAAAACGTATTCAGATAAACAAATGATTAGAATCAGTAGGATAACGATGGTCGTATTTGGTGTAATTGCGACTTTGATTGCGTTAATGGAAATTCAAGCTGTTTTTGAACTTGTTCTTTATGCCTGGGCGGGATTGGCTGCGAGCTTCGGAACTGTATTGATTTTGTTGCTGTACACAAAGAAAGTTACGAAATGGGGAGCAGTCTGGGGAATGATTACTGGTTCCGTCGTAACAATAATATGGATTAATACACCGTGGGCACAGTATATGTATGAACTTATTCCGGCGGCAATTGCTTCAATAATTGTCATTCTAGTCGTTAGTAAGTTTACAAAAGAAGAAGTTAAGTAATGTTGTTGAAGGAGTGGCTAGTATGACAAACAAATCTTATAATACACCTGCACATGCGCCTATGTTCCCGGATCCTTTTGTGCCTTACGAAAGTCCAGACTATGTTTCTTTATATGCAGTGACTAAAGTGAATGAAGAGGAGGTACGACGAATTCTGTCCTTTACTCCATTTGAATATGTAAGTAATGAAGCTGTGATTTCGATTACAGACTTCAGCAAATGTAACAAAATTGCTTATATGGATGCAGCAGTTGTTATTCCAGTTAAATACGGAGATAAGTACGGTGGATACTATATTTATGAGTATGAAAATAATGATGCAGCGATTGCGGCAGGTAGAGAGTTATGGGGATATCCTAAAAAGTATGCCAAGATTTCATTAAAAGAAGAGAATGGCGTATTTTATGGGAAAGTTGAAAAAGGTGGGAAGGTGTTCTTGGAAATTACTGGGGAGAAATCAGAGGAAGACTTTATTCCGTTGGTAGAGCCTAAAACTACTCCACATCTATTAATGAAGACAATTCCCAATCCAAGTGGAGGTTCATCGGTAAGACAAATAATCGAAAGAGATACATCGCCCGATTTCAAATTGAAAGAAAAGTTGCAGGTGAGTGTTAATGTGAAAATACAATCTACTGAAAGAGAACCGTTAGATTTGCTTCAACCAGTGAAAATTCTAGGTGGTGGAGTTATCAAAGGTGACTTTTATGCAACTGAAGAAAATGGATGGGGAAAAATTATTGGGGATTATTAATAAAGGAAAGGTTTCCAACTTCGCCGGAAACCTTTCCTTTAGCGTGAAAAAAATATGGGATGTGAAGCTATGAATATGAATGGCAAAGTAGATATTACATCTGAAAGTGATGTGAATACTTGTCGAAATATCACGAAAACAAGTAATTGAATTATTTAATATAATCTGATAGAGTCGTAGGATGAACTTCTTTTTTTATTTCAACGCATTTGTAAGCGTATTCATTTATTTGGTAATGGTATGTATGCATAAGGTGGAAATTTGCAACGTATAGTAGCGGGGTGTAAAAATAGTTCAACATACGAGGAGGAATGGACAATGGTTCAAACAGTAGAAAATCCAGTTTATGCTTTTCCAAACACAGAAGGGGCGAAGGTGAATTTCAAGGAACGTTATGATAATTTCATCGGTGGTAAATGGACAGCACCTGTAAATGGACAATACTTTGACAATCCAACTCCAGTGACGGGCAAAGTGTTTACGCAAGTGGCTCGTTCAACGGCAGAAGATATTGAACTTGCACTAGATGCTGCACATGCCGCAAAAGACGCTTGGGGGAAAACGTCTGTTACGGAGCGCTCCAATATTTTATTAAAAATTGCAGATTGTATGGAACAAAACTTAGAGATGCTAGCAGTCGCAGAAACGTGGGAAAATGGTAAAGCAGTCCGTGAAACGCTGAATGCAGACTTGCCGCTTGCGATCGACCATTTTCGCTATTTTGCAAGTGCGATACGCGCACAAGAAGGCGGCGTGAGTCAGATTGACAATGACACAGTGGCGTATCATTTCCATGAGCCGATTGGTGTCGTTGGACAAATTATTCCGTGGAACTTCCCGATTTTAATGGCGGTGTGGAAACTTGCACCAGCACTTGCAGCAGGAAATTGTGTCGTGTTGAAGCCGGCAGAACAAACGCCGGCATCTATTATGGTCCTTATGGAGTTAATTGAAGATTTGCTACCAGCGGGTGTTGTTAATATTGTAAATGGTTTTGGCTTAGAAGCAGGAAAGCCACTAGCTTCAAGCCCACGCATCGGTAAAATTGCGTTTACGGGTGAAACGACGACAGGTCGGCTCATTATGCAATATGCTTCACAAACTGCTATTCCTGTAACACTTGAGTTAGGTGGAAAATCACCAAATATTTTCTTTGAAGATGTGATGGATCAGGACGATGCATTTTTGGATAAAGCAGTAGAAGGTTTTGTCATGTTCGCGCTGAACCAAGGGGAAGTGTGCACATGCCCTTCACGTGCCTTAATCCAAGAATCAATTTACGATAAATTCATGGAACGTGCACTTGAGCGTGTAAAAGCGATTAAAGTAGGTAATCCACTTGACCCTACAGTGATGATGGGCGCACAGGCGTCGACGGAACAGCTAGAGAAAATCCTATCTTATTTAGATATTGGTAAACAAGAAGGCGCAGAATGTCTAATTGGTGGAGAGCAAAACCAGCTAGAAGGCGAGTTGGAAGGTGGCTATTACGTTAAACCAACTGTCTTTAAAGGCAACAATAAAATGCGGATTTTCCAAGAAGAGATTTTCGGCCCTGTCGTGTCTGTGACAACGTTCAAAACAAAAGAAGAAGCGCTTGAAATTGCTAATGATACATTATATGGTCTCGGTTCAGGTGTGTGGACGCGCGATATGAATACAGCCTATCGTTTTGGTCGCGGTATTCAAGCGGGACGGGTGTGGACAAATTGCTACCACGCTTATCCGGCACATGCTGCATTCGGAGGTTACAAAGCATCTGGTGTTGGTCGAGAAAATCATCTCATGATGTTGAATCATTACCAGCAGACGAAAAATATGCTTGTTAGCTATAATGAAAATAAGCAAGGCTTCTTTTAAGAGAAAAGGAGGGGAGTGTGGATGACTGAACGCGTAATGGCAACAGACGCTACACTGGAACTCATTGAATTTTTGGCAAAGAAACACGGTCCGCTCATGTTCCACCAATCGGGCGGCTGCTGTGACGGATCATCGCCGATGTGTTATCCAGACGGAGAACTCATTATTGGTGATCAAGATGTTCTTCTCGGATATATTGGAGGAGCTCCGTTTTATATGCATAAAAACCAGTTTGAGTATTGGAAGCATACGCAGCTCATCATAGATGTTGTCAATGGTCGCGGTGGTATGTTTTCGCTCGAAGGTGTTGAAGGTAAACGCTTTTTGACAAGGTCGCGAGCGTTTACAGCGGAGGAGAACAAAGAATTGCAAGTGTGAATAAATGATTAAAGCCTTCTGGGAGATAAAATCCCGAAGGCCTTTTCTGCTTAATTAAATGAATCGCTTCCGAATCTCGGGAGGCGGTAGCATACAGGCATCTTCCTTTTTCCCGAACCATTTGTAGCGATTTTTCGCGAAGTAGTCGTAAAAGATGTCACGGATTTTGCTTGGTACGACTATAAATATGAAAAATAGATGCCATAAACCATCTAGCTTTTTGGCGATATGCAGTGCCGCAGAGGACTTTGTAAACACTTTGTCATTTTCGATTAACACTACACCGTCAATATCCGTTGGTATAGCATATTGTTTGATGAGCTCCATTCCTTTTTCACTTTGCAATGAAGTAAAAAGAAAATGGGCGGCTGGATCACGTTTAATAATAAACTGCACACTTGAATCGCAAAAATTACAATCGCCGTCAAATAATACAATACGTTTCATGGGATAGATAACCTCGCTCTTTATTGATTAGTATAGCCTTATTGAACAAATAATAACATCATAATAGGCGCAAACATTTACGTTAGACGGAAAATTTAGTATAATGAAAGAAAGAGTGAAGTAAGTGAGTTATTTTCCATCGCATGTAGCCACGGTTAATATGTAGAGGAGGATGATTTATTATGGAACGCTTACCGATTGATCCAGCAGAGGTAGAACTAAGGCAGAACCGGGATTTCATCGCTTCCATGAAAATGATTGGTGAAGGAGCTCCTATTTACGAACGTTATGAAGAAGACGAGCCAGTCATGAAGAAACGGCAAGAACGGGATGGCTTTGATGTAGAAGATCTGCCACGTGACTACCAATAATCGTAATCCCCACAGTGATGTGGGGATTTTTCTATGGAATAGAGTGATTTGCTGATTAGTTTCTACAGGGTCTTCCAACTAGAGGAGGACCTTTTTGAGTTGTCAGAATATAATTGACTCATTATGTCACATCGTGATATAGTCGAGTTGTGACATAGTAGTGTATAGAACGGATGTGATTCCGCTTGAAAATAGAAAAAGTAATTAAATCCTATAGTCCGATGACGGAGACAGCGTTTTACATTTTGCTGTCACTCATAGAACCCCGCCATGGCTACGGCATTATTAAGCATGTAGAAGAATTAACGGAAGGCCGACTAGTGCTGGGATCTGGAACCATTTATGGCACGCTAACGAAAATGCAACGAGATGAAATTATAACCGTCTATGCAGATGAAAAACGTAAGACTATTTATGAAATTACAGATGTTGGGAAAGCGCTAATGCGCCATGAGATGGGACGATTGAAGGAGTTACATGCCAATGTAATCAAGCATGAGGGGGCATTCCAATGACGATGAAAAAATGGCGTCCACTTTGGAGTTATGATGTGGAGAAAACGGAGCGTTGGCTATCGGAAATGGCGGCGGAAGGGAATAGCTTGACGGACGTGGATCGAATGACACGTATGTTTACATTTGATCGAACTGCTGCTGAAACAGTGCACTACCAAGTGGTCTACGATAAATCTCGTAGTGTGTTGCCTCGAAAGTTAGAAGAGGCGGGATGGGAAGAAACACTAGCGGAGAAAAAGTGGAAATTCATGAAAAATGAATTCGTGGGTATAAGTGTATTTCCTTCGCGCGAAGGCGTGCTGAAAAGGAATCGATTACACTTCTATGTGTTAACTGGATTGGCTTTCTTTTATGTCATGCCATTACTCATGATGCTTATCAGCTTGATTATGCTACTCAGGGGCATTGGCACAGTACATCCAAGTCCATTGTGGTTAGTAACAGTAATCTTTTTTCTGCAAATTTTGATTGTCATGGGCCTTGCCGTTTTTGTTAATCAAAAATTGAAAAGGTTTGAGACAACATTTTTTGGTGGGGCTATGGATGTTGAGGAGTCCTCCGGTAAAACATTTGTAAAATGGCGATTTGGTTGGATGTATGCCCCAGATATACTGGAAAGCTGGTTGGCTGAAATGGCGGCGGAAGGCAATCATCTTGTCCGGGTTGGAAAACCAGGTGTTAGATTTGTATTTGAAAAAGGGGAACCCAAATGTGTGTCGTATGTATTTGATTATCAATTGAAAACAGCTCCTTCTTACTTCGATGTTCATAAGAGTGCGGGGTGGAAGCTGAAATACACTTCACCTTATTCATTCATGAAGTATTCTTTATGGGCACAACCGTATGATGATGGGTTTGATAAGCTGCGATTTACGTATGATTCTAAGGAAAAGAAAGCACAAGTTCGAAAAGTGGTGCTATCCGCAGTTACGCTGTTTGTGTATTTAGTTGTACTTACTTTATTTGCTCTTTTCGCCAACTATTCAATGTATCAGGGGAATGGGTGGACATTGTATGGCAGGATTCTCGTTGGGTTGTTGGTCGTGGCATTTGTATTCCATATATCAAATATGGTGCGTACGTTGAAATATGCATTTAGAATGCGAAAAGTATAATTATAGACTTTATTTCTAGCATGAGGGGGCATTCCAATGACGATGAAAAAATGGCGTCCACTTTGGAGTTATGATGTGGAAAAGACAGAGCATTGGCTGTCGGAAATGGCCGCAGAAGGACAGCATTTAACAGCTATGAATCGGTTGCTGCGCATTTTTACGTTTACGCACGAAGACGCGAAGATAACAAACTATCAAATTATGTACGATAAATCAGAACAACCATTACCAAAGGGATTGGAAAATGCAGGATGGGAAGTAGCTGCTAAAGATCAAAGATGGAAAGTGTTAAAAAATTCTTTTGCTGATATAACAGCATTTCCCTCACCCGAAAATAGACTAAAGCGTAACCGTGTTCACCAAAATGTATTGAGTTGGATGACGAGGTTACTGTTCTTCATTATCTTCTTTTCATTATTAATGGGAGTGCCAGACGGTGAGCCGAATATCTATTGGCTGGTAGGTGTAATCTTTATCGGGCTTATGATCCTTGCTAGAGTACTTTTCTTTTATGTATCCAATAAAGTAGAAGTAGCTGAAAAACAATTTTTCGGGGAGTATGCGCATATAGATGTGATTGAGCCGTTGGGTGAAACACTCGTTAAGTGGCGATTAGGTTGGATGGAAGCCCCGGATAGAATAGGAAAATGGCTAACGGAGATGGCGGCTCAAGGACATGTACTGATTCAAATCAAAGGTGCACGGTTTATTTTTGAAAAAGGACAGCCGAGACAGATAGCTTATATACTCGATTACCACTGGACAACATCGCCTGCCTATTTTGACATGCATAAAAGTGCTGGCTGGCAGCTGAAACTTACGAACGGATTACGGTTTACGAAGTACTCGTTATGGGCACAGTCATACAATAAGGGGGATACTCCTCCACAATTTACAAATAGCAATCAGGAAAATAAAGCGCAGTCTAGGATATTACTGGTTACCGCTGCTGTGGATGTATTACTTGTAGGGGCATGGATAGCGATAATTTTCGTGAAGAATTATTCAGCGTTTCAAGCAGGTAATCTAATTTCATTTGAAAAAGTGATGTTGTTGGTATTTACCATCCTTGCTGTTTTCATCATTATAGGTGCAATGCGTTCATTGAAATATGTCATCAGAATGTGGAAAATCTAATCGCAACTCATAGCATTTTCCTTTCCTACTAGTTGCTCGCCCGTTTGTCCTTCGACTTCTCACATGTAATAGAAGGAGGAGGTGAGAGTATGATGCAACATGGACAATGGAACTCGAATCAGATGCAGGGGATGTGTGGGTGCAATAAAATGCACGGCCAGTGCGGTTGTAATCAGATGCGACCAAGCAATCAGATGCAACCGATTGTGTGTCCAACACAGTATCGATGCCACGATACGTTCGTTCGTCAAGAAGTTCCTGTTATTCATCCGATTGTCAACGTGAACCGACAGCACACTGTGGTGGTGCCGCGCAATTACGTGACAGAAACGACTAGAACAGTACCGGGTTCAACGGTGTTCCCGCAGGGTGGTCAACAGTTTGGCGGCGGTTTTGGTCCGCAACCAGGTGGCTTTGGCCCAGGGGGTGGAGGAGGATTTGGTCCTGGATTTGGAGGACCTGGCCCACAATTTGGCGGCGGTAGTTTCGGCCGTAGATTTTGATGTGATTAATGATAAGAGGAATGTATTCGTCAGCTTCTTGTGATTATTGGTGGAAGATGCGGACGTATATAATGGAATAAAGTAAAGAAAGGCTTCTATCAGTCAAATTGTTGACTGATAGAAGCCTTTTTCTTTATTCAGTCGTTCCGCTTTGCTCTAGATAGACATTTATCGCTTCCCTCTGGACAAAAAAGAGTAGTTGAAGCCACTCTCATTAATCCTAACAATATAAATATAAATGCATAACACGCGTAATCGTCAGAATAATCACTTCTATTTATTGATAATCCTTTCCCTTTAATATATACTAATAATTAAGTTCAGAGTAAAAAAAGGGGATATATGGAGAAATGTTGAAAAAATTATCAAGTATATTTTTATCAGGTGCTTTACTACTTACTTACACACCGGTTAGTGCACTAGCAGCAGAAAAAGAGGATGGTGACTTTTTACCATCGGAATTAGAGATTGTTATTGATAAGGATTCAGAAGTAAATCCTCAGGCTACTATCGGCTTTCTGTATTTTGTCCCAGGTATAGGACCAGCCCTTGCAATTGGAACAGGAATCTTTGTAGTGGGTTACACCTCTTATACAGTGGGGACTTGGATTGGAGATTGTATAAATTCGTTCATTGAAAAAGAGACAGCAGATCAATATATCTCTAAAAATAGAAAAGCAGGTATTCGAGCTAAATTTCCAGGCCAGTATTTAGATAAAACCCTTAACGAAATTGAAAAGGATGCTAAGGCAGGTAATTCAGATGCAAATACAGCAAAGAAACTGCTAACTGATGGCCGTTGGAAAAAATAATTAAATTGTTTTGGGGTGATAAATTATGCCTATCTATTCAGTTAAAGTATTATTAGAATCTACTGTAGTGCCAAACAATTATCCAACTGAAATATTATTTGAAGAAACCATTAGATTGCTAGAGGTTACAGATCAAGATGAATTAGAAACAAAAGTACGTAATTATTTTGTTGATGATACTTATGAAAATGCAGAGGGCGGACAAGTTACATGGAGCCTGGTAAAAATTTTGGATATATTCGAGGTCATGGTTGAGTTCAATGAGGATATTAATTTTAAAGAGGTCTACAGCCGCTATTTACATTTTGATAAGCCGATTACTGCAAATGAAGTCATAGAATTGTATTCCCTTGACAAGTAAGTAGCGTTTTTATACTGTGAAATAAAATGAAAAAATGGTTCCTCTCAATGTAGGAACCATTTTTTCTCGTAGTAATCAAATAACATAAAACTCGGAAAGTCTATTATTTCAGTATTCTACCCCGTCACTTTCTTCAATTAATTTTGCGATCTTCTGTTTTCATTAATCCACATTAAAGTACCTTGCATCTGGATGTGCGAAAACAATTGCGGAAACTGATGCTTCTGGTTCCATCATGAATTCCTCTGTTAAATGGACGCCGATGTCTTCTGGTTTTAACAGTTTGAATAATTTTGCTTGGTCCTCTAGGTTCGGACAGGCAGGATAACCGAACGAGAAGCGTTGTCCTGTATACTTTGCTGCAAAGCGTTCAAGCATTGTAAAGTCTGTTGGGTCTGGAGTGCCCAAGTGATCGCGCATTTCTTGGTGAATCCGTTCCGCAAATCCTTCCGCCAGCTCAAGTGCAGTTGCTTGGAAGGCGTGGCTTTCTAGGAACTTGCCTTCCGCTTTAAACTTATCTGCGAAAGCTCGTACACCATGTCCTGCTGTCACTTGCATGAAGCCGACATAATCCATCACGCCACTAGAGACTGGTTTCAAAAAGTCTGCTAGGCAAAGGAATGGTTCTTTGCTTTGACGCGGGAATGTGAAGCGTTCAATTTCCTTTGTCGCATCCTCTGGATCGTAGACAATGACATCATCGCCATCGGATTGTGCTGGGAAGAATTGATAGAGACCCGATGCGGATAAGTGACCCGATTCTAAAAATCCAGTGACCATTTCATGTAGCTCCACCGCACGTGGTTCTTTGTTTTCTAGCATTTTATTGACATTGCCCCGTAGGCCGAGATGATGGCCGATCAGTGTCCGCATGTTGACGTACGGATAGAGATGGGGAACGGAATAGTCTTTTTGAATACGGCGACGCAAATCTTTTGGGACGACAACGGGCACATCTTCGCGTACGGTCTTCACAGGCTTTGGTGCAATTACCTCTGGAGCATTTGCTAGTTTGGCTGCCTTAATGGCATCGTTTGCCGCCCGTTTTTCCCGTTGTTCGTCTAGTTCAATTAATAGCGCAGCCTTTTCTTCTTTATCCTGAAGGCGATTGGCTAGTTCTAGTCCGAACATCGCGTCTTTCGCATATAACACAGGACCATCGTATTCTGCGGCAATTTTTGTATCCGTAAATCGGCGGGTCAGCGCAGCTCCCCCAACCATGATTGGTAAATCGATGCCCGCAGCTTTAAAGTCTTGTGCTGTGATGACCATTTGTTGAGCCGATTTAACGAGTAACCCGGATAATCCGATAATATCAGGCTTTTCTTTTCGAATGACTTCAATTAGCGTTGAAGGGGTTACTTTAATACCGATATCGACGACTGTGAAGCCGTTATTGCTCAAGATGATTTCCACCAAGTTTTTCCCGATATCATGGACATCGCCTTTAACCGTAGCTAGGACGATTTTCCCTTTCCCAGTGTCACCTGCTGATTTGTCCATGAATTGCTCGAGGAATGCTACGGCTGCTTTCATCACTCCGGCACTTTGCAGTACTTCTGCAACAATCAATTTGTTTGTGTTGAATAAACGTCCAACCTCGGCCATCCCATCCATTAATGGTCCGTTAATGACATCGAGGGGTGCATCATACATGTTAAGAGCAGCTTCCAAGTCAGGAATTAAGCCCTCTTTTGTTCCCTCGATTATATAATAGCTAAGGCGTTCTGGAACGGTTTTGGGAATATCATCTTCCGTTTTTTCTTTCTTCTTACCCCGATAGAAATTGGTGAATTCAGCAAGTGTTTCATCCGTTGTGGTGAAGAGTAAATCATTCGCCATCTTAATCTCTGCTTCAGGAATAGAAGCATAACGTTCTAGTTTCTCTGTATTGACAATGGCATAGTCAAGACCTGCCTGTGTGCAGTGATATAAGTACACTGCATTCAATACTTCACGTCCGACAGGTGGAAGTCCAAACGATACGTTACTGACACCGAGAATTGTCAATGCGCGTGGCATTTTTTCTTTTATGAGACGAATGCCTTCGATTGTTTCGACTGCAGAGCCGATGTATTGCTCATCGCCTGTTCCAACCGGGAAAACGAGCGGATCGAAAATAATATCTTCAGGTGCTAGTCCCCATTTGTTGACAAGAAGCTCGTAAGAACGTTCGGCTACTTCAAGTTTACGTTCGCGTGTAACCGCCATTCCAGGTTCGTCGATTGTTCCGACAACGACAGCGGCACCGAATTTTTTAACAAGCGGTAGGACAGCATCATAGCGATCTTCCCCGTCCTCTAAGTTAATGGAGTTGATGATGACTTTCCCTTGTGAATATTTTAAAGCCTCTTCAATAACTTTTTCATCCGTTGAGTCGATAACAAGAGGTACCTTCACCTTTTTTACGACTTCTTGCATGAAATTCTTCACGTCTTCTAACTCATCGCGGTCTGGATTTGCCAGACAGACATCAATGACGTGAGCGCCGCCTTTTACTTGGGCACGTGCAATTTCGGAGGCTTCTTCAAATTTACCATCAACGATGAGCTGCTTAAATTTACGGGAGCCGATGACGTTTGTCCGTTCCCCGATTAATAGTGGACGCATGGAGTCGTCGTACAGCAGGGGTTCAATCCCAGAGATTGAATGGCCATGAATGGTTTCAGGACCTTGTCGAGGTTTTTTATCAGCTACTACTTCACGGATTGCGCGTATATGTTCAGGTGTTGTTCCGCAGCAACCCCCTACGATATTCAACCAGCCCTTATCGGCAAAGCCTTGGAGTTTTTTAGAAAGTGATTCAGGCGATTCGTGGTAATGACCTTCTTCATCTGGCAATCCGGCATTCGGGTAACAGCTGACATAGCTTGTTGCTAGTTCTGACAGCGAACGTAGATGATCGGTCATGAATTCAGGTCCTGTTGCACAATTGAGGCCAACAGAAAGTGGTTTAATATGTTCGATTGAAATATAAAATGCTTCAATACTTTGGCCGGCTAATGTCGTTCCCATCGGCTCAATTGTTCCAGAAATCATCACCGGTAATTCTATCCCAGTTTCTTCGAATGCACGTTTGACACCGAGTGTACCTGCTTTGACATTCAACATATCTTGACTTGTTTCCATCAAAAGTAGATCACAGCCGCCTTCAATCAATGCTTTGGCTTGTATATAAAAATCATTTGTCAATCCATCGAATGTGGCCCCACCTGTAACAGATAATGTTTTTGTTGTTGGTCCCATTGCACCTGCAACGAACCTTGGCCATTCAGAGGTTGAAAAGTCTTTTGCACATTGTTTAGCGAGCTGCGCAGCACGGAAGTTGATGTCATGCGCTTGTTCACCTAAATCATAGTCGTCTAGAACGATTGGTGTTCCGCCAAATGTATTTGTCGAAATAATATCTGCTCCAGCTTCCAAATATTCACGATGAATGCGGTCTAGGACATCGGGTCTTGTTATATTTAAATATTCGTTACAACCATCATATTCTTCGCCACCGAAATCCTCGGGAGAAAGGTTAGCATTTTGTAGCATAGTCCCCATCGCACCATCCATGATGAGTATTCTTTTTTGTAGCTGTTCTTCAATAAGATATTTCGACATTAGGAATCACTCTCTTTCTTCGTATCACTCATTTTGTAGTTTTTTATAAATAAAAAAAGCCTTCCTGGAAAGAAGGCTTTACGAATATACGTATTTTTCCCTTCTCATCTTTAGAACCACGGGGGTTCAGCTGGAATTAGCACCAGTCCTTTTTGGCAGGTTGCTGAAGCTTCATAGGGCCAGTTCCCTCAGCTTCTCTTGATAAGAATATATTATTTAGTTAGTTAGCTATTGGTTGAATAATTGAAATCATCATAACGTTATAATTGATTTCCGTCAAGCCGTCCTTTGTAGAATGCTAGAAAGTCTATGGTAAGATGATGTTATTAATAATAAACAGAAGGTGAAATAGTTGAGAGCTTTTAGATATATTATTCCGATCATGATGATTGTCGGGACGGTTAGTATTATGATGTTGAACAAAAGCCACCAAGAGGTTCCGCCCATGTCGCGTATCTATATTACGCTGGGTGCAATGGGGGTGAGTGGAGTTTTAGCTTACTTTCTATTTCCAAAAGATGAGGAAAAAAATAAATGAGAAAACCGCTAGCGAATTTGCTAGCGGTTTTTTTATCTCTTATGAGTTAACCTATATTATTTTTAAGTTGACACATAATGTGTTATCTTTTATCCTATTGTAGATAACACAAAGTGGGAGGCTATTTGATGACAACAGTTACTGTGAAAACGAAAAGTAGAATGAGTACGTTAAGTCTTGTCTATTGTGGGATGTTTGCTTCACTCATGATGATTGGAGCAAATATCACAGCATTTGCACCCTTTCTTGTCGTTGGCGGTGTGCCTATTACATTGCAGACATTTTTTGCGGTTTTATCAGGGCTGCTCTTGGGAAGCCGTTTAGGCGCTATTTCGATGATAGTTTATATGTGTATTGGACTTGCGGGAGCACCAGTCTTTGCGAAATTTAGTGGAGGCTTCGGATCCGTTATTAGCCCAACGTTTGGATTCATCGTGTCATTTATCTTTGTGGCATATATCGCAGGGAAAATTGTTGAAAGGAATAATAAGTTACATAGCTATATCATCGCTGCGCTCGTTGCAATGACGGTGAATTATGTCTTCGGTACAAATTGGATGTATGCTGCCTATAAACTGTGGGCTGCTGCCCCT
This sequence comes from Sporosarcina sp. FSL K6-3457, assembly GCF_038007285.1. GTDB lineage: Bacteria > Bacillota > Bacilli > Bacillales_A > Planococcaceae > Sporosarcina. Next base: position 185,774 of record NZ_JBBOWX010000001.1, read on the forward strand.
GACGTTTTTACGTACAAAGTGGCGTGGTTATGGATGATGCCGCCCTTACCGAAAGACATCTTGCTGTCCATTTTGGCGGGGGTGTTTGGTCATCGTATGTACAAAGTGTTGAAAGTGAGGCGTTAATATGATGGAGTACGATGTATTAGCGAAACGTGTACTCGGTGGATATGTCTTAACAGATGATGAAGCGCTCGCCATTTTGGACAGCCCAGATGCCGATTTACTACCACTCCTTCATGCGGCGTATATGATTCGGCAATATTATTACGGAAATAAAGTAAAGCTCAATATGATCATCAATACAAAATCAGGCTTATGTCCGGAAAACTGCGGCTATTGTGCACAGTCTATCGTTTCGACAGCACCGATTGAAAAGTATGCCATGATGAAGCAAGAAGAAATTGTCGCAGGTGCGGCGAGGGCGGTGGAGTTGAATGCGGGGACCTATTGTATCGTGGCGAGCGGTAGGGGACCGGTCAATCGCGAGCTTGACATTGTCATTGATTCAGTAAAGGAAATTAAGTCTAAATATCAACAGATGACGGTCTGTGCTTGTCTTGGATTATTGAAACCGGAACAGGCATTACGGTTAAAGGAAGCTGGCGTTGATCGTTATAATCACAACATCAATACGTCTGCAACACACCATACTAGCATCACAACATCTCATACATTCGATGATCGGGTAAATACAATCGATCTCGTTAAACAGTCCGGTATTTCACCTTGTTCGGGCGTCATTATCGGTATGCGTGAAACGAAAGAAGATGTCATCTCGATGGCTCGTAGCTTGCATGCAATGGATGCAGATTCAATTCCCGTGAATTTTTTACATGCTGTAGATGGGACTCCTCTTGGTGGCACGGATGAATTAGCACCCCGTTATTGCTTGAAGGTGCTGTGCTTGTTCAGATTTATGAATCCATCGAAGGAAATTAGAATTTCTGGCGGGCGTGAAGTAAACTTGCGTAGCTTGCAACCATTTGGCTTATACCCAGCCAACTCGATTTTCATCGGTGATTATTTAACAACGGCTGGTCAAGAAAGTGACCGTGACCGCCAGATGCTCGAGGATTTAGGATTCGAGGTTGACCTCGAACCGCTTATAAAAGAACCCGTCTCTGTTTGAATGAAAAAATGGACTTCCTCATAAAGACAAGGAAGTTCATTTTTTATTGGCAAAGAGAACTATTTCCCCCTGCTTTATTTATAAAAAGTGAAACGATTTCGTAGTTTAATCGTAGAAGAGGTATGTGAAAAAATCTTTGCTATAGAAAAGAGTGTTTTAGATGATTAATTTACTTATCTTCTCGATTATTACGGGTATTGTGTTTAGCTTAATTATTGTCCCGTTTGTGTTGAACAATAAAGAAACGAAAGTGCCGGTCCAGTTTAATAGAGTTGCAGCCCTAGCTAGCACTGCTGTATTATCTACAGTCATCGTATTCATTTTGTATTATGTCACGAATATGGATCGTAACTGGACGTCTTTATGGGGTCTACTCTTCGTGGTTACTTTGTTGGGGACTGTTATGGCTGGTAGTAAGGATCGCAAATTGAAGATTGTTTTATTATTAGGAGCAATCGCCTTCGGGGCATATATCTTGAGTGCACCTTTATTCAACGCGGATCGGAAATACAAGGCGGTTGAAATGGAGCAGCAGGTGGAAATCAAAGCGTTTGATGAAACAAAAACACCTGCAAGCGTGCCGCCGAAGTTTGCACGTAACAAGATGAAAAAATCGTTCAATCAAGTGCCGAATACGAGTTACTATGAGCTTGGTCATTTGCAAATTCAAAAAGTGGGTGACGAATTCGTCTATATTGCGCCTGTTGAATTTTCGGGCCTTTTTAAGTGGTGGACTGGGAAAACGACACCGGGCTATTTCACAATGAGTGCGACTGACTCGGCAGATAATCCCAAATTTGTGCAGGCTGAGATGACTTATACACCGTCGTCCTATTTCCATAAGCAAATAGAGCGCCATATACGGATGAAAATGCCGAACCTTATTTTTTATGGGGATGTTCAGCTAGAAATTGATGATGAGGGGAAGCCCCATTATATCCGTTCATATGGGAACTTTATTTCAGCGCGTGACGGTTTTGATGTACAAGGGGTTGTGGTTGCTGATCCGGCAACGGGCGCTATGAAGCAATATGCACTTGCGGATGTACCTGCGTTTATCGATGGGGCGGTTTCTCCTGAGGCAGTTAGCTTACAGAATAGTTATTTTGGCAACTATGTTCATGGCTTCTGGAATTCGGTATTCGGGAAGAAAGATGTGAAATTACCTTCAGATGAAGGGACGGAAGCCAATGTGAGTCCGATTTTTGATGAAAATGGTCATATGTATTACTTCACCGATTTCACAAGTCCAAAAGAAGGCGTCGATTCGATGCTGGGCTATGCCTTGACGGATGGTCGGACGGGTGAAGCGATGTATTATACAGGTAATCTAGAAGAATCGTATATGGATTCACAAGGTGCTCTCCAGATTATTGAAAAGAAATTTATCGAAAAGAAATGGTCTGGTGAAATGCCAGTCTTGTACAACTTTTATGGGGAGGCAAGCTGGTTGACGCCGGTGCTTGATTCAAACGGATTTTTGCAAAATTATTTCATCATATCGGCTGCAAATCCTGAAATATCGGTGTACGGAAATTCTCCAAATGAAGCTCTAAAATTGTATAAAACGGCGCTTCAACGTGGGGGGAGTACTGTCGATGGCAGTTCGAGCGCTGAAGAGGCCCAAGCAAAGGTGACTGTCATACGGGTATTTAAGGAACCGGCGGGCGACTTTACGCTCGTTTCGTTTTTGACCACGGATGGACGGAACTTCATCGTGTCATCTGAAGCTGTGCCGCTCGCTATTTATATCCAAGAAGGTGATCAGTTGATGATTACGTATCTAGAAACGGGTGAACTGTTCTTACCAGTGAAGGATTTGACGAATAGCACTGTGAAGTAATGTGTGACGGAGTACAGGGGAATTCCTCTTGTACTCCGTTTTTTAAATGGATGACTAAACGCTATCTATTCATGCCGATACTAGCGAGGCATAGTGCTTTTCAATTGCAGAACAAACAGAACGTCATGTACAATTAAGTCAAAGATAGTCAAAGTCAACGGCTTATCACCCGGTATGAAAGAGGTGAGGACATGAGAAATATTTCTGACATTATAGAAGGTTATTTAAAGGCCATCATCGAAGAAGAACGGAAAGGCGCGATTGAAATTAAGCGTAGCGAAGTTGCGGAGAAGTTTCAATGCGTTCCTTCGCAGATCAATTACGTTATTAAAACCCGTTTTACAGCAGAACGTGGTTATGCAGTTGAATCGAAGCGTGGCGGCGGTGGGTATATCCGAATTTTTCGTGTGCGGACCAATTCGCGTAAAGAATTGATTGAACATATTTTAGAAGGGATTCGAACGGGAGTCTCCTTTACGATGGCTGAGGACGTTGTCTACAGGCTGATGGAAGAGGAAGTTATATCAGAGCGTGAATCGAAGCTCATTCTAGCTGCGGTTGATCGTACGACGCTCTATCAGCCACTTCCAGAACGTGATATCCTGCGTGCACGAATTTTACAGGCGATGCTTGTAACGCTTATTTACGAGCAACTAGACTGATTGTCAATCTAACTACGATGAGGTGATTTCCTTGATATGCGAAAATTGTAAAGAACGACCGGCCTCTGTCATTATTACGCAAGAAAGTGTGGTTGGCTCAGTGGAGCGTCATTTATGTGATAAATGCGCTTTTCATACACAAACATTCCATTTCGACCCGAATCAGGAACCGTTGTCCATCCAGCAGTTTCTCTCTCACTGGTTTAGTGGAGCGGATCCGTTTCAGGCGCAGCAACAGGCGCGAGGTGAATCGCAGCCAGGGCTTGAGTGCCCTTCATGTGGTTTGACATTCCAAAAATTTCTCGACATCGGAAAGTTCGGTTGTGCAACCTGTTACGACACATTCCGTGAGAAATTGCCGCATGTATTACGAAAACTACACAATGGACATTCCATCCACGGAGGCAAAGTTCCGGTGTCATTCAATGAAATGTATGCTGTTAAAAAGAAAATCGAAGAAATTCGTGTGAAGATGAAAGTTGCAATCGAAGCTGAGCATTTTGAAGAAGCAGCAGCTTTACGTGATGAGGCGAATACACTAAAGCAACACCTTGCCCAGGGAGGTGGAACTAGCGATGTCGATTGAAAAGTTTATGCGTAATGCGGTGACAGGTTGGATGACAGCTCATGATGAACATTCGGACATTGTCATGTCAACACGAATCCGGTTGGCGCGCAATTTAACGGGCTACCATTTTCCAATTGCGTTCACGGAAGAAGATGCTATGGCGGTCGACAAGGCTGTTGCAGGTGTCTTACTGGATGCTGATGATAGTAAGTATACTTATACGAAAGTGGCTGACTTACCCGAACTTGAACGGCAAGTGCTTGTGGAAAAGCACTTGATTAGTCCACATTTGGCCAATCCCGATCGTCAAGGGGCGGTCATTTTATCGGAAGACGAAACGATAAGTGTCATGGTCAATGAAGAAGATCATATCCGCATTCAATGTATCTATCCAGGGCTACAGCTCGAAGATGCCTACAATCAGGCCAATGAGGTGGATGATCATTTAGAAAAAGAACTTCCCTATGCGTTTGATGAGGATTTTGGCTATTTGACAAGCTGTCCATCGAATACAGGAACCGGTATGCGGGCGTCCGTTATGATGCATTTACCGGCCTTGACGATGACGAAGCAAATTGATCGTATCATCCCTGCGATTTCAAGACTCGGTATGGTCGTTCGCGGTAGCTATGGTGAAGGAAGTGAGGCGCCTGGCAATGTTTATCAAGTCTCTAATCAGACAACACTTGGTAAAACGGAACAAGAGATTCTCGTTGACTTGGGCAATATTACATCCCGCTTGATAGCACATGAACGGAACTCACGCGAATTGCTACTTGCTAAGTCGCGGGTTGCACTTGAAAATAGGCTTTTCCGTTCACTTGGTACGATTAGCTATGCTCGTTTGTTGCCGTCGGGAGAGGCGGCACGCTGTCTATCGGATGTTCGACTAGGCATCGATATTGGCATTATCGAGGATATTGATATGTCTATTTTGAATGAACTGATGATTTTTATGCAGCCTGGATTTTTACAACAATATGCCGATGTGGAATTATCACAGGAAGAACGGGATATATTTAGAGCGAAACTATTCCGTGAACGACTCCATGCTGAGCGTACATCAGCTTCGGCGGAGAAAAGCAGTGAAGAGTGAGCAAGTGTTTTGCGCATACCCTATCATTTTAGTATAGTTAAGTCAAAGATAGTCAAAGTCAATTTTGATAATAAAGGAGTTCTCGTGTGTCCGGTTGAATACGTATAAATGAGGGAAACTACATTTTGTCCCTTGGCAGATGAGAAAATTAATTGATTATGATAAAAGGTAGGTTATTTAAGCGATAACTCTGCTTAAAAACCTTATAGAAGGAGAGGACTGAATATGATGTTTAATCGATTTACACAGCGTGCACAAAAAGTGTTGCAACTTGCCCAAGAAGAAGCGATTCGGATGAAACACGAATCCATCGGAACAGAGCATATTTTGCTTGGACTTATACGTGAAGGCGGAGGTATTGCCGCAAAAGCGCTTGAAGCGATAGATGTTAGCTTTGAAACAATCGAACAAGGTGTAGAAAAACTTGTCGGTGCAGGGACAAAGGAAGTCGGTCCGATCGTTCATTATACGCCGAGAGCTAAAAAGGTCATTGAATTATCGGTAGATGAATCACGTAAACTGGGTCATTCTTATATCGGAACAGAGCATATTTTACTTGCGCTTATTCGCGAAGGTGAAGGCGTTGCGGCACGTGTTTTGAACAATGCGGGTGTCAGTCTGAACAAGGCGCGTCAACAAGTGCTACAGCTGTTAGGTAGTAATGACAGTTCAGCGGGTAGTCAAGGTGTTGCGAATTCTGCATCGACGCCGACATTGGATAGTCTCGCACGTGATTTAACAGAAATCGCACGTGAAGGTACACTCGATCCAGTTATCGGACGTAGTAAGGAAATTACACGTGTCATCGAAGTGTTAGCGCGTCGTACAAAAAACAATCCTGTTCTAATCGGAGAACCGGGTGTTGGGAAAACGGCTATCGCAGAAGGTTTGGCGCAACAAGTTGTGAATAATGAGGTGCCGGAAATTCTTCGTGATAAGCGGGTGATGACGCTAGATATGGGGACGGTCGTCGCAGGCACGAAATACCGCGGTGAATTTGAGGACCGCATGAAAAAAGTAATGGAAGAGATTCGACAAGCAGGCAATATTATTCTGTTCATTGACGAGTTGCATACACTCATTGGCGCAGGTGGAGCTGAAGGTGCAATCGATGCATCTAATATTTTGAAGCCTTCCCTAGCGCGTGGCGAACTACAATGTATCGGCGCGACAACGCTTGACGAATATCGTAAATATATTGAAAAAGATGCTGCACTTGAAAGGCGATTCCAGCCGATTCAAGTCGATGAGCCAACTGTTGATGAAACCATCCAAATCATTTATGGATTGCGTGATCGCTATGAAGCGCATCACCGCGTGAAAATTACAGATGCGGCAGTTGAAGCAGCGGCAAAAATGTCGGATCGTTATATTTCCGATCGTTTCCTTCCGGATAAAGCGATTGATTTGATTGATGAGGCAGGCTCGAAAGTACGCCTTCGTTCATATACAACACCACCGAATTTGAAAGAACTTGAATTGAAATTGGAAGCAATCCGTTCTGAGAAGAACGCAGCTGTCCAAAGTCAAGAGTTTGAAAAGGCTGCTTCTTTCCGCGACAAGGAACAGAAGATGAAAGAAGAGCTTGAAACAACGAAAACAGCTTGGAAAGAAAAACAAGGGCAAACAGAATCGGAAGTGACAGTTAACGAAATCGCAGAAGTGGTAGCGATGTGGACGGGAATTCCGGTTTCTAAAATTGCTGAAACAGAAACGGCAAAATTGCTAAATATGGAAGAAGTGCTACACGAACGTGTCATTGGTCAAGCGGAAGCAGTGACGGCTATTTCCCGGGCAATACGTCGAGCGCGTGCTGGATTGAAAGATCCGAAACGTCCGATTGGGTCGTTCATTTTCCTAGGACCTACGGGCGTCGGGAAAACAGAATTGGCAAGAGCACTTGCGGAAGTCATGTTTGGGGATGAAGATGCGATGATTCGTGTCGACATGTCTGAGTATATGGAAAAGCACTCGACATCACGTCTTGTTGGATCGCCTCCAGGCTATGTCGGCTATGACGAAGGCGGCCAGTTGACGGAAAAAGTACGTCGCAAGCCTTATTCAGTTGTACTGTTGGATGAAATTGAAAAAGCGCATCCGGATGTCTTCAATATTCTTCTGCAAGTATTGGAAGATGGTCGCTTGACAGATTCTAAAGGTCGCACAGTTGATTTCCGTAACACGGTTGTCATTATGACATCTAATGTGGGTGCTCAAGCATTGAAGAAAAATCGATATGTCGGCTTCAATTTGCAAGAAGCAGGACAGGATTATAAAGGTATGAAAGAAACGATGCTTGGCGAGTTGAAGAAAGCATTCCGACCGGAGTTCTTGAATCGTGTCGATGAAATGATTGTTTTCCACTCGCTTGAAAAAGAACATTTACGTAAAATTGTTACATTGATGTCTAATGAGTTAACGAAACGTCTTGGTGAACAAGATATTGAACTGGCTTTAACAGATGAGGCAAAACTGAAAATTGTTGATGAAGGATACGACCCAGAATATGGTGCTCGTCCATTGCGCCGAGCTCTCCAGAAGCATGTTGAAGACCGGCTTTCTGAAGAACTCCTAAAAGGGACTGTACTGACAGGTGGAAAAGTGCTTGTAGATGTAGAAGATGGTGAATTCATCGTCAAGACGGTTGTGGATGAACAGAAAGAACAGGTTGTATTAGAAAAATAATGAATGAACTGGATAGTCCATCCATCGAAAAAATTCGATGGAATGGGACTGTCCTTTTCATCTTCATTCATCTGAAGGAAGGCAACCATCGCCGCGTCCCAAAAAGTGTCTTAATTTCTGCAAAGTACGCAGAAATACGACAAATCGAACCCTTTGCTGTTCGCTTGGCACTTGTTCGATTCGAAATTTGGACGTAATTGCGCCGAGGCGTAATTGATATATGAGGAGGATTTTATGGCGAAAAGAAAGACGAAATTCATGTGTAAATCCTGTGGCTATGAATCGCCCAAATGGATGGGTCGTTGCCCGGGATGTGGGGAATGGAATACGATGGATGAGGAAGTTGAAATCGTTCAAAAAGGCCCGCGTGGCGCATTCCAGCATACTGATAATATACGTCAGAAGGCCATGCCAATTAGTGCCATTGAAACGGTGGAGGAGCCGCGGATTGATACGGATTTAGATGAGTTAAATCGAGTGCTTGGTGGCGGGGTTGTCCCTGGCTCGCTCGTCCTTATTGGTGGAGATCCAGGAATCGGCAAGTCCACGCTGTTGTTGCAAGTATCATCGCTACTTGCCAATAAAGGGCAGCGCGTGCTGTATATTTCAGGTGAGGAATCAATACGTCAGACGAAGCTCCGTGCAGAACGGCTTGGTGTAGCGTCAGATGAACTTTATATTTATGCAGAAACAGATTTGAGTCAAATTCATGAAACGATTGCTAGTGTGGAGCCGCAGTTTGTTATTGTTGACTCCATTCAAACGGTTCATCATCCTGAGGTGACGTCCGCGCCGGGGAGCGTGTCGCAAGTACGTGAGTGTACAGCTGAATTGATGCGGATTGCTAAGACAAAGAATATCGCTATTTTCCTTGTTGGGCATGTCACGAAGGATGGACAAATTGCGGGACCGAGATTACTAGAGCATATGGTGGATACTGTTCTTTATTTTGAAGGGGAGCGTCATCATACGTACCGAATTTTACGCAGTGTGAAAAACCGGTTCGGTTCGACAAATGAAATTGCTATTTTTGAAATGTTACAGTCTGGTTTGAAAGAGGTTTTGAATCCGTCTGAACTGTTCCTGCAGGAAAGGTCACAGGGGGGAGCTGGCTCAACAGTCGTTGCTTCGATGGAAGGTACGAGGCCAATCCTTGTTGAAATACAAGCGTTGGTAACTCCATCTAGCTTCAACTATCCGAAGCGAATGGCGACAGGACTTGATCAAAACCGTGTGTCACTGCTCATGGCGGTGTTGGAAAAGCGGATGGGCATGTTGCTACAGGCACAGGATGCTTATATTAAAGTGGCGGGTGGTGTGAAGTTAGATGAGCCGGCAATTGACTTGGCTGTGCTAATGAGCATCGTCTCGAGCTATAAAGACACAGCGGCTGGCTTGTCTGATTGTTTTATTGGCGAAGTCGGGCTGACGGGTGAAGTGCGTCGGGTTTCTCGAATCGAACAGCGTGTGACAGAGGCGGCAAAGCTAGGCTTTGAACGTGCAATCGTTCCGGCATCTAATTTAGGGGGATGGGACTACCCAGCTGGCATTCGCGTTGTCGGTGTTGAAACGGTTAGCGATGCGCTTAAGCTCGCCTTCTCAAACTAGCTTGAGTACAGGGTTGTCGTGCCGACAATCCTGGATCTCTCGTATATAAATTCTGTTGTTCAAGAAGAAACTTTGGTGTATGCAATGGAGTCCTATTCTATGCGGAAGAAAACTTCGCTATTTATAACTGTTTATCAAGGCAGTTTGTAGGGGAAACATGTATAATTATTAAAAAAGGAGGTGGTTCATATGTTGAAAAGAGTAGTTCAAGTGTCATTCCTGCTTGTTGGTGGAACACTCGGCGTATTATTTTTACCGCATTTATTCACATTATTTTCTTTTACTTCAAATCCATTTATCAACAATCCATATGTTTTCGCCACTGTTGGGACAGTGATTCTATTTGTGTTAAGTCTCTTTCTAACTGAACCAATCGTTAATTTTATTAAATGGCTAGAAGAGCGTTTACTGAGAGCACCAATTTTCGATTTGTTATTTGGGACGATTGGTCTTACGGTTGGTTTAAGTTTAGCGTTTCTCGTCAGCTTCGGTTTAAGTAGTATTCAGATTCCCATCATCACATCTGTCTTACCGATTCTGTTATCGATTCTTCTCGGTTATCTAGGTTTCCAAGTTGGTTTTAAAAAGCGTGAGGAGTTCATATATGCTGTGCAGACTACAAAAAGTGGTGGTGTGAAAAAGAAAGAGGCTGAAGAGGCGTCTGCGAAAACAAACGGCAAGCTTAATAAAATATTGGATACGAGCGTCATTATTGATGGTCGGATTGCCGATATTTCAGCTACGGGTTTTCTTGAAGGTATACTTGTAGTTCCGCAGTTCGTCTTGACAGAATTACAACATATTGCAGATTCTTCGGATACATTGAAAAGGACCAAAGGCAGAAGAGGGCTAGATGTCTTAAAGCGCATGCAAACAGACGATGGACCTAATATTTTAATCACAGACGAGGATTTTACTGATGTGCTGGAAGTTGACTTGAAACTTGTGCGCTTGGCCAAAAAAATGGGTGGACTGGTCGTAACAAATGATTTCAATTTGAATAAAGTTGCGGATTTGCATGGCGTGTCTGTGTTGAATATTAATGACTTGGCGAATGCTGTGAAACCAGTAGTTATTCCAGGTGAAGATATGCATGTTGTCGTTATTAAAGACGGTAAAGAGCATAATCAAGGAATTGCTTATTTGGATGATGGGACGATGATTGTTGTTGAAGATGGAAAATTCCATATTGGCAATGCAATCGATGTTGTTGTGACGAGTGTGTTGCAAACGTCTGCGGGAAGAATGATTTTTGCGAAACCGAAAAACGGCAAACCAGCAAGAGCCAATTAAGAGTGATGGCAAGTAAAGAAAGAAGAGGAAGATTAGTCGTGAAGTATACAGTCATGATGCCGGCAGCTGGAAGCGGACAGCGGATGGGCGCCGGCTATAATAAACTTTTTTTAAAATTAGATGATAAGCCGATTCTTGCCCATACGCTTAATGTGTTCGAAGGGGATCCCGCGTGTGAAGGAATTATTCTGGCAGTGAAACCAGATGAACGGAGTGCTATCCAGTCTATGCTTGAGCAATATTCCATAACGAAGGTGAAAGCCATAGTAGATGGGGGAGGCGAGCGGCAAAATAGCGTTGCGGCTTGTATTCAAGCGTATAACGGCGATGGCATTGTCCTTGTCCATGACGCAGCTAGGCCATTCATTCGCCGCTCAGTCATCAATGAGCTTGTTAAGATTGCCGCTGAGTATGGTGCGGCAATTGCGGGAGTTCGAGCGAAAGATACGATGAAATTTGCTTCGGCGGGTGTAGTGAAAGAAACTGTGGATCGAGACAAGCTGTGGATTATCCAAACACCGCAGGCATTCCGTTATGCTTTATTACAAGAGGCTTCTACTAAGGCTGAGGCTGAGGGCTTTCTTGGTACGGATGAGTCGATGCTGATTGAACGGCTGGGGCATCCTGTGCGGGTTGTTGAAAGTACGTATGATAATGTTAAGATGACTACACAGGAAGATCTCGTGTTTGGCGAAATTTTATTGAAATCCAGCAGGATGTAAATAAAGCCTCCAGCGGATGTCACGGATTTTTTAGGGAAGTTTTTCGAGCTTGCACGAAAGAATCTGGACGCAATCACGCTGAGGCCTGATTGATTAAATAGACGGTAGGTGGAGAAAAATGATTCGAATTGGACAAGGATTTGATGTACATGAATTCGCGGAAGGACGTCCGCTTATTATTGGGGGCATCACAATTCCGCATGATAGAGGATTAACGGGGCATTCTGATGCGGATGTGTTGCTACATACAATTACCGATGCAGCACTTGGAGCGATCGGTGAAGGGGATATCGGGCGGCATTTCCCTGATACAGAAGCGGCGTTTAAAGATGCCGATTCCGCGGTGTTATTAGAAAAAATTTGGGCACTTGTAGAAGATAGAGGTTACAAATTGGGTAATATCGACTGTACAATTATGGCACAAAGGCCGAAAATGGCACCCCATATTGAAGAAATTCGTGAACGAGTTGCGCAATTGTTAAAAGCAGATGTCTCACAAGTGAATGTTAAGGCGACAACGACAGAGAAACTGGGCTTCGTAGGACGTGAAGAGGGTATCGCCTCGATGGCTACGATCTTGCTCGTCAAATCAAACTAGACGTAATTGATAACGATCTTAGCAAGTGGTAGAATGGCATGTAATCAAATGAGAACGGAGATGTACGAATATGACAACAGAAGTACGTGTACGCTATGCGCCAAGCCCAACTGGCCATTTACATATCGGTGGAGCGCGGACAGCGCTTTTCAACTATTTATTTGCCCGTCATCACGGTGGAAAATTCATTGTGCGGATTGAGGATACAGATACAGAACGTAATATCGAAGCTGGCGAGTTATCACAACTCGACAATTTGAAATGGTTAGGTATCGACTATGATGAGTCAGTCGATATCGGTGGTCCATACGGTCCTTATCGTCAAATGGAGCGCCTTGATATTTATACAAAGCATGCAAAAGAAATGCTGGATGGTGGACATGCTTATAAATGCTTCTGTACGACAGATGAGCTTGAAGTAGAGCGTGAAAAACAGAAGGCGTCTGGTATTGCTGCACCGATGTATGGTGGAGTTTGTCGTCATTTGACAGCTGCTGAAGTGGCGGAAAAGGAAGCTGCTGGCATTCCGCATACGATTCGTATGAGAGTACCAGAAAATGTTACGTACAACGTGGAGGACCTTGTTCGCGGTACAGTAGCTTTTGAATCGAAGGACATCGGTGACTGGGTACTTGTCAAAGCAAACGGGATTCCGACGTATAACTTCGCGGTTGTTTTTGATGATCATTATATGAAAATTTCTCATGTTTTCCGAGGCGAGGAGCATTTGACGAACACGCCGAAACAATTGATGATATTCGATGTGTTTGGATGGGAATATCCGCGTTACGGACATATGACGCTTATTGTCAACGAAGATCGCAAAAAGCTTTCAAAACGTGATGAGTCGATTATTCAATTCATCTCACAATATAAGGATCTTGGTTATTTACCACATGCGATGTTTAACTTCTTTGCTCTGCTTGGTTGGTCGCCGGGTGGGGAGGAGGAAATCTTCTCGCATGATGAGTTGGTAAAGCTATTCGACGAAAGCCGTTTGTCAAAATCGCCTTCTATGTTCGATAAACAGAAATTGACATGGATGAACAACCAATATATGAAACAGATGAGTCTGGATGATGTTGTTGACTTTGTCTTGCCGCATTTGCAAGCAGTAGGTCTTGTGAAAAAAGAAATGACAGAGCAAGAAAGTGCATGGGCACGTGATTTGATAGGCCTTTACCACGATCAACTCAGCTATGGTGCCGAAATTGTTGAGTTATCAGCCCAGTTCTTCACGGATGAACTCGAATACGATGAAGAATCTCAAGCTGTACTAGCTGGAGAGCAAATACCGGAAGTAATGACTTCGTTCAAAGGACATTTAGAAGCGCTTGAAACATTCGATGCAGATTCTATTAAAGGTGCTATTAAAGCTGTTCAGAAGGAAACGGGCCATAAAGGGAAAAACTTATTTATGCCAATTCGTGTTGTCACGACAGGACAAATGCATGGTCCTGAATTGCAGGCTTCGATTGCATTAATCGGGAAAGAGAAGTCGATCGCACGAGTTGCCAAATACACGGAATAATTGCATTGACTTTGAAGTGCGTGAGCATGTAAAATAAACGATTAACAGCTATGAGAGAAACATACTAAAATTATTATATAAACCTTTGATAAGGAGAAGTACATATTGCAAGCTCTTCAGAGAGGATCATCACCGGCTGTAAGTGATCCGTGCCGCTGCAATGTGGAAATGCACCTTTGAGTGCCGTGCCGAACGTGAGTAGGCCGGACGCATCGTCAGCGTTATGGACGTCAAGCGGGAAGGTATGAACCTTCCAAGCGGAGTGGAACCGCGCATTTAATGCGTCTCTGTCATTTTTGGCAGAGGCGTATTTTTTTATTTGGATTCAGCAGAAGGAGGAGGAGAAAAAATGTTTCGTATCATGAAAGAAGATATTCAGTGCATATTTGAACAAGATCCAGCAGCGCGTAGTACACTAGAGGTTGTGCTTACGTATTCGGGTTTACACGCGATTTGGTCTCATCGTATTGCGCACGCACTATACAAAAAGAAGCTATTATTTTTAGCGCGAATTGTGTCGCAAATTAGCCGTTTTTTTACAGGGATTGAGATTCATCCCGGTGCAACCATCGGACGCAGATTCTTTATTGACCATGGGATGGGTGTTGTCGTTGGAGAGACTTGTGAAATTGGTAACGATGTAACGATTTACCAAGGTGTGACGCTTGGTGGAACGGGTAAAGAAAAAGGAAAGCGTCATCCAACGCTTTGTGACAATGTGCTCGTTGCATCGGGTGCGAAGGTGCTTGGTTCGATAACGATTGGCGAAAATAGTAAAGTTGGGGCAGGGTCAGTTGTGCTTAAGGACGTTCCGGCAGATTCGACGGTGGTAGGTATCCCGGGGACGATTGTCATTACGAATGGCGTCAAAGTAAAAGGGAAGTATGACCATCAAGCGATGCCAGATCCAGTGGCCGATAAATGTAAAATGCTCGAAGACGAGCTTGATAAGTTGAAAGAACGACTTGTTGAAATAGAGAAATCCGCTGAAAAGGAAGGAAACTTATTATGACTATTCAAATTTATAATACACTTACACGAAGGAAAGAGCCCTTCATCCCGATGGAAGAAGGAAAAGTGAAGATGTATGTCTGTGGGCCGACTGTCTACAACTATATCCATATAGGAAATGCCCGTCCGGTTATTGTTTTCGACACGGTTCGACGCTATCTTGAATATCGTGGTTTTGATGTATCTTATGTGTCGAATTTCACAGACGTTGACGATAAAATTATTAAAGCAGCCAATGAATTAGGGGAAGAAGTCGGTGAGCTGACGGATCGGTTCATTAACGCTTATTTTGAAGACGTCGGGGCGCTTGGTTGCGGTAAGGCTGATGTGCACCCACGCGTCACGGATCATATTGAAGACATCGTCGAATTTGTGAAGGTACTAATCGATAAAGGATTTGCCTACGAGTCACAAGGAGACGTCTATTATCGTACGCAGAAATTTGAAGGGTACGGAAAGTTGTCCCAACAATCAACGGATGAGTTGAAAGTCGGAGCACGTATCGAGGAAGGTGTTAAGAAAGAAAACCCACTCGATTTTGCTTTGTGGAAAGCGGCTAAGGAAGGCGAAATTTCGTGGGAAAGCCCATGGGGGGTCGGACGTCCGGGTTGGCATATTGAATGTTCAGTGATGGCACGCGAGCATCTCGGTGATACGATTGACATCCACGCGGGTGGCCAAGATTTAACATTCCCCCATCACGAAAACGAAATTGCGCAATCTGAAGCGATGACAGGTAAGCAGTTTGCACGCTACTGGATGCATAATGGATATATTAATATTGACAATGAAAAAATGTCGAAATCACTGGGTAACTTTGTTCTTGTCAACGATATTCGCAAGCAGATTGATCCACAAGTGCTGCGGTTCTTTATATTATCTGTTCACTACAGACATCCGGTCAATTTCTCGCAAAATCTTGTTGAGGGAGCGGCGAACGGATTAGAGCGTATTCGTACAGCATACAACAATTTAGAACACCGATTGGGAGCGTCTGCAGATTTAGGTGATCAGCAAGATGTTTGGATGCACAAGGTGGATGAAATTAAACGGGACTTTGAATCATCTATGGATGACGACTTTAATACGGCTAACGCAATTGCAGCGATTTTCGAACTTGTGAAGTTAGCGAACGTCTATCTGTTAGAGAAGAATACACAGGCTAGCGTACTTGAGCATTTTATCGAGACATTTGATGGTTTGTTATCAGTTCTTGGGCTACCGCTCACGAGCGCGACTGATTTATTGGATGAAGATATTGAAGCGCTAATTGAAGAACGACTTGAAGCGCGTCGTACTCGAAATTTTAAGCGCTCAGATGATATCCGGGACGAATTGAAGGCAAAAGGAATTCTTTTGGAAGATACAGCGCAAGGTACACGCTGGAAGAGGGAGTAACTAGCATGTATAACTTGCGGGATATAGATGTTAAGCAATTAAACGCCCTAGCTCTTGCCTACATGGGGGATGCAGTATACGAGCAAGCTGTTCGTGAGCATCTCCTGCGTTCGGGGCGCGTGAAACCAAATGTGTTACATAAAGAAGCAACGAGTTATGTGTCTGCAAAATCACAGGCGGCAGTTGTGAAAATGATGCAACAATCAGGGTTTATGACAGAGGAAGAGGAAGCGGTCATGAGACGTGGTCGCAATGCCAAGTCGGGTTCAGTTCCTAAAAATACTGACGTTGTAACGTATAATTATAGTTCGGGATTTGAAGCGGTCGTTGGCTGGTTGTATTTGCTAGGTAGGACAGAGCGGGTAGCAGAATTTATAGGTGAATCGATTGCATTTATTGAAAAAATGAAGGAGGAGGGGAAATCATGACGGACATTGAAGCGGAATTGATTGGTGGAAAAAACCCTGTTGTTGAAGCATTACGGTCGGGTAGAGAGTTGAATAAGATTTGGATTGCTGAAGGACTGAACAAAAAAAGTATCGGAGAAATTCTGTCACTCGCAAAAGAAGCGGGTATTATTGTCCAAGCAGTGCCGAAGCAGAAATTGGATGGCATGTTGGATATGAATCATCAAGGGATTATTGCATCGGTTGCGGCCTATGAGTATGCAGAACTAGAAGATTTGTTCAACGTTGCGAAGGAGCGTGGAGAAGATCCATTCTTCATGATCCTTGATGAGCTTGAGGATCCTCACAATCTAGGGTCCATCTTACGGACAGCAGATGCGTCGGGAGCGCATGGCGTTATTATTCCGAAGCGTCGTGCTGTAGGTTTGACTGGGGTTGTAGCGAAGGCGTCAACAGGTGCGATTGAACATATCCCTGTCGTGCGTGTGAATAATCTCTCGCAGACAGTCGAGGAATTGAAAAAGCGCGGTGTCTGGATTGCGGGCACAGACGCCGCTAAATCAGTGGATTACAGGCTGATGGATGCTACCTTGCCGCTTGCAGTTATAATTGGTAGTGAAGGTAAGGGGATGTCACGTATTTTGAAGGAGAAGTGTGATTTTCTTTATCATTTGCCGATGGTAGGACAAGTTACGTCGCTAAATGCTTCTGTTGCGGCTTCCCTTCTCATGTATGAGGTATTACGCAAGCGGCAACCGCATAAGTCCGAAAGATGAAAACGGAAGTACTCCTCGTTGACGGTTATAACGTCATCGGTGCATGGCAGGAACTACGCCAAATAAAAGAAAAGCGGTTAGCAGATGCGCGTGACCGCCTCATTGAGAGAATGGCGGAATACAAGGCGCATACAGGGTGGCGTGTCATTATCGTTTTTGATGCACATCTTGTACCTGGAGTTGAAAAAAGGAAACGGCATCACGATGTTGAGGTCGTCTTTACTAGGAAAAATGAAACGGCCGACGAACGGATTGAAAAACTTGTCTCTGAATTGAGTGGCCGACGAGTCCAAATTCATGTGGCGACATCAGATCTGACGGAGCAATGGGTTATATTTGCGCAAGGTGCGCTCCGAAAATCATCTCGAGAATTAGAAATTGAAATCGATGAAATCGATAAAATTATTACGGGAAAAGTGAAGAAACTCCAAGAAGAGCGGCCGTTTTCAAAGATTCCATTAACGGATGAAGTTGCAGAAATATTTGAAAAATGGCGACGTGGAATGAAATGAACGGTTGACGCAAAAAAAATCCATACGGTATACTTGTTATATAATAGTGATAGCGAACCGGGGTGATCCATTTGGTGGAGAGGACATACGTTGAAGGTGGCATATCGGATTTCACAGGGTTATCTGACGGAGAGATCATTGCAATTATCCACGAAGGGAATACGGATGCACTTGATTTTCTTATTACGAAGTACCAATCCTTTGTCAGGTTGAAAGCGCGCTCATACTTTCTAATCGGTGGAGATCGGGAAGATATTATCCAAGAGGGCATGATTGGTCTATACAAAGCGATTCGGGATTTTAAAGAGGATCGATTAAGTTCGTTCAAGGCATTTGCAGAATTGTGCATTACGCGGCAAATCATTACGGCTATTAAAACCGCGACAAGGCAGAAGCATATCCCACTTAATACATCGGTATCGCTGGATAAGCCGGTGTTTGACGAAGAGTCTGACCGCACGTTGTTGGATGTACTTGCAGGGCCAGTTTTGGATGATCCTGAAGGTCTTATGATTCATAAGGAAGACTTTGTTCAGATGGAAGAAGAGATGAATAAAGTACTAAGCGGTCTTGAGAAGCAAGTGTTGGCACTTTATTTGGACGGGCAGTCCTATCAAGAGATTTCGGATGAGTTAAATAGACAAGTGAAGTCGGTAGACAACGCACTTCAGCGGATAAAGCGGAAGCTTGAGCGTTATATGCAAGTCGACGCAGTACGTTGAAGTCATATTTCCATCGTATTGACATCATTAAAATTAGATGGTACTCTTTAGCAAGACTATGAGTCGTATAGGGTGAGTAAATGTCTAAAAAAGTTATTTTAAGTTGCGATGCATGCGGATCACGAAATTATTCCGTACCAGCACAAAACAATAAGTCCACGGAACGGTTATCGCTTAAGAAGTTTTGCAGTCATTGCAATGAACATACAATGCATAAGCAGACGGCATGAAGTAGCTAGTCTGTTGGCAGTATCATATTTGTATTCGGGGGTTTACGGTATAATGGGCAAGTTAATCAGTTTTTTTAAAGACGTCGTCTCGGAAATGAGAAAAGTCAGCTGGCCGAAACGTAAAGAATTGACACGCTATACAATTGTTGTTCTTTCGACGGTGGTTTTTATGGCGGTGTACTTCGGACTCATCGACCTTGGCATTTCGCGAGTAATGGAATGGTATCTTGCGTTATAAGCATTATAAAAAGTAGTATGAATAAACACCTTGAAAAATATCCCGTCTGACAGTATGAACGGGTTTTTTCAATTGTCCAAACATTCGTTGGGAGTGACTGAATAGGTGTGTCGTGTTTTTCTTAAATTGTACGAAAAAGGAGGGGCGGACGTACAGTCCTCGTTATTATGGATATGGAGAAAAATTGGTATGTCGTCCATACGTATTCCGGTTATGAAAATAAGGTGAAAGCCAACTTGGAAAAACGTGTAGAAACGATGGGTATGCAAGATAAAATTTTCCGTGTCGTCATTCCTGAAGAGGAAGAAACGGATTTTAAAGATGGTAAGAAACGAGTAATGATGAAAAAGACATTCCCGGGTTACGTTTTGGTAGAAATTATCATGACGGATGATTCGTGGTATGTTGTACGGAATACGCCAGGAGTTACAGGGTTTATCGGTTCTTCAGGTGGAGGGGCTAAGCCGACACCGTTACTTCCTGAAGAAGTCACGTTCATCCTTAAACAGATGGGTGTGAAAGAAGGTAAGATCGAAGTCGATTATGTCATTGGTGAAATGGTTCAAGTACTTGAGGGGCCATTCGCACACTTCCAAGGTAAAGTGGAAGAGATTGATGGAGACAAAGGTAAGGTTAAGGTTACTGTTGATATGTTCGGCCGAGAGACCAAGATGGAACTTGACTTTGAGCAGGTTGAAAAACTATAGTCAATTGATGCTTGCGCATACCGTGTAATTATGGTATCATTTCAAAGGTCAGACTATGAACAAGTAATCTGAACGAATTAACCAAATTCTACCGGCGTAAGCCGGCAGGCACATATTGAGTGGGAGGGGTAACCCTATTACCACATCACGGACTTAAGGAGGTGTGTCTCGTGGCTAAAAAAGTTATTAAAGTTGTTAAATTGCAAATTCCTGCTGGAAAAGCGAACCCGGCTCCCCCAGTTGGACCGGCGTTAGGTCAAGCAGGTGTGAACATCATGGGATTCTGTAAAGAATTCAACGCGCGTACAGCTGATCAAGCAGGTCTAATTATTCCTGTTGTTATCTCTGTATTCGAGGACCGTTCATTCACATTCATTACAAAAACTCCACCGGCAGCAGTATTGCTGAAGGTTGCAGCTAATCTTCAAAAAGGTTCAGGTGAACCGAACAAAAAGAAAGTTGCTACTGTAAAACGCGATAAAGTTCGCGAAATTGCAGAAACAAAGATGCAAGATTTAAATGCAGCATCAGTTGAAGCAGCGATGGCAATGGTTGAAGGTACTGCACGCAGCATGGGTATCACGATCGAAGACTGATCTTCAAAGTCTTTTGAAGACTGATCTTGAACTTGTGAAGTGATGTTTCTTTGTAGTGGGGGTTGCGCTTGTTCTCAGGAACACGCAACCCTTATTCGTGGGAGGTTTAACCCGTTAAAACCACAATCGAGGAGGAAATTTTAAATGGCTAAAAGAGGTAAAAAATTCGCAGAAGCTGCAAAGCTTGTCGAGCGTATGAAAGCGTACGATGTGAACGAGGCAATCGAACTTGCGAAAAAAACAAGCACAGTTAATTTTGACGCGACAGTCGAAGTTGCATTCCGTCTTGGAATCGACACTCGTAAAAACGATCAGCAAATCCGTGGAGCAGTAGTGCTTCCAAACGGTACTGGTAAAACTCAACGTGTTCTAGTTTTCGCTAAAGGTGAAAAACTTAAAGAAGCTGAAGCTGCTGGTGCAGATTATGCTGGAGATGCAGAGTATATTACTAAAATCCAACAAGGTTGGTTCGATTTTGATGTTATCGTTGCTACACCTGACATGATGGGTGAAGTAGGTAAAATTGGTCGTGTTCTTGGACCAAAAGGACTTATGCCGAACCCGAAAACAGGCACAGTAACGTTTGATGTTACAAAAGCTATCGAAGAAATCAAGGCAGGTAAAGTTGAATACCGTGCAGACAAAGCTGGAATTATCCACGCTCCAATCGGAAAAGTTTCATTCGACAATGAGAAGCTTGTAGAAAACTTCTTAACTGTATTTGAAACAGTTCAAAAAGCAAAACCTGCATCAGCAAAAGGCACATACATGAAGTCTGTTAATGTGACATCTACAATGGGCCCTGCTGTTAAAATTGATCCTTCAAGTGTAGTTATTAAAAACTAATATTGACAAATAGATAGTCCTCTGGTAAGATGACTTTTGTTGTGAATATAACCATTTGTACCGTAGACAGTAGGTGCGGCTTGCCGCTTAAAATTCCTGCCGAGGACAAGACGCTCATTTATTTAAAAGATGACGACTTTTCTGCCCTCGTGTCTACGTTATGTAGATATGAGGGCTTTTTCATATCGGTATAAGTGACCCCAAATTTTTAGGAGGTGTCCAGATGAGCAAGATACTAGAAGCTAAACAAGCAGTGGTTGGTGAGATTTCTGATAAGTTAAAAGCGGCAGCGTCAGTTGTTGTTGTTGATTATCGTGGTCTTGATGTTAGCCAAGTTACAGAACTTCGTAAACAACTTCGTGAAGCGGGTATTGACTTTAAAGTCTACAAAAACTCAATGTCACGTCGTGCAGCTGAAGCTGTTGGACTTGAAGGGTTGAACGAAAGCCTTACAGGACCAAACGCAATTGCATTCTCGAACGAAGACGTTGTTGCTCCTGCAAAAATCCTTAACGATTTTGCGAAGCAAAACGACAAACTAGAAATCAAAGCCGGTATCATCGAAGGTGTAGTTTCATCAGCAGAAGATATCAAAGCGTTGGCGGAACTTCCATCACGCGACGGTCTACTTTCTATGCTACTCAGCGTACTTCAAGCTCCAATGCGCAACTTCGCGCTTGCAACAAAAGCTGTTGCAGAACAAAAAGAAGAACAAGGTGCTTAATACAGCATCTTGACGAAAAACTTGCAGGCTAAGCCTGACAAAAAACAACTATTAGGAGGAAAATATAATGACTAACGCACAAATCCTTGAAGCAATCAAAGAAATGACAGTTCTTGAACTAAACGACCTTGTAAAAGCAATCGAAGAAGAGTTCGGCGTAACAGCTGCAGCTCCAGTTGCAATGGCGGGTGGAGCTGGTGGTGGAGACGCTGCTGCTGAACAAACTGAATTCGACGTTGTTCTTGCATCTGCTGGAGACCAAAAAATCAAAGTTATCAAAGCTGTTCGCGAAATCACTGGCCTAGGCTTGAAAGAAGCGAAAGAAGTAGTTGATAACGCACCAAAAGCAATCAAAGAAGGCGCTTCTAAAGAAGAAGCAGAAGAAATGAAAGCTAAACTTGAAGAAGTTGGCGCAGTAATCGAACTTAAATAATTTTCTGAATAAATGAAGGGAAGCTCGTCGGCGAATACAGACGGGCTTTTCTTCGTTTTTTTATCTGGACGCAATTGATTATTCGAGAGGAGGACTGGCGTGTCTGAACATTATTACTCGAGAGATCCGAAGGTGAAAAGTGATCCGAAAGAGTGGTCCGCGGTATTACGTGGGCAAACACTTCGTTTCAAGACGGACGCTGGCGTATTCAGTAAAGGTGAAGTGGATTTTGGTTCACGACTTCTTGCTGAGGCTTTTGTTATGCCGGAATCAGAAGGGGCTATTTTGGACGTCGGTTGTGGTTATGGTCCAATCGGTTTGTCGATTGCCGCATCTTTTCCGGAACGGAGCATTCACATGATTGATGTGAATGAACGAGCACTCTCTCTTGCTGCGCATAATGCAAGGCAAAATGATATTGCGAATGCGAAAATCTATCCAAGTGATGCAATGTCCGCGGTTACAACAAAGGGGTTTGCCGCAATTTTGACGAATCCGCCAATCCGTGCAGGAAAAGAGACGGTATTCAATTTTTATGAGGGGGCTTTTATGCAACTTGCGGTGGGTGGCGAGCTATGGGTAGTCATTCAGAAGAAGCAAGGAGCACCTTCGACGATTGATCGCTTAGAAGAGCTTTTTGGTAACGTTGAGGTAGTTGTTAAAAAGAGGGGTTATTATATTTTGAGAGTCGAAAAGTATTGACTTAAAAGTGTCGGTATGATAATGTTGTAAAATGCATAAATTATTATAATGCGTACGTATGCCCATTTGTATGATTATTGGAAATGAAAGGTATACTGACGATGTATAAAAGATTGTCAAACCGAAAATGAGCTCTTACCGGAACTCGTTTTCTTTTTGTTTTTTTCGATATCATACACTATTTTTATGGTTTCGCAAAGGACTAATATTGTTTTATCTTCATTCAGCAAAAGATTCCACTGCTATAAAGTGGCGGGTCGAATGTGGTTTGAATTTCTGTTCAGTAGGGGTTCTAACACCTGCTGAACGAAGATGAAGCCTCCGGCGGATGTCACGGATTTTTTAGGGTAGCTTTAGAGGAAGGCAACTTAAGCTCGTCGCGTCCTGCGACAACAGTTGCATGACCCACATCCTGTGGGCCTAGCGAGCTCGAAAAAATCCGGACGCAATTCCGCCAAGGCGAAATTGATAAGGGGTGAAAGAGTTGACAGGTCATTTAGTTCAGTATGGTCAACACCGTCAGCGACGAAGTTTCGCACGGATCAGCGAAGTGCTGGATCTGCCGAATCTGATTGAAATCCAGACGGCATCTTATGAGTGGTTCATGGAAGAAGGACTACGAGAAATGTTCCGCGATATTTCCCCGATTCAAGACTTTACGGGAAATCTTTCGTTGGAATTCATTGATTATCAGTTGGGAGATCCTAAATATCCCGTTGATGAATCAAAAGAGCGTGACGTAACATTTGCAGCACCGCTACGTGTGAAAGTTCGCTTACACAACAAAGAAACAGAAGAAGTAAAAGAACAAGATGTTTTCATGGGTGATTTCCCGCTTATGACAGAAAACGGAACGTTTGTTATTAACGGTGCAGAACGGGTAATTGTATCCCAACTTGTCCGCTCACCAAGTGTTTATTACAGTGATAAGACAGACAAGAACGGTAAGCGCGGCTTTGGCGCAACAGTTATTCCAAACCGTGGTGCTTGGTTGGAATATGAAACAGATGCAAAAGATGTCGTCCATGTCCGCATTGACCGCACACGTAAGTTGCCAATTACAGTACTACTCCGTGCGCTCGGATTCTCATCCGACCAGGAAATCATCGAGCTAATCGGTGATAACGAGTACTTGCGTAACACGCTTGAAAAGGACAATACGGAAACTTCTGAAAAAGCATTACTTGAAATTTACGAACGCCTCCGTCCGGGAGAACCACCAACACTCGATAGCGCAAAGAACCTCTTGTTCTCTCGTTTCTTCGATGCGAAAAGGTATGACTTGGCAAATGTCGGACGTTATAAAATGAATAAAAAATTGCATGCGCAAAACCGTTTGTTCAATCAAACTGTGGCTGAAACGTTAGTTGATCCTGAAACAGGTGAAATTTTACTGGAGAAAGATCAGCTCATTGATCGTCGTGCATTGGACCGCCTTCTTCCGTACTTGGAAAAAGGAATTGGTTTTGAAGAGATTACCCATTCAAGCGGGGTTCTTGATGAGAAAATCACGATCCAATCGATTAAAATATACTCTCCGAAAAGTGAAGAGAAGCAAGTGATTAATGTCATCTCTAATGCGTATGTCGATGATTCCATTAAGCATGTAACACCTGCGGATATCGTTGCATCTATTAGTTATTTCTTTAACCTTCTTCACGGTGTTGGTAATACGGATGATATCGATCATCTGGGTAATCGTCGTCTACGTTCGGTTGGAGAACTTCTACAAAATCAGTTCCGTATTGGGCTTTCTCGTATGGAGCGTGTTGTGAAAGAGCGTATGTCTATTAATGACACACAATCAATCGTACCGCAGCAACTGATTAATATCCGTCCGGTTATTGCATCAATTAAAGAATTCTTCGGTAGTTCTCAGCTTTCTCAGTTCATGGATCAGACAAACCCGCTAGCGGAACTGACGCATAAACGTAGGTTATCTGCACTTGGACCTGGTGGGTTGACGCGTGAACGTGCTGGTATGGAAGTGCGTGACGTTCACTACTCTCACTATGGCCGTATGTGTCCGATTGAAACACCAGAGGGACCGAATATCGGATTGATTAACTCGTTGTCAACATTTGCGAAAGTGAATAAGTTCGGCTTTATTGAAACGCCGTACCGAAAAGTTGACCCTGTATCAGGGCGCGTAACTGCTCAAATTGATTATCTAACCGCTGATGTGGAAGATAATTATGTTGTGGCACAAGCAAACGCAATCCTTGCAGAAGATGGTTCTTTCGTCAACGAAGGAGTCGTAGGTCGATTCCAAGGGGATAACACGGTATTTAAGCGTGAACAGATTGACTATATGGATGTTTCACCTAAGCAGGTAGTTTCTGCGGCAACGGCGTGTATCCCATTCCTAGAGAATGATGACTCCAACCGTGCGCTTATGGGAGCGAACATGCAACGTCAAGCAGTTCCTTTACTGAATCCAGAAGCTCCTTTTGTAGGAACGGGTATGGAGCATGTGTCAGCACGTGACTCAGGCGCCGCAGTTCTTGCGAAATACGACGGGATTGTAGAGCATGTTGAGGCGAAAGAAATTCGTGTTCGCCGTATTGAAACAATAGATGGTAAAGAAGTACAGGGTGACCTGACGATTTATCGTTTAGAAAACTTTATCCGTTCGAATCAAGGAACATGTTATAACCAACGTCCAATTACAAGTGTAGGAGATCGCGTCAAGCCGCTTGATATTTTGGCAGACGGACCTTCTATGGAACAAGGAGAACTCGCTCTAGGGCGTAACGTTTTAACTGCGTTCATGACATGGGACGGCTTCAACTATGAGGATGCTATCATTATGAGTGAGCGTCTTGTGAAGGATGACGTGTTTACTTCGGTTCATATCGAAGAATACGAATCTGAAGCACGAGATACGAAACTTGGACCTGAAGAAATCACGCGTGATATTCCGAACGTTGGTGAAGATGCACTTCGCAATCTTGACGATCGTGGAATCATCCGTGTAGGTGCTGAAGTTCGTGATGGTGATATTCTTGTTGGTAAAGTGACTCCGAAGGGGGTTACAGAGCTAACGGCTGAAGAAAGACTGCTACATGCAATCTTTGGTGAGAAAGCACGTGAAGTTCGCGATACCTCTCTGCGTGTACCGCATGGTGCTGGCGGGATTGTTCTTGACGTGAAAGTGTTCAATCGTGAAGATGGTGACGAATTGCCACCGGGTGTTAACCAACTCGTTCGTGCTTATATCGTCCAGAAACGTAAAATTTCTGTCGGGGATAAAATGGCCGGGCGTCACGGAAACAAAGGGGTAATTTCTCGTATCTTGCCTGAATCGGATATGCCTTACTTGCCAGACGGCACGCCAATCGATGTCATGCTTAACCCATTGGGTGTACCATCACGTATGAATATCGGACAAGTTTTGGAAATGCACCTTGGTATGGCTTCTCGTAGCCTTGGTATTCATATGGCATCTCCTGTATTTGACGGAGCCAATGAAGAAGATGTGTGGGAAACGATGGAAGAAGCAGGAATGGACCGCGACGGAAAAACAATTCTGTATGATGGTCGTTCTGGTGAAGCCTTCGACAACCGCGTATCCGTTGGTGTCATGTACTTGATTAAACTAGCGCATATGGTCGACGATAAGCTTCATGCTCGTTCAACAGGACCGTACTCACTTGTTACGCAACAACCGCTGGGTGGTAAAGCTCAGTTTGGTGGACAGCGTTTCGGGGAGATGGAAGTGTGGGCACTTGAGGCATATGGCGCAGCTTATACGCTTCAAGAAATTCTAACTGTGAAATCCGATGACGTCGTAGGACGCGTGAAAACGTATGAAGCGATTGTCAAAGGGGAAAGCGTTCCTCAACCAGGTGTTCCAGAATCATTCAAGGTTCTTATTAAGGAACTTCAAAGCCTTGGGTTGGACGTGAAGATGTTGTCACTCGATTTAGAAGAAATTGAGTTACGCGATCTTGATGACGATGATGATATGCAACCAACAGACGCTTTGAATCTTATAAAAGAAGATCAGCCTGTCTGATTTGCCTAGTGAAGATTTAACTGATTTTTAAGGGGGATATAAAGTTCCCCCTAATTTTTTTAATAAAAGGTGTGCGCTTGCTCGGAAAAGCCAATTGCAGCGATAAGACTAAAGGGAGGTAGGCTCCTTGATAGATGTAAACAATTTTGAGTATATGAAAATCGGCCTTGCTTCACCAGATAAGATTCGTTCATGGTCTTACGGAGAAGTAAAAAAGCCAGAAACAATCAACTACCGTACATTAAAACCTGAAAAAGATGGTCTGTTCTGTGAACGTATTTTCGGACCTACAAAAGATTGGGAATGTCATTGCGGGAAGTATAAACGTGTGCGCTATAAAGGCGTTGTTTGTGACCGTTGTGGAGTAGAGGTTACACGTCAAAAAGTGCGTCGCGAACGTATGGGGCATATTGAACTTGCAGCTCCGGTTACACATATTTGGTATTTCAAAGGGATTCCGAGTCGTATGGGACTTATCCTCGATATGACACCACGTGCTTTGGAGGAAATCATCTACTTCGCATCTTATGTAGTAGTTGACCCTGCAGATACACCACTTGAAAGAAAGCAATTGCTTTCTGAAAGAGAATATCGTATTTACCGTGAAAAGTATGGTTCTAAATTCCAAGCACTTATGGGTGCTGAAGCAATCGAACGTCTATTAATGGCAATCGATCTGGATAAAGAAATGGAATTCTTGAAAGAAGAATTGAAAACTGTCCAAGGGCAACGCCGTACACGCGCGATTAGACGTCTTGAAGTCGTTGAGTCATTCCGTAACTCAGGCAATAAACCTGAGTGGATGGTCCTTGAAGTACTGCCGGTTATTCCGCCAGAACTACGCCCGATGGTACAACTTGATGGCGGACGTTTTGCAACTTCTGACTTGAATGATCTATATCGTAGGGTTATTAACCGGAACAACCGATTGAAACGTCTACTTGACCTTGGTGCTCCTGGAATTATCGTTCAAAACGAGAAGCGGATGCTGCAAGAAGCAGTCGATGCACTTGTTGATAATGGCCGTCGCGGTCGTCCAGTTACAGGACCAGGTAACCGTCCGTTGAAATCTTTGTCTCACATGTTGAAAGGTAAGCAAGGGCGATTCCGTCAAAACTTACTTGGAAAACGCGTTGACTATTCTGGTCGTTCCGTTATCGTTGTTGGACCTAACTTGAAAATGTATCAGTGTGGTCTGCCGAAAGAAATGGCAATTGAATTGTTTAAACCATTTGTGATGAAGGAACTTGTTGAACGGGGACTTGCACACAATATTAAGAGTGCTAAACGTAAAATTGAACGCCTTCATTCGGAAGTGTGGGACGTTCTTGAAGATGTCATTCGGGAGCATCCGGTCCTTCTGAACCGGGCACCAACTCTTCACCGTCTTGGTATTCAAGCGTTTGAGCCAATTCTTGTAGAAGGGCGCGCGATCACGCTGCATCCACTCGTTTGTACAGCTTATAACGCTGACTTCGATGGTGACCAGATGGCTGTTCACGTTCCTTTGTCAGCAGAAGCACAAGCAGAAGCACGTTTACTGATGCTAGCTGCGCAAAACATTTTGAACCCGAAAGACGGGAAGCCAGTCGTTACACCGTCCCAAGATATGGTATTAGGGAACTATTACCTCACGTTGGAACGTAAAGGTGCGACGGGTGAAGGAACTGTATTCCATAATGCGGACGAAGCGCTTATCGCTTATCATAATGGTCATGTGCATCTTCACTCGCGAATCGCTATTCAAGCTGGTTCGTTGAATAACCCGACATTTACAAATGAACAAAATAGCCAATTGTTATTAACGACAGTTGGAAAAATAATTTTCAACGAAATTTTACCAGAATCGTTCCCATATATTAACGAGCCAACAGATTCCAACTTGGAAGTTGAAACGCCTCCTAACTATTTCGTTCCAGGAACTGTAGATGTGAAAAAACATTTCGCAGAAATGGAACTTGTGGAACCATTCAAGAAGAAGATTCTTGGTAATATCATCGCGGAAATTTTTAAACGTTTCCATATTACGGAAACGTCAAGAATGCTTGACCGCATGAAGAACCTTGGATTCAAATATTCAACACGTGCAGGAATTACAATTGGTATATCTGATATCGTTGTATTACCGAATAAAGATGATATTTTGCAAGAAGCGCAAGATAAAGTCGATAAAGTACTACAACAGTTCCGTCGTGGTCTGATCACAGAAGAAGAGCGATATGATCGCGTTATTTCTTACTGGAGTCATGCGAAGGATGTAATTCAAGCTAAACTGATGGACTCTCTGGATCACTCGAATCCGATTTACATGATGAGTGACTCAGGTGCACGGGGGAACGCGTCTAACTTCACGCAACTTGCGGGTATGCGTGGTCTGATGGCCAACCCGGCTGGTCGTATCATTGAACTTCCAATCAAATCTTCATTCCGTGAAGGGTTGACGGTACTTGAGTACTTCATCTCTACACACGGTGCGCGTAAAGGGCTTGCGGATACAGCACTTAAGACAGCTGACTCAGGTTACTTAACACGTCGACTTGTTGACGTTGCGCAGGATGTTATCGTCCGTGAAGATGACTGTGGAACAGACCGCGGTCTGGAAATCAGTGCATTGATGGAAGGTACGGAATTGATCGAAGGATTGGATGAGCGTATTGAAGGCCGTCACACGAAGAAAACAATTTACCATCCTGAAACAGGTAAATTGATTCTTGAGAGAGACGGGCTGATTACAGCGGATGCTGCACGTAGCATACTGGATGCAGGTCTTGAAACGATCACGATTCGATCGGCATTTACATGTAACACGAAACACGGTGTCTGTAAGAAGTGTTACGGCATTAACCTGGCAACTGGTGAAACAGTTGAGGTTGGTGAAGCGGTTGGTATTATCGCTGCACAATCTATCGGTGAACCGGGTACACAGCTTACGATGCGTACATTCCATACAGGTGGAGTTGCAGGGGACGATATTACACAAGGTCTTCCGCGTATCCAAGAGATCTTCGAATCGCGTAATCCGAAAGGGCAAGCGGTTATCTCGGAAATCAAAGGTAACATTATTGAAATCGATGAAATCCGTGAAGGTCAGAAAGAAATTACCATTCAAGGTGAGGTTGAGACGCGTAAGTATCTTGCGCCGTACAATGCTCGTCTGAAAGTTCAAGTTGGCGATGCAATTGACCGAGGTGACGTTATTACAGAAGGTTCTATCGATCCGAAAGAATTGATTATTGTAAAAGACGTAGCCACTGTTCAAAATTACCTCTTGAAAGAAGTTCAAAAAGTATACCGTATGCAAGGTGTTGAGATCGGTGATAAGCACGTTGAAGTAATGGTTCGCCAAATGCTTCGTAAAGTGCGCATTATTGAAGCAGGTGACACGGATCTATTACCGGGTTCACTGCTTGATATTCATCAATTTGCAGATGCGAATGCAGTTGTGCTTAAAGCTGGAAAAGTTCCGGCGACATGTCGCCCTGTCATTCTCGGTATTACAAAAGCATCACTTGAAACAGAATCCTTCTTGTCAGCAGCTTCCTTCCAAGAAACAACTCGTGTCTTGACGGATGCAGCTATAAAAGGGAAAACCGACGAACTACTTGGTTTGAAGGAGAACGTTATTATCGGGAAACTTGTACCGGCTGGAACAGGCATGCAACGTTACCGTCACATCGTTATGGAGCAAGGTGGAGAGAAGAATTCAGCTAAGAAAGTTACGGCTGAATAATTCAAAACTAAAACAGGGGACTTGAACCTCCCCTGTTTTATCCTTTATCTGTTGACATTTTATTTAATAGATGATAATATACAAAAGGTTGATAGTTGAATGTCTGTACTTTGGAGGATATGGAAATGTCTTATGAAAAAGTCGAGCGGGCAAAGAAGACAATCATCGGTACAAAGCAGGCAGTGAAAGCGATCCGTGCAGGGATAGTGACTGCAGTCATTATCGCGCAAGATGCTGAAGAACGAGTTGTTGCTCCGGTAAAGGAGGAAGCTAGGCTTCATAGCATCCAAGTGACATATGTTGATTCGAAAGAAAAACTCGGAAATGCATGTGGAATTCAAGTCGGTGCAGCCGTGGTTGCGATTACTGGATAATGGTTTTTGTGTGAATGAACACACAAAGACTTTGTTTTTACCCCAAAAATGAACCACCTGGATGTGTGGTCTTACAAAACGAGTACGAGAGGAGGAAAATCCGATGCCTACAATTAACCAATTAGTCCGTAAACCACGTAAACCAAACGTGACGGGATCTAAATCACCAGCACTCGGGAAAAGCTATAACAGCTTCAAAAAGTCAATGACAGACGTGAACTCACCACAAAAACGAGGTGTTTGTACACGTGTTGGTACAATGACACCGAAGAAGCCGAACTCGGCACTTCGTAAATATGCACGTGTTCGTTTGACAAACTCTATGGAAGTCAATGCGTACATTCCTGGTGAAGGTCACAACCTACAAGAGCACAGTGTTGTACTTATCCGCGGCGGACGCGTAAAAGACTTACCTGGTGTGCGTTACCATGTTGTTCGTGGAGCACTTGATACTGCTGGAGTTACTGGCCGTATGCAAAGCCGTTCTATGTACGGTGCTAAAAAACCTAAAGTTAAGAAAAGCTAATTTAAACAAAATTATGATTGATAGTTATTTGAGCGGAAAACGCTTGAAAACTTTGAAAGGAGGAAAACAACATGCCTCGTAAAGGTCCTGTTGCAAAACGTGACGTACTTCCGGATCCGATTTATAATTCGAAACTCGTCTCACGTCTCATCAACAAAATGATGGTTGACGGTAAAAAAGGTACATCTCAAAAAATCCTCTATGGTGCGTTCGAGCTTGTGAAAGAACGTTCTGGTAAGGAGCCCCTTGAAGTATTTGAAGCGGCACTTAACAACGTAATGCCAGTTCTTGAAGTAAAAGCACGCCGTGTAGGTGGAGCAAACTATCAAGTTCCAGTTGAAGTACGTCCTGATCGCCGTACAACACTTGGACTGCGTTACCTTGTAAACTACTCACGCACACGCGGTGAGAAAACAATGGAAGAACGTCTTGCAAATGAAATTCTTGACGCTTCTAACAACACAGGTGCATCTGTGAAACGTCGCGAAGAAATGCATAAGATGGCAGAAGCGAACAAAGCATTCGCTCACTACCGTTGGTAAGATTAAGCATTTTTTTAACACTCTAATCCGAGATGGAAGGAGATCAAACACATGGCTAGAAAATTCTCCTTAGAGAATACGCGTAACATTGGTATCATGGCTCACATCGATGCTGGTAAAACAACTACGACTGAGCGGATCCTTTATTACACTGGTAAAATCCACAAAATTGGAGAAACGCACGAAGGTGCATCTCAAATGGACTGGATGGAGCAAGAGCAAGAACGTGGAATCACAATCACTTCTGCTGCAACGACGGCGGAATGGAAAGATCACCGCGTAAACATTATCGATACACCAGGTCACGTGGACTTCACTGTTGAAGTTGAACGTTCACTTCGTGTTCTTGATGGTGCTGTAACGGTGCTTGACGCTCAATCGGGCGTTGAACCACAAACAGAAACTGTCTGGCGTCAAGCGACAAACTATGGCGTTCCACGTCTAGTTTTCATTAATAAAATGGACAAAATGGGTGCGGATTTCCTTTACTCAGTAGGTACACTAGTTGAACGACTTGGAGCAAACGCACATCCAATTCAATTGCCAATCGGTGCAGAAGATCAGTTCTCTGCAATTATCGACCTAGTTGAAATGAATGCTGTTTACTACAATGACGATACTGGTCTAAATGCTGAAGTGAAAGAAATACCTGAAGAGCATCGTGCGAAAGCAGAAGAATATCGTGAAAAGCTAATTGAAGCGGTTGCTGAATTCGACGAAGATCTTATGAATAAATTCTTGGATGAAGAAGAAATTACGAAAGAAGAAATCAAAGCTGCAATTCGTAAAGCTACGCTTGCAGTTGAATTCTACCCTGTTGTATGTGGAACTGCATTCAAGAACAAAGGTGTTCAACTCGTCCTAGACGCAGTAATCGACTACCTACCATCACCAATTGATATTCCTCCTATGAAAGGGACGAATCCTGAAACTGACGAAGAAGTTGAACGTCACTCTGACGACAGCGAGCCGTTTTCGGCACTTGCTTTTAAAGTTATGACGGACCCTTATGTAGGTAAACTTACATTCTTCCGTGTGTACTCTGGTACACTTCAATCTGGATCATATGTACAAAACTCTTCTAAAGGCAAGCGTGAGCGCGTAGGACGTATCCTGCAAATGCACGCGGATTCTCGTGAAGAAATCAGCGAAGTTCACGCGGGCGATATCGCTGCAGCGGTTGGTCTTAAAGATACAGGAACTGGCGACACACTATGTGACGACAAAGCTCTTGTAATCCTTGAGTCAATGGACTTCCCGGAACCAGTAATCTCACTTTCTGTTGAGCCGAAAACAAAAGCCGACCAAGATAAAATGGGTATGGCACTTGCTAAGCTTCAAGAGGAAGACCCAACATTCCGTGCGCACACGGACCAAGAAACTGGAGAAGTAATCATCGCTGGTATGGGTGAATTGCATCTTGACGTTCTTGTAGACCGTATGCGTCGTGAATTCAACGTTGAAGCTAACGTTGGAGCACCGCAAGTATCTTACCGTGAAACTTTCCGTGCATCTGCGGAAGTTGAAGGTAAATTCGTGCGTCAGTCTGGTGGACGTGGACAGTTCGGTCACGTTTGGATCGAATTCTCTCCTAATGAAGAAGGAAAAGGATTCGAATTCGTCAACAACATCGTCGGAGGAACTGTTCCACGTGAATATATTCCGGCTGTTGAAGCAGGTATCCGTGATTCACTAGACAATGGTGTAATCGCTGGTTATCCTTTGATTGATATTAAAGCTCGTCTATTCGATGGTTCTTATCATGATGTTGACTCCAATGAAATGGCGTTTAAAATTGCTGCATCTATGGCATTGAAAAACGCTGTATCAAAAGTTAACCCGGTTCTACTTGAGCCAATGATGAAAGTTGAAGTTCAAATCCCTGAAGAATACATGGGCGATATCATGGGCGATGTTACATCACGCCGTGGCCGTGTTGAAGGGATGGAAGCTCGTGGTAACGCACAAGTAGTTCGTGCAATGGTTCCACTTGCCAACATGTTTGGATATGCAACATCTCTTCGTTCTAACACACAAGGACGCGGAAACTTCTCAATGGTATTCGATCATTACGAAGAAGTGCCGAAATCAATTGCAGAAGAAATTATCAAGAAAAACAAGGGCGAATAATTATACTTTGAACTTGTTTCTATAGTAAATTACTTGTAAGATATGGGTAGGTGGGGGGCCCTCCAACACCTGTAGCTAACAAAACTAAAAAAACTTTTATATCTTAAGGAGGAATTCCCAAATGGGTAAAGAAAAATTCGATCGTTCCAAAACGCACGCTAACGTTGGAACAATTGGTCACGTTGACCATGGTAAAACAACTCTAACAGCAGCAATCGCTACAGTTCTTGCGAAAAAATCAGGTGGAACAGCACGTTCTTACGCTGACGTAGATAACGCACCAGAAGAAAAAGAGCGTGGAATCACGATCAACACTTCTCACGTTGAATACGAAACTGCAACTCGTCACTACGCACACGTTGACTGCCCAGGTCACGCCGACTATGTTAAGAACATGATCACTGGTGCTGCTCAAATGGACGGCGGAATCCTAGTTGTTTCTGCAGCTGATGGCCCAATGCCACAAACACGTGAGCACATCCTTCTTTCACGTCAAGTTGGTGTTCCGTACCTAGTAGTATTCATGAACAAATGTGATATGGTTGATGACGAAGAGCTTCTTGAGCTTGTAGAAATGGAAATTCGTGACCTACTTTCTGAATACGACTTCCCTGGCGACGACATTCCTGTCATCAAAGGTTCTGCGCTTAAAGCACTTGAAGGTGAAGAAGAATGGGAAGAGAAAATCGTTGAGCTTATGAACGCTGTTGACGAATACATCCCAACACCACCACGTGATACTGAAAAACCATTCATGATGCCTGTTGAGGACGTATTCTCAATCACAGGACGTGGAACTGTTGCTACTGGACGTGTTGAGCGTGGAGTAGTTAAAGTTGGAGACGTTGTTGACATCATCGGTATCGTTGAAGAAGCAAAATCTACAACTGTTACAGGTGTAGAAATGTTCCGTAAACTTCTTGATTATGCAGAAGCGGGCGACAACATTGGTGCACTACTTCGTGGTGTATCACGTGACGATATCGAACGTGGACAAGTACTTGCTAAACCAGGTACAATCGTTCCACACACAAAGTTCACATCTGAAGTTTATGTTCTTTCAAAAGAAGAGGGTGGACGTCATACTCCATTTTTCTCTAACTACCGTCCACAGTTCTACTTCCGTACAACTGACGTGACTGGTGTTATCGAACTTCCGGAAGGCGTAGAAATGGTTATGCCTGGAGATAACATTGAAATGACAATCGATCTAATTGCTCCAATCGCTCTTGAAGAAGGTACGAAGTTCTCTATCCGTGAGGGTGGACGTACTGTAGGCGCTGGCGTTGTAGCAACAATCCTTAAATAATTCCTGCTTTACTCAAATCCCGCCCTTTGTGGCGGGATTTTTTGTGGCTTAGGGAATTATGAAAAACTTCCACTAATGCTTGTTGATTTAAATGCAACGATGGCACCGGAATTGCTGCACTTGGAGATGTGGGATCGCCGGTGTTGATTCACAATAATATTCTATCTATTTATTGTTGGTAGGGATGACAGTCATATTACTTGGTTAAATGTTACGACTATTAGCGTACAGGTTGCATTTTGAGATGAATAGAATTATAATAATAAAGTTGAGAAAAGAAATTCCACAAAAGACTTGCGGAGTTCTTTTTTTTAATGTATAATATTTAATGTTGGTCTTTGACTGCGATGAAGCGGGAGGTTGCCGACACACCCGGCCGCTTTGCCATGGCATGTGTGTGGGAAATTTTCGTGGAGAATGTCTATAACAAAATAGGCGAAAAGGAGGGAAAATAATGGCAAAACAAAAGATTCGTATTCGTTTGAAAGCATATGATCACAGAATTTTGGATCAATCAGCTGAGAAAATTGTAGAAACAGCAAAACGTTCAGGTGCAAGTGTATCGGGTCCGATTCCACTTCCAACTGAAAGATCTGTTTACACGATTCTTCGTGCGGTGCATAAATACAAAGATTCGCGCGAGCAGTTCGAAATGCGTACACACAAACGTCTTATCGACATCGTTAACCCAACACCACAAACTGTTGATGCGTTAATGAAACTCGACTTACCGTCGGGCGTAGACATTGAAATCAAACTTTAATAGCTACTAAATAAAACTTAAACTAATTCAGGAGGTGTGACAAATGACCAAAGGAATCTTAGGAAGAAAAGTCGGTATGACGCAAGTATTTGCTGAAAACGGCGACCTCATTCCGGTAACTGTGATTGAAGCTGGACAAAACGTTGTTCTTCAAAAGAAGACAAAAGAAACGGACGGCTACGAATCAATCCAAATCGGTTTTGAAGATAAACGAGAAAAGCTAGCTAACAAACCTGAAAAAGGGCATGTTGCTAAAGCTGCTACGGCACCTAAGCGCTTCGTTCGCGAATTCCGCGAATTAGACGTGAACGGTTACGAAGTTGGTCAGGAAGTCAAAGTTGATACTTTCGCTGAAGGCGATATCGTCGACATTACAGGAACAACAAAAGGTAAAGGGTTCCAAGGTGTTGTTAAACGCCACGGTTATTCACAAGGACCTATGAGCCACGGATCACGTTTCCACCGCGCGCCAGGATCTATCGGTTCTGTTGACGCTCAACGTGTATTCAAAGGGAAAAAACTACCAGGACGTATGGGTGGTAAAACAGTAACGATTCAAAATCTTGAAATTATACGAGTAGATGCTGAACGCAACTTGCTACTTGTAAAAGGTAACGTTCCAGGATCACGCAAATCACTTCTACAAGTGCGTAGCGCAATCAAAGGGAACTGACCATTAAAGAAAGGAGGAAATAGGAATGGCTAAAGTATCCGTACTAAACCAGACAGGATCTTCTGTCGGCGACATCGAACTAAATGATGCGATTTTTGGAATCGAGCCGAACGAAGCTGTCTTATTTGAAGCATTGGTCCAACAGCGTGCGTCATTACGCCAAGGTAACCATAAAGTAAAAACACGCGCGGAAGTCGCTGGTGGTGGACGTAAACCATGGCGCCAAAAAGGAACAGGACGTGCTCGTCAAGGGTCAATCCGTTCACCGCAATGGCGTGGAGGCGGTATCGTATTCGGTCCAAATCCAAGAAGCTATAGCTACAAACTACCGAAAAAAGTTCGTAGACTTGCTCTTCTTTCAGCTCTTTCAACGAAAGTACGCGAAGAAGACATTATCGTTCTTGATGGACTTACATTCGATGCACCTAAAACAAAAGAATTCGTCAAAGTATTAGCAGCTCTTTCAATCGACAAAAAAGCATTGATCGTAACTGCAGACCTAG
Source organism: Sporosarcina sp. FSL K6-3457 (assembly GCF_038007285.1). Taxonomy (GTDB): domain Bacteria; phylum Bacillota; class Bacilli; order Bacillales_A; family Planococcaceae; genus Sporosarcina. Next base: position 223,382 of record NZ_JBBOWX010000001.1, read on the forward strand.
ATGAAACAGTAGCGTTATCTGCACGTAACATCCCTGGAATCAGCGTTGTTACTGCATCTGGCATCAACGTTCTTGACCTTATCGGCCATAATAAACTTGTTATGACGAAAGCAGCAGTTCAAAAAGTAGAGGAGGTGCTTGGTTAATGGAAGCACGTGATATTTTAAAACGTCCGGTCATTACCGAGCGTTCTTCTGAACAAATGGAATTCAAAAAATACACTTTCGAGGTTGACACGCGCGCTAACAAAACACATGTGAAGCAAGCTGTTGAAGAAATCTTCGGAGTAAAAGTAGAAAAAGTTAACGTACAGAACTACAAAGGTAAGTTCAAGCGTATGGGTAAACATGCAGGATACACAAACAAACGCCGTAAAGCGATTGTTACATTGTCTGCTGACTCAAAAGACATCGAACTTTTTGAAATCTAATTTAAATAACCTAGATAGTTAATTATACAAAGGAGGGAACACCAATGGCGATTAAGAAATACAAACCTACCTCCAACGGACGTCGTAACATGACTTCTTCTGATTTTGCTGAGATTACTACAGACAAACCAGAAAAATCATTGCTTGCACCGCTTAAACGGAAAGGCGGCCGTAACAATACAGGTAGGACTACTGTTCGTCACCAAGGTGGAGGCCATAAGCGCCAATACCGTGTCATCGATTTCCAACGTCGGAAAGATGGCATACCAGGACGCGTTGCTACGATCGAATACGATCCAAACCGTTCTGCGAACATCGCTTTGATCAATTATGTAGACGGGGAGAAACGTTATATCCTCGCACCAAAAGGATTGGAAGTTGGCATGACAGTAATGTCTGGTCCAGATGCGGATATTAAAGTAGGTAACACACTTCCACTTGAAAATATTCCAATGGGTTCAACTATCCACAACATCGAACTAAAACCAGGTAAAGGTGGTCAACTTGTACGTTCAGCAGGTACATCTGCTCAACTACTAGGCCGTGAAGATAAATACGTTATCGTACGTCTTCAATCTGGAGAAGTTCGCATGATTCTTGCAACATGCCGCGCGACAATCGGTCACGTTGGTAATGAGCAACATGAACTTATCAACATCGGTAAAGCAGGACGTTCACGTTGGTTAGGCAAACGCCCAGCAGTTCGTGGTTCTGTTATGAACCCTAACGATCACCCACACGGTGGTGGTGAAGGCCGTACTGGTATTGGTATGAAATCACCAGTTACTCCTTGGGGTAAACCGACACTTGGATTCAAGACTCGTAAGAAAAACAACAAGTCTGACAAATTCATTGTTCGTCGTCGTAAAAAATAATGTGAGCGCACTGCGGTTCAATGATTGGGCCGTAGTACAAACACGAGGGGAGGTTCCGACATGGGCCGCAGCTTGAAAAAAGGACCTTTTGTAGATGATCACCTTATTAAAAAGGTTGAAGCACAAAAGGATTCCCAGAAAAAACAGGTTATTAAAACTTGGTCACGCCGTTCAACTATTTTCCCGTCATTTATTGGAATGACGATTGCAGTCTACGACGGACGTAAACACGTACCTGTCTATGTAACTGAAGATATGGTAGGTCATAAACTAGGTGAATTCGCACCTACGCGCACATACAAAGGTCATGGCGCTGACGATAAGAAAACAAGACGTTAATTGAGAGGAGGTTAATCTGATGCAACAAGCAAAAGCTATTGCCCGCACAGTCCGTATTGCTCCTCGTAAAGTCCGTTTAGTCGTTGATCTTATCCGGGGCAAGAAAATCGGTGAAGCTGTCGCGATTCTACGCCTAACGCCGAAAGCGGCATCTCCGGTTGTAGAAAAAGTATTAAATTCAGCGATTGCAAATGCTGAACATAATTACGAAATGGATGTCGAAAACCTAATCATTAGCGAAGTATTCGTAGATGAAGGTCCGACAATGAAACGTTTCCGTCCACGTGCACAGGGGCGTGCAAGTGCGATCAACAAACGCACAAGCCACATCACTGTAGTGGTATCAGAAAAAAAGGAGGGATAATTCGTGGGTCAAAAAGTACATCCTAACGGTTTACGGGTTGGTATCATCCGTGATTGGGAGTCGAAGTGGTACGCAGAAAAAGACTATGCGACTCTTTTACACGAAGATTTAAAAATCCGTGCTTATATTGAAAAACGTCTTGTAGACGCATCTGTTTCTAAAGTAGAAATCGAACGTGCTGCAAAACGTGTTAACGTTACTATTCATACTGCGAAGCCAGGTATGGTAATCGGTAAAGGTGGTTCCGAGGTAGAAGTCCTTCGTAAACAGCTAAACGATATCTCAGGCAAGCGTGTTCACATTAATATTATCGAAATCAAACGTGCTGACCTTGATGCGAAACTAGTCGCAGAATCAATTGCACGTCAACTAGAAAGCCGTGTATCATTCCGTCGTGCACAGAAACAAGCGATTCAACGTACGATTCGCTCTGGCGCTAAAGGAATTAAAACACAAGTATCCGGACGTCTTGGCGGTGCTGACATCGCTCGTGCGGAACATTACAGTGAAGGTACTGTCCCACTTCATACACTACGTGCAGACATTGATTATGCACACGCAGAAGCTGACACAACTTATGGTAAGCTTGGCGTTAAAGTGTGGATCTACCGTGGAGAAGTCCTTCCAGTGAAGAAGAAGAACTCTGAGGAAGGAGGCAACTAATATGTTAATGCCTAAACGCACTAAATATCGTCGTGTATTCCGTGGTAAAATGCGCGGAACTACAAAAGGCGGAGCAACGGTACAGTTCGGTGAGTTCGGTATCCAAGCTATGGAATCTGCATGGATTACAAACCGTCAAATTGAAGCTGCACGTATTTCGATGACACGTTATATGAAACGTGGCGGTAAAGTATGGATCAACATCTTCCCACATAAATCATATACGAAAAAGCCTCTTGAAGTCCGGATGGGTTCCGGTAAAGGTGCTGTAGAAGGCTGGGTAGCAGTTGTTAAACCTGGCAGAGTAATGTTTGAAATCGCAGGTGTGTCAGAAGAAGTTGCACGTGAAGCACTTCGCCTCGCATCTCACAAGCTTCCTATCAAATGTAAGTTTGTAAAACGTGAAGAAATTGGTGGTGAATCTAATGAAAGCTAATGAAATCCGTGACTTAACAACTGCAGAGATTGAGCAAAAAGTAAAATCACTGAAAGAAGAGCTTTTCAACCTTCGTTTCCAACTAGCGACAGGTCAATTAGAAAACACTGCACGCATCCGTGAAGTACGTAAATCGATTGCGCGCATGAAAACTGTAATACGTCAAAGAGAAATCAGTGCAAATAACTGATGAAGGAGGTTGCAGCCATGACTGAGCGTAACCAGCGCAAAGTGTATACAGGCCGTGTAGTATCCGACAAAATGGATAAAACAGTTACTGTAATGATCGAAACACAAAAGAAACACGCTTTATACGGTAAACGTGTAAAGTACTCTAAAAAATTCAAGGCACATGATGAGTTGAATGAAGCGAAAATCGGTGATGTTGTTCGTATTATGGAGACTCGTCCATTATCAGCAACAAAACGTTTCCGCGTACTCGAAATCGTAGAAAAAGCGATCATCATCTAATAACGTTCGGAGATATAAATCCGGGAGGAGGTAGCCTCAATGATTCAACAGGAAAGTCGCATGAAAGTCGCTGATAACTCAGGCGCTCGTGAAGTACTTACAATTAAAGTTTTAGGCGGTTCAGGCCGTAAAGTAGCAAACATCGGTGATGTAGTTGTAGTTACAGTTAAAAAAGCAACACCAGGTGGCGTTGTTAAAAAAGGTGAAGTTGTAAAAGCTGTTATCGTTCGTACGAAAAGCGGGGTACGTCGTAAAGATGGTTCATACATTACGTTTGATGAAAACGCATGTGTAATTATCCGCGATGATAAGAGCCCACGTGGAACTCGTATTTTCGGACCAGTTGCTCGTGAACTTCGCGACAGTAACTTCATGAAAATCATTTCACTAGCTCCAGAAGTTCTTTAATTCACATGACAGTGCCAATCAAGGAGGTGCGACAGAATGCATGTTAAAAAAGGCGATAAAGTTATGGTGATCACTGGTAAAGACAAAGGTAAAACGGGTGTGATCCTAGTTGCTTATCCTAAAAAGGATCGCGTACTTGTTGAGGGTATCAATATTGTTAAAAAACATACGAAACCTAACCAAGAAAATCCTCAAGGTGGAATTATTAGCCTAGAGGCAGCGATTCACGTATCAAACGTCATGGTAATCGATCCTAAGACAGGCGAGCCAACTCGCGTAGGATACAAGATTGAAAATGGCAAAAAAGTTCGTGTTGCTAAAAAATCCGGTGAAAACCTGGATAAATAAGTAACGGATGAAAGGAGGTCCAACAGATGAGCCGTCTAAAAGACAAGTTTAAAAGTGAAGTCACACCTGCTCTTATGAGCAAGTTTGAATATACGTCAGTTATGCAAGTACCAAAAGTGGACAAAATCGTTATCAACATGGGTGTTGGTGATGCTGTTCAAAACACGAAAGCACTTGATGCAGCAGTAGAAGATCTAACAATCATTGCTGGTCAAAAACCGGTCATCACTAAAGCGAAGAAATCAATCGCGGGATTCCGTCTCCGTGAAGGTATGCCTATCGGAACTAAAGTTACACTACGCGGTGAGCGTATGTATGAGTTTCTTGATAAGCTAATCTCGGTTTCGTTACCTCGTGTACGTGACTTCCGTGGTGTTTCCAAGAAAGCATTCGATGGTCGTGGGAACTATACGCTCGGCGTTAAAGAGCAACTTATTTTCCCGGAAATCGACTACGATAAAGTTTCTAAAATTCGCGGTATGGATATCGTCATCGTTACAACTGCAAACTCCGATGAAGAAGCACGTGAGTTACTAACGCAGTTCGGCATGCCGTTCCAAAAGTAAATAAGAGGGAGGCGTAAACGTGGCTAAAAAATCAATGATCGCTAAACAACAACGTACACCAAAGCACTCTGTGCAGGCATACACACGCTGTGAGCGTTGTGGTCGTCCGCATTCTGTGTATCGTAAATTTAAGCTTTGCCGTATTTGTTTCCGCGAACTAGCGTACAAGGGACAAATTCCAGGCGTTAAAAAAGCCAGCTGGTAAACCCGGCAATTTGGGAAGGAGGTAAATGGAATGACAATGAGTGATCCGATCGCAGATATGCTTACACGCATCCGTAACGCGAACATGGTTCGTCACGAGAAGCTTGAAGTACCTGCTTCAAACATGAAAAAAGAAATTGCAGAAATCTTGAAACGCGAAGGTTTCGTCCGCGAAGTTGAATTCGTAGAGGATAGCAAACAAGGTATCATCCGCATTTTCCTTAAATATGGTCAAAACAACGAGCGTGTTATCACAGGTCTTAAACGTATTTCAAAACCTGGTCTTCGTGTTTATGCAAAAACAAACGAAGTGCCTAAAGTTTTGAATGGTCTTGGCATCGCCCTCGTTTCAACATCACACGGTGTCCTTACTGATAAGGAAGCACGTGCTAAACAAGTAGGCGGAGAAGTAGTAGCTTACGTCTGGTAATTCGTAACAAATGAATGGAGGTGCAATTGAATGTCCCGTATTGGCAAAAGGCCGATTGAGGTACCGGCAGACGTAACTGTAACCATCGCTGATGGCAACTTTGTTACTGTTAAAGGGCCTAAAGGCGAACTTACAAACACATTTAACTCTGATATTAAAATCGAACAAGAAGCTAACGTGATCACTTTGGTCCGTCCTTCTGAATCTAAGGAACACCGTTCTATTCACGGAACGACACGTTCATTACTCGATAATATGGTGACAGGCGTTTCAAAAGGTTTTGAAAAAACACTTGAACTTGTCGGTGTAGGTTACCGTGCTTCACTTCAAGGTACAAAACTTGTATTGAACGTAGGTTATTCACATCCGGTTGAATTCACACCGGAAGCAGGAATTGAAGTAGAAGTTCCTGCAAACACAAAGATCATCGTACGCGGTATTAACAAAGAACGCGTTGGTGCTCTTGCATCGAACATCCGACAAGTACGTCCACCAGAGCCGTATAAAGGCAAAGGGATTCGCTACGAAGGCGAAATCGTACGTCGTAAAGAAGGTAAAACAGGTAAATAATGCCGCTTAAGGCATCCCGGAAGGAGTGACCCCGATGATCACGAAACAAGATAAAAACGTTACTCGTAAAAAGCGTCATGTACGTGTTCGTACGAAAATTAGTGGTACTGCAGCTCGTCCACGTCTAAACGTTTTCCGCTCAAACAAGCATATTTATGCTCAATTGATCGATGATGTAAATGCCGTAACGATTGTAAGTGCTTCTACAATGGATAAAGACTTCGGTTCTGATTCCAAAGCAGACACTGCAGCAGCGGCTAAAGTCGGCGAGTTGATCGCGAAGAAAGCTGTTGAAAAGGACGTCAAGTCGGTAGTTTTCGACCGTGGCGGTTACCTATTTCACGGCCGTGTGAAAGCTCTTGCGGACGCAGCACGTGAAAACGGTCTGGAATTTTAATTAAGAAGGAGGGACACATTTCATGCGTCGTAATGATCAGAAACAAAGTGAATTCGAAGAACGCGTAGTTACGATTAACCGCGTAGCGAAAGTTGTAAAAGGTGGACGTCGTTTCCGCTTTACAGCTCTTGTCGTTGTCGGAGATAAAAATGGCCGTGTAGGTTTTGGTACTGGTAAAGCACAAGAAGTTCCGGATGCAATCCGTAAAGCTATCGAAGATGCGAAGAAGAATTTGATCGTTGTACCAATGGTCAAAGGAACAACTCCGCACCAAGTACTTGGACATTTTGGGGCAGGTAAAATTCTTATCAAACCTGCGGCACCTGGTACTGGAGTTATTGCTGGTGGACCTGTCCGTGCAGTACTTGAACTTGCAGGTATCACGGATATCCTTTCGAAATCCCTAGGTTCAAGCACACCAATTAACATGGTTCGTGCAACAATCGAAGGATTGACGAATTTGAAGCGCGCTGAAGATGTAGCTAAATTGCGCGGCAAATCCGTAGAAGAACTGTTAGGTTAAGGGGGGAAACACAATGGCGAACAAACTTGAAATCACCCTTACAAAAAGCGTAATTGGTTCAAAGCCAGCACAACGTAAAACTGTTGAAGCGCTTGGACTACGCAAATTGAACCAAGTGGTAGAACACCAAGATAATGTAGCAATTCGCGGCATGATCAACAGAGTGGACCACCTGGTTACTGTCAAGGAACTATAATTCCGATTTTTTGAATAAGGAGGTGCCAATGAAATGAAATTACACGATATGAAACCAGCTGATGGTGCTCGTAAAAAGCGTAAACGTGTTGGGCGTGGTACAGGTTCTGGTCATGGTAAGACTTCTGGTAGAGGTCATGATGGTCAAAACGCACGTTCAGGCGGTGGCGTACGTCTAGGATTCGAGGGTGGTCAAATTCCACTATTCCAACGACTACCTAAACGTGGATTTACGAACATTAACCGTAAGGAATATGCAATCGTAAATCTTGATACACTTAATCGTTTCGATGCTGGAACAGAAGTAACTCCTGAGCTACTACTTGAATCAGGCATCGTGAGCAAAGCCAAATCAGGAATTAAGATTCTTGGAAACGGAACTCTTGATAAAAAGATCACTGTCAAAGCTCACAAATTCTCCGCTTCTGCTGTAGAAGCAATCGAGAAAGCGGGCGGGCAAACCGAGGTGGTTTAATGTTTCAGACAATCTCCAACTTTATGCGCGTTAGAGATATACGGTCTAAAATCATTTACACATTGCTTGTGCTCATCGTTTATCGACTAGGGACATTTATCCCTGTTCCGAACGTTGACGCAACTGCTTTACAACAGACTGATAATCAACTTATCGGATTAATGAATGTCTTTGGCGGGGGAGCCCTTGCCAACTTCTCCATCTTAACGATGGGGATCATGCCATACATTACAGCATCCATTATCGTGCAATTATTGCAGATGGATGTCGTACCGAAATTTACTGAATGGGCGAAACAAGGCGACGTTGGAAGACGTAAACTTGCTCAGTTCACAAGGTATTTCACAATAATCCTAGCATTTATCCAAGCGATTGCCATGTCATTCGGTTTCAACCGGATGTATGACGGAACGTTGATAACTAGCGAAGGTGTTTCGACATATGTGGTCATTGCGATCGTATTGACGGCAGGAACTGCATTTCTTCTATGGCTCGGTGAGCAAATTACAGCAAAAGGTGTCGGAAATGGTATTTCCATCATTATCTTTGCCGGAATTGTCGCTGCGATCCCGAATGCAGTCAACCAACTTTACGCAACACAGATCCAAGATGCTGGCGACTTGCTATTCATTAGAATCGCAATCATGTTGCTGTTACTTCTTGTGGTCATTGCAATAACTGTTGGAATTATCTACGTGCAAGAAGCATTACGAAAAATTCCAATCCAATATGCGAAGCGTGTCTCAGGACGCGGTCCATCGACTGCAGGACAACAGACACATTTACCATTGAAACTTAATGCCGCAGGGGTTATCCCGGTAATCTTTGCTTCAGCATTTTTCATGACACCACAATCAATAGCCGCTTTCTTTGGAACGAATAGCGTGACGACGACGATTACAAATGTATTTGATTATACGCAACCGGTTGGTATGATCTTCTATCTGGCACTAATCATCGCGTTCACATACTTCTATGCGTTCATTCAAGTGAATCCGGAAAATATTGCGGACAATCTTAAAAAGCAAGGTGCATATATCCCGGGCATTCGTCCAGGACAAAACACACAAAGTTATCTTACGAAGACTTTGTATAGACTGACATTTGTTGGAGCGATTTTCCTTTCAACAGTGGCAATCATGCCAGTTTTCTTCATTAAATTCGCAAACTTACCACAGTCTGCACAAATTGGAGGAACAAGTCTAATCATCGTTGTAGGGGTTGCCCTTGAGACGATGAAGCAGCTTGAATCACAACTAGTGAAAAGGCATTACAAAGGATTCATGAAATAAGAGTTACAAAGAATTCATTCCTTGTAACTCGAATGTGAAAATGGGAGGGCAAGACGTATGAATATCGTATTAATGGGTCTGCCAGGAGCCGGTAAAGGTACTCAGGCAGACGGAATTGTCGAAAAGTACGAAACCCCTCATATTTCTACAGGCGATATGTTCCGTGCTGCTATTCAAGAAGGCACAGAACTTGGAGTCAAAGCAAAATCGTTCATGGATCAAGGCGCTCTTGTTCCTGATGAAGTAACAATTGGTATTGTACGTGAACGATTAAGCAAATCCGATTGTGATAAAGGTTTTCTTCTCGATGGATTCCCACGTACAGTTCCACAAGCCGAAGCGCTTGATGGATTACTGTCCGATATGGGACGAAAAATTGAGCATGTTCTCAATATCCAAGTCGAGAAGGAAGAACTTGTCGCACGGCTAACTGGCCGTCGTATATGTAAAGTCTGTGGCTCTTCTTATCATCTTCAATTCAACCCGCCAAAGGTTGAAGGGATATGTAACAAAGATGGTGGCGAACTTTATCAGCGTGCGGATGACAATCCCGAAACTGTAACAAACCGTCTGGAAGTAAATATGAACCAAACGGCACCGCTCTTGGCGTATTATGAAGCTAAAGGCGTGTTGGCAAACATTGATGGACAGCAGGACATCGATGACGTTTTCAAAGATCTGGACGCTCTTCTTCAAAAAAGCGGACAGTAAGCTTTTTCAAACGTAGATATTATTGGTCAAATTTGGGCATAATAGTATTACGGAATGAAAAAGTATTTCAACGAGCTGCAAAAGCATATGATGCCCGGTATAGGAACTAGTCGGAGTTCTGCGGGTGTAATGTTCTGAATCATAATAAATGCATTTGCTTACGAAAGTAAGTATAATATTTTTTGTGAAAAGAACTATATAACGCAACTGGGAACTCATCCACGGCAATCTGGACAGTCGTGTCCATTCCGACGCGATTTTCCACAAAAGAGGTCGAGGACTGACTTAAGGGAAACGAAATGTGACAGACGTCTTTCGAACATCACTCATGCTATCCAGACATATGTTGAAGGAAGCTTTAACTTGATTCAGCTAAGTCCGCCATTTCAATATGTGTTGGGATAATTGTCGGCTATAACTAAATCAGAGTGAGTTCAAATGCACGCTGATTCAAGTTAAGCTGCCAGCGGATGTCACGGATTTTGAAAGGAATCAATTGCACACTTGTGCAATTCAAAATCTAGACGCAATTACGCCAAGTCGTAATTGTATTGAGGCGACTGATGCCGCTCGATGGTGAGAACCTTTATTGGATATAGAAGGGAGACAGGATTGATGGCGAAGGACGATGTAATTGAAGTTGAAGGTACCGTAGTCGAAACGTTGCCAAACGCGATGTTTAAAGTAGAGCTGGAAAACGGCCATACGATTCTTGCGCATGTTTCTGGCAAAATCCGTATGCACTTTATCCGCATCCTGCCTGGCGACAAGGTGACAATGGAACTTTCGCCTTATGATTTAACACGTGGTCGTATCACATACCGTTTCAAATAAACTTTTGCACTCCGGAATATTGAAGGAGGTTGGGTAAGATGAAAGTAAGACCATCTGTAAAACCGATCTGTGAAAAATGCAAAATTATTCGCAGACGCGGCCGGGTAATGGTAATCTGTGAAAATCCGAAACATAAACAAAGACAAGGTTAATTCAGAAGGAGGTGCACAATCTATATGGCACGTATTGCTGGTGTAGACGTTCCGCGCGATAAGCGCGTCGTAATTTCATTGACTTACATTTTCGGAATTGGAAAAACAACTGCTCAAAAAGTATTGGCAGCAGCTGGAGTATCTGAAGAAGCACGCGTACGCGATCTTACTGATGCTGAGCTTGACAAAATCCGTGAGCAAATTGACGGATTGAAAGTTGAAGGGGACCTTCGTCGTGAAACTTCACTTAACATCAAACGCTTGATGGAAATCGGTAGTTTCCGTGGTATTCGTCACCGTCGTGGCTTGCCTGTTCGCGGTCAAAACACGAAAAACAACGCACGTACTCGTAAAGGTCCTAAACGGACAGTTGCAAACAAGAAAAAATAATAGGTAAAGGAGGTATCTTCTTAACATGGCACGTAAACAACAAACTCGTAAACGTCGCGTGAAAAAGAATATTGAATCCGGTATTGCACATATCCGTTCGACGTTTAACAATACAATCGTTACAATTACTGACATGCAAGGGAACGCATTATCTTGGTCAAGTGCTGGTGCACTAGGCTTTAGAGGTTCTCGTAAATCGACTCCGTTTGCTGCACAAATGGCTGCAGAAACAGCTGCAAAAACTGCTATGGAGCACGGCTTGAAAACGTTGGAAGTTACTGTTAAAGGTCCAGGTGCTGGACGTGAAGCAGCAATTCGTTCACTACAAGCTGCTGGCCTTGAAGTTACTGCAATCAGAGACGTTACACCGGTTCCGCACAACGGATGCCGCCCGCCAAAACGCCGTCGTGTATAATGGCTTGTACTCCATTTGATTGAGAAACACAATTATTGTCAAAAATGAATTGTGCGATTGCAAATTGCCGTCTGTGAAAATCGATTTCAATATGGAACGGCCTATACATTCGACGTTTAAAGGAGGGTAAATAAATGATCGAAATTGAGAAACCAAAGATTGAAACAGTTATGATCAGCGAAAATTCCAAGTTTGGTAAATTTATTATCGAACCACTTGAGCGTGGATATGGAAATACGCTAGGGAATTCCCTGCGCCGCATCCTACTAAGCTCATTGCCTGGGGCTGCTGTAACATCTATCCAAATCGACGGTGTACTTCACGAATTCTCAACAATTGAAGGTGTCGTCGAAGACGTCGCTACAATTATTTTGAATGTGAAGAAACTAGCTCTCAAAGTCTATTCGGATGAAGAGAAAGTGATTGAAATAGATGTGAAAGGTGAAGGGGTAATTACAGCTGCGGACATTACACATGATAGTGACGTAGAAGTATTGAATCCTGAACTGCCTATCGCAACACTTGGTAAAAACGGACACTTACGCATGCGTATGTATGCTGTACGTGGTCGAGGTTATGCGCCTTCTGATCAAAACAAACGTGAGGATCTCGCGATTGGCGTTATTCCGATCGACTCTATTTACACTCCAGTTTCACGCGTTAACTTCCAAGTGGAAAATACTCGTGTTGGTCAAATGACGAACTTCGATAAATTGACACTTGATGTTTGGACAGATGGTAGCATTGGTCCAAAAGAAGCAGTTGCGCTAGGAGCAAAAATTCTTACTGAGCATTTGAATATATTTGTCGGCATGACTGACGAAGCACAAACTGCTGAAATTATGGTGGAAAAAGAGGAAGATCAAAAAGAGAAAGTACTTGAGATGACGATTGAGGAACTCGACCTTTCTGTTAGATCTTACAACTGCCTAAAACGTGCAGGCATCAATACTGTTCTTGAACTTGCTAGCAAGTCTGAAGACGAAATGATGAAAGTGCGAAATCTTGGCCGTAAATCACTTGAAGAAGTGAAAGCGAAATTGGACGAGCTTAACCTAGAGTTACGCATGGAAGATTGAGCAAATTTATAGATTGAAGGAGGGAAACTTCTAATGGGATACAGAAAACTTGGACGTACAAGTTCACAACGTAAAGCGATGCTTCGCGACTTAGCGACAGACCTTATCGTACATGAGCGTATTCAAACAACTGAAGCGCGTGCGAAAGAATTGCGTTCAGTAGTTGAGAAGATGATTACGCTTGGTAAACGTGGAGACTTGCACGCACGTCGTCAAGTTGCACAATTCATCCGTCGCGAACTCGTTACAGTAACGGACGAAGAAGGCGCGGAGACAGAAATCTTTGCCATCCAAAAACTTTTTGATAATGTTGCTCCACGCTACGCTGAGCGTCAAGGTGGATACACTCGTATTATGAAAATGGGACCTCGCCGCGGCGACGGTGCACCTGTTGTAGTAATCGAACTCGTTTAATTTGATAAAGCAGGGGTTAAACCCCTGCTAAATCAAATTAAGCCTCCGGCGGATGTCACAGATTTTGAATAGAGTTAATTGCGCGAGCGCAATTCAAAATCTGGACGCAAATACGCCGAGGCGTATTTGATTTAATTTATTCTTGAGGGTGTGGCTGTGCGTAAGCCAGACACATCCTTTTTCGTTACATGTTAAAGATTTATACGACAACTTTAAAAGCTGAGTGTTATGATCAGCGGTAATTTATTATCGTCTGGTCTAGCTCTACGCACCTCGTCCGCGGTACTGGATTGAGCACCCGGTATCAGTCATAGATATGAGCGCATTTCTTCGGATGAGGTGCGCGCTTTTTTTTATTCAAAATTAATGTTGAAGATTTTATAAGAGGATTCCTTGGCATGTTGCAAGGGATCCTTCGTAGTATACATAAAAGTACATGCAGCCGGAGGTGGTAGGCGATGAAGGAAATCTTGTCGATAGATCATGTGAGCTATTCTTATCCATTGGAAGAGGAGGAAGTTAAGAAGGCAATCGATGACGTATCGTTCACAGTACAAGATGGTGAATGGATTGCGATTGTTGGTCATAATGGTTCCGGCAAATCAACACTTGCGAAATTGATGATTGGACTATTGTTCCCAGATGAAGGGAATGTTAATGTGTTCATTGAGAAGCTGACAGAAGAAAATATCTGGGACATTCGATCGCAAATGGGGATTGTTTTCCAAAATCCAGACAATCAGTTTGTTGGTTCGACAGTCCAAGATGATGTGGCGTTTGCCTTGGAGAATAATGGAGTTCCTTTTGAAGAAATGACGATACGAGTTCATGATTCACTCGCGCAGGTGAAGATGAGTGATTTTCTTAATCATGAGCCGCACCATTTATCAGGCGGACAGAAGCAGCGTGTTGCAATTGCAGGTGCGCTGGCACTTCAACCACGTTTGTTGATTATGGATGAGGCGACTTCCATGCTGGATCCGCAAGGACGTGATGAAGTTATTCGGATAGTGGAGGAACTGAAGCGCAAGACAGGGCTTACCGTAATCTCCATTACACATGATTTAGAAGAAGCGTTACTAGCAGATCGCATTATCGTGATGAATAAAGGACAAGTGTTAACGGTTGGAACGCCTGAGCAAATATTTGCTCGGGGAGATGAACTAGAGGAGATTGGGTTGGACCTACCTTTTGCCTTGAAAGTATCTAATTTGTTACGGGAATTTGGTCTAGAATTTGTTGGTGAACATATGACGGAAGAAGAGTTGGTGAATGAATTATGGACATCTCACTTCAGCAAGTAGGCTATTTGTATGGCAAAGATACGCCGTTTGAGAAAAGAGCGTTGCAAGGTGTGGACGCCACAATCCGTTCCGGCTCTTATTCAGCGATTATTGGGCATACAGGTTCGGGGAAATCAACATTACTGATGCATTTGAACGGTTTGCTTAAGCCAAGTGAGGGTGTTGTGCAGATTGGAGACACGCTGATTTCTGCAGGCACGAAGGCGAAGGGATTGAAGGATGTCCGACGCCATGTGGGGATTGTCTTCCAATTTCCGGAGCATCAGCTGTTTGAGGAAACGGTAGAAAAAGATATTATGTTTGGCCCGATGAACTTTGGTGTACCAGAGGAAGAGGCACGGAGACGGGCCCATGAATTGATAGAGCTGCTAGGACTACCGCCAGAGGTTGCTCAAAAATCACCTTTCGATCTATCGGGTGGACAGATGCGTCGTGTGGCTATTGCAGGCGTATTGGCGTTTAAACCGTCTGTGCTAGTCTTGGATGAGCCGACTGCCGGACTTGATCCGAGAGGGCGACAAGAAATCATGGAGCTATTCCATCGCTTGCATGTCGAAGAGAAATTAACGATGATCCTTGTGACGCATAGTATGGAGGATGCTGCACGTTATGCGGACAATATTATTGTCATGCATGATGGGCGTTCTGTGCTATCTGGTACGCCGCAGGAAGTGTTTGGTGATGAAGAGAAGCTAAAGTCCTTCAGGCTAGGTTTACCACGTTCTGTGAAGTTTCAGCGTGATATCGAGAAGATGATTGGTCGTCCCTTGCCAACACTGGCATTAACGGAAGAACAGCTGGCGCAGACAATTGTACAAGCCACACGAGAAGAAGGTGGCCGCTAATGTTGGAGAAAATGATTTTTGGCCGCTTCATACCAGGAACATCGTTTGTTCATAAGCTGGACCCACGTTCGAAGCTTGCTTTTGTTTTTTTATTCATCGTTACGGTATTTTTGGCAAATAATACGTTGACATATGGATTACTACTAGGATTTACGTTACTCGTTATTTTCAGTTCACGGATCCGTTTGTATTTCTTAATTAATGGATTGAAGCCGATTCTTATCTTAATTATTTTCACATTTTTGATGCATATCTTTTTCACAAGAGAAGGTGCATTGTTACTGGATTGGAAGTTCATTAAAATTTATGAAGAAGGATTGAGGCAAGGGATTTTCATCTCTATTCGCTTCCTTGTTCTTGTGTTAATGACGTCTATACTTACATTGACAACTTCTCCGATTTCCATTACGGACGGGCTAGAAGATTTGTTGGGGCCGTTTAAGCGTTTTAAATTGCCTGTTCATGAGCTGGCGTTGATGATGTCGATTTCTTTGCGCTTCATCCCTACGTTGATGGATGAGACAGATAAGATTTTGAAAGCACAGCTGGCAAGAGGCTCGGATATTAGTACGGGTTCTATCAAGCAGCGTATTAATGCGGTAATTCCACTGCTTGTTCCTCTATTCGTTAGCGCATTTAAACGTGCTGAAGACCTTGCTGTCGCCATGGAGGTTCGTGGCTATCGTGGAGGAGAGGGTAGGACGAGGTACCGACAGTTGAAGTGGCATTGGCGCGATACGTTGATTATGGCATTGTTCGTTGTTCTTGTCGTCATTCTCTTGCTGGCGAGAGGTTAGGAGGTCGTTGAAGATGACACGTGTAAAAGCAGTCGTATCGTATGATGGGACAAATTTTGCAGGCTATCAGTCTCAACCAGGCATGCGGACCGTGCAATCTGAAATCGATAAGGCTTTGGTAAAGATTCATAAAACAATCCCTGTGCATTCGGTGGCGAGTGGACGAACGGATGCAGGCGTTCATGCTAATGGACAAGTTATTCATTTTGACACATCACTCGCTCTTCCATTGGATCGTTGGCAGATGGCGTTGAATGTTTTATTGCCCACGGATATAAGAATTGTCAGTGCTGAATATGTCGATGAGGATTTCCATGCGCGTTATTCAGCAAAGGGCAAGACTTATAGCTATCGATGGTCTTATAGTAATGTGCATAGCCCATTTGAGCGAAATTTTTCGGTTCATCTCGGAAATTTACGACCTGATGTGGAGCGCATGCAGGAAGCGGCAAGGTATTTGATCGGCACACATGATTTCACGAGTTATTGTTCAGCTAAAACAGCTACGTCCAATAAAGTGCGGACAGTTCGACAACTAACCTGTGAAAAACAAGGAGACTATCTTGTCATGACGATTGAAGGTGATGGCTTCTTGTACAATATGGTGCGGACCATTGCAGGGATGCTTTTGGCGGTTGGAAGAGGCTGGAATAGTCCAGAAGACGTCAAGCGTATTCTCGAGTTATGTGATCGTAATGAGGCTGGTAAAACCGCACCGGCACACGGTTTGTATTTGGAAAGTGTGACCTATGGAAGCTGAGGCAACTTTTCCTGGTGTTTTTCAGAAATTCGCTTGACTTATTGTGGGATTCGGTATAAGATGGGTAATGGTATTTCAATAACCCCACAAAAAAGCCCCGGAAGGTTAATTGTGTTTAGGGATAGAGAAAACGGAACAATTGAATTGATATTCATTTAGGAGGATAAAAACATGCGTACAACATTCATGGCTAAAGGTCACGAAGTAGAGCGTAAATGGCTCGTTGTCGACGCTGAAGGACAGACGCTTGGTCGTCTTGCTTCTGAAGTTGCATCACTTTTGCGCGGCAAGCATAAACCTACGTTCACACCACACGTTGACACAGGTGATCACGTGATCATCATCAATGCTGAGAAAATCGAACTAACAGGTAACAAATTGAAAGACAAATTGTATCACCGTCACTCAGGTTACACTGGTAGCCTTAAATCACGTACAGCGCTAGAAATGCGCACGAACTACCCAACAAAAATGCTTGAATTGGCTATCAAAGGAATGCTTCCAAAAGGTCCTTTAGGTCGTCAAACATTCAAGAAATTGAACGTATACGCTGGAGCGGAGCATCCGCACGCAGCACAAAAACCGGAAGCATATGAGCTTCGCGGATAATTAAGAGGAGGAAACACCTTTGGCACAAGTACAATATCTCGGCACTGGCCGTCGTAAAAGTTCAGTAGCTCGTGTTCGTTTGGTTCCTGGAGATGGTAAAATTATCATCAACAACCGCGACGCAGAAGACTACGTACCATTTGAAACACTTCGTGAAATCATTAAGCAACCATTAGTAGCAACAGAAACTCTTGGAAGCTATGATATCCTTGTAAACGTCCACGGTGGCGGATACACAGGACAAGCAGGCGCAATTCGTCACGGCGTTGCACGTGCACTTCTAAACGTAGATCCTGATTTCCGTCCAACGTTGAAATCAGCAGGACTACTTACGCGTGATGCAAGAATGAAAGAGCGTAAAAAACCAGGTCTTAAAGGCGCACGTCGTGCACCACAGTTCTCAAAACGTTAATATTTCAAATCAAAGCCCTTTTCCATTCGTGGAAGAGGGCTTTTTATATAGCTTAGGAAATTATAAAATTCTTGTACTGTGGATAAGTCAGAATAGGGTGATTTCTCGTCTAGGCTCCAGCGCCTAGCCCCTCGAGTCGCTTCGGTCTTGCTAGTAAAGGCAAAGGGCGCCTTTACTTTCAAGCCCTCCAGCAGGGAAGGATTGAAGTTCATCCTTCCTACTTGTCGGGGCTGAACAGGCGCTTGCGCTTTTGTTCTATGCAGAAATCCTTTACTGATCGTTGTTCGATCAGTAAAGGTTTTTTAAATTCAGTAAAAATTTAAAAAAGTTATTGATTGTTTCTTATTGATGAGATATTATGTGTATAGACAACTAGACGAGCATACATGATATTGTGGAAAAATGAGGGGGAATATTGATGAGAAGAGGATTCAAAAAGTTAGGTTTACTATCTTTGTTTATGGCGATGTTACTTGTTGTTCTGGCGGCATGTGGCACGGACACAACAGAACCGGAAAAAACGTCAAGTGATACTGAGACACCAAAAGAAAGCGATTCCAAAGTCGAAGAGACTGCCGGAGAAGTAACTAATGCAAGTATTAAAGTTGTTACAACGATGGCAGGTACTGACCCGGCAGGTGCGGTATTTGAGGAATTGCTAAAGGAATTCCAAGCTGCGAATGAGGGGATAAAAGTTACAAACGAATCACAATCAGCTGATGCAGGAACAATCCGTACGAAAATCAATACAGATTTCACTTCTGATAACGAGCCGGAATTAATGTTTTACTTCAACACTGTAGATGCTGAAGGCATTATTAAAGAAGGAAAAGTTATTGATTTGGAAAATGCTGAAGGCGTTGATCTTTCAGGTTATAATTCGATGTTAGAGCAACAAAGAAATGCAGACGGAAAAATCTATGCTGCACCACAAACTGGCTTCTATGAAGCACTCTTTGTAAATGAAAAACTATTTGCAGATTACGGTATTGAACTGCCGACAACTTGGGAATTGTATGAAAAAGCCATCGAGGAGTTTGCGAAAACAGATATAATTCCTGTTGCAGTCTCTACGGAGGATTCTTACTATCTAGTTGAACACTATGCTTTGGCAGCAGGTGGTATGGAGAATTATCGCGCAGAACTAGCTGATAAAAATGCAGCGTGGGCAGAAGGTTTAGATTTAATTGGGCAACACGCAAAAATGGGTGCATTTCCTATGGATGCAGCAACGATCGACCTTTCAATTGCTGCAAGCCTATTCCAGCAAGAACAAGCAGCTATGTTGTTTGAAGGTTCATGGGCATGGGGCAGTATTAAAGAAGCTGGTATTGGAGAAAACGTAACAGTGTTACCAATGCCGATTAAAAGCGGTGGCGTAACTGGCGAGCTAGTTGGTGGGGCTTCGCAAGGTTGGTTTATCAGTACAAAAGCATACAATGATGATACAAAACGCGATGCAACTGTACGATTGTTCAATTTCTTGACTTCTGAAGAAAGTATCTTACGACTAGCAGGGGCAACTGGACAAATTCCTGCAAAAGGTGAGCTGACAGATATCGATCCAAGACTTGCAGTTGGCCATAAATTGATTGCAGATGCACCAGCTATTGACGCACCAATCAATGACCGCATTAATCCAGAGTCATTTACGCATATGAGAACGAGTGTACCGGAAGTTGTTAGTGGAGCTAAAACGGGTGCACAAGTATTGGATGAAGCAGCTGCAATGGAATAAGCAGAAATTGTCGGATTGCTTTGCTGCACCTTTGTGTGGCAAAGCAATCTTCTTACTAACGAAGTAGGTAAAGGAGTATCTTATGAAAAATATGAAAGGCGATAAGCTATTCATCATATTATTTTTAGCCCCAGCGGTGCTGATCACCTCAGTTTTTCTCTATTTTCCTTTTTTCGAAAACTTTTTTCAAAGTTTTTATAAAACGGACGGCTTTTTTAATTCGACCTTTGTCGGATTAGATAATTACAAAAGACTTCTTGCCGATGAAATCGCCAAAAAAGCGACACTGAACTCACTCCAGCTGATGTTATATGTAGCTATCTTCCAAGTTGGTATCGCGTTGCTGTTAGCAGTTATGGTAGATTCGATTAAAGTCGGAGCCGGATTTTTTAGAACGACTTTCTTTTTCCCAGTTGTTATTTCAGGCGCAGCTATCGGTTTACTGTTTACCTTAATTTACAATTACAGAAATGGGCTTTTGAATGAAATCCTAGTGAGTCTTGGCTTTGAGCGTGTATTATGGCTGACAGAACAGTCATCGCTCTACATGGTTGCGATTCCAACAGTTTGGAGTTATGTCGGGTTTTACTTTGTTATTTTCCTGACTGCAATCGGGAAAATCCCACAAGACTTTTATGAGGCTGCAC
The DNA here is from genome assembly GCF_038007285.1 of Sporosarcina sp. FSL K6-3457. GTDB lineage: Bacteria > Bacillota > Bacilli > Bacillales_A > Planococcaceae > Sporosarcina. The sequence continues at coordinate 243,475 of NZ_JBBOWX010000001.1, forward strand.
AGCTTGAGGGAGTAACAGGATTCCAAAAGTTAACTAAAATAACGATTCCACTTATTGTTGGCGATATTAAAGTTTGTTTAGTATTAGCCATTACGGGTGCATTAAAGATCTTTGAGCTTGTATTTATCATTACAAGGGGCGGTCCGGCCAGATCTTCAGAGGTGCTTGGGACATATATGTATCAAAAAGCGTTTGTGGATGCAAATGTGGGCTATGGTGCGACACTTGCTGTTTTAATGGTAGTAATTGGTCTGACATTGGCACTTGTTACGAACAAACTCATGAAATCTGAAGATATCACATACTAATTTAAAAAGCGGTGATCACTTTTGAGTACTGATAAAAATCAACTTACTTATTGGGAGAAATTCCAAACTAAGTATTTAATCAAGTCGAAAATCGGGAAGATATTTGTTTATATCGTTTTATCCATTTGGGCTATATCAACAATATTTCCCCTCGTATGGGTATTGCTTAATTCATTTAAACAATCTCGAGATATTATTACCAATACATTTAGTTTTCCGGCGGACCCAACCCTGCAAAACTACATAAATGCATTTAGTACGATTAATATCGGTAAAAGTTATGTAAATAGTTTAATCATCTCAGGCTCGGTAGTTCTGCTCGTTCTTTTCTTTGGCGGATTAGCTTCTTTCGTTATGGCTAGGATGAGTTTCAGACTAAGGGGCGTTATGCAAACGGCTCTGATTGCTTCTTTGCTGATTCCGGCCTTTGCAACGATTGTCCCAGTCTATCGAATGATGATCGATCTGGGGTTTGTTAATACTTATTTAGGGTTGATTATTCCACAGACGGCTGGAAATTTACCTTTTGCTATTCTGGTCATCAGTGGCTATATGGCGACGATTCCTCGTGAACTGGAAGAGGCATCTGTCATTGATGGCTGTAACCGTTGGACAATGTTTCTCAAAGTTTTCCTTCCAGTATCCCTTCCTATTTTTGGAACGGTGGCAACTTTTGTTTTCCTATGGTCGTACAATGACCTTTTCTCGTCCCTTATTTTTGTCGAACATGAAAGCGTTCGACCTATTGTTGTGTTGTTGTCTCAAGTAAGTTCACAGTATGGAACGGATTATGGATTAATGACTGCGGCGATTACGATGACGGTTATTCCGGTAGTCATATTCTACTTGTTTGCTCAAAAAACATTTGAAAAGGGAGCAACGGCAGGCTCGGTAAAAGGATAAGTCGGCAACTAACATTTCAAGGGGAGTGGGTACGTGTTGGATATTCGATTAGTTGGAGATACTTCAGAACTGATGGACGGGATAGGGGAACTGAAAGGAATCTTGAACTTCACTATTTCTGATAGTGGTATTCCGTTAACAATCGAACAACAGGAGGGAAGTAATCTCCGTATTATCTTCAAGGACGGTCAAGGGAAAATTATTTACAACCAAAAAGTTCATTTTTTCAGGGCATTTGGTTTATATATCGAGCAGATGCAGGAAGGCAAGATTGAGTTTGATTTGGTAGAGAGTCCACAATTTTCTACGGTCGGCCCGATGTTTGATCTCTCCAGAAATGCAGTCATGAAAATGTCTGCTTTTAAAGATATGATTCGTAGATTGGCGGTGATGGGATTTAACTCCGCTATGCTCTATATGGAGGATACATTCGAAATCGATAATGAACCTTATTTTGGCTATATGAGAGGTAGGTATAGCCAAGATGAGTTAAAGGCGCTAGATGATTATGCCGACTTTTACGGCATTGAGTTAATTCCATGTATCCAGACTTTAGCCCATTTGGAGGAGTTTCTAAAGTGGAGTGCGGCATCCCGTTATAAGGATACAAGGGGTGCCTTGCTGTTGGAAAGTGAAGAGACTTATTTATTTATTGAAAATATGATCAGCTCTGCGTCTAAGCCTTTCCGTAGTAAGAAGATTCATATCGGAATGGATGAGGCGGAGGAAGTAGGACGTGGAATCTATTTAAACAAGAATGGTCATAAGCCCCGATTTGAATTGATGGCGACTCACCTGCAAAGAGTACTGGATATCGTCGAAAAGAATGGGCTCGAAGCGATGATGTGGAGTGATATGTTCCTTAAACTTGCTAATTCTTCGGGAGATCACTATAGCAAAGAAACGGAAATACCAGATTATATTATTGAAATGACGCCTAAAGATGTCCAGTTGATGTATTGGCAGTATAATGCGACGGACAAAGACCATTATACAAAAATACTAAAGAAGCATAAAACGTTTGGGCGGATGCCAGCCTTTGCAGGTGGTATCTGGGTCTGGAACACTTTTGCAACAAATTATGGATTGTCTTTGGCGGCAAGTGAAGCAGCACTTGCTGCTTGTAAAGAAGAGGGAGTTCAAGATGTATTTGTTACGCTTTGGGGAGATGACGGTTATGAAAATAACTTTTATTCCTCATTATTAGGGTTGCAATTTTATGCTGAACACGCCTATTCTAAAGAGGTTGATCGTGAAAAATTGGCGAAACGTGCAAAGTTTTGCACGGGTATCGAGGCGGGGGCTTATATGCTGTTAAGCAAGTTGGACACACCTCCAGGCGTAGAACCTGACAATAAGGAACAGACGAATCCTTCGAAATTTCTTCTTTGGCAAGATGTCTTATTAGGACTTTTCGACAAGCATGTTGAAGGGCTGGACATGAAGCCATATTATGAAGAGTTGGAGAAGGAGATTAGTGAAACCAGAGATGCGACGGCAGATTTTGACTTTATTTTTGAGGTGCCTGAAAAACTGTCTGCTGTGCTGGCGCTTAAAGCAGGTGTTGGGGTGAAGCTGAAGCAGGCTTATGATGATAACGATATAGATCTGCTTCAACGAATTGCTACCGATGAATTGCCGGAAATTATGGGAAGAGCCAAAGCGCTTCGGGATGCTCATCGTACGCAGTGGTTTGCAGTCAATAAACCGTTTGGTTGGGAGATTATTGATATTCGGTATGGTGGGCTATTCAACCGACTTGATACAGCGATTGAACGAATAAATGACTATGTGGAGAAGAAAATTGATAGCATTGAAGAGCTTGAGCAGGAACGACTATATTATTCCCCGGGAATAGACAATTCGACTGGATTAGGCTGGTGCAGTTATTATTATCGAATGGCCTCTCCGAATGTGTTTTTTCATGTGCTTCCGATTTATTGAGACTTGTGCAAGATGGAAGGGGGCGATGATTTGACGAAACAATATGATGTTTTCATAAGTTGCTATGGTAGCGAAGAAGAGGAGCTTATTCACTGGTTTACCTTTGACGCTCACAATGGCGAGTTAGACAAGGTGGGCTCAACCTCGGGCGTTAAAAATCCATCGTTTGTCACCTTGAATACTTCTTTTAACCGACTGTATGCAGTAAGTGAAGTGGAAAAAGGAGAAACAGTAAGTTATGAAGTCGACTTTTTGAATACGAGTCTGACTGAAATAAACCGGCAGTCTGTTCATGGAAATAGTCCTTGTTACAGTGAGGTAAAGGATGGCAGGTTTTTATTTACCACAAATTACGGGCAAGGAAATGTGACTGTTCAGCCATTAAATGGAGCAGGTGCTATTGAGGGTGCGTCCGATATCCAGGACTACACAGAGGTGGCGGCTTCGCTTGGCGTTGACTCGCATCCTCATGCAATTAGAAATATACCAGGCACAAATCGGTATATCGTGACTGATTTAGGGTTGAATCGTTTAAACGTCTATGAATTTGATGAAGACCAAGCAAAGTTGGTTTTTGTGGAGGAAATTTTGACAGGAGATCGAACAGGTCCTCGTCATATATCCTTCCACCCGACACTGTCAAGAGTCTATGTCATAAATGAACTGGATTCCTCTATTTTGACCTACTCATACAATGAGGATGGGGGAAGCTTGAGGCAGATTCAGAAAGTGAAAACCATTCCCGATGATTACGAGGGGACAAATTATTGTGCGGACATTCATGTAGCCCCATCGGGTTTGTTTCTCTATGCATCAAACCGCGGGCATCACTCAATTGCCTCATTTGTTATTTCCGCTGACGGGATGCTGCAACCATTAGAAAATGCTCCGTCTGGAGGAGAGTGGCCTCGAAGCTTTGCGATTGTACCAGATGGTAAGTTTCTATTGGTGGCAAATGAGCATACGAATCAGGTCAATGTCATGAGCATCCACGAGGATGGTATATTGAGTGATACAGGGAAGTCTTATGCTGTTGATCGGCCTGTATGTGTGAAAATTATTGCTAGAGAAAGTTAATAGCTACAATCAAAAGGCAAGGCTCACCGTATGCATCGGGAGTCTTGCTTTTTTATTGGTAATATGGAAAAACTATGAATAAAAGAACCTTATAAAAAACATCTATTGTCATGCTGATATTTCGTATTACTAAATAAATTAAAATTTGAAAATATATTGACAATTAAAATCGCTACTGGTATAGTCGTCTTGTGGACATGATGGTAAAGTAAAGGGAAAACGGGGTGATAGTCTTTGCAGCAAATCGAGATAGATAAGCCGATGGAGTCTCCTACTATAAAAACAAACAAAAAAAAGAGTCTTCTTCGACGATATTTCAAGCAGTGGGATCTTCAGTTGATGGTTATACCGGGTTTATTGTTTGTATTCGTTTTCAACTATATCCCTATGTACGGTGTGTTGATGGCCTTTCAAGACTACAATATTTTTAAAGGCATGGCAGGAAGTGAATGGGTAGGGTTAAAGCATTTTAAATTGTTCTTTAGCGATGCAAGGTTTTTTGAAATAATGAGAAACACTGTTGTTATTAGTGGATTAAAGATATTAATAGGTTTTCCAGCTCCAATTATTCTAGCGCTCATGTTGAATGAGGTTAGGAAGATGATGTTCAAAAGAGTCGTTCAGACCATCACATATTTGCCGCATTTCTTGTCATGGGTTATTGTAGCGGGTTTTGCCACATCGATTCTAGCAACGGAAAGCGGAAGTTTAAACATCCTGCTTGAGCAGTTAAGATTGATTGATGAACCGATTAACTTCTTGTCCATTGGAGAATACTTTTGGGCGATTATCATTTCTACTAATCTTTGGAAGTCAATTGGTTTTGCCTCTATTGTATACATAGCGGCTATTGCTGGTGTGGATCCACAGCTTTATGAGGCCGCCTCCTTAGATGGAGCAAGTAAATTTAAACAAATGTACTTGATTACGATCCCTTCTATTATGCCAATTATCGTGATATTTTTTATCCTAGAAGTCGGTAATTTATTGAGTGCTGGATTTGAAGATCTACTGTTATTGGGATCCAATCCTATATTACGGCCAGTATCAGATGTAATTGACACGTATGTATACCGAGTGGGAATCAGTAATTCCCTCTACTCTTATGCAACGGCAGTTGGGCTATTTAAGGCAGTTATCAGCGTCATTTTATTGACAGTAGCCAATCAAATTGCTCGTAGGAGTGGTAATAGTTTATGGTGATCAAACGCAAAGTGGGGGTTGAGCGCAGTGAATAAATTAACATTCGGTGATAAAGTGATGGCTACCATTATTTATACAGCGTTGGCATTACTAGCATTTGTGTCTTTTTATCCGTTTTGGAACTCACTTGTGATTTCATTTAATAGTGGACAGGATACAATGCTTGGCGGTCTAACCTTTTGGCCAAGAGATTTTACGTTAGCAAACTATGAACTTGTTTTTAAAGATAAAAGACTTGTGAACGCTTTCTTTATTTCTGTGATGAGAACAGGAGTGGGTACAGTACTTTCTGTTATGGCCACTGCGATTTTAGCTTATGGGCTGTCCAAAAAAGAGTTAATTGGTCGCAAGTACTTTATGATCTTTTTAATTATTACGATGTTCTTTAGCGGGGGATTGATTCCAAGTTTCTTGCTTATTCGCTCATTAGGTCTTATGGATTCGTTTTGGGTAATGATTATTCCTACATTGATTTCTGTGTGGAATATGATTATTTTTAGAACATTTTTTTCACAGTTACCTGCTGGGCTGGAGGAGTCGGCGAAGATGGACGGCTGTGGGTATTGGGCGACCTTTTTCAGGATTGTTCTTCCGCTTTCAGGTCCGGTCATCGCAACGTTGGCACTCTTTACCGCGGTATTCCATTGGAATGACTGGTTCTTGCCAAGTATCTATATAACATCGGAGAATTTGATTCCAATTCAAACATTATTACAAAAAGTGTTGAATGCAAACACTGTCAGTCAATCGATGGGGCAGCTTGATGCAGGTGCGGCGGCACATATGTCTCGATTGACAACGGTTACAGGAAAGTCTTTATCGATGGCGATTATGATGGTAGCCACGATTCCAATTATTTTGGTCTATCCTTTTGTCCAGAAGTACTTTGTTAAAGGTGTGTTGATTGGTTCACTTAAGGAATAATGGATCTTGGTTTGAAGCGTAGGCTTTAAATATATTTTGTGAGAAGAACATAAGGGGGAAAACTAAGATGACGAAAAAGTTTTGGATGTTATTTGCATCATTGTTGCTAGTGCTTGGCGTAGTAGCAGGATGCTCTAGCGATGCTGGAAATGAAGAGGAAACGGATAAGGAAAAGCCGAAGGACGAAGAATCATCCACTGATGGTGAAACTGCAGCTACGCCGTTTGTACTCGGAGATGAGCAGTTGGATATCACGATGTTTGGTAATTATGACTGGTATACAATGCCGCCGTGGGGAGAGGACATCTCTACAGCTTGGATTAAAGAAAACAAAAAGGTCAATGTAACTGCAATTGATGGTGGTGGGAATGCTGCACAACGTCTGAGTACTATGATTGCAGGTAACAGCTTACCGGATTTTATTTGGCTAGATAAAGGTGCCGATGTGGAGAGGTTGCGTCAAGGTGGTGTGTTAGTCCCTTTCGATGATTACTTGGATAAGTATACAAACTTAAGAGATTGGTTCGGTGAAGAAGGACTGAACATGCTTCGTTCTGAAGATGGCAAGCTCTATCAGTTCCCTAACTGGTATAACTCGAAGCCTTTTGGTAATGCTGGTTACGTGGTGCACAAAGGTATTTATGAAGAGTTGGGCTCACCGAAACTTGAAACGACTGATGATTTATATGCTTATTTAACGCTAGTAAAAGAGAAGTTTCCGGATGTAACACCATTTGAAACACATGTGGATAATCAAGGTGTTAGCGTCTTGTATTCTGCATTTAAAGAAGGGCATTCGCCAGGAGATATTCGTAGGCATGCGGTGCAAGAAGGGGATAAGCTTACTTCTATTTTCGAAAGCAAAGAATACTTGGAAACAATGCAATATGCTAGCAAGTTGTTCCGTGAAAAGTTAATTACTCAAGATGCGTTGACACAGGACCTTGATATGGTAACAGCAAAAGTTACAGGTGGGAAAGTGGCTGTTTATGCTTCTGCTAGCCCGACTGAGTTGTCTGCACAAGGACATTACAATATGATTAAAGAAGATCCAAACAGTGGTTATTTCTATATTTGGCCGATTGCAAAAGAAGGCGTAAATAAAGACAATGTCTACCCTGGTGATTTTAGTATGATGGGTTGGAACGTTAGTGTAATTACGACGGCTGCAAAAGATCCTGAAAAAGTATTCGCATTCTTGGATTGGTTGACAGGTCCTGAAGGGCAGTCATCGTTGATCTTTGGTCCAGAGGGTAAATATTGGGATGGCTTTGATGGAGAGGGAATGCCTCAATTCACAGGGGACTATGTTTCTGACGCGGAGGGTGTTGCTAAAGTTGATGGTGACACGGGTAACTTCCAGTGGAACGGAAATTCAAACTTCTTAGATACGGCTAAAGCAAAGTTTACAGCTTCACTACCTTTGGAAGAGCGTCGTTGGGATACACATTGGCAGTATGAAATAACATGGAAAACACAATTAAACGGTACAGAGTTTGAAAATATTAATCCACTTCCAGATTCAGAGGAAGGAAGAATTCAACAAAGTATTAATGAAATTGCTGAAGAAACGAGAGCGCAGGCACTCTATGCGAAAAGTGATGAAGAAGTAGCAGCGATTTTAGCTGCGGCAGCACAAAATGCCAATACTCTTGGCCACAAGCAACTATTGGAATTCCAAACAGAAAAATGGCAAGCGAACTTAGCGAAAATGAAACAATAAATAAGGTTAGAAGGGTATCCCCATCAATGTTTGGGATACCCTTTTACAAATTAAAGTTAACTCGAAAACTAGGTGGAGTTATCAGTAATAACGGGAAGGTAAAAGGGGTATGAAAGGTTGTACGAAAATATAGGTAGTTATACAACTACTATTACTATTATAATTATAATGATATGATGAATGTGATACATATGTTAGATGCTGATTCTTGAAAGAGCAGAAGAAGTATCAATGCCTGAAAGGAGAATATTAATATGATTGATAAAAACTCCCCAATACCAATATATTACCAATTAGAACAGAATATCAAAACGCAAATAGAAAAAGAACTTCTAAAACCAGGAGACTTGCTTCCGTCAGAACGGGAATACGGTGAGAAATATGAAATAAGTAGAATAACGGTTAGACAGGCAATCACAAACCTAGTCAACGAAAGGATACTTTACCGCGTAAAAGGGAAAGGAACCTTCGTGATGGAACAGAAATTGGAACAGGGATTGCAAGGCTTGACCAGTTTTACGGAGGATATGAAAGCTAGAGGTATGACGGCTGGAGTTATTTTACTCAGTTTTAATATAGTTCCTGCGGATAAAAGTTTGGCAGAACAGCTGGGGATTGAGAGTCAGGCCCTTGTGTACGAGATAAAACGAATTCGTCTTGCGGAAGGAACACCGATGGCGTTGGAACGGACTTATATCTCTACAGAGAAAGTTGTAGGGCTCAATGAAGAGGCTGTGAAAAACTCGCTGTATGAGTATATAGAAAAAACGCTACAATTAAAAATAGCTTCCGGCGTACAATTGATAGAAGCCGCAATTGCTAATGAAGAGGAGGTTCTGCATTTGCAAATTGAGAAGGGTTCCCCTATTCTCTTAATGCAGAGACTTACAACCCTCGATGACGGTACAATCTTTGAGGTCGTTAAGTCTTCCTACCGCGCGGACTGTTACCAATTCAAGGTTGATCTTAATAGACTCTGATTCACCTTAAAGCCCTTTCCATTTCATGTGGAGAAGGGCTTTTTGTATGCTTCGACAGTCTATAGGGATTTCCCTATTACTTGGATAATCCCTTGACCTGTAACATGCCCTTATTTATAATTGGTTATGTTGAGTTATAACTAGTTATATATAGCATCTAAATAGGAGGGTTTTTATTGAAAAAAAGAGTATGGCTTTTGGTAGTTAGTTGTTTGCTATTGGTGTTGGCAGGTTGTTCTGCTGGGAAGGCGGATAAGTCAGCTGAACCGGTTGAACTAATGGTATCGGCTGCTGCCAGTTTGACGGATGCTTTAACTGATATGAAAACTAGCTTTGAAAAAGAGCATGAAAATATTATAGTAACTTTTAACTTTGGTAGCTCAGGAAAGCTAGTGCAGCAAATTGAACAAGGTGCTCCGTCGGACGTGTTCTTATCTGCAAGTTCAAAAGATATGAATACATTGGATGAAGGGGCGTTGTTAGTAGAAGGAACACGTATTGATTTTACGGCGAATGAACTGGTGTTGATTACAAATAAAGACGAATCATTAACTGTGGATTCGTTTGAAGATATCGATCCGTCAACGATTGCGCATTTTGCTATTGGAGAGCCAGAAAGTGTGCCGGTTGGACGCTATACAAAAGAAGTGTTAGAGAATATTGGCCTATGGGAGTCATTGCAGGATAAGATGGTGTTAGGCTCAGACGTACGCCAAGTATTGACGCATGTGGAAATGGGCAATGCGGATTTAGGCGTGGTTTATTCAAGTGATGCGAAGATTTCGGACAAGGTAAAAGTATTGGCTTCAGCTAGTGCCGAATGGCATGGGCCGATAGTCTATCCTGGAGCGGTTGTTTCAGAAACTAAACATCCTGAAGAAGCTAAGGCGTTTTTGGCATACTTAACAGGTGATGAAGGAAAAGAAGTTTTGAAAAAATACGGCTTTAAGTAAGTTCGAGGGGAGAATTGAGACTATGACTGACTACACACCATTGATGTTATCGTTAAAAATAGCGGGGATTTCTACTGTTATTGTTTTCATAACGGGTGTGTTTTTTGCTCATCTATTTTCGAGAAAACAATTTTTCGGGAAAAGTATTATCGAATCGTTGTTTCTATTACCGCTAGTGCTACCGCCAACAGTTGTTGGTTTTGGCTTGTTAATTCTTTTTGGCAAAAAAGGATGGATAGGTAGTTGGCTAATTGAGTGGTTTGATATTCAGATTGTGTTTACGTGGATTGGTGCGGTTATTGCTTCGGTTGTTGTTTCTTTTCCGTTGATGTATCAAAGTGCTAGCGCGGCATTTGATAGTTTGGATAGGCGGATGGAAAATGCGGCTCGGACGATGGGGGCTTCAGAGTGGAAGGTGTTTAGGACGATTACCTTTCCGCTCGCCTGGCCAGGATTGCTTGCGGGCTTGGTGCTGTCTTTCGCACGTGGGCTTGGTGAATTTGGTGCGACATTGATGTTAGCTGGTTATATTCCGGGCAAGACAGATACGATTCCGATGGCTATTTACTTTGCGGTGGAATCGGGTCAAATGGAAAAGGCTACTTTTTGGGTTGTCATTATCGTAGCACTCGGCTTTAGTACGATTATGTGGTTGAATTGGTGGAGCAGGCGCAATATGCAGCGGTATAAAAATGGACATACATAAGAAGGTGTTTGAATGTTAGACGTGCGAATTCAGAAAGCATTGGCGCATTTTTCGGTGGATGTTCATTTGAAAGTGGAGGATGAAATTGTTGTTTTGGTAGGTCCTTCGGGGTCAGGGAAAACGACGATTTTGAATGTCATTGCCGGGCTTGATCAGCCAGATGAGGGCTTGGTTACGTTAAATGAGCAAGTGTATTTTCAAGGGAAGGGTCAGTCACTGTCGCCGCAAAAGAGGAATGTTGGGTATCTATTCCAGGATTATGCACTATTTCCGCATATGACGGTGGAAAAAAATATTAGCTATGGCGTTAAAAATAAAATGGCGCTGTCGCGCAGTGACCAATTGCTTAGTGTGTTAGGGATTGGGCATTTAGTCAAAAAATATCCCCACCAAATTTCTGGCGGGGAGAAGCAACGCGTCGCATTAGCGCGTGCATTGGCCACGGAACCCTCTGTATTATTGTTGGATGAGCCGTTGTCTGCTTTGGATCGTGAAACACGTATGGAGTGTCAGGACGAGCTATTGAGACTCCATGAAATGTGGAAAATTCCGTTTATTATTGTGACGCACGATATGGATGAAGCTGAAAAGCTAGGTGATCGCATTCTATTCCTTGAACAAGGGATCATTAAGGAGTCTCGTACATAATTTTCCCTGTCTGTGATAAATCATAGCCGCCAATAGCTTCGAGCTCATTTTGGAAGGACTCCGATTGCACGATGTTTTGCAATAGCTCGATGAGCGCAGTGTTTTGCGGTGTCTTCATAATGACTAAGTCATAATGCTCTTGAATAATGGGGATAAAGTCGACGTCAACGAGGCGGGCGGCTTTTTCAATGCCTACGCCTACATCAGCTTGACCGCTAACTACCTTACTTGCTACTCCGATATGGCTCGATTCCTCCGTGTCATAGCCTTTGACTGTATGGGGGGCGATGCCTGACAGTCGTAATTGCTCATCAATTAACACCCGCGCGCCCGACCCTTTTTCGCGATTCACCATTGTAACGCCTGGTGCAAGAAAGTCAGCCCAGGTTTGAATGTTTTTCGGGTTGCCTTTCGCGACATAAAAGCCTTCCCGGCGCGATAGGAGATGGAGAACGATATAGGAATGTCCGACTAAAATTCTGCGGATATAGGGAAGGTTATAGGTGTCTGTATCCCCATCAAATAAGTGTGTGCTCACAACGTCTGCTTTCCCTTGATACATGGCGACTAGGCTGTTCAAGCTACCAGTATAGGAACGTAGGGGACGGATGGTTGTTGAGCTTTTTTCGAGATAGTTGGCTAGAATATCTAAGCTAATATCCTGCCCACTAATGATAATTTGTCTAAGTGAACTGGAAGCTGGTTCAGGGCTATCAGTCATTGGTGGCGCTGGTTTCATAGCTACATGTCCGCTTTTCATTTGTTCTTTATAAGCATCGAGGTCATGGGCGTCAACACGTATTTGTCGCCCGACACGGTAGGAAGGCAACACCCCTTTTTTGATCAAATCATAAACGGTCAATTTCGATACTTTTAAAATATGGGCAATTTCTTCAGTTGTATAGGAAATAGTGTCATTCATGCTTCAGGCAACCTCCTTGAAAGAGTCTTGTCTTGTAAGTATAGCAAAGCGTGTAGGTATCGCCTAATCGGGTATCGTTTTGTCGTAGAAAAAGGATGGCTATGGTAAAGTGAGGGATAAGAAAAAGTTTGGAGGCGTTAGAGGATGAAAGAAATTACGACGACTGAATTACAGCAATTGTTGGACCAAGGAGAGCAACTCAACTTGGTGGACGTACGCGAGGCGGATGAAGTAGCGCAAGGAATGATTCCAGGTGCGGTCCATATTCCTTTAGGGGAAGTAGTAGAGCGTTTGGATGAGTTAGACAAAGCGAAGTCTTATATTTTAATATGCCGTTCTGGTGGACGCAGTGGGCGTGCTTCGGAATTTTTAGATGGGGAAGGCTACGATGTTACAAATATGGTCGGCGGTATGCTGGAATGGGCAGGAGCAACTGAATAATGCATATAAAAGAAGGACCTTTCGGGGTTCTTTTTTTGTAGTGAAAATCGTGTAGAATGTTGCTTATTTATAGAGAAATATTGTTAGGTTTTGCTGAGACGTTGTTTACCACGCTGGAAAGGATTTAAAGTTTTAACGAAGCATTGCGAACTTTATTTCCAATTAAAAATGGGACATATCTTTGACTAACACTGCGTATAGTGAAGGAAAAAGGCGGTGTCCATATGAAGCGATGGTTTGTCATTGGTTTACTTTTTGTTTGTTCACTAGGAGTCGTCCTCTATGGTGTCAAGGCGTCGGATCGAAACTTTTTCATGCCAGAAGATCTAAGTGGTGTGAAAATCGTTGTGGATCCTGGTCATGGCGGATTGGATGGTGGGGCTTCTTCGGGGGACGTTGTGGAACGTGATATTACACTAAGTATTGCACATGGGCTGAAGAAGCGGCTTGAAAAGAAAGGTGCAACCGTCATTATGACAAGGATGAAAGACGGAGATGCATTGGCAGAGCATGCTCCTGAAGAGAAGTTTACAACAACGCGTGAACGGAAGGTAGCTGATTTAAAGCTAAGAGAGAGGATTGCGATTGATGAAAATCCAGATATGTTCATTAGTGTGCATGTCAATGCTATACCTCAAGAGAAATGGCGTGGGTCACAAGTTTTTTATCATCCGGAGGGGCATGTGGGTGGTAAATTGCTGGCAGAGTCCATACAGGAGTCTTTTCGTGGGGGGTTAAAAAATACGGAACGTAAGGCGATGGCTATTAAAGATGTCTATTTGTTAAAGAAAGTGCCGATGCCTTCTGTATTGGTTGAAACAGGTTTCCTATCCAACCCGGAGGAGCGCAGTTTACTGACGGATCCAGCCTACCAAAATAAAGTAGCGGATGCCATTTTACAAGGGATTATTGACTTTCATCAACTGGAAGAAGAATGAGGCATTTACGAACTTTGTCTGCAAGGTGTTATGGTATACTTGGGGGTGAATGAATATACCTCCAAGGAGTGTCGACATTGATTAATGAGCAAACTGTACGTGAATTGTTAGGTCAGTTGAAGGATCCGTTTTTACATAAAACGCTTGAAGAGACAAAAGGAATTACCGAAGTATCCATCAAGCCAGAGAAAAACCATGTAAGCGTAAAAGTAGCGATTGCAAAAGTGAATACGGCAGAACAGATGCCACTTCAGATGAAAGTTGTTGAGTTATTGAAGGGCGCAGGGGCAGATTCTGTAGGGATCCGTTTTGAGGAATTATCGAGAGAAGTACTTGAACAATTTCGTGGGACAGCGACAGAAGCTGAGGCGCAAGATCTGTTATCTCCGCTAAGTGATGTCGATTTTATATCTGTCGCATCTGGTAAAGGTGGCGTCGGTAAATCAACTGTGTCGGTTAACCTTGCGGTGGCGCTTGCACGTCTTGGTAAAAAAGTCGGGCTCATCGATGCAGATATTTACGGATTTAGTGTGCCGGATATGATGGGCGTGACGGAATTACCAGTCGTTCGTGGAGATCGGATTATTCCTGTTGAGCGTCTCGGTGTAAAAGTGATTTCAATGGGCTTTTTCGTTGAAGATAATGCACCTGTTGTCTGGCGTGGTCCAATGCTTGGGAAAGCGCTTGACCAATTCTTCCGTGATGTCGAGTGGGGCGATTTAGACTATCTTCTACTTGATTTACCACCAGGCACGGGTGATGTTGCGCTCGATATCCATCAAATGATTCCAACATCGAAAGAAATTGTTGTGACAACCCCACATCCAACGGCTGCATTTGTCGCAGCGCGTGCGGGAGCAATGGCGCTTCAGACGGACCATGAACTGCTTGGCGTAGTTGAAAACATGTCTTGGTTTGAGTCGAAAACGTCTGGAGAACGCGAATTTGTCTTTGGGCAAGGCGGCGGCGTTAAGTTAGCGGAAGAACTTCGTACAGAGTTACTTGGACAGATTCCACTGGGGCAACCTGATTGGAATGATGATGATTTTGCGCCATCCGTTTATGCGGATGATCATCCGATTGGTCAGATTTATACAGGGATTGCAAAAAATATTATTAATAAGACAGCAAAATAAGAGCGGGGTGAAGCGGAGAGGACTATTTGTCTCCTCCGCCACTGCCGCTCCCTTCTTTATTTCCACCTGAAGACTCGCTTCCGCCTTGTTCACCACCACCATTGCCTTCCGCCGGTTTGACCTCTCCGGCTTTCAAAATAAGATCCTGCCATTTTGTTTGCAAAAGTGGGCTACTAATAGTTTCTCCAACAACCTTTTCAAGATGTTTTTTCATATTTCCTGACTGCATAACCGTTTCCAGTTGTTTTTGCATATCGGGCTGGCCGAAAAATTCCTCCAGTTCTTTTTGGAATGAAGAATCATCCATCAGCAACTTCATAATCTCCTGCTGTTGTTCTTTCATGCTTTTGGCAATGGTTTCTGTGAATTTTGGGTCTTCAAACGTTTTTTTCCAAAATTCTTCTCCCTTTTTGGATAATAGGGTATCTTCAATTGATTTTTTTACCTCGGGTTGATCCAAGATAAGGAGTTCCTTAAACTCGGGGTCTGCCAACATTTGTTTGATGGCTTTTTTGCCATCTTCAGTTTGTAAGGTGTCCGTCATCATCTTTTTTAGTTCGTCGTATGTAGGACTAGATTGTTGTATCCCACATCCGGTTAACAGAAGGACCAGTAACAAAAAGTGAAAATACTTTTTTTTCATGGAAATCCTTTTCCCTTCCACAAGCATTTTCAATTATTGTTCACAAAATGACGGATAATATGCATGGAGTGTGTAAGTAAATAGATTTTTTATTGAAACGTTGTTACACTATTGGAAGCACTAAAAACTGGAGGACTATTGTCGTGACAATACGAAATTGGATAAAATTCTTTTTTAATGCGTTATTAATCGGAGGAATTGTGACAGCGGTAATGGGATTGATTGTCCGCTGGGAGTTCTTTTCGCAATATTTAACGAATGGTGAGATTTGGCAATTCACTGGAGCTCTACTTTGGATGGTTTTCCTTGGATTCACGATGAGTGTCGTTGCACAAATGGGTTTCTTTGCCTACTTAACGATTCATCAATTCGGTGTCAATATGTTTAAGACATTGACGTTGTGGAATTGGGTTCAGCTGTTGATCATAGCGGTTGTCTTATTTGACCTTATTTTCTTCAGATTCCGTCTGACCTCTGGTGAGACAGGACGGACGTTGCTGTATCTTACTTTACTAGTATCACTTATCGGTGTGTCCGCTATAACCGCTTATTTTAAAGCGAAATGGACGAAGAAGCATACGTTGATTTCAGCCTTTTTTTTCATGATTGTTGTAACAACACTTGAATGGTTACCGGCATTGATGGTACGTTCAGGTAATATCGATTCGTGGGTGACGATTTTGCTTTTCCCGCTACTTGCGGTGAATGCTTACCAACTTTTATCACTTCCGAAGTACAATAGGCAGTCTGATGAGGACAAGGCGAAGCAAGAAGAACGTAAAAAAGCACGAAAAAAAGTTGCATCCGCTTCCAAAGCGAAATAAAAACAGCGCAGTCCCCAAAAATGGTGGCTGTGCTGTTTTCGTTATTCAGGTATTTTTTTTGTTTTCACGGTTGTTTTAAATAGCATATCTTCGATGGTCGTAAATGTTCGACCTTTATAGACCTTTTTCAATTCGGTGAGCAGGATGTGATCATCGCGGTGGTGCGGAATAGAAAGAATTTCGCCTTCTATGACAGGTGGGGAGTCACCTCCGCGCCAAACAACAGAAGAACCAAGTGCATTGACTTCTGCTTCCCAAAGCTGTGTATGTAGGGACTGAGGGAACACTTCATCAACCGTGCGGAACCAAAGTGGCTTTACTCCGAAAGTGGTTTCAAATCGCTTCAGTTGCTGGGTGAATAGTGGTGTGTTCTGCTCATAGACAATCCCTTTAACGCCAAGAAGTCCTACAGGGATATTTTTTTCAGCGATGAGTCGCACAGTTTCGGGGAAACGTTCAGCCCAGTCCATGTCTACAAATAGGAGTGGATATGGCTTGCTTAATCCCTGAATCCACTGTTCCACTTCGACGTCTCCGAATGAAATATTGACGGTCAGTGCCGACCCACTTGTACCTTGAACGATGACAGCTGGCTCCTCTGTCAAGCGGAAGACGCTAGTCAGTGATGCCTGTTCAGGTAATGGGGGAAGGAGTATAAAGAGTCCAAGGCAAGTTATAAAGATAATAAAGTATTTGTTACGCATATGTTGTCCCCCTTGTACACAATCTATTGTAAGTTATGAAAGTCTGTTGACTAATATGCAAAAGATATGGTACTATGTAAAAGTTGCTGTCGGGAAGAAAAACTTTTTTAAAGAAAAGCCTTGAAAAAGAATTTATTCTTGTTATAATGAAATTTGTCATGAAGGACATGCACACCGAAAATAATGATTATTCCGCAGTAGCTCAGTGGTAGAGCAATCGGCTGTTAACCGATCGGTCGTAGGTTCGAGTCCTACCTGCGGAGCCATATTGCTTCCATAGCTCAGTAGGTAGAGTGCTTCCATGGTAAGGAAGAGGTCACCGGTTCGAATCCGGTTGGAAGCTCCAGAGAGCGTCGCTTACATATCTCCGTTAAAATTGGGAGAAGCAAGCAGGTCGAGGAAGCAATTGAGAGAAGGAAGGAGCGTACTCAGGTACGTGACTGACTGAGCGAATGAAGTTGACGCAGTAATGCGAAAGCTTATCGCAATTTTAACTAAGGCCCCTTGGTCAAGCGGTTAAGACACCGCCCTTTCACGGCGGTAACACGGGTTCGAATCCCGTAGGGGTCACCAAATTTTTTTAACACGAGATAATACTTATTTACACTCCCGTTAAAATTGGGAGAAGCGAGCAGAACAAGGAAACGATTGAGAGAAGGAAGGAGCGTACTCAGGTACGTGACTGACTGAGCGAGTGAAGTTGACGCAGTAATGCGAAGCTTATCAGAACTTTTTCGATAAGAATTATCGAAAATAGTTATCCATAATTTAACCTGGTGGGGTAGCGAAGTGGCTAAACGCGGCGGACTGTAAATCCGCTCCCTCAGGGTTCGGCGGTTCGAATCCGTCCCCCACCACCAATTTTTTCAAAACGCACTTTGTTTTGAAAAGAACTTACCTTAAACTCAATACGTAGCGTCGAAAAGAAACATCCTTAACCTCAACAACTAGCATTAAAAAGAGTTAACCTTAATTCTAACCTTGGGGTATAGCCAAGCGGTAAGGCAACGGACTTTGACTCCGTCATTCGTTGGTTCGAATCCAGCTACCCCAGCCATTTTCTGTTTTAGTTTTACCTTACCTAACCATGTTTATTACAATAAGTACGACTGAACCCTTTTCACAAATGAATTGGGTTTTTTTATTGCGTAAACTAAGCGTTATGTGTTTAAAAAAGATTTATTAATAGTAGACTAATAGAAAAGATGAACTTTAATTTAATGGCATACTTTACGTCGGCTTATATACTAAAAAAACTTCAAATGTCTAGATGAGAGGTGACTGCATGCAGGAAGCTTATGAAATGATACAAGAACTAATTCGCCATGGTGGTAGCCGTAGCGAGGAGAAAATACTTAGGGATATTGCACATGCACTGGATCAGTCTGCTATTTTGGCGATTACAGATCGTACAGGGAAAATTATATATGCGAATGAGTTATTCACGAAAATATCACAATATAGCACGGAGGAATTGATTGGCACCACTCATCGAATTGTCAACTCTGGCTATCACCCCCTTGAATTCTTTAGAAATATGTGGGCAACGATAGGGCGGGGAAAGACGTGGCGTGGAGAAATTCGCAATAAGGCAAAAGATGGATCTTATTATTGGGTAGATACAATCATCGTTCCGTTTTTTAATGAAAAAGGGAAGCCCTATCAATATATATCGATTCGGTATGACATTACATCACGCAAAGAGTCTGAGCAAATGACGCAGGATCTTGTGTACTATGATCAATTGACGAATTTACCGAACAGGACTTCAGTTCGCAAAATGTTGAACGAAGAGGTGACGAAGGCGACTGACACTGGGGTGAATTTAGCCTTTGTTTATCTGAATATCGATCGCTTTCGTTATGTGAATGACTCATTTGGTCATGAGGCAGGTGATTACGTTTTGTCGGTTATTGCAAAAAGGTTAAAGGACATGCTTCAAGGAAAACATATCATAGGAAGGCTCTCAGGTGATGAGTTTGCGCTGCTGTTAAAAAACATAAAGGATGCCGAACATGCTGAACAAATGACGCAGGAAGTTAAACAATGCCTTGAGGAACCGATTGAGTTGATGGGGCAGTCGCATGTACCGTCAGTAAGTTTTGGTATAGCACTTTACCCTGAACATGCTACGAAATCATCTGAGTTGGTCATGAAAGCGGAAAAAGCGCTCAGTAGTGCGAAGTCCCATGGCGGTAGTGGTTTTGAAATGTACCAACATGGTACGGCTACTAAAACATTGGAACGGATTTTATTGGAAAATGAGTTGAGGAAAAGTGTGCAGCTCGGTCATTTTAATCTTGATTATCAACCGAAGGTGAATTTGACGACGGGCGAACTGACTGGAGTTGAGGCGCTTGTCAGATGGAATCACCCTGATCTTGGAAGGATACCACCTGATCGATTCATTCCAGTGGCGGAAGAGACAAAAATTATCCTTCCACTTGGAGAATGGATTTTACGCGAAGCTTGCACGCAGGCTAAAAAGTGGCAAGATAGCGGATATCAGCCCTTTAGGACGGCTATTAATATGTCTGCTGTCCAATTGGAAGAGTCGACGATTGTCAAAACAATTACAGAAATTCTTGATGAAACCGGAATTACACCAAATTTGATCGAAATTGAGTTAACTGAAAGTGCATTTGCGAATCGGAAAGATATGCGGAAGACGGTTCGGGAAATAAGGGAACTAGGTATTACTGTGTCGATTGATGATTTTGGAACAGGCTATAGTACATTTAGCTATATTCAAGAGTTACCTGCCGATATATTGAAAATCGATATGTCTTTTATTCGAGAGATACACGAGAGTGAAGAGAGTCGAGCGATAGTCGGGGCGATTGTGACCTTGGCGGATATAGTGGGCCTGAATGTCATCGCAGAAGGTGTTGAGTTCGGAGAACAAGTCGCTATTTTGAAAGAATTGGGCTGTCGTGAGGGGCAAGGTTATTATTACAACAAGCCGATATCTCCAGAGGGTTGCGAATCCTTTATGAAAAAAGCATGAATAGCGAATAAATATTCAGAAAGTTGTCGAGTTGAGTCAAAGCCTCTCTGGGACTTACAATAGAGATATTGTGAAGGGGAGGTATTTGGATATGGAGCAACTAGCTATTTCAATTATTGGGGTACCGCTTGATTTTGGTCAAAGTCGCCGCGGGGTAGATATGGGGCCGAGTGCTATTCGTTATGCGGGTGCTGTCGGAAGAATTGAAGCGATTGGTCACCAAGTGATGGATGAAGGGGATATCCAAGTAGATGTTGCGAAGCGCAAGGAGCATAGCGATTCGACATTGAAAAACTTGGATGAGGTTATTCAAGCGAATACGGCACTTGCGATGAAGGTGGCGGAAGTGGTCGAGGCAGGTAGATTCCCACTTGTATTAGGTGGAGATCATAGTATCGCTATCGGAACACTAGCGGGTCTTTCTGATAAATACAGCAATCTTGGCGTTATTTGGTACGATGCACATGCTGACTTGAATACAGCAGAGACATCACCGTCAGGCAATATTCATGGTATGCCACTTGCTGCTAGTATCGGGCTTGGACATGAGGGTCTCGTTAATTTATATAGTGCAAAGCAGAAGATTAAGCCGGAGAATGTGATTATCATCGGAGCGCGTTCTGTTGATCCGGGTGAACGTCAATTGATCAAAGAGCAAGGCATTAAAGTATTCACGATGCATGAAATCGATCGTGATGGGATGACGGCGGTTATGGAAGAGGTGATTGCTTATTTGCGTTCACGGGATGTCGATGGTGTGCATCTGTCCCTCGATCTTGATGGACTTGACCCGCTATACACGCCGGGAGTTGGAACGCCGGTACCAGGTGGCATCAGTTACAGAGAAAGCCATTTGGCAATGGAAATGTTAGAAGACTCTGGACTGATTACTTCAGCTGAATTTGTGGAAGTGAATCCGATTTTGGATGAAAAGAATAAAACAGCAGACGTCGCAGTTGGTTTAATGGGCTCGTTATTCGGAGAAAAATTACTATAACTTATAGAAATGCCATGGAGGAATTCAATTTCTTCTTGGCATTTTTGATTTCAATACATAGGTGCTATTGTCAATTAAAACTATTCTGGCAAGAAGGAGGAAAAGGTCTATCATTTCTGTTAAAATAAAATTAACTTGAATTCGCAGAAGTTCCTGCGAATTCAAGTTAAGAGGCCTCCGGCGGATGTCACAAATTTTGAAAGGAGTTAATTGCGCAAGCGCAATTCAAAATTTGGACGCAATTATGCCGAGGCATAATTGATTTTTAAAAAAATGAAACCTGTCGACACCTTCATACGTATAGAAGAGACAGCCGCATAGAGCGGAGGGTGAATGAACATTGGATGATTTGGTTAATAAACGAGTAAATGAAGTTTTGAAAGGTCATCAGGACGCTTTTGAAGAGATTGTGACCCTATTTCAGCATCGTCTGTACCAGGTATGTTACAGGATGCTTGGCAACGCGCAGGAGGCGGAAGATATCGCCCAGGAAGCGTTTGTACGTGCCTATACAAATATCCATACGTACGATCAAAACCGGAAATTTTCAACATGGCTGTTTCGGATTGCGACTAATTTATGTATCGATCGTATTCGAAAAAAGAAACCGGATTATTATCTCGATGCGGAAGTCCCAGGTACAGAAGGGCTGAATATGTATTCACAAATTGCCTCCCCTGGTGAATTACCAGAGGAACAAGTCGAAAAAATGGAAATGCAGGAACGGATTCATTATGAAATAGGTAGGCTTCCAGATAAATATCGTTCAGTAATTATTTTAAGGTATATCGAGGAATTGCCATTGCAGGAAATTGGCGATATTTTGAAACTGCCATTAGGCACTGTAAAAACCCGTGTCCATCGTGGGCGGGAAGCACTGCGTAAGCAGATGAGTAATATGTAGGAGGGAAAAGGTATGAATACGTGTCCGGAACACATCGTTCATTATATGCACGCGTATTTAGACGGTGACATAAGCCGCGCTGAGGAGCGGGAGTTAAAGCAGCATATGGATAGCTGTGCGCAATGCAAGGAAATTATGAATGGACTAACTGAGTCGATTGCATTTATAGGTAGCGCAGCTCAAATACAGGCACCAAATCACTTTGTGGATGGTGTCATGGCGCGTCTTCCTAAGGAGAAATCCCAAGCAGGCTTCCAACGTTTGCTACGTAAGCATCCATTTTTTGCAGCAGCAGCGATGTTTATCATTCTAATGAGTGCATCACTCTTTTCAAGTTATGGCAATGACCAGCAATTTTCAGTAACCAAGCAACCTAATTTAATTGTCGAAGGCCAAACCGTACTCGTACCGGAAGGTGAAACTGTAAAAGGTGATATCATTGTGAAAAATGGTACACTGCGAATCGAAGGACAAGTGGATGGTAATGTCACTGTCATTCGAGGGTCTAAATATATGGCGTCGACGGCAATTGTAACAGGGAAGAGCGAGGAGATTGATAAAGTATTTGACTGGCTTTGGTATAAAATGAAAAAAACAGTAACAGATATTTTTCCAGCTTCCACAAAAGATGATCCGGCTGTAGAGTGAATAAAGCGACTGATACGAACCGCGATAGGCGGACGTTCAGTCGTTTTTGTTTTTATCCGAATTCAGTCGGAGCCTAGACTCCGGACGCAATCACTCCGAGGCGTGATTGGTTTCAAGGGAGCATAGACTAGTGCTGTTATGATATACTGTACGCATACGAAATTGTGTAAGAAGGTAGGCGAAGCACATGCCCAAATGGGGAGAATTAATCGATCTGAGTCCAGTCGCGGCACTCGTTAATATAGTGGATGTGCTTCTCGTCTGGTTTGTTTTTTATCAACTGATGAAGATTATTAAAGGAACAAAAGCCGTCCAGTTGTTAAAAGGAATATTGGTTATTATTATCGTCCGTGTCATGACAGATGTATTTAGTCTCGATACCCTTCGATTTTTGATGGACCAAGTACTCCCCTTTGGCTTTTTAGCAATCATTATTATCTTCCAGCCCGAGCTAAGGCGTGCACTTGAGCAACTTGGTAGGGGACGTCTATTTGCGCGAACAAATGTACAAGAAGAGGAAGAAAGAGAGCGACTGATGGGCGCTATTACGAAGTCCGTGAGTTATATGGCAAAACGTCGAATTGGTGCACTTATTTCAATTGAAAAGGAAACGGGACTTAGTGAATATATCGAAACAGGGATCCCGTTACATGCAGATATAACATCTGAACTATTGATAAATATATTTATCCCGAATACACCGCTTCATGATGGTGCAGTGATTTTTCAAAAAAACCAAATTGCAGCTGCAGGATGCTACTTGCCATTGTCGGAGAGTTCATTTATCTCAAAAGAACTTGGGACACGACATCGGGCTGCAATTGGGCTGAGTGAAGTCACGGATGCGATTACGGTAATTGTATCGGAGGAAACAGGTGCTGTTAGTATTACAGCCGCTGGTGATTTAGATCGGAATTTAAGCATGGAGGAATTTGAGGCACGGTTACGTAAAGTATGGTTTGGTTCAGCGCCAGAGCAGATTGAACACTCCATTTGGAAGTGGGGGAGAAAAAATGGATAAATTAATGGATACCCCATGGTTTCTTCGACTTACAGCCCTGTTTCTTGCTATTGTTATGTTTGTTTCTGTCAATAAGGCAGAAGAGGATAATGCTGTCGGTGACGCGCAGGATGTCATCCGTGATATCCCAGTGGATGTCTTTTATGACAATGAAAATCTAGTTGTAACTGGTGTACCAGAAAAGGTTGATATGGCAATAGACGGGCCGAGAAATATGGTTCAATCGACAAAGTTGTTGAAGGATTTCACACTGAAAGTAGATTTACGGGATTTACCGTTGGGACGGCATATAGTTGAGATTAAATCTGAGAATATTTCTGAAAAATTACGGGTACGCATAGACCCGGCAACAGTTGAGGTTGTCATTGAAGAAAAAATCACACAAACCTTCAGAGTGGATCCGGAGTTAAATGAGCGTTTACTGGCTGAAGATTTCCATGTTGACAGAATAGATGTCGTTCCGAAAACAATCGAGGTGACAGGTGCGAAGAGTGTCATTGAATCGATTAGCTTTGTGAAAGCATCTGTCACTGGGGAAAAGGGGATCAATAAGTCGTTTGAACAGCAGGCGGGAGTTCGCGTGCTCGATAGGGATTTGACGAAATTGAATGTGACAATTGTTCCTGAGCAGGTAACTGTCAAAGTGGAAGTGACTGAATATAATAAAGAAGTCCCACTCGTATTGAGGAGTCGTGGCGTACCAAGTACGGGGGTCAGTGTCGATACGATAACGGCAGAGGAAAAAATGATTCGTCTGTCTGGACCGCGTAAAGTTTTGGATTTAATTCAAGAATTCAACATTGATGTGGATGTGTCTGAGGTGCAGGGGCAGGGAACATTGGATGTGGAATTGAAAAAACCAAAAGGTGTTACACATATGTCTTTGGATAAAATCGAAGTGAAAATAGAGGCAACAGTGTCTGAATCTGAAACAGATTCGGATACTGATATAGAGGTAGAGGAAGCCGCTCCGGACGTGCCGGCGGATGGCGAGGAAGTTGCAACGAAGGAATTTTACGACATTCCGATTACGGTAAAAGGGCTTGATAAAAAATTTGTTAGTTCATTTGTCAAGCCGGAAGCTGGATTGGTTGCACTCACTGTCACGGCAAAACAAAATGTGATTGATGAGTTAGAAAAATCTGATTTCACTGTCTATATTGATGCGACGGAGACGATAGCTGAAGGGGAAAAAATTCTCCTTGTTTCTGTAGAAGGTCCTCCAGATGTGAACTGGAAACTTTCAGATGATGAAGTAACGATGCATATTGAACTCGCCTGAGGATTCGACTGAATGTACAGGGTTGAAAGGGAGAATGGAAATGACAAAGTATTTCGGAACAGATGGTGTCCGTGGAGTTGCAAATATAGAATTGACGCCGGAGCTCGCTTTTAAGCTCGGTAGGGTCGGTGGTCATGTGCTAACGAAAGAGGCGCAAGGAAAGTCACAGGTACTTGTCGGTAGAGATACACGTATCTCTGGCCAGATGCTTGAAAACGCTTTGATAGCAGGACTTTTATCGACAGGTATCGAAGTAATGACGCTAGGAGTTATTAGTACACCGGGTGTTGCTTACCTGACTCGAGTGATGAATGCGCAGGCCGGCATCATGATTTCGGCTTCACATAATCCAGTCGAAGACAATGGTATCAAGTTTTTCGGTGCTGATGGCTATAAATTGACGGATGAGCAGGAAGAGGAAATTGAACAACTGCTAAACGCACAGGAAGATACGCTGTCACGTCCGACAGGGGCAGATGTTGGATCCATCACGGAATACTTTGAAGGCGGCCATAAATATATTCAATACCTTAAACAGACAGTTGATGAGGAATTCACGGGTATTCACGTGGCGTTGGACTGTGCGCATGGGGCAACATCGCCGCTTGCGACACATCTATTTGCGGATCTTGATGCAGACCTGTCAACGATGGGTGCTTCGCCAAATGGTTTGAACATCAATGACGGTGTTGGTTCGACCCATCCTGAAGGATTAGGTAAATTTGTTATCGAAAAAGGTGCTCATATCGGCTTAGCGTTTGATGGAGACGGTGATCGTCTGATTGCAGTTGATGAGAACGGTAAAGTGGTGGATGGCGATCAGATTATGTATATCATTGCCCGTCACCTCCATTCGGAAGGCCGATTGAAATCGAGTACAGTTGTTTCGACAATCATGAGTAATTTGGGCTTTTACAAAGCACTTGAAAAATATGATATAAAAAGTGTAGCAACAGCTGTCGGTGATCGCTATGTTGTGGAAGAAATGCGGAAAAACAATTATAATTTAGGCGGCGAGCAATCGGGTCATATTGTTTTCCTTGATTATAATACAACGGGGGATGGACTACTAACAGGCCTCCAACTAGTTAATATAATGAAGCGCACAGGACGAAAATTATCTGATCTTGCTAGTGAAATGACGATTTATCCACAAAGATTGGTTAATATTCGTGTAACCGATAAAAATGCAGTCACAGAGAATGTGCGAGTGGCGGAAGTCATTGCGGAAGTTGAACAGGAAATGGCTGGCGATGGCCGTGTACTAGTTCGTCCTTCAGGTACTGAGCCACTTGTTCGGGTCATGGTAGAAGCGTCAATGGAAGAGGATTGCGAACGCCACGTTGAACGGATTGCTGACGTTGTTCGTAAAGAAATGGGAACGGAATAAGAAAGAAGTAGTGGACTGGAAATACCTTGAATGAAGGGATTTCCAGTTTTGCTGGTGATTTGGATAGAGTAAAAAGGGACCAGGAGATAGGTCGTCGGAAAATCATAAAGAAGCCTCGAGAGTTGGGTCTCAAGGCTTCTTTCTATATAGATTGCACTTAAAATCTTTTTTGAAATTTATTTCGGATTACGATAGCTGTCGAGTTCAAGATGAGTAAAGCTACAAGTAGGACGATAATCGTTGCAGCAGCTAGGTTGGCATATTCTGCAACTAATGAAGAGTCAAGTGTCCAATAATAAATCTGCATCGGTAGTACTGTAAATTTGTCGAAAATACCTCCTGGGAAGGGAAGTAATAACGCGGGAATCCCGATGACGACCAATGGTGCTGTTTCACCGATGGCACGTGATAATGATAAAATTGCGCCTGTTAGTATACCAGGAAGCGCAACAGGTAATATGGTTGTTTTAATTGTTTGCCACTTAGTAGCGCCCATTCCATAAGAAGCTTCACTTAAATGATTGGGTACCGCACGAATGGCTTCTTGACTAGCGACAATGACAATTGGCAGAATAAGCAACGCCATTGTTAGGCCGCCTGCTAATACAATATTACCGAAATGTAGTGCTCTGACAAAAACAGTCATTCCTAAAATCCCGTAAACAATAGATGGAACGCCCGCTAAGTTTGCGATATTTGTTTGAATTAATGCCTGTAGTCGACCTTTTTTCGCATATAGTTCTAAGTAAAGTGCTGTTCCAACACCTAAGAATAGGGTGACAGGGACAACAACGAACATTAACCAGGCAGTACCGAGAATAGCACCCATAATACCAGCACGTTCAGGCTGTGTAGATAGTTTACCTGTTAGAAAGTCCATATTGATCCAGCCAATCCCCTGGGATACGACACGATAGATTAAGACGGACAGGATAACGAGACCAAAAAGTGTGGATAATAGAAAAATGAATTTAGCCACGTTATTCAGTAGTAATCTGGCATTCATTCTCCACGTAACGCCACCGCTATTCGCTTGCTCCATATTAATATTCCTCCCTAAATTTACGAGAAACAGTTCTTGCAATGATATTCATAATGAGTGTGAACATAAACAGTGTCATGGCAACTGCATAAAGACTATAGTAAACAGTCGATCCAGTAGCCGCATCTCCGCCTGTTACTTCGACAATATAAGCGGTCATCGTTTGCATAGACTGTGTGATGTCGAATGTGAAATTCTTTGTACTACCACTTGCAATGGTCACAATCATAGTTTCACCAATTGCACGTGATATACCTAATACGAAAGAGGCGATGATACCTGATAAAGCCGCAGGAATGACGACTTTTCTTGTCACTTCCAGCTTGGTCGCACCTAAACCGAGTGCTCCTTCACGCATTGCTTGTGGAACAGAACTCATTGCATCTTCTGATAAAGAGGCAATCATCGGAATGATCATAACGCCCATGACAATGCCGGGACTTAGAATATTTGTAGCCTGTAGGCTGGGAATTAATTCACGCAATATCGGTGTGACAAAGGTAAACGCAAAGAAACCATAGACGATCGTTGGAACACCTGCAAGAATCTCTAGTAGTGGTTTCACGACTTTCCTTACACGATCTGATGCGTATTCACTCAAATAAATGGCTGTCATCAGTCCGATAGGCACGGCAACAAGCATGGCAATTAACGAAGAAGTAACAGTTCCCATGATGAGTGGAAGCACGCCGAATTCAGGCGTCTGGCTTAATGGTTTTAACACAGTGCCAGTGAAAAAATCGACAATTGGTACACGTTTGAAAAACTCAATCGTTTCTGATAGTAATGTGAAGATAATCCCGATAGTTGTTAGAACTGATACGGATGCGATTAAAAAAAGAAAGAAAGGAATTGATTTTTCGAATAGTTCTTTGATATTTCTAGATTGTCTTTTTTGTTCAATCAATTCCCGTATATTGAGATCTTTATTGTTCGTGGGCATTGTGCGAAGCACTCCTTCTATCGCATATAAGTATTATAAGAAGATGAGCCTAACGTGAATCAGCAGAAGTTCTCTACTGATACAAGTTAGGCATCTAATTTGGGATTATTTCAAGCCGTTCAAGAAATCAACGTTTGCTTTTGCTTCTGCATCAGGAATTGGTGCGAATCCTGTTTCGCCTGCGAAAGTATTGACGTTGTTCATCGCGTAGATCGCGTAGTCAAGTACTTGTGGCTTGGCTTTTGCATTATCCACATTCAGATAAGTGAAGACAGGGCGTGTGAAATCAGCATAGTCGCCATCCTCTGAAATTGTATCAAGTGATGGTTCAATTGCACCGTTTCCGAAGTCTACATGTACTGCACCTAACTTATCTTGATTGTTGACGTAGTAACCAAATCCGAAGAATGCAATACCATTTTTGTCTTCAGATACTAGGTTAACAAGTGTTGAGTAATCTTGTTGAAGGTTGACAGTGCTAACTAGGTCTTGCTTATCAAGAATACTTTCATAGAAGAACTCATATGTTCCATGGTTTTCATTTGGCCCCATTGCCTTAATGTCTTCAGCAGGCCAGTCTGGATTGATGTCAGACCACTTTACTACTCCACTATCGGCTTTAAAGATGCTGATAAGTTGTTCAGGTGTCATTTCTGTAGCCCAGTCATTGTCCTTGTTAATGACGAATGTTAAGCCGTCCAATGCTACTTTTAACTCTTTCACTTCGATGCCAAGTGCATCTGCTTCAGCTTGTTCTTCATCTTTGATATTACGGGAAGCATCGTTAAAGTCTGTGCCGTTTTCAACTAAGAACTTTTTGAATCCAGCGCTTGTTCCTGCGCGGCTTACTTCAACAGATACATTTTCTTGTTCAGTTACCATATATTCTTCAGCGATTCTAGCCATTAACGGATAAACCGTTCCTGAACCATCAATCGTTACACTACCTTCTAAATCAGCTGCTTTACTATCATCTTCGTTATTGCCTTCGTTTTCAGTTGCTGGTGCTGGTGTTGTTGAATCTGTGTTGCCTTCATTTGAATCCGCCCCACATGCTGCGACGACTACAGCTAGTGCAGCCAGTACTAAAAACAGAAGATACTTTTTGAAATTCATTCTAATTGTCCTCCCTAAAACGGATCTTTTTTTTGAAAGATTTGCTCTTTCAAATGTTAGTATAAGCGTTGAATGTAAAGTGAGTATGATGAAAGTGTAAAGGTTTTGTAAAACGAAATTTTGGTCTGACGTTTGGAAATGAAAAAGGTCAACTGAGGATAATCGCTTATCGTCAGATGACCTTACTGAAAGATTGTATTTTAATATTAACCAAAACGTCCGTTAATATAATCATTTGTTAGTGGGTCAGTTGGATTGTTAAAAATGGTAGATGTTCGATCACATTCAACAATTTCTCCATTGAGGAAAAAAGCAGTACGATCTGAGATTCTAGCAGCCTGCTGCATATTATGAGTAACGATGGCGATAGTGACATCGTTTTTAATGCTGTCGATCAGTTCTTCTACTTTATGGGTAGAAACGGGATCGAGTGCCGATGTTGGCTCGTCCATTAGAATGACTTCTGGATCAACCGCAAGACAGCGGGCAAT
Organism: Sporosarcina sp. FSL K6-3457; assembly: GCF_038007285.1. Classification (GTDB taxonomy): domain Bacteria; phylum Bacillota; class Bacilli; order Bacillales_A; family Planococcaceae; genus Sporosarcina. Next base: position 273,293 of record NZ_JBBOWX010000001.1, read on the forward strand.
ACATAGGCGCTGTTGCTGGCCACCAGAAAGTCCATAGGCGCTTTTGTGTAGGCGATCTTTTACTTCATCCCACAAGGCAGCTTTGCGCAAGCTATCTTCGACAACCATATCAAGCATAGCTTTGTTGCGGATACCGTGAATTTTAGGGCCAAACGCTACATTTTCATAAATCGATTTTGGAAATGGGTTTGGCTTTTGGAATACCATACCGACTTTGGAGCGTAATAATTCAACAGGCATCGCCTTGCCGAGAATATTATTACCTTGGAAGGTTAGGTTCCCAGAAATAGTGACGTCCGGTACGAGCTCGACCATTCGGTTTAGTGTTTTTAAATAAGTAGATTTACCACAGCCAGAAGGACCGATAATAGCTGTCACTTCTTTTTCGTTAATCGATAGATCAACATTTTTGAGTGCGTGAGAAGATCCGTACCAAAGGTTCAATCCATTTGTTTCGTAGACAGGTTTATTCCAATTTGCATTTTTCATAACTTGAAATTGTACATCCTTTTTACGCTCTAATTGTAAGGTCATGAGTATCCTCCTTATTAATGTTTGGAGCTATATTTAGTCGAATTATAATTGTCATCACCCTTGCTTTCTTTATGATAAACAAAGAGTGTTGAGAGAGTGTGAAGGGTATGTTAAGAGTTTGTAAATGACAAATGGACCTCGTTGAAGAGAGGTCCATTTGATGTCATTCAAAAATATAATGTAATGCCTTCACGGCTTGGTCGACGGTTTCGACAGTGACGTGGGCTTTACGGGATAGTTCTTTGAGTGCGTGGTGATGCGCTTCGTTGCGAATTAGGATGAGTGGCTTGCCAAATGCAACGGCAGCGCTGGCATCCATTGCGGTGTTCCATTGTTTGTATTTCTCCCCGAAAAGAGCAATGACGACATCGGCTTTCTTCATTAAAAGCTCGGTACGCAAATTATTGAAGCTGGACGCCGCGACATCTTTGAAAATAGCGCTCGGCTGCTTGCCTAAAATTTCTTCTCCGATGTTGTCGGAACGGTCATGGTCTTCCATTGGCCCTACGAAGTCGATGGGCAAGTCCAGTGCTGCAACTTTCAGTTTGACTTCCTCACGCCATGAACTGTGGATTTCTCCAGCTAGGTAAACGGTTAATCGCATAACAAAATCCCTCCTTCTACTAGCTTTCATTGTAGCAGAATATTGTCTGAAAGTTTACATCTAGTAAATCACTTTCCAATTATGATTACACGTCGCCTCGATTACCGGGTGTTGCTGGAAGTAGTCGGCAATAATCTCCGTCATATCTGTTTGAATATCCTTTATAGTAGGGCAGTTTTTAAACATATCAAAGTTACCAGCCCCTGTTGCACGGTAACTGTTCATCACGACGTCAAACTCTGCATCTAAATCGAGTCGTTCACCTTTTCTCGTTAATGTCGTTACACGTCCGCCTACTGGCATTGAAATATTAAATGTGTATTCGATGCCTGCCCACATATCGTAGTTATAGGGTTGTGCCTTCGGATACTTAAAACTCGGCGATACGGCGAGCCGTCCGTTCTCGATTGTAAAGTATGATGCACATTGTTCAAGTGCCTGCAAAATATCATTGCCGCTCAGTCTAAGCACTTTTAACGTATTGGGATAAATATAGTTCGTCACAATATCGCGCATTGTCACTTCATTTGGCAGTCCACCCTCCTCATCATGAAAGAGTGAGGTAGCCGATATAGAAGCGCCTGATACGGCCATTTGAATTTTATTGATAAATTCGACATAGGCATGTCCATGAACACGGGCATCGAATGCATTTTTTAAACGAATATCACCTTTTACAGTTCCGATTGCTTCATCTAACCACTTTTCTGTTCGTTGGTAGATAGGAGTATTCAATTGAGCGATTGCCGCATCAACAGGTGTTTCTTCTCCTAGATAAATTAAGAAAGGCTCATGGGTAACAGCTATAATATTATCCTTGTCATCTACCTCGACTGTAAGTTCAATAGAAGCTAGACAAATCCCCTTTGTACCTGGCTGAACAACGGATTTGTCAAATAGCTTTGTCGCAATTTCTCTATGCTGATGCCCAGAAATAAAAATATCGATGCCTTCAATTTCCTTACAAATCTGGTATCCCTGATTCTCCCCTGTATCTGCCTCTACTAATTCTCCTGTTGCTAAATCTCGTTCAAATCCACCATGATAGGCAACAATCAGGACATCGACTTTTTCGTGCTCATGAATATAAGCTGTCCATTGACGTGTTGCCTCGAAGGCATCCTGAAAATGAATACCTTCGATATGCTTGGCCTCCTCCCAGATGGGTACAAAGTGTGTTGTCATGCCTAAAATAGCCAAGCGAATCCCTTCAATTTCTTTGATAATATACGGTTTTGTAAAGACTTTTCCATGCTCATTTTGGATATTTGCTGCAAGCCATGGAAATTGAGATTGTTGAATTGCCTCCTGTAATGCTTCCTTGCCGTAATTGAATTCATGATTGCCAAAAATGAGCGCGTCATACTCCAATGCATTAGCTGCTTCAATCATCGCGTTTTGCTCTTTTTTTTCATATTTCTGCTGATAGTACGTCATCGGGCTACCTTGAATAAAGTCCCCATTATCGATTAAAATCGTTGGTGCTTGCAATCGCTTTTCTTTAATAATCGTAGAGACTTTCGCTAAGCCAAGTGCCTCATTTGTATGATGTGCAAATCTTGTTGGCATCACATATCCGTGAATATCACTAGTCGCCAAAATTTGGATTTTCTTTTTATTCATCATGGCTACCTCCTCATATTAAACTTTCCTTCTATTATACTAAGGTGACTTTATCAAAATGAAGAAGAAAAAGGATAATTTACACAACCTTAACAGTGGGTTAATATAATGACCGACTTACTAGTTTACAATGGACAGGCAAGGCACATTAGAGGAGGTTTATTGATATGAAGAAGATTGTCCTACTTGCAATGACTTTATTACTCTCAGTTGTTTTACTTGCTTGTGGAGAGGATACCCCTGAGACAACAGCAGAAAAAACGGCAGAAACAACACCGGAAACAAATACTGAACAGGGAACTACCGAAACGAACAAAAAGATTGAAAAGCTCTCAATTGGCTTCGTTCCTTCACGTAATCCAGATGAAATTATTACGGCGACTGAGCCACTTAAGGAGTTACTAAAGGAAGAGCTTGCAGGTCTCGGCTATGATATCGAAAACGTCGAAATCACAGTAGGTACGAACTATGAAGCTGTCGGGGAAGCCTTATCAGCTGGTACAACAGATATTGGTTTAATTCCCGGGGGTACTTATGTCCTCTATGATGACAGTGCAGAGGTTATTTTAACAGCAACTAGATCTGGCTTAAGCAATAATTCTGATGATCCAGTTGACTGGAATAAAAACGAACCTACGGAGGCAGCGACAGAACAAACAACTTCTTACCGTGCTATTTTAGTTGCTGGACCATCTGAAAAAGGGAAGGCGTTAGCTCAGAAGGTTAATAGTGGTGAGTCGCTTACTTTTGAGGATGTCAACGATGCAAATTGGAACGTTATGTCTTCTTCTTCACCAGCAGGTTATATCTATCCTGCACTTTGGTTAAACGAAAAATACGGTAAAACGATTCCTGAATTATCAAATGTTGTCCAAGCGGATTCTTATGGTAGTGCATTTGCACGTCTTGCTGCGGGGCAAACCGACTTATTAGTTACATATGCAGATGCACGTCGTGACTATGAGGATAGCTGGACAACCGAATTTGGCCGTTCGGCTTCAATTTGGGAGGAAACAGACTTAATCGGTGTTATGCCTGCTATTTATAATGACACAATTAGTGTTAGCAAAAACTCCAAAGTGATTGATGATGATTTAAAGACAGCTCTAAAAAAAGCCTTTATTACTATTGGTCAGTCCACTGAAGGTAAAGAGGTCATTGCAATTTATAGCCACGAAGGCTACCAAGAAGCAAAGGACTCTGATTACGACGCGGAACGTAAAGCACAAAAACTAGTCCAAGAAATTAGCTCGAACTAAATAGAAATAGAAAAATGAGAACATGATGCTAATGTTCTCATTTTTTAAAACGATGGGAGCCTCCAGATGATTACATTTAAAAACGTTCATAAACAATATCCAAATGGTTTTATAGCATTAAACGATATTAACTTACAAATTGAACAGGGAGAATATGTTGCTGTCATCGGTCTATCTGGAGCGGGTAAATCGACATTACTTCGCTGTGTTAACCGCATGCACGATATTACAGACGGCTCGCTCCAAGTAAACGGTGTAGACGTACATAAGCTTAAAGGAAGTGGTATTCGCAAGTTACGCCGAAATATTGGGATGATCTTTCAGTCTTTTAATCTTGTCACACGTGTAACTGTTCTAAAAAATGTCCTCGTATCATTTGTGCCGGAAATGTCTTTTTGGCGTAAAGTTTTGGGGATATTTACAAAAGAGCAAAAGCGAATTGCGCTAACAGCATTAGACCAACTTGGTATTTTGGACAAAGCCTTCGTGCGAGTGGACCAGTTATCTGGCGGGCAGCAGCAGCGTGTCGCACTAGCACGGACACTTGCGCAGAAGCCAGCCATAATATTAGCGGACGAGCCAGTAGCCTCTCTTGACCCGGTTACAGCGAAGCGAGTTATGGAGGATTTCCAACGTATTAATCGTGATTTAAATATGACTATTATTATGAATATCCACCATGTAGAGCTAGCACTTGCATACGCAACACGCATTATTGGTATACGCGGTGGTGCAATCGTCTTTGATGGAGATGTAACAGATGTAGATGAACAGGTGCTTGCTTTAATATACAGCGGTCAAGAACAAGAGAAGGAGCAAGAAGTATATGCGAATGAATCCTTTGCCTGAGAGCAAAATCACTCTTTCTGATGGTAAGGAAGTAATTGTGAAACGTTCAAACACGCCACTGCTCTTGCTTGGTGTTCTTATCCTCACCTATCTGTCTATTCGGCTAACAGGGTTTAGCTTATCGGTTATTTTCGAACGAATCCATCAATTTTTCATCATTTTGCAGGATATGATACCACCAAATTGGAGCTACTCTTCAAAGCTATGGAAACCATTATTTGATACGATCAAAATGTCGCTGCTCGGCTCAATCCTAGGGGCAATTTGCGCCCTTCCACTAGCCATACTTGCAGCATCAAATATTATAAAAAATCGTTTTCTCACAGTGACTAGTAAACTCATTTTAAGTTTATTACGCACATTGCCAACCTTAATCGTCGCACTCATTGCTACGTTTATCTTCGGACTTGGCACGATGGCAGGAACAGTGGCAATCTTTCTATTTACGATTGCCTATGTAGGGAAGCTACTCTATGAGCAAATCGAAAATGCTGATATGGGTGCCTTTGAAGCAATGCACTCGATGGGGCTCTCTACTATCCAATCATTTCGATATGCAATTTTTCCACAAATATTACCGAACTACTTATCCACTGCGCTCTTCTGTTTTGAAGGGAATGTTCGCTATGCATCAATTTTGGGCTATGTCGGTGCGGGTGGGATTGGCTTACTATTAAATGAAAGCCTCGGCTGGCGCAGCTATGCCAATGTCGGTATCATTTTACTACTCTTAGCATGTACTGTTTTTATCATTGAGATAATTAGTGAACATTTTAGAAAGAAATTACTGTAGAGGTGATGCCTATGAATGCGATTGAAAAACAAATCCAGATGCAACCTACTTACCATCTAACAAATATTTTTACAGGACTTGTAATCATCATCCTTCTGATTTGGTCCGTATCTGCGTTTAGTTTAAACAATCTAACTGAAAACGGTCTGACGATTGCGAAAAATATTTTACTTGGATTAGCCAAGCCGGATTGGCAGTTACTGATGAATGTTACTACGGGTGGCGTGCCCTACTTATTAGTAGAAACGATGGCCATTGCCTTTTTAGGAACGATTATTGGAGCGATTTTGGCGATTCCTCTCGCCTTCCTGTCAGCCTCAAATATAGTGCCAAAACCACTTGCGTTTGTCGTACGATTACTGTTAATTTTTGTTCGCACAATTCCAGCGATTGTATACGGTCTGATGTTTATTCGTGTAACAGGACCTGGTCCGTTTGCGGGGGTACTTACAATGTCACTCACGTCGATAGGGATGCTTTCGAAGTTGTATGTAGATGTCATTGAAGATTTAGATATGAAAGTATTAGAATCGATGGAATCCATTGGCTGTACAACGTTAGAAAAGATTCGCTTTGGTATATTACCACAGCTCTCGGCTATGTTTTTGTCGATTGTTATTTATCGTTTTGATATGAACTTACGTGATGCTACTGTGCTTGGCTTAGTAGGAGCCGGTGGAATTGGTGCACCACTCATATTCGCTATGAATGCTTATAAATGGTCTGAGGTTGGTTCCATTTTACTAGGGCTTATTGTACTCATTTTAATGATTGAATATATATCGAACAAAATTCGTACAAAACTTGTAAGGGGGTGATTGTAGAAAAACTTGCCTTGTCTCTGTCCCTTCGCCAGCGGAAAAAATGATTTGGAGGAAACCAATGAGAAATTTAAAACGACTATTCGTATTACTCACTGTTGCTATTAGTTTTTCTTTCATTGATGTCAATGTATCTTTCGCTGAGGGACCAAATGATCAGGCTCCAATTTATCATCCAAGTAATCATAATGGAAAAAAGGTGTTGTTTGATAATAGTCATGGACAAACTGCTGGCCAATCCGACTGGGTGATTGATGGCGCCTTCTCTGATTTTGCTGAAGCGTTAGTTGCTGAAGGGTATATTGTTGAGGAATTTCGAAGTCATAGCCCTTTAACATCAGGCGATTTAATCGGTTATGATGTTTTCGTTATTCCAGAAGCACAAATTCCTTTTAAAGTAACTGAGCAAAATGCAATTGCTTCGTTTGCTGAACAAGGTGGAGGTGTGTTCTTCATTGCTGATCATTATAATGCCGATCGCAATCTAAACCGTTGGGATTCTAACGAAATCATGAATGGTTGGCGTAGGGGTGCATATGACAATCCCACGTTAGGTATGTCTACTGCCGAGTCACTTGCTTTAACTGGTGTCACTAGTTCGAATTGGTTGAGTGATGAGTTTGGTGTACAATTCCGATACAATGCACTAGACAATACTGTCGCAAACCAAGTCGTTTCTCAAAGCGAATCATTCGGTATTACGGAGAATATAAATGAAGTTTCAATCCATGCGGGGTCAACTCTAGCAATTACTAACCCGGAAGTTGCTAAAGGCATTGTTTATCTTCCTACTGGGTTAACAGTATCTGCAAATAAATGGAGTAATTCTGTTGACCAAGGTGTGTATGCTGGCGGAGGGGTTGACGAAGGTCCCTTTGTAGCGATTAGTAAAAAATTAGATGGTAAAGCTGCTTTTATCGGCGATTCTTCACCTGTAGAAGATGCCACGCCAAAGTATTTAAACGAAGAAACAGGTGCAAAGAAACGCACGTATGATGGCTTTATTGCCAATGACAATGGAGCAATTCTAGTTAACATTATTAATTGGTTAGCTACGGAAGAAAGCTATGATAGTTTTACAGAGACAAGTATTACGCTTGATAGTGTAACGCCGCTTTTATCAATGGAGCTTCCAGAAAATTCAACAGAAATTCTTAATGAACCATGGCGCAATCCAAACCTAGGTTATCTATGGTACGACCAATCAACATTTGCGGCAGGCTCGTATGGTTCAACAGTTTCACCCCCAGCAACATTTACGTATGCACTACAAACACCGCCCGTTTTAGATTATAGCGGTGATCCTTTTACAGTAACGCTTAAAGTGGAAAATTTACAACCAAATGAATCGATTAGTGGCTTAAAAATGCAAGTATACCTTGATGGTGGCACTGCCATTTCACAAATCCAAAATAGCAATGGCTCTTGGCCATCCTCATATGGTTATCAAGACATTGGTACATTAACAGCGAACAACAATGGTGTAGCACAAAAGGCGATTACGATCCGCTTGAATCCTTCGGTTACTGCAACGTCGGCTTCTATTCGCCTGAAGGATAGCAGTGGGAGCAACCTATTTACTAAAGCTGTTATCCTTGGTGAAGTTGGAGCGAATCCAGAGGAAGACTTGCAAACATTTGAAAGTGGACAGTATTTGCTAAGCTTACCTAAAGTTTTGCCAGCACCGGGAGAAGCATTCCCTGTTAACATTCAAATCGATGGATTAGCTGCTGGTGCAACGATTACGAATGCGCAAATCCAAATATATTTAGCCGGTGGTACAAGCATCTCTCAAATTCAAAATGCTGATGGGAGCTGGCCATCAAGCTACGGATACTTCAATCTAGGGACACTTACTGCCGATCCTAGTGGTGTTGCAAATAAACAGGTGATGATGCGCATCAATCCTGTTATTACTGCTTCACAAGCAAATATTAGATTACGCTTAGGTTCGGGTCATAATGTATTGACTGCTCCTATTCAGTTACAATAATTTACTATTGGAAAACCCCGTCCGCAGGCAAATAAATCTGCGGACGGGGTTTTCTGTACGGTTTACGTTTGGACAACGGGGGGAGCTGACAGAAGAAAAAGATGCCATCATCGCAAGACTAAACCACTCCTTCTAAAAGCTTTCACTGTAGCAGAATGTTGCCTGAAAGTTTACAATGGCAGTAGTGATTAGGGGGGATTTGTAATGAAAACACTTTGGCATAACGGCAAAATGTATACGATGCAACAGGAAGGCGACCGAGTGGAAGCGTTGCTGACGAAAGATGGCAAGATCATTGCGGTTGGGACATATGAGGCATTGCGTGGACAAGCTGATGAGTCAATCGATTTGAAGGGGGCAGTGCTGTATCCTGGGTTCATCGACAGTCATATGCATATGATTGGGCATGGGGAGAAGCTGCTGAGTTTGGATTTATCGCAAGCGACGTCTGCTGAACAGATGATGGGTATGTTAATGGGGGCACACGCGGGATTAGCGGCCGATGAGTGGTTTGTCGGGGAAGGATGGAATGAAAATAATTTCCCGGATAAAAAGATTTTCACGCGGCAGGAATTAGATACAGTAACGGATTCACCGATGATTTTGAAGCGGACGTGCCGGCACGCGATGTTAGTTAATTCGCGAGCGCTTGAACTGGCGGGCATTACGAAGGAAACGCCGGACCCTGTAGATGGTGTTATTATGCGGGATGCTAATGGCGAACCAACAGGTTATTTGAAGGAAGGCGCAATGGCATTGGTGGCGGATTTGATGCCAGAGCCAACGGAGAAATATTTGACGCGTGCATTGCAGAAATCAGTCGATGATTTGCTGTCACTAGGTTTGACGGGTGCGGTGACGGAAGACTTGGGCTATTACGGTGATTATCGCAATCCGATGCAGGCGTTCAGAAACGTTATTGGCGCACATAATAAATTCCGTGCACATTTGCTGCGAAGGTCAACGGTGTTTGAGCAAATGATGAAGGATAACACGACGTATGATGAACCATGGATTGAACCAGGAGCTATGAAGTTTTTCATTGACGGGGCGCTTGGCGGGAAAACAGCATTGCTAAGTGCGCCATATACTGATACACCTGAAACATCGGGTATGACCGTCGTGACGGATGAGGAAATTGATGGGCTAGTGGCGATGGCACGGAAATATGGAGAGGCGATTGCTGTTCACGTCATCGGGGATGCTGCGGTGGAAAAGGCATTGGATGCGATTGAAAAGTATCCTGTGGTTGAAGGAAAGCGTGATCGCTTGATTCATGTTAATGTGTTGCGTGAGGACTTAGTGGAGCGGATGGAAAAGCTGCCGGTTATCCTTGATATTCAGCCAGTGTTTGTATCATCGGATTTTCCGTGGGTGATGGATCGATTGGGTGAGGACCGTCTTGATTGGGCATATGCGTGGAAAAAACTGCTTGATCGCGGGTTTATTTGCGGTGGTGGTTCAGATGCTCCAATTGAAGAGGTGGATCCATTACTCGGTATTTACGCAGCGGTGGCACGCCGAAAATCGGACGAAACTCATGAAGGTTATTTGTCGGATGAAAAGCTGAGTCGTTTTGAAGCAGTGGGCTTGTTTACGACGGGAAGTGCCGGGACGATTGGTAAAGCGGATGTGCGAGGGAAGTTAGCGGTAGGATTTGACGCTGATTTCACTGTGCTTGATCGGGATTTATTCGCGGTGGATGTGGAAGAGATTGTGGATGTTAAGGTTGTGATGACGGTTGTGGCGGGGGAAGTGATGTATCGGGGTGATGATAATTAATGAAGCGAAGAACTGGATAGAGCGAGAAACAGGCATTGCGGTTCAGTCTATGAAACGGTTGCCGGGCAGTACATCCTCTATTCTGTATGAAGTGTTATCTGAAACATCAACAGTCGTGTTACGCCAGTTCAATAATGCTGAGTGGCTTATAGAGGAACCTGATGTGGTACAGCATGAGGCGGCAAGTCTTCGGAAAGCATCGGAGAGCGGACTTCCTGCACCATCGCTCATTGCGTTTGATGAAACAGGCGAGGTAAGTGGGTTGCCGTCTATTCTGATGACGAAAGTCGAAGGGCAGGTTGAACTGTTACCGAGTGATTTTACGAAGTGGACTGACGGATTAGCGAAAATGCTGGCGGCGATCCATCGTGTGGAAGCGAATGATTTTGCGTGGAAATATGCTTCTTATACGCATCCGGATGCAGTCCAACTCCCAGAATGGACAAAGAAACCGATTGTGTGGCAGGTGGCGTTTGAACAATTGCAAGGGGAGATTCCAGCATTCCGCGAGACATTCATTCACCGCGATTTTCATCCAACGAATGTATTGTGGTTGGGGGATGAAGTGAGTGGCGTCGTCGATTGGCCAAATGCATGCAGGGGCCCAGCGGGAATTGATGTAGGGCATTGCCGAGTGAATTTGACGTTGCTGTATGGTGTGGAAGTCGCGGATTTATTTTTAGCGGCTTATGAAAAGCACGCAGGCTCTTCATTTACATACGATTCGTATTGGGATATTGTGTCGGCATTCGATTTCTTAGACGGACCGCCGACTGTTTATAGTGGCTGGGCGGCATTTGGTGTAATAGGGTTGATGGATGCGATGATGGAAGAGCGGATGGATGCGTTTGTGGGGAGTTTAGTTCACTAAATTAGGGGGGCTAGAAATGGATGAAACTCAGAATGTCAAAGCAATTGTCTTAGATCTAGATGGCACTTTATTAAATTCAAAAAAGGAAGTATCTGAGAGAAGTATAAAAGCCATTTTAGAAGCTTATAACAAAGGGATTATTGTTATATTTGCCACAGCAAGGCCCCCACGCTCGGTGAAAGACTTTCTTCCTCAGAAACTGCAAGATATAGCAGCCACTGTTTATTATAATGGTGCTTTAGTAAAGGACGATACAGCTGGGTACAGCCAGCACTATCCAATTGAATCAGCCATTACGGATGAAATTATAGAGTACGTTGCTACTCGTCATCCTGAAGCTCCCCTCTCAATCGAGTCAGAAGATATATGGTACAGTCATCAAATCTTGGATTACAAAAATGCTATGAATACAGTAACAAATCCAACTATAGTTCCACTCAATGAGTTGAAAAAAATCCAAGCTTCAAAGCTATTAATAACGGATTATCCTTATTATGAGCAGCTACGAAAACAGTTTGAACATAAGGTGAATATAGTATGTACTGACGCCGGAACGCTGATTCAAATTATGGCAAAGGGTGTTTCCAAGGGGCGTGCTATTAGAGATCTTTGTATGCAAAAGAATATTCCAATGAGTAGTGTAATGGCATTCGGTGATGACTGGAACGACTTAGAACTATTTCAGGCATGTGGTTTCCCGATTGCCATGGGGAATGCAATACCGGAGCTGAAAGATATAGCCTATTTTGTTACTGGTACGAATGATGAAGAAGGCGGCGTGGCACGAGTGTTGGAAAGGTTAGTTGGTATTGGGGTTATGAAAAAAGGAAATCATTAATCCTCGTTATGTTAAACTAGAACTAATAAGTGGATATCGACTAACGGAATGAATGCTTCAAAAGAAAGGAAGACTAACCAATGAGCGGACAAAATCGTGCAGATGTAAAACCGGGCTTAAAAGTGGCGGTTATTTTAAAGAAAGACCAACGAACGGGTGTGAAGACAGAGGGCGTCGTCAAGGATTTATTGACCAACTCAAGCTTTCACCCACACGGCATTAAAGTACGCCTCGAAGACGGACAAGTCGGTCGGGTTTGTGACATATTGTGATGAAAGAAGGATAGCTACATGCCCGTAGCTATCCTTCTTTGTACGATGTCCCATCAATAAACTTAAAATAAGGAAAAACAATCCCGATCATCGACACAACACTAATAATTGAGCCAATCAAAACATATAAAGGTCTAATCCCCCATAGCTCACTCACAACGCCTCCGACAACAATTCCAATCGGCATCGCCGCGCGAATAATAACGAGCCGAACTGACATCACTTTGCCCATCAAATGATTTGGAACTGTCTGCTGACAAATCGTGATGTTGTGAATGCTAAAGAAAGCCATCGCTATGCCTGCAATCATTTCCACAACAATCGCTACTGTAATAGTCTGAATAACCCCCAGCGCAATATAAGTAAAGCCACCAACTACCAAAGCACCGAGCATGACCATTCTCCGACTTTGGAACTTCACTTTCCCAACCAGCATAGATCCGACCACATAGCCTAAAGGAAAGCCAGCCATAAATAAGCCATAATCCTTGTAATCACCTTTCAAAATATCCGTGATATAAGGCAAATTGATCACCATCGTGACTCCGACGCCAAATTGCACGAACGCAAGGAAAATCCCGAGCCAGACAATCGTCCGTTGTTGAAAGAAATAGCGAATGCCTTCTGTGAACTGCTCCAACCAGGTTGTCCGTATCACGATAGAAGTCCTTTGCTCCTTCACTGATAACAGTAGAAATCCGCTTACCGTTAGTAATATAACAACCAGCAACAGCGTCAAATTCGTTCCGACATATTCAATTACAATCCCACCAGCTACTGGTGCAAGAAACATCATCAGTCTGGTTGTCCCATCCAAATAAGCATTGGCCGCAGGTAATTGTTCCTTGGAAACAAGTGTTGGTGTAATGGCTTGACTTGCCGGAACATAAAGCGGAGTGACGAGTCCAATAATGATTTGGACCGCATAAATATGCCAGACGTCCAACCCGCCGAACATCAACGCCACAAGTGGCACAAGAAAAACCAAAGCCCTTGTCCACTGAGAGAAAATCATAATCCATTTACGACTCCATTTATCAATAAAGGGGCCACTGACTAACTGCAACAAAATGGAGGGAATGAAGTACAGCAACCACATACTGCCCAATGCCAGCTTCGATCCTGTCAGCTCATACACAATAATCGAGTTGCAAAATGTTCCAAAGGAGCCGCCTAATTCAGAGATGGCACTACCCGCCCAAAGGGAAACAAATCCACGGTTTTTCAAAATAGGATTATTCATAAACCACTCCTTTTAGCCGTTATTGTTGTAAATAAAGCTCTAACTCTTTGGATAATGCAGCTAGTGATTGCTCTTTTAAATAATAGTTCGAGGATCGATTGCCAACTAAAGAAGCGGCTCTTAAAATCTTTAAATGGTGATGCACAGTCGATTTACCTAGCTCCAATTGCTCGGTAATTTCTTTTAGCGAGTAGTCACGTTCAGATAAAAGCTTAATCATGCGAAGCCTCACCTCATCACCCAACGCCTTATGCTTTTGAATGAATAAGTAATTAGGCAAATACTTATCATCCGGGAAAATACTCGTGTTAGGAATCGGATAATAGAAAACTTTCGTACCTTCAATATCTGAAACAATCGTCCAAGGTCGATACGTTAGTTGGGGGATTAACAAAACCCGGTGAACACTAGGCTCAGGGGCATATTCTGTCCCATCAGTAGCCCACGCCACAAACTCTTCTGGAGAAAGTTTTTCTTTCATACTATTTTTTTCATCGAAATCCCTTTTCAAAATGGTTAGCAAATGATCCGCGTCAGCATGAATAACTGCTTCAATCCATAACGACATGACAGCGAGTAAATGCATTTTTAAATCAACAACATTCACCTGACAGATAAACTCAATATAAGTAGGGAGAAACGGATTGTCCTTAGCAGCTTCCTTCATAGAATCGACAGACTCCTGATTACCGTTTGCTGCAAGTGTTCTGCATTGTTGGAGAGCTGTCCCGAAGTACGGAAGACAATAATATTTAAATTGTTCATCATTCAAGTTATGGACATAGTCATTGAATTTATCCAAGTCATTCGAGTTGCTTTCAAAAGCATGTAAAAGCTGTAGTAAGCTTTTCCAAGTATTATGTTGTTCTACATAATCGAGTTCGTTTTTTAACGCAGTGGGCATTTCAAGTCTAAGCTGTTCAAATTCACCATTCTTTTCTAAGGTGTCTACTAAAGGCGTATTCGTGATAGCGGCGATGCCTAACGCACTTTCCCATAATAAAGAATACTCAAGTTCAACTTGGTAAGACTCTCTTTTTCTACCTGTAATGGTTAATAGGTTCATGTCATTTCACCCTCTTCCTTCCAGACTAGTATAACTAATCCGACTATAATATTCAACTTATATAGAATTATTTATTCTATATATATAGTATGACGAAAAGTCTATTCATCTCCACAAATAATGTTTTTTTGTGGTAAAGTTCACTTATATCCGAATGGTTCAAAAATGGGGGTAGTGATGTGGAGAAAAATAAAGATAAAGAAGTGTTACGAAAAGCGGGTGACGTTGTATTATTCATCGTCATTATGGGATTTACTTTGCCAATTATGCTCATGGGGATGCTATATGTTTGGTTTGGTGGGCTCCCCTTTTTACTGCCGCTGTTGCTAGTACTTTATGTGTCGGTGGGGGCTATGTTAGTTGTGACTCTGTTTAATAAAAGTAAGCATAAAAAAACTGTGTATCGCATCATTATGGGGGCCATCGTCTTGTCATTAATCCCTGCGATTCCAGGTATTTACGATAAAACAAGGCATGTCGTTCGAGATGGTTATGTGGATACAACTAGCTATGCACCTTTTCACGAGCATTCACAAGTAGTAACCCTGAAGGAGCCTTCAACGCTAAAAATTGAAGATAATCTTCCCATTCTGGATGGTGCGACGGCGCTGTATCCTATTTACTCGGCATTTGCGCAGGCTGTTTACCCTGAAAAAGAATATTATCAGCATGATAGTGAGGTGATGTCGAATCGTACGGGAGAAGCCTATAATAATCTGATTAACGGCAGAGTCGACATCATTTTTGTAGCAGCTCCATCTGACCAGCAGCTGGCGACGGCGAAGCGATTAGGTAATGAATTGAAGCTGACACCTATAGGTAAAGAAGCCTTTGTGTTCTTCGTCAATGATAAAAATCCTGTGCAAAGCTTGACGGAGGATGAAATCAAAAGCATTTATGCGGGGGACATTACAAATTGGAAAGAGGTTGGTGGTAAGAACAAAGACATTCGTGCCTTCCAGCGGCCGCAAGATAGTGGTAGTCAGACAGCTCTTCAACATTTTATGGGGGACACGCCAATAATGGATCCACCTGTTGAAGATATTGCGTCACTGATGGGAACAATCATCGACCAAGTATCCGATTATAAAAATTACAACAATGCGATGGGCTATACGTTTAGATATTATTCAACGGAAATGACGAACAATAATAGCATTCGTTTACTAGCGGTAAATGGTGTAGAGCCGACGAAGGATACCATTCGATCAGGCGAGTACCCGATTACCAATGAGCTGTATGCGGTGACTGCTGGTAGTGATAATCCACATGTTGCCGAGTTTATTGATTGGATATTGTCGGAGCAAGGGCAGGAAATTGTGGAGAAGACGGGGTATGTATCGATTAAATGATTGATTTTTGTAGTAGTAAAGTAGTGTTTCGCCAATAAGTTGCTCGTAAGCGCCAATAACCGGACTAGGAGCGCCAATAAAAGCCTGATGAACGCCAATAACGGTACCGCAAGCGCCAATAAATTCTAGTCAATGCAATAATTATTTGAAAACTCTCTTTACACAATTCATTGAAAACAGACTACATTTGTATAATTGGAGGAAAATATGATGAAATGGACAACACGGTTGGAAATCGATCACCCTATTATCCAAGCCCCAATGGCAGGTGTGACGACGCCGGAGTTTGTAGCGGCATCTACAGAAGCGGGCATACTTGGCTCGATTGGAGCAGGCTATCTTTCGGCGGAGGAAACACGGAAGTTTATTCGTGAGGTGAAGGAAAGAACGGATAAGCCGTTTGCGGTGAATTTGTTTGTGCCGGAGCAGGTTGAAATGCAACAGCTCTATTTGCGAGAAGCTTATGAGGCGTTGCAGCCGGTTGGCAAGCAGTTGGGGATGCCGTTTTGGAAGACGCCGTTGTCGGAATCACAGTTTGATGGGCAAGTGCAAGTCGTAGTGGAGGAAGGTGTGAAAATTTGTTCATTCACATTTGGATTGCCAGATGAAAAGATTGTCCGATTGCTGAAGGACAATGATGTCTATCTTATCGGAACGGCGACGACGATAGAAGAGGTGAAGCTAGCGGAACAGGCCGGGATCGATGCGGTTGTTGTGCAAGGCAGTGAGGCTGGTGGACATCGAGGCTCTTTTGCCGGGGAAGTGGTATTGATACAGTTGGATGAATTGCTGAAAGAAGTTCTGGCAGCAGTGAAAATTCCAGTTATCGCGGCAGGTGGCATTGCAACGAAAGAAAGAGTAGCGAGTGTACTAGCGTCAGGGGCGCAAGCTGTCCAAATCGGAACGGCATTGCTTGCGGCAGATGAAAGTGGTGCACATCCTGTCTACAAGCAAGCTATTTTGGCAGCGGATGAAGGAGGTACGACTGTCACTAAAGTCTTTTCTGGCAAAGCAGCACGCGGCATTCGCAACCAATTCATGCTAGAGATGAAAGACACGGTCATTGCACCGTATCCTTATCAAAATGACTTGACGAAGGAACTCCGTAAAGCAGCGGCGCAGCAAGGGAAATCGGAATTCATGTCGCTATGGGCGGGGGAAAGTGTGCATTTGACTACGAAGGGAACTGTAAAGGAAATTCTTGCAGAACTCTATAATCCGCTATAATAGGATTATCTAAATTCAGATAAAGCCTCGTACGGTTGTCACGGATTTTCAAGAAAACGGAACAAGTAAGTTGAATAAAATTAAAGTTCAAACTTGGTGAATATCGTGTTTATGCCTGGGGGGAATAAACTGGTTTATTGTCCCCCATCTCACTTTGATTAACAAGTTAGATGGATATCACTAACTATCGAGTTGAGCCTGAAAACTCAATTTGCTTACTAGTTAATATCTCTACCCATTCACTGTCATTCCAAATGCCGGGGTTATCAATCGTTATATTTTCTCCACGCACCATGAAATCATAGGTATCTTTTCCACCTGTATACCAATCAGCAATGACTAACTTGCCGTTTACATTCTGTACAAGAAATTCAGTGGATTCACCATAACCACCTGTAAATTTTTTAATGTGCACAGGTAAGTATAAATAGAGATAATCTCCATCCACGTCATCAGTATATTCGACTTCCCAAGCGTCAATCTCAATATTTTTCACCTTACTATTTAAATTTCCTTTCAGATCATATTGGGATTGAATCTTCTTTTGCGTATACTGTTTAAGGTTATCATTATCGATAAATGTATCTAATTCAATATCTGAACCGTTCCAGACCGCTTTATAATAGTCAGTCAGCGCGCTCACACACAGTTCATAAGCCATTTCAGAATCCTGAATGGATAGTTCCGCCTCATTCTTAGCTACATATTCGGGAGAATCTTGTAGTACATTCTGTTCTGTATCAGACGTAATTTCAGTGTTTACAGTACGATCTGCGCTGCTTTCTTCCAAGACTATAGGTGCATCGATACTAGTATCCTTTACACAGGCACTCAGAGTAAATAAGACTACGAACAGATAAGCAAATTTCATTGTATTCCCTCCCATTTAAGTATGAATTGATATTTTGAAGCTAGGATTAAGCATATTTCAACACAATTCATCGCCTGTTTTTCCATTATCTTATATAATATACTTGAAAGTACTCATATTATAATTAAAATGTAACACTGTATAACTAAAACCGTCTACTCTATACGGAGGGATATGTATGAATAGATGGTTATTAGTAGTATGCATGATTTTATTACTTGTCTTCTTAACAGGCTGCAATACAGGATACAAAGGAAATCCAACGCCTAAGGATTTTCTAGGAAATGCTGAAGCGGATATATTTGTTCTCGATAACATCGTTCATTCTAATGCACAGGATGTAGATTGGATTCAAGGATTTGACTATACACTAGTTGAACAAATTGCAGAAATCACAAAACAATCGAGCATATCATGGAAATTCAAAAGTGGCACTGCCAACAAATTACCTGCTGGAACAAAAATCTATAATACGGATTCGGGATTCCTCATTGCCATTGTAGAAGGTGTAGAAATTCCCTATTTAGCAATATATGAAGGATAGTTAAACCTAAAGGAGGATATTTATGAACATTCACTATGAGTTAACAGAAGAGGACTATATTAACTTCAATTTGTACCACATCAAGCATTCTAAAATGGGCAAACGGTCTTTGCTGTTACAAAGGATTGTCACGCCATTTCTCTACATCATTGTAGCTTATCTATTTTCAATGATAGGCAATCTACCTTTTTTGCCACTGTTTATCACTTTTTTCATCGTGAGTGCACTATGGGTTATTTTTTATCCAAAATATTTTTATAGGCTCATTGCCCGTAATGCGAAAAAAATGATTAAAGAGGGCAAGAATGACGATTTATTGGGCAATCATCAGCTGCAAATGTCAGATGCAGGATTGGTAGATACGACTGCCAATAAAGAAACAAAAGTTACGTGGTCGGGCATAACAAGTGTGAAAGAAGACGATGGTTATTTCTTTCTCTACAATAGTTCCGTGAGCGCTTATATCCTTCCAAAAAGGGAGTTAGATCATGTGGATGAAGTGCGGCAGTATATTCAATCGAGGGCATCATGAGTGAAGAATAACGTTGTTATTCAAAGGTGGGATTCGCTTGAGAGTTGGTTATAGTATTTTAAGAGAAATTCATAAGAAGCATTTCACACCCAATGCCGAGGATTATGGGCTCAAAGAAAGAGAGTTCGAAAACTTTGTTTTTTTATTGGAAAATCAAGAGTATGTGGAAAGAGTGCTGAGAGTGAACGACGAATTCTCTTTAAACGCAGCTCGTGTAACCCAAAAAGGAATAGAGTTGCTAGAAGAACATCGACAATACGAAGAATCCTATCCAGAAAGAGAGAATTTGAAGGCGTGGGTACAAATTGAAAAAGAGTTGTATGCCAATGAAGCAGAAAAAGAATAACCTATGTACTCATACTTTCAAAATCAATCATTGTCTAGTAAAGGGGTAACATAGAGATGGCGAAGTGGAATGAAAAACTGGATAGGTCGAGCAAGTTATTAGCATTTGTTTATAGCATTCTCATCGTAGTCCCAGTCTATAGCCTATTAGGAAATGCTTATTATGTAGATTATCTAAATAGCTTTATATTATTAGGGACACTGCTAGTAATTCCGATTGTTGCTTTAATCTTCCTGATTATTTTCCGGAGAAACAAATTTAAGAGTCTTACCATCACTTTAGTAATCGTATGGGGAGTGATCTTTTGTAGTTATGAAATACGACTCCTAGACTACGAAGGTAATACCTATAGAGTAGATAGTTATAGAGAACCAGAAGAATTGCTAGAAAAATCGGGAATACATATTTTAGTTGTGGGGTTGAATGATATTTATTATTTAGAAGATAAAGAGGTGATAAAGGATACCTATGGAAAAAATGGTATTCAAATTTTGGAGATGCATAAAATTAAAAATCGAGACAAATATAGAAGCAAGACAACAGAGCTAAAACAATTTTTCGGATTTGGCAAAGAGGAAAATGCATTTCAATTGATGGGCGAAAATGTAAGAAATTATATTGATGAAGACATCGAATTTATTAACGAATTTCTTAGTCGAGAAAATCTAGAGGGAGATAGTGCTGGGCTAGCATTAGGTCTTACTGCAATGATTCATCAAGGGAATTTCGTAAATGAATTACCCATTGGCGTTACTGGGACACTGGAACCTAATGGTGATGTCATGCCAGTTGGCGGGATAAAAGCGAAAATGATGATTGCGGAGCAAAACAGTTTCCCAGCTGTACTAATCCCATTGGCGAATCGAGAAGAAGCAGAAGTTGTGAGATTACAACAGGAACTAACTATAGAAATCTTACCTGTTAGCCATATCGATGAAGCTGTACTAGCCATTAAGGAATTGAATGCGAATCAGTAAAAATATACATTCGATCGATAGAATCCAGTGTTATTTTGCTAATTAATATAAAAGGCACCAGCCCTAAAACAGTTCAGGAACTGCTTAAGACTGGTGCCTTTTAGTTGTGATTACATATGATTTAATACTTTCTCAAATTCCTCAGTTGTCGTAACGTTTAAATAATCGAGTGCAGAATAGCCAGCAGCATCTTCCAGCGTAGGATCGGCACCTGCGTTGTATAACAGTGCGGCGATATCATACGATTCGTTTGCTAGCGCTGCAGTTAGGGCAGTGGAATAGTCATCCGAATCATTAGGATTCGCACCTTCATGGAGTAGCAATTCGACAACTTCTGCTTCAAAGTTATAGACCGCATAATGAAGTGCAGTCGTTAGTTCATCATCTTGCGCATGGATATCGGCTCCTTGGGAAATATACGCTTTCACTTGTGCAAGGTCGCCATTCGCTGCTGAAATCATAAGCGGGGTAGCGGTTTCAGGGAAAACATAATCCTGTGCTTCAGTTTCAGCAGACTCTGTGGCAGTCGGGAATAGGGTTGCAAAAAAAACAGTCCCCATAACAAGCATAACGACGACTCCAATATAAAGAAAGAACACAGCTGCCCCAGAAATGAGTGCGCCTACTGCTATTTTTCCGTTATTCGGTACGAAGTTTGGTGTATCTTCCACATTCATAAAGTGACCTACAGCTTGAATTCTTTTTGGTAATAATGGATGAGTAGACGATATTTCCGCAAACCAAACAGCTACATTAGATTCGCTATGTATTTGCTCCAAATAAGCAAAATCATTTACCTCTTTGTAAAGACTTTTCCCGATACTTAAGATAGTAAGTGCACGTTTTGCAGCCGGGCCGTCCTGTATGTAGTAGGCGGCACTCCGGTCACATGTATATTCGCAAGCACGGCTATAGGCTTGGGAAAGAAAAGGAATAAAAGCAGCAGGGAGAGTAAGGATACTCTTCCAAACATGTCTACGCTGCACATGGGTCAACTCATGCGCGATAATAAAATCAAGTTCCTTGTCACCTTTTTCACGGGCTAATTCGAATACTTCCGAATAAATAACAACCATGTTGCGTCCAAAGAATCGTGTGGCAAAGGCATTAAAAGCTCCTTCGGAATGAATGACAAATACATCTGGCACCTTTTTAAGCTCCATTTTACGCGCTAACTCAACAACACGCTCATGCACATCCGGAAATTGCTGCTCACTGACTCGAACGCCATTCCCCCTTATACTGCCAAGCATGATGGCATTTGAAAATAAAATAAATGCAAGAATAACTAGTGCTATGCCAATTCCAATAATACTAAGCGTAACAATCAGATAGATAAAGGCACTAATGATCACACTAATGACGAAATACGGTGTTTCTTTACTAGAGGTTATAGATGCTGAGTTCAATCCACATTCACCCTTTCGAAATAAAGTTTTACATACAAATATAAATACTAGAGAGTTATCCAAATACAGTCAATAGGTATAGATGCTTCTTAGTTACGGAAAAATTAGTGAATAGGAACTATTGGAATATAAATAAGAAAACGTATCGATGAGGAAGGATGTGTTTTCTTGTACTCTACTTTACAACCTTGCAAGATGCTTCTTTAGCAAGTCATTAGCTAGTAGTATATGCTAAGATATAATTAATATTGGGAATAAATATACTTTATTAAGGAGACACATTATGAAAGTGAAATTAGAAGATGTTGCGAAGGCGGCAGGGGTATCCCCGACGACTGTATCTCGCGTGTTGAATAATAGAGGCTATATTAGTGAACAGACGAAAGAAAAAGTGGAGAACGCTATCAAGGAATTAAATTATTATCCTAATGATGTTGCGAGATCACTATTCAAAAAGAGAACGAATTTTATTGGGTTAATCGTTCCAACAGTTAGTAATCCCTTTTTTGGAGAATTATCGTTGTATATTGAAAATATCTGTTCTTCTTTGGGCTATAAGATTATTCTTTGCAATAGTTCAGGGCAGCTTGAAAAAGAGAAAGCTTACTCGACGATGTTGATTAGACATCAAGTAGATGGTATCATTGTTTGTTCGTATAACCGGGGAATCGATACGTATAAGTATCCGAAGCTTCCGATTGTTGCGATTGACCATTACTTAGCACCGACAATACCTGTAGTGGGTTCTGATAATTACATGGGTGGAAAAATGGCGGTACAGCATTTGATCGATCGAGGATGTCGATCAATTATTCATATTAACGGTCCTCTTGAATTGGAAACACCTGCTCAATATAGGCGGAAAGCTTACGAGGATCTGGTTGATAATCCGAGTACATATGAATTGCAGTTTGATGATGAAGATATCGTATTAGCGATTAGAAAAATTTTAGTGGAACGACCTGAAACAGATGGTATATTCGCTAGTGATGATATAATGGCAGCCGCCTGTTTGCAAGTTGCAAGAGAATTGAACATCCAAGTGCCTGAGCAATTAAAGGTCGTTGGCTATGATGGTACGAAAACAACGAGAAGCTTATTACCTCAGCTCACGACGATTCAACAACCGATTGAGGAAATTGCTAAAACAGCTGTGAAAAAACTAATGGATATGATTGATAACTCTGAACTTTCAGGTCCCTATGAAACGACATTGCCTGTTCAACTGTTAATCAATGAGACAACCTAATTTTCTTGAGATTAGGTTTTTTTAAAATTATTTTATGTCAAGCGGTTGACATATGAAAGCGGTTGACATATTATTAACTCACAAATCAAAAAACAGTTAAGGGGGCTATGCATAGAAATGACCACTGAGACAAAAACAAACGTATCTCATAAGAAACAAAGTTTGTTACGGTATATGATTCAAAACTACACGCTGTATTTATTTTTGGCCCCAGCGATTATTTTGACAATTATCTTTAAGTATATTCCGATGTACGGATCTATTATTGCCTTTAAAGATTTTAGTCCTATGAAAGGAATATGGGGAAGCGATTGGGTAGGATTTGAGCATTTCACAAAGTTTTTAACGTCCCCCAACTTCGGAGACATTTTTATGAATACGCTTAAACTTAGTGTCTACGGCTTAGTGCTAGGGTTTCCAGTACCCATTATTCTGGCGTTAATGTTAAATCAGGTAAAACGGGCATCCATTAAGAAAAATATTCAACTCATTCTGTATGCCCCGAATTTTATCTCGGTCGTTGTCATTACAGGGATGCTGTTTATCTTCTTATCACCAATGGGGCCCATTAATACAATTTTATCGTTTTTCTTGGACAAGCCGATTTCGTTCATGTCTGATCCAGATGCATTTGTATCCATCTATATTCTTTCTGGTATTTGGCAGGGAGCAGGTTGGGCTTCTATCATTTATGTGGCAGCGCTTGCAAATGTGGATCCTCAGCTCCATGACGCAGCAACCATTGACGGCGCATCTCTATTACAAAGAGTACGACATATCGATCTGCCAACGTTAAAACCGATGATGGCTGTGCTATTCATCCTTGCGGCTGGTGGAATCATGGGCATTGGGTTTGAGAAAGCCTATTTGATGCAAACCGCCATGAATATACCAACATCTGAAATTATTGCAACGTATGTTTACAAAGTAGGGCTTCAAGCTGGAGACTATGCGTACTCATCAGCAGTTGGATTATTTAACTCTATTATTAATGTGATTTTACTTATTTTCGTGAACTATGTAGTTAAAAAACTTAATGAAGGTGAAGGTCTTTATTAAAAGGAGGGGCGAGATAGGAATATGAATTATTCAAAACGAGATCAATTGCTATTAACGATAAATAAATTCGTTTTAATTATTGCTACGTTGCTCATTCTGTTGCCGTTGCTTTACGTCTTGTTAGCCTCATTTTTAGATCCTAACGTCTTGCTGAGCAAGGGCATATCATTCAATCCGGACGATTGGAGTGTACAAGGTTATGTAAAAATTTTGCAAAACGAAGCGATTATTAGAGGATTCTTCTACTCGATTCTGTACTCAGTAGGATTTGCTATAGTGACAGTTGTTGTTTCTATATTCGCTGCCTATCCACTATCTGTTGAAGGGTTTAGAGGAACGAAAGTCATTATGATTTTCTTCCTCATTACGATGTTTTTCAGCGGTGGTTTAATCCCTACGTATTTAGTGGTCAAGGATTTAGGGATGTTAAATAGCATATGGGCCATTATTTTGCCGGGGGCCATTAGTGTCTGGAATATTATTTTAGCCAGAACTTATTTCAAAGCCATCCCTAAGGAACTCCAGGAGGCAGCTAAAATTGATGGTGCATCAGATTTAGTTATATTCTTTAAAATCATTTTACCGCTATCCAAACCGATTATATTTGTACTCGCGTTATATGCCTTTGTGGGCCAATGGAATTCTTATTTTGACGCAATGATTTACTTAGAAGATGCCAAATTACATCCATTGCAATTAGTATTACGTTCTATCCTGATCCAAAACGAGGTACAACCAGGAATGATTGGCGATCAGCTTGCCATGGCAGAGCTGAAAAAGATGTCTGAAATGATTAAATACTCATCTATTATTCTTTCTAGTTTACCGCTAATCATTATGTATCCTTTCTTCCAGAAGTATTTTGAAAAAGGCGTAATGGTTGGTTCAATAAAATAAAAAAATGGGGGTTTTAGTATGAAGAAGGGCAACAAAGCATTAGCAGCTTTACTCGTTACAGGGTTATTATTCGCAGGATGCAGCAAGGACAGTGGCACATCATCTGAAGCGTATGAGCTAAAAGATATTACCTTTCCATTGGAAGAAGCAGTGAGCTTAAAGTTCATGACACAAAGCTCACCTTTAGCACCGACAGATCCGAATGACAAGTTAATTTACAAGCGATTAGCAGAAAAAACGGGTGTCAATATTGAATGGAAAAACTATACGACGGATTCATTCATTGAAAAGAGAAACTTGACGATTGCGAGTGGTGATTTGCCAGACGCTATTTTAGACGCTGTTTACAGTGACTATGATCTTCAGAAATTAGGGAAGGATGGCACGATTATTCCCGTGGAGGATCTCATCGACCAGTATATGCCGAATTTGCAAAAGGTATTGGAAGCAAAACCGGAATACAGGTCTATGATTACGGCAACAGATGGCCATATTTACGCCTTTCCTTGGATTGAGGAGTTAGGCGCAGGGAAAGAAAATATTCATTCCATTGATACATTCCCGTGGATTAACGTGGAGTGGCTCAATAATTTAGGATTGGACATGCCAACCAATATGGAAGAACTAAAAGAAGTGTTACTCGCTTTCAAAAATGATGATCCAAACGGCAATGGCCAGGCTGATGAAATTCCACTATCTTTCATTATTAACCACGGTGGAGAAGACTTTGCATTTCTATTCAATCCATTTGGTTTGGGCGACAACTGGGATCATACAGTCGTTTCCAATGATGGTGAAGTCATCTTTACAGCAGCGGACGAAGGCTATCGTGATGCCATGATGTATTTTGCTGACCTCTATAAAAATAATTTAATTGATGAAGAAGCTTTCGAACAAGATTTCAATACGTATGTGGCTAAAGGGAAAGACGAGAAATACGGTTTATACTTCACGTGGGATAAAGCTAATATTAGTGGCGACAACGACCACTATGAACTAATGCCTCCACTTGCTGATGCTGAAGGCAATATCCATGTTGCACGCACAAACGGTATGGGCTTTGACCGTGGAAAAATGGTTATCACAAGTGCTAACGAAAACTTAGAGTTAACAGCCAAATGGATTGACCAGCTTTATGATCCTGTGCAATCTGTGCAAAATAACTGGGGAACTTATGGAGATACAGAGCAACAAAACATCTTTGAGTATGACGAAAGCGCAAATATGCTGAAGCACCTTGCACTAGAAGGAACGGCACCAGCTGAATTACGACAAAAAACAAATATTGGCGGACCATTAGCCATTCTGGATGAATACTATGGCGTTGTTACGACAAAACCAGATGATGCAGTAGGGCGACTAAATCAAATGAAGGAAGTCATGTCACCACATATGAATGCCGACAATATTTATCCGAAAGTATTTTTCTCTCTGGATGAATTAAAAGAGCTGTCAAGCATCGAAACAGACCTATTCGCTTATGTGCATAGAAAACGTGCAGAGTGGATTAAAACTGGAAAAGCTGAAGAAGAGTGGGGCGAGTATTTAGCAGAGCTAGATCGATTGAAATTCCCTACATGGCTACAAATTAAACAGGATGGTTATGACCGAAATTCAAACTAACAGAGGAGGAAATAGTGATTGGCGACTTATAATCTTGAGAAATATAGACCAACTTTGCATTTTGCACCAAAGAAAAATTGGATGAATGATCCGAACGGAATGGTTTATTTTAAAGGGGAATATCATTTGTTCTTTCAGCATAATCCGAATGATAGCATATGGGGTCCCATGCATTGGGGCCATGCTGTCAGCAAAGATATGATTGACTGGCAGGAGCTACCGATTGCACTCTATCCAGATGAACTAGGGACTATTTTTTCAGGAAGTGCTGTAGTTGATTGGCATAATACATCAGGATTTTTCCCGGATGAGCCAGGAATTGTAGCGATTTTTACGCATCATTTGGATAAGGCTGATGGAACGTCGGCCATTCAAACCCAGAGCCTTGCCTATAGTCATGACCAAGGCCGAACATGGACGAAGTACGAAGGGAATCCTGTACTCGGGCATCCGACAAAAGTAGATTTTAGAGACCCGAAAGTGTTTTGGCATGCGGAAACAGCCAAGTGGCTGATGACGTTAGCAACAGGGCAAACGGTTACTTTTTACTCTTCACCAAACCTAATAGACTGGCAGTTTGAAAGTGAGTTTGGAGATAATATTGGCTCTCATGATGGCGTTTGGGAATGCCCTGATCTATTTGAATTAGCTGTAGATGATGGTGAAGAGAAGAAATGGGTGTTATTGGTCAGTATTGGGGACAATCCTCAATTTGACAGTGGCTCTAGAACGCAATACTTTGTAGGTTCTTTTGATGGCTCTACCTTTATAGCTGATACTGAAGAGATTCAATGGCTAGATTTTGGAAAAGACAATTATGCTGGTGTGAGTTTTTCAGATATTCCTACGGAGGATGGTCGAAGAATCTATCTAGGCTGGATGAGTAATTGGCGCTATGCCAACGAAGTACCGACTGAGGGCTGGAGAAGCCAGATGACGCTGCCAAGAACACTGGCATTACGACATGTTGGAGATCAGCTGCTGGTCGTTCAAAATCCTGTTAAGGAACTAGATTCATACTTTACGAAAATTGTTGAAATTGACGATTTGTTCATCAACAGCGAAAAGTCGAAAGTGTTTGCGGTGGATAAGCCGAGTGTAGAGATTGTTTTGGAGATTGATAATCATGACGCAAAGCAATTCGGGGTCGTGCTATCCCATACGGCAAGCCAAAAAACGGTGCTGACGATAGATGCAGAGACGAATCGAGTCAAGCTGGATCGAAAGAATTCAGGACAAATCACATTCTCAGAAAACTTTTCGAATTTCCAAGAGTTAAACCTGCAAGCTACGAATCAGGTGAATTTGCGTATTGTTGTAGATTCTTCTTCTATTGAAGTATTCTTAAATGAGGGTGCTTATGCTGTTACGAGCTTGATTTATCCGGATAAGGTTTGTGAAGAGGTTGTCCTGTTCGCATCGGGTGGAACTATCCAGTTAACAAACAGCTATATTGCAGCATCTCACTCATGATAAGGTTTGGAGAGGAGAATGTATCTTGTTAGGTGCAATTGAAGCAGGGGGAACAAAGTTTGTTTGCGCTGTGGGGGATATGGATTTTAATGTGATTGAAATGATTGAAATTCCAACAACAACTCCTGCGGAGACAATGAAAAAAGTACAAGAATTCTTTCAACAATTTGAGATTCAGGCATTAGGAGTAGGGTCATTTGGTCCGGCTGATATTAACCCGGACTCTACAAATTATGGCTGTATCACAACAACGCCTAAAGTGGCGTGGCAGCATTTTAATATTTTATCATCATTAAAAGAGCACTTGGATATCCCGATGGTGTTCGATACGGATGTTAACATTGCGGCATTGGGAGAGGCGAAGTTTGGAGCTGCCCAAGATGTTGACAGTTGTATCTATATTACAATCGGGACGGGAATTGGCGTAGGTGCGGTGAGTAACGGTAAAATGCTACAAGGGCTCAGCCATCCTGAAATGGGGCATATTTTGGTTAGAAGACATCCCGATGATTCTTTTGAGGGGGTTTGCCCATTCCACGGAGACTGTTTGGAGGGATTGGCTGCTGGACCAGCGATTGAAAAGAGATGGAATGAAAAAGCTGTGTTGCTGACAGAGCGATCTGAAGTATGGGAAATCGAAGGCTATTATATCGCGCAAGCGTTAATGACGTATATCCTAACGCTATCACCAGAAAGAATTATTTTAGGTGGCGGGGTGATGAAGCAGAGGCAAGTGCTGCCTGTGATTTACAAACACTTGCAGGCGATAAATAATCATTACTTGGCTTTCCCACAGCTAGAGGATCAGATTGCTGATTATATTGTCACTCCTGGTATTGAAGGCTTTTCAGCGATTAAAGGTGCATTTTATTTGGCGAAGGCTGAGTTGGAATAGGGAATTCTTTTGAATTCGCTTTAGGATTTAATTTATCTATATAAGTTGAATTAATTTTTCTCCAGCTGATTGGAGTCGCCGCTCGTAACGGAAATCGGCGGGTAGTCGGATTATTTAATTCAAAGTATATAGAAAAGAAATGAGAGACCAAACCGATTGTTTTCAAGGCAATTGGTTTGGTCTTAAATTTTGCTTAAATAAAGGAGTGAGTATATTTTGAAAATGAAAAGACTTACTGCTACGCTAATAGGGATATTGGTTTTACTAGTTGGGTGCAGTGAAATTGAACAAAACGAAAAGGGTGAGAGTGATTTGAAAGCAGTGGGCCTAAATAAAATGGAGGTAGCGAATGCTGACTATTATACGGAAATGTATCGGCCACAGTATCATTTTTCAACACCATCAGGGAATTTAGCGGATCCAAATGGACTTATATATTTTGATGGAGAATATCATTTATTTCATCAGAAAAATGGTAACTGGGCGCATGCGATTAGTACTGATATGCTTCATTGGGAACACTTGCCCGTCGCTTTAGAGCATGATTTACTGGGGCAAGCCTTATCGGGGAGCACGGTTGTAGACTGGAATGATTCCAGTGGATTATTTAATGGAAAAGCTGGTTTAGTTGCCTTTTATACAAGTACTGAGGGCGGTGAGGCGCAGGGGATGGCGTATAGTAAGGATAAAGGGAGAACATGGGAGCGCTATGCAGGCAACCCGATTATTGAAAATCCTGGTATCAAAGACTTCCGCGATCCGAAAGTGTTTTGGCATGAGGATACAAATAAGTGGGTAATGGTGATTTCTACAAATCAAAGTGTTACGTTTTATAACTCTGATAACTTGATTGATTGGACGTTCCAAAGTCAATTTGGAGATGATGAAGGTTCACATGTTGCAGTATGGGAGTGCCCGGATTTATTCCAACTACCTGTCAATGGGGATCAAGGGAATCAGAAGTGGGTTCTGCATGTGAGTGTTGGAGATAATGATACAACGAATGGTTCAACAGCTCAATATTTCATTGGAGAGTTTGATGGAACGACGTTTGTGAATGACAATTCCCCAGAAACAGTGTTAACGACTGATTTCGGACAAGACTTTTATGCGGCACAGTCATTTTCCGATATCCCTGATGAGGATGGTAGAACAATTTGGCTAGGCTGGATGGCGAATTGGCGCTATCCATACCAATCTCCAACGGATCCATGGATGGGCTCCATGTCGATTCCGCGTGAGTTATTACTTCGGACCATTGAAGATGGTAGTATTCGACTGTTCCAAGGACCTATTCAAGAAATAGAGAGCTTACGGGCAAATGCGCATCATATGGAGGCATTTCGATTAGAAGGTGATTATCCGATTGATGCATTTGCGAGTACAACATTTGAATTTGAAATGATTGTAGAATGGGACGCTGTAGAGGAGTTCGGTATTCGTCTTCGTCAATCCGAAGAGGAAGAGGCTCTATTTGGCGTCGATACAGCAACGAATAAGATCTTCTTGGACCGCTCGAATGCGGGGTTGGAACAATTGACAGATCGGAACGGAAATATGTATCAGTTTGGGAATCGTCACGAAACAGATTACCCAATGGAGCGAAAGCAGATTAAAATCAGAGGTCTTGTAGATGAATCTTCCATTGAGTTATTTGTCAATGAAGGTGAATTCGTGTTTACTAAATTGATTTATACAAAGCCGACGAATAATGCTATTGAATTGTATACAAAGGGTGGCAGCGTGGATGTCGTGCTATTGGACTTCTTTGAGCTACATTCTACATGGCGAGAACGTCCACGGGCGGATGAAATGACGGGTATTGTAGTTAGCGAAGAATATGCCACATTAAAAGTTGGAGAAACAACAACTATTCAAGCGCAGGTGAAGCCGAATGGTTATGATTATAGTGATGGTTTTACATGGGAAATTGAACAGCCGAATGTAGTGGGAATTACAGAGCAGGATGATTCAATGATTTCATTGGAAGCCTTGAAGCCTGGCGTTACAAATATCACTGTGAGTGATGCGAGTGGGAAGGTTACGAAAGTGATGAAGGTCAGGGTTCATTCGTAATAGAGGAGGAGAAACACAATGAAAACAGAGAAAGAAAAAATGCTAGCTGGTGAATTATACCTTGCCGCTGATTCCGAATTAGTAAAAGGGCGGGAAAATGCCCGCCGATTAACAAGGGTTTTTAATGAAACGTTGGAAACGGAGCTTAGTGAACGGACTGTATTGCTAAACGAGTTATTTGGTTCAGTTGGGAAAAATATATACATTGAACCTACTTTACGCTGTGACTACGGATTTAATATTCATGTTGGTGAAAATTTTTACGCCAATTTTGATAGCGTATTTTTGGATGTTTGTGAAATAAGAATTGGCGATAACTGCATGATGGCCCCGGGTGTTCATATTTACACGGCTACTCATCCATTAGATCCTACGGAGCGAAGTTCTGGTGCCGAATATGGCAAGCCTGTAACAATCGGTGATAATGTATGGATTGGCGGGCGCGCGGTTATTAATCCTGGAGTTACGATTGGTGATAATGTGGTCATCGCGTCAGGTGCGGTTGTGGTAAAAGATGTACCGGATAATGTAGTTGTAGGTGGAAATCCTGCGAGGGTTATTAAAGAGATTGATGTTGCGGGGACTCGTGGGTGAATTGGTGAAATTGAATGTGATTTTTGAGATTCGCTGATAAATATCTGAATCAAGGAACTAGCCCGCCCTTTCATTGAAAAGGACGGGTTCTTTTAAGCTCCTGATGAGAATTGCAGGGCGGCACCCATAATCATAGCAATTAACAGAATGGTGTAGGATGAAGGTAATTCATTTTTAACGTATAAATTAGAGGCAGAAGGAATTAAAATGGATAAATACGATGAAAGCTAGATGACAAGGGATTCGAGGGGTTTCATTAATTAAAAAGGGGGATAAAAATTGTTAATTAACAAGATGAAGTATATGAAAGATTTAACTAACCAGGAAAGACACATAGTAGAATATATAATTGAAAATCCTGAAATTGTCTTTAAGGTGACAGCCAATGAATTAGCAAAATTAACGTATACAAGCTCCTCTACTATTGTGAGATTTTGCAAAAAGTTTGGAACAAAAGGGTTTCCAGATTTCCAACTTCAGTTTGCATTAGAATACAAAGAATCTAACTTGAAAAATAGACTTCAGAATGAGGAAGTTGGGGTCGCAAAGGAATTTATAGATAAGGTCGACTCCATCCCATATATTTATGAGGAAGCATTAATACAGACCCGAAAGCGATTTAACATGGAGGATCTAGTTGTGATCATTGATTGGTTGAAAGAGGCAAACCGTATTGAAGTTTACGGTGTAGATATGAATTATTATATTGCCCAACAAGTTTGTGCTAAATGGAATGAAATTGGGATACATGCCAGTGCATATAACAGTGTAAACTATCACTTATTAACTAACACAAAAAATAATGCAAAGACTGTATCGTTCGTCATTTCTCATACAGGCAAGAACAAAGCAATCATAGATATTGCAAAAACGCTCAAATCATTTAATCAAAAAGTAATTGCCATATCAGGTACTAAGCAGAATGAATTGGCAAAGTTAGCTGATAAAAATATTCAAAGCTATTATAATCATGAAACCCCGCATTTAAGCAAAATATTTAATGTAATTACGACCCAATATATCTTTGATGTATTTTATTTAGGGACCATTGAAGAATAGATGAAATTCTTAATATTTTATTTGACAGACGGTAAATTGATCATTAATATTCCATAAAAGTCCATTTGTGAAATTCAATTTCATAGATGGGCTTATTATTTTGCAAATGTTGAAAGCGCTTTCCAATACACGCGAAACCTATTAATAAAATGAAAATAGCGTGATATGGTAGCCTTACTAGCACGAGCAAAGGAGAGATTCATAATGATGAACATCGCAATGATTGGTTTTGGGAATGCCGTTCTAAATTACCATTTACCGTATTTAGAAAGAAAAGAAAATATAAACGTGAAATATATCTTCCGTAGAGAAGAGGATCGTATTCGAGAAGGTACAGAACATGAAAGTTGGTATCCACCTATTCATTTCACTACAGATTTAAATGAAATCTTGCAGGATAGCGAAGTAGACCTAGTTGTTATTTGTACACATGTGGATAGTCACATGGAATATGCAACAGCTGCATTGGAAAATAACAAGCATATATTAGTGGAAAAACCATTTGCACCAACAATTGAAGAAGCAAATCATATTTTTGAATTGGCAAAGTCTAAAGGACTTATTGCAATGGCAAATCAAAATAGAAGGTTTGATGGAGACTTCCTTACTCTTGAAAAGGTACTTAGAAGTGGGAAGTTAGGGAATGTTGTTGAAATTCAATCTCATTATGATTACTTCATGCCGCAATATATTAAAAGAGGTGACTTCGGCTTTTTATATGGGCTTGCTGTTCATACCATTGACCAAATCATATCTGTATATGGTAAGCCAGATGATATTCACTACGATGTAAGGAGCATTTCTTATCCAGGAGAATCAGATGATTATATTGATATTGATTTTTACTTTGGAAGAACGAAAGTAACGATAAAATGTAGCGTAGCTGTAAAGCTTGAACATCCGAAATTTACAGTTCATGGAGACAAAGGCAGCTTTATTAAATATAGCAGTGGCCACCAAAAGAAAAACCCTAATGGTCCAACTACTGTCTCCTTCGAGCGTGAAGCAGAAAACAATTGGGGTAAACTTTCTTATATAGATGATAATGGTGTAGAACAGAATGAAAATGTACCATCGGAAGTTACAGATTACGGAATTTTATATGAAAAGCTTTACCAGGCAATTAAAAATGAGGGTGAAAAGCCAGTGAAAGATGAAGAAGTAATCATCGTATTAAAGATATTAGAAGAGGGTCTTTCTATTGCAAAAAAAGCAAAGTAAATAACAGTAATGAATTGGAGGAATAAAAGTGAGAATAGGAACGATTGGTACTGGATTAATAGTGGATGTATTCTTATCAGCTCTAAATAAAATAGATGGTGCGCAATGCGTAGCAATGTATTCCCGTAAAGAAGAAACAGCTAAACCATTAGCCGAGAAGTATCAGGTAGAAACGATCTATACGGACCTAGAAAAGCTTTATATGGACCCTACTATTGATTTTATTTATGTAGCCTCTCCAAATAGCTTGCATTATGAGCAAGCCTACCGAGCATTAGAACATGGAAAGCATGTCATTTGTGAGAAGCCTTTCACTTCGACAGTGAGTGAAACAGAGAATTTAATGAAACTGGCTAGGAAAAATCGACTAATGTTGTTTGAAGGAATTACAACCATTCATTTACCAAACTATCAGCTGATTAAACAACATGTCGGAAAACTGGGTCAATTGAAATTTGTCCAATGTAATTATAGCCAGTACTCTAGTAAATACGATGCATTATTAAGAGGAGAAACACCGAACGCTTTTAACCCTGAGTTTTCTGGCGGTGCATTAGCGGATATTAACATTTACAACCTTCACTTTATATTAAATTTATTCGGTGCCCCTCAGTCAGTCAGCTATACAGCGAATAAACATCCGAATGGAATAGACACTTCTGGGGTCTTAGTAATGAAATATCCAACCTTCATTGCAGAGTGTGTAGGAGCCAAGGATACGAGAAGCATGAACTTTGTTCTCATTCAAGGGGAAAATGGTTATCTTCATGTAGAAAATGGCGCGAATGGTTGTCAAAATGTCAGATTACATTTAAAGGATAAAGAGATTCTTCTAAATAGCCAAACGACGCTCAATACCCTTTATTACGAACTTCTTGTTTTTAAAGAGATTTTTGAACTTAAAGATTTTGAACGTTGTAACGAATTATTGGATTACTCACATTCTGTTATGGAAGTGTATGAAAAGGCAAGGAAGACAGCAGATATTGTTTTTGCAGCTGATAATCAATAAAAGGTGATAAAAGTACTGCTCCAGTAAGAGTTAGTGCTTTTATAAAACGGAAGTAAGCGCTGTCAATAGCTAGATTTTTATTATCTAAGGAGGAGTGAAAGGGTATGGATAATAAACAATTAGGGAATAAAATCATCGAGCTGGTTGGCGGAGAGGGAAATGTCAATTCTCTCGTTCATTGTGCAACTCGGCTACGATTTAAGCTGAAGGAACATAATAAAGCAGATAAGAAAGCATTGGAGAAAATCCCAGACGTTCTTACTGTAGTTGAAAAAGGCGGCCAATATCAGGTTGTTATTGGAAATAAAGTAGGGAAAGTTTACACAGAAATTATGAATGGTCATAATATTCATACTAGAGGTTCAGGAGATACAGATGGGGTGCAAGATAAAAGAAATGTTGGAGTTGCAGCTAAAGTCTTTGAATATATTTCTGGAACGTTTTCACCGTTAATTCCTGCATTAGCAGGTGCGGGGATGATAAAAGCATTACTTGCAGTCCTTTCCATGTTGAACTGGATTGATGTGGAAGGGACAACCTATGCTGTATTAAATGCGGCATCAAGCGGTCTATTTTATTTCTTTCCAATCTTTATAGGTATTTCTGCAGCTAGGCAATTAAATGCTAACCCATTTGTCGGCGGTACGATTGCAGCGGGTTTACTAGAGCCTAGTTTCACAGCGCTTTTAGAACGCACTGGTGATATCAGTTTTATGAGTGTCCCACTTATTGCAACGGATTATACATCGACTGTTTTCCCGTTGCTAATTGCAATGGCAATTTACGCACCACTTGAACGAATCATTAAAAAGTATACACCGGATACGATTCAATTGTTTTTTGTGCCAATGCTAGGCATTCTAATTATGATGCCGTTAACCGCATTAGTTTTCGGGCCATTTGCACAGTATGTTAGTGCGGGGATTGGCGCAAGTATCACATTTTTATCAGAATTTTCGTCAGTTCTTACGGGTGTTGTTATTGCCAGTGTTTGGCCTTTCCTTGTTATTCTAGGGGTGCACTGGGGTGTTGTCCCTATTATGATTGATAATTTTTCTAAAGGCGGAGACATTATTGGCCCAATTACTTCTGGATCGGTATTTGCGGTAATGGGGATTGCTTTTGGTATATTCCTTCGTTCTAGAAGAAATAAAGATTTACGGTCATTGGCACTTGCGGGTACATTGTCAGGATTGCTTGCAGGTGTAATCGAACCGATTCTCTATGGTTTAGTATTGAGATATCGAAGATTAATACCATTAATGTTACTATCCGGTGCTCTCGGCGGGGGGATCATTGCGCTATTTGATGTAAGAGTATCTACATTTGTATTCCAAAGTATATTTAGCATACCTGTTTATTCACCAATGGTAGGCTATATTATAGGGATTGGAACCGCATTTGCTGTAGGAACCATTCTAGCTTTTATTTTTGGGACTGAAGGTGAAAAATCGAAAGGAGTAATTGAAACAGAAGTTTCATCTGTTCGTAATGAAAACGTAGGAAAAGTAAGATATGAATTAACAACGCCTTTATCAGGTAAAATAATTCCATTAGGTGATGTAAGTGACTCTGTATTTTCAAGTGGAGTAATGGGAAAAGGGGTTGGAATTGACCCTAGTGATGGCATTGTAGTAGCACCATTTGATGGAAAGGTAGTAACAATCCTCTCAACTAAACATGCTATTGGTTTAGCAAGTGATGAAGGTGTCGAAGTGTTGATTCATATTGGGCTTGATACCGTTCAGTTAGACGGGAAACATTATGAGGTGCACGTTGAAACAAATCAGGCTGTTAAAAAAGGGCAAAAATTAATAACGTTTGATATCGAGGCTATTCAAAAGGATGGATATAATACAATAACACCCGTTATTATAACGAACGCTGCCGATTATTTGGATGTTCTACCAACCGAATCAAGTTACGTTGGCTTAGAAGATGTGGTATTAACTGTCCTTAAGTAATACTATCTTGACGACAGATAATGCCAAAGTAGAGGGTGGTATTCCTGCAACGTTTACAGCATTGATGCGCATAGAAGGCATTCGCCTGCGCAATAGCTTTAGCTTGGAGCGATACATTCACCCAGTAGGATCGGAGGGTTATGACACTGAAGTTTGGTTGCCGATTGAGTAAAATTCGCGGATACTAGCTAGGTCACCTGGCTCTAAGATAAATAGAAGAAAAAGGTGAGATGCTACTTTACAAGTAAGGTCTCACCTTTTTTTGCTTATACCTTAAACTGACGTAATGCGATATTGAGTTCTTCAGAAAGTCCTTTCAGTGTTGCGGAACTTGCGGTGATTTCTTCCATGGAGGCGAGCTGCTGTTCAGCAGCGGCGGCTACTTGGTGTGTTTGTTCATATGAGGTTTCTGCGCTGCTCGCTATTTCTTCAGAAGTAGCTGCAATTTCCTCTGAGCTAGCCGACATTTGTTCAGCGACAGCCGACAGCTCGATAGCCTCTTTCACAATTAGTTCGATGGAAGTGATGATTTGTTTGAATGCGGATTCGACTTCCCCCATCCGCTTGATGCCATCATTGACACCGCTTTCATTTTTAGTCATAGAATCGGCTGCTCTTATTGTATCCGCTTGAATGGAACTGACAAGTTTTTGAATGTCGGCAGCAGAACTATTTGTTTCGTCTGCCAATTTTCGAACTTCATCAGCAACGACGGCAAACCCTTTGCCAGCCGTGCCAGCTCGTGCTGCCTCAATGGCTGCATTCAAGGCTAATAGATTTGTCTGCTCTGAAATGGATGTTATAACAGAAACGATGTTTTGAATTTTATTGGCTTCGGCTTCCAATTGCTCAATAACCAATTTTGTTTCGTTTGTTCCTTGATGTATCGTGTCCATTTGCTGTACAGCGTTTTGCACAACCCTTTGTCCGCTATTCGCCTGTTCCATCATTTTTTGTGTAGTGTCAGATACAGTTATCGCTGTAAAGGAAACTGTTTGGACCCTTTCAGACATTTCTCCCATTGCTTTTGCACTCTCTTCAGCGCTTTGCATCTGGACTTCTGCTGACTGCGCAACCTTTTCGGTGGCGGATGTCACTTCATTCGCCGCAAGAGTGGCTTCGTTTGTGACAATGTCTACTGCACTGGCAGACTGTTCTACCAGTTGAGCACTATCCTGAACCTGACTGATTAAACTTCTCATGCTGTCACTAATTGAAGTGAAAATAGCGGCAAGGTCGCCCAACTCATCTTTACGCTTTAAAAATCGTCCTGAAATGGTCTGTGTAAAGTCCCCTCGCTGCAAGACTTGTCCAAATCCAACAGTGGCACGTAGTACTTTTGTGATATTCCGTGTGACGACAAAGATAATGAGGGCGAGAATAGAGACAATGACGATAATGCTAATGATAATCTGAGTTGTAACCGCTTTCGCTTCCTTGGTCACTTCATCAAGGGGAGCGACTAAAAGGGCACTCCAAGGTGTTTGGATCCCCTCAACATAAATAGGTGAAAATAAGCGATAGACATCCTCATTCAAAATATCAGATAACCCGGAAATTTGTATCTGCTGTCCTTGAAGTACTGCATTTCTAACCGCCTCACCCTCCTCACTTTCACTCATGGCAGTATGGTCAAAATAATTACGTCCAATTAAGTCGTTATGCTGATGTGAGATGACAATCCCGGTATTAGACATCAGGCTTGCAAAACCACTATCGTAAAAGGAAAATTGAGTGACCAATTCATTCAATGTTTTTAACTCCATATCCACGCCAATTACGCCAACTGCTTTTCCGTTCACTTTAACAGGAAAGGCAATGGAGGTGATATAAATCGTTTTTCTATTCAGCTCGACAATAACAGGCTCAAAGAGTGCATTTTCACCCGTTTCTAACACCTTTTTAAGATTCGTATGTAAGTCGCCAAGCCGATTATAGTCCTTCATCGGAAGAACGATGAACTTTCCATCCTCGTCTTTTGACCAGATCGGGACAAAACGTCCGGTAGTATCATGCCCTTCTGTGTTGACATAATCTGCATCTTTTCCATCATAGGCATCCGGCTCCCAAACCATCCATGAGCTAACCGCATTGGGATTTGTAATCAGTAATTGACGCAGCATCGTACTTGCATCATCCCGTGCAGGAACTGAACCACTATCAAGCAATCCACCTAATGACTGGGACAATGTCTGAAGTGCCGCTGTCGTTTTTTCTAGCTCAAGCCCCAATTCTTCAGCAAGTAATTCTCCGCGTGTTTCTAAATTTTCCTCCGCGACTTGTATAGCCGTGGAATGGACTGTCAGAGAAATATATGTACCCAGACCGGCAAAGAAAAGAATTGTTGGTACTAAAATGAATAACAACATTTTGGTTTCTAGTTTCTTCATATTACGGCTCCCTTTTACTAGTATATTCCTACTATTGATAATTATCGGTCTGTTAGTGCTATTTGTCTAGGGTATAATTATAGATAGTACGATTTTTCTTTGAAAAAGTAAAAAATGTGTTCATATGAGTATGTGGGTTATTGTGGTTGTGTATTCCTCCGGTAGGTTTGGAAGGCTATGAGATTTAGACTTTAGTGTTTTTCAAAGTCTTTTTTAATTTAGTAGAAATATAGCAGGTGGATTATTATACCGATAAATGGATGTGGTTTTATGGAACCATGCGAAGGGCGAAGAAAAGTCCCAAGTGAATTGTTTACACTTGGGACGTGGACAGAGGCGCGTTAGCGCTTTTGTTATTGCACGAAATAGCCAGCTTGGCAGATGACGATGGGCGAACACAAGAATCCCGTAACTGTGAATCCAAGATTTAAAAGAGGTTTAAGTGCTAAACGTTGAACTTTAAACGATAAGAGCTTTGATGCGTAAGTTTTATAGCTTTAAGATTTAAACCTTGAGCTTTTATCATTTGCAACTGCTTCAATTGTTTGTAGGTTGGGTGTTGGTTTTACTTGTTGACCCAAAGAAACACCAACAAAAGAAGGGTCTTGTGGACATCGTTTTCGACTACTCATGCAAGTCAATTAGATGGTAATCTTCGTCAGTGCATTTGATTCAGACAGAACGGCATCGACTTCTGCTTTGAAGCTAGAAACCTTTACTTCTAGCTCTTCGATGCGTGTATTAATTTTGAGCGGATCAATCAATATATATTCATTTCGTTCCATAAACGCCTTTGTATGCAGTTCGACTTCTTCTTTTTTCGCATGTTCCTTGCTGCCTAAAATAGCTGTTAAATATTCCTCTAAGCGTTTCGGAAGGGAATCATTTTCTTTTGTCAGTTTGTTGATGGCCATTCTGCGGGCTTCAATCATGGAAGCTAATAATTGTTCTTCATTTTCAATGGAGGTTTTACGCTCGATGGCTTTGGCAACGGTCATCGTTTCGCCCGCTACTGTCACTTCTGTTATGGCGTTTGATTGCACAATTGCATCCTTAATGTGAATGCGTCGCTCGATGAGTGAAACGGCCTTGTCAAAACCAGATTGAATGGTTTTTTCATAGTCTTCAATGGATAGGCCTTTGATTTTTTGAGTGGATTGGCGGTCTGTTGCTACGTAATCAGCCTCTTTAATGGCTTTGGCGATTCGCTCGTTTAAGGTTTTTAGTTCCGATAAAGCGCGATGGATTGACATGGTTTGTGTGGTAGTCATTTACTCATCCTCCATAATGGCTTTGATGATACGAGTGTACCATATCTAACCAATGGAGGTCACTAAGGTAGTTGAGGGAATTGTGAAGTCGCTGGTAAAGTCCTCGAGGTCGCCGGTAAATCCTTGAAAGTCGCTGGTAAAGTTCTCAAAGTCGCCGGTAAACTCTCGAAACTCGCTGGTAACATCCCTAATCCCGATAACTGAAAATAAAGATACGTATCCCCGCACATTTACAGTATAATTTAACAAATGCGTTTTTAAAAAATGAGGTGGAATTCCGTTGTTGGACTTGCTGGTAATAATGCTAGAACGAGTCGGTATGATTGTGGCGGTTGCCTTCATTTTGACTCGCTTTCAGTTTTTTAAAAACCTTGTGCATCGTGATAAATTGAATCGTAAGCAGGAGCTTACGGCAATTCTGTTTTTCGGTTTTTTTGGTATTGTAGGCACGTATTTTGGAGTCGCGCTTAATACGAATACGTTGCATTTTAATAGTGTTGCAACGGCATTGAGTTCAGAGGAGGCCATTGCGAATTCGCGTGTCATTGGTGTGGTAGTCGCAGGTTTGTTGGGGGGCTACCGTGTGGGGATTGGCGCGGGGCTAATTGCGGGTATTCATCGTATGACGTTGGGTGGATTTACAGCGTTTTCCTGCGGGCTTTCAACAATCATTGCAGGTGTTGTCGCTGGGGCTTTTTATCGGAAAGGGAAAGCGCTTAAACCGTTAACTGTTTTTGGTATCGGGGCGCTTGCGGAATCGATGCAAATGTCTATGATTCTGTTGATATCCAAACCATTTGAGCAAGCGCTCACACTGGTTGAGGTCATTGGAATTCCGATGATTTTAGCGAATGGGGTGGGGACGGCATTGTTCCTATTGATTGTCCATAATGTAATCAGCCAACAGGAGAAAGTGACGGCGCTGCAGGCGCAGAAAACGTTGCGCATTGCCAATCAAACACTCGGTTATTTGCGCACGGGCATGAACGCCGACACGGCGCAGGCTGTCTGCAATATTCTATTCCGTGAATTACAGCCAAGTGCTGTTGCCATGACCAATCAAACGGATATTCTTGCCCATGTCGGGATTGCCAGTGATCATCATAAGGTAGGCAGCTCGATTCGGACGGATGAAACGAAGGATGTCATTCTTCTTGGAGAGTTGGTTGTCGTCAATGACGGCACCATTCACTGTGATTATCCAGGCTGTCCACTAGGTGCAGCAGTCATAGCCCCCCTGATTCGACGAGGTGAAACAATTGGCACGCTGAAACTGTACTATCCATCTGAAAAAGTGATTACTGATGTTAGCATCGAATTAATCGCCGGACTGAGCTCGCTATTAAGTAACCAATTAGAAATCGCTGAAACGGATCGTGCTTATCAATTGGCAAAAGAGGCGGAAATCAAAGCGCTACAGGCACAAATTAGTCCTCACTTCTTATTTAATTCCATGAATATTATTGTGTCCTTGATTCGCACAGATCCAGACCAGGCACGGAAGCTATTGACGTCGTTATCGTACTTTTTGCGGCAAAATGTGACGGGAACAACTGCATCTCAAATAACACTTGAGCAAGAGCTGTCGCATGTCAAAGCGTATTTGGAAATTATAGAAGCTCGATTTGTAGATCGACTGACCATTGTGTATGACGTGGATGATCATTTGCTACACGTAAGAATTCCACCATTCACCTTACAGCCGATTGTTGAAAATGCAATTCATCATGGCATTAGGGATATGGAGAAAAACAGTATTATTAAAATGGCGGTACGTGATCTTGGGGCAGAAATTGAGATTATGGTGGAGGACAACGGTAAAGGGATAACACCTGAGCGGCTAGCTATTTTGGGGACAACGCAGTTGGAGTCTGAAACAGGAACTGGGGTAGGCCTATTCAATATTAACCGTCGCTTACTCATGACGTTTGGCGATCAAGCCGCTTTGTCACTCAAAAGCAAAGAGCATGAAGGAACAGCTATTTCATTTCGAATTCCTAAATTGGAGGTAGGTGTCTAATGGGGACAATCCGCACTTTGATTGTAGATGACGAACGATATGCACGCGAAGAGTTAACGTATTTACTAGGCAAGTTTCCAGGGGTTCAAGTGGTTGGGGAGGCCGAGAGTGGGGAAGCGGCCATTTTAAAAGCATTACAGCTCCAGCCGGATGTTGTTTTTCTAGATGTCGAGATGCCGAAGATGAATGGCATTGAAGTGGCGAAGACCTTGGTGGAGTTAAAAAAAGTACCACTCATCATTTTTGCAACCGCTTATCCACAATTCGCGGCGGAGGCTTTTCGCATCAATGCTGTCGATTATTTATTGAAACCGTATGATGAGGGGCAGCTAAAGCAAACGATCGAGCGAATTGTCAAGACCTTACATCCAGCGCCACAGGTCGACAATACGGAGAAGCCTGGCAAATTGGCGGTAGAAGCAGGCGGTGATATCGATTATATTTTACCGCAGGATATTTTGTATATTTTTCGAGATGACAAAGTGACGAAAATTATTACGCAAACCGATGACTACGATGTAAGGACT
Source organism: Sporosarcina sp. FSL K6-3457 (assembly GCF_038007285.1). Lineage (GTDB taxonomy): Bacteria > Bacillota > Bacilli > Bacillales_A > Planococcaceae > Sporosarcina. The sequence continues at coordinate 316,429 of NZ_JBBOWX010000001.1, forward strand.
ACATTGAAGGAGCTTGAAAGTCGCTTAGAGCCATTTTCATTTTTTCGGATTCATAAAGGCTATCTCGTTAACTTGAAATATGTCAGTCGATTAACGCCATGGTTTAATGGCGCCTATCAATTAGAGTTAGAAGGTTTGGAAAAAAAGCTGTCCGTTAGTAGAAATTATGTTAAAGATTTGCGACAACGCTTAGAATTGTAATGACATGTTAACCCTTACTATTTACATGTTAAACTCTTAAACTCACATGTTGCACCGGAAAACACCTATTTTAGAAAATTTACCATAAACTAAATATATAGGATGGTAAGAAAGACAAACAAATAGGAGAAATAGGGGTGTTCACATGATTACATTTTTTAGCGCAATTGTACTTTTAGTTATCGCTTATTTTACGTATGGGAAATTCATTGAAAAGATCTTTGACCCTTCGGATGCTCGGAAGACACCTGCGTATGCCAATGCAGATGGTGTCGACTACGTGCCGATGCACAAACAAAAAAATGCGCTCATTCAGCTGCTCAATATAGCTGGAACTGGTCCAATCTTCGGACCAATTATGGGTGCGTTATTTGGACCAGTCGCTTTCATATGGATTGTTTTCGGAGCGATTTTTGCAGGAGCTGTGCATGACTATTTAACAGGTATGATTTCGATTCGTAATAAAGGCGCACATATTCCAGAGCTTGCTGGAAAATTTTTAGGTAATGCTTCCAAGCATATTGTAAACGTTTTCGCGCTTTTGCTTCTACTATTAGTTGGGACTGTATTTGTAACGACGCCGGCCTCTTTATTGGCAATATTAATGAATGGTAAAGTGGCATTATGGATCTTAATTACAGTTATTTTTGTTTACTATTTCTTATCTACGATTCTTCCGATTGATAAAATTATTGGTAGACTATATCCGTATTTTGGTGCGGTACTATTGATTGGTACTATTGGGGTTGGAGGAGCCTTAATATTCTCGGATTATACAATTCCAGAATTGACGCTGGCGAACTTGCACCCAGATAATGTACCGGTCTTCCCAATTTTATTCTTTACAATTACTTGTGGCGCTCTATCTGGTTTCCATGCGACACAATCACCAATTATCTCTAGAACAACACAAAAAGAATCACAAGGTCGCTATGTATTTTACGGCATGATGATTACGGAAGCAGTCATTGCGATGATCTGGGCTGCGGCGGCAATGAGTATGCTAGACGGACAAACATTAAGTGAGTTCATCAAAACAGGTACACCTTCTTCCGTTGTTAATGAAGTATCCATGACGTTGCTAGGCGCTATTGGTGGAACAATCGCGGTATTAGGGGCTGTCGTATTGCCGATTACATCAGGCGATACAGCGTTCCGTGCTGCACGTTCAATTATTGCGGATTACTTGAAGATTGATCAGAAAAAAGTGGCAAAACGATTGATGATTGCTGTACCATTGTTTGCGGTATCGGCATTGCTAACACAAATCGATTTCAACATCTTGTGGAGATACTTCTCTTGGGCAAACCAAGCAACAGCGGCAATTGCCTTATGGATTGCGACGATGTATCTATTTATTAAAGGCAAGAACTACTTTGTGTCGCTCGTACCGGCACTGTTCATCACCTACATGGTCTTCGTCTATATCTTAAACGCGAAGATTGGATTGAGCTTAGACTTGCAACTGTCCTTCTACATTGGAATCGTCTTGACGGCTATTTTGACGGTCATGTTCTTTATTAAAGCGAAAAACAATAAGGCGAATAAGATTGAAACGGATATTGTAGTTGATGGTGTGGATATGAATGATAAGAAATTAGCTTGAAGCTATAAATGAAGGGAAGAGATTTTGGCATTGTCCAAAGTCTCTTTTTTCTATCTTTTTATTTGAGAATTGACTCGCACCTAACGGGTAGGTTTATAGTTATTAAAAAGGAGGTGTGTTCATGCTGTCTATTGGAAAAACGGCCCATCTTGTGGGTGTCACGGTGAAGGCTATTAAACATTATGAAGAGCTGGGACTTATGAAGCCTGCTTTCGTTAATCAAGAAACGGGATACCGCTTTTATTCGCAAATGGAGCAACTGCAACTGATTCGTATTAAAACATTGAGGCGATTTGGGGTATCTCTCTCCGCTATTCTTGCAGAAGGAGACGAACAAATGGAGTCGTTGTTATTGACGAGGAGACGGCAAATAGAACTTGAAATGGACGATTTGCAACAGACGATGGAAGCGATTGAAAGCTATTTAAACAAGGAGGAGATTCATATGGAAACACGTATTGTTGAGATGGAGGAAACGACAGTAAAGGGATATGGATTAGTGGGGCCCGTTTCAGAAATTCCTGCTGAATGGGGGAAATTAAATAAGGAAATTGCTAATAAAGGCATCGTTGTGGAAGAATCTTTTGGTGTTTGTTTGAAGATGGAGGGAGAGGAAATCCACTACATCGCTGGGATTAAATCAAATCTCGCTGAAGGTTTTCCGAATACGCAAGAGGTCGTTATTCCGGCAGGGAAATTCGTTGTTGCGACGGTGGAAGGAGGCATTCCGGGAATTCCCGCTACGTACGATGCCATTATTAAAATGGAAGATATCAGACTACGAGATTGCTATGATTTCGAACGATATCTTCATCCCGCAGGAGCGGTTGGTGATGCCATTGAGATTTGGATGCCGATTGAGTGAATGCAGTAAGAGACAGCGAATTGGAGTATAAAATATGAATGTATTAAGAAGAGATTTCGGGTCAGTCCGAGAAGCTCTTCTTTTTTTGAGAGTTGACAATGAGTAGTCAAAACGATGACGATGTATGAAAGGGATGGTGATATCGGGAGATGAAAGAGATTTATAGGAAGACGTCGAAAGTTAGTTTTATAGGCGGGATTGGTGCGACAATCTTTGGAATCATTTTTTATTTTTATGGATATGAGGGCTTTTCTGAAAATGGCGATACGCTGCTTGAAGCTGGATTGTTTGCAGTGGCCTTGATTGGCGCCGGATTTTATTTTAAAAGTGCACATGAAAAATTAAGCAATGAAACAATGAGTGCTAGCCTGTTGAGTTTGGAAGATCTCCATGAATTGAATTTTCAGCGGGTGCCTGCTCTATTACCGAAAATGTATAACGTCGATCCGAATGGCAATCCGTTATTTACAATAGAGCCATCTAAAGGGCGGCTGTCTAGGTGGCTGACGGTTTTTAATTTGTTTGAGAAGGGTTTTATCATTCCGGTACACTACGATATTTTAGATACTAGTGGACAACGGATTGCGGCATTTACCATCCGAGATAATGTGAAGCGTTACGAGTTGTCGCTGAGGAATTCGGACGGTACATTAATGAGTACCTACGTTCAATACCTGGGGAAATCGGCCTTGAAAAATCGTGGCATTTTGTATCATGCAGACGGGGCGGTTTGGAGGGAAATTGAAGCAAAAAGCATGGCTGGTGACATCGATGTGAAGGATGAAGAGGGAAAAATGACAGCATCGTATCGCTTTGGCATTTTCCCTTACGCCATGAACCCGGCATTTGTCAGCACGGCGCATCATGAACATGTGAAGTTGGGCACGCATATTTCGGTCGATGAGAAGCTTGCCTACATCATGATTTTCTTTTTGTGGTTGAAAGGTTAAATAAATTCTCTTTTCCCTGTTGACTCTCACGTTACGTCATACTTTATAGTTATTTTTGAAGGGAGGCCATGAGTGATGAAAGTGAAAGAAGTATCACAGTTAACCGGTATCAGTGTGCGCACACTCCATCATTATGATGACATCGGATTATTAACGCCAGACGAATTGACGGAGGCGGGCTACCGGATTTATTCCGACGATAGTTTGGCAACGCTGCAACAAATATTGTTCTTTCGTGAACTCGGCTTCTCTTTGAAGAGAATTAAAGAGCTACTCGATAGCCCTGCATTCAATCGTCAGGAGGCTTTTGAAATGCAACGGGAAATGCTCGTGGACAAACGCAAGCAGCTCGACAGTATGATTGCAACGATTGACAAGACCATTCTACAAGGAAAAGGGGAATTAGTGATGACGAATGAAGAGAAATTTAAAGGGTTCGATTTTAGTAACAATCCATATGAACAGGAAGCGAGAGAGCGTTGGGGAGATAAGGCGGTAGATGCGTCGAATCAGAAGGCTGCGAAGTTTGGGCCAGAGTTGGGTGAGGAGATGAATCGCATTTACTTTAAGTTGGCGGAGATTAGGCATTTAGATCCGGCTTCTGATGAAGCGCAGGCGGGTATTGGTGAGTGGTTTGTGTTGTTGAATAAGATGGGTGATTATTCGCTGGAGGCATTTGCGGGATTGGGGCAGATGTATGTGGCGGATGAGCGGTTTACGAGGAATATTGATAAGTTTGGGGAGGGTTTGGCGAGGTGGATGTGTGGGGCTATGGGGGTGTTTGCGGAACAAGGCGATTGATTAGGAGAAAGGTGCGGAAGAGACAGGACAAATTTTCTTCCGCATTTTAGGTATCAACGTTTTAAGAATCCAATAGTATTTTTCATTACACCTGGATTATCCTTTTTCGGTGGGGATAATTGAATATTAAGTTGTGCGATATGTTGTAGTAATTCAAATGGAACATTGGTCTGTACTGAAATCCCTTGGAATAGAATTAGTTTAGACCCGATGTGGCCGATTTTTAAGTTACTAATGATAGCAATCTGTCCGAAAGGGGAGAACATTATTCTTGCTTTACCATCAATGTCCAAGCTTTGATTATACGCATTGAGATAAGTGGTTATTTGTTTGGCGATGATTGCGGCTTCAGTTTTTGTATGTTGTTGTTGTTGTGAAACATCCATATGGAAACCTCCTTTCCTAATAAAATAGTAAATACGGTATGAAAACGATAAATGAGAGAACAGTCTCTAGGCAAGCTGAACAAGCGGTGATAGAATCGTGAATAGCGCCTAGTTTGGGCGAGGATTGAAACTATAACGCAATTTTGTAGGCACCTGTTGAAGAACGGGTGTTTTTTGCGTTGTCTATATTTTTTATTATGCATTAGTTGTTGATTTTTTCAGATTATTGTGTATAATGTGAGTCGATAGATTATATATCAACTGGTAAATTATAATATTGCATTATAGAAGTATTAGAAGGGGTCATAAAATGAAATATATCGCACACACTCCTCCTACCGAAGGAGATGCGTACCATTACTTGGATGACCATACTGAAGGTGTTCTACAAAAAGCAATTGAATTTAGTAAGTCATTTGATCCTTATGGGATTACTGCGGCTTCTGCATTGGCTCATGATTTAGGGAAAATGACAAAGGAGTTTCAGCAATACATTCAAGAGGAAAATCCTAAGCGCGGATCAGTTAAACATGCGTTAGGAGGTACGATTATCCTGAATCGAATTAATGATAGTCGTGCCAAACTAGCAGGTATTATTGTGGCGGGCCATCATGCTGGTTTGCCAGATGGTAGCAGAATCGTCAATGAAAAAATACCAAATGCAGAGAAGTATCTTAGTGAGTTGCCGAATGCTACACATCAGGAAGAAAAGAGGATTGAAGGATTACTTCAAACACTTGAGCCGCTCCCGAATTTATCGAAAGATGATTCAGTGTATGCGGATATGCTTGTCAAAATGTGTTTTTCTTCTCTTGTAGATGCTGATTTTTTAGATACGGAAGAATATATGGATAAGCAGCGTAGTTTGCTGCGTGAAAGGACTGACGCGGTTTTCATTCACAAACTGGATGAGAAGTTGCAAACATATATGGCAGAGTTAGTTGAAGAGGCTTCTAACACACCGTTGAATCGGAGAAGATTACAAGTTTATCAATCTTGTTTAGAGCAAGGCCTCTCATCACAGTCATTTCGCTCATTAAATGTCCCGACAGGACTGGGTAAGACGCTTGCAGCAATGGGATATGCACTTAAGCACGCAGAAAATTTTAATAAGAAGAGGGTAATTGTAGCACTTCCTTATACGTCGATTATTGACCAAAGTGCTCAAGTTTATAAAGGAATATTCGGTGAAGACGAGGTGCTTGAACACCATTCGCAAGTTGATTTTTCCGATGATGAAAGTGAACAGATGTCTTCTATGAGACTAGCGGCAGAAAATTGGGATCGATCGATTATTGTTACCACAACTGTCCAACTTTTTGAAAGCGTTTTTTCGAATCGAACGAGTAAATGCCGAAAGCTTCATAATATCGCGGATAGCGTCATTATCTTAGATGAGTTTCAAAAACTACCGATTGAAGTATTAGAACCTATTTTTAGGGCTTTAAAAATTTTGATGGACAAATTCAATGTCACAGTGGTCGTTTCAAGTGCTACCCCATTATCTTTTGATAAACCTGAGCTGTTTGGAAATATCAATGCTCCTATTGAGATATGTCCATATAATCATGAGCTTTTTGAAGAAATGAAGCGTGTTGAATATGAGTTTTTACGCGAATCATTGAGTAGTGAGAGTCTTGTTAATCGGATGGAAGATTGTAGACAAGTCCTATGTATTGTTAATACAAGAAAAGATGCAATGAAAGTCTATAAAGAAATGAAAAAGTTCCGGCAACAGGGCAGAAAAGTTTATCATCTATCCACATTAATGTGTCCGCATCATCGCAAAAAAGTTATTGCTAATATTCAAGTTGATTTGGAAAATGAAAAATCAATTGCTGTAGTATCGACGTCGCTCATTGAGGCGGGAATTGACTTTGATTTTCCGACTGTCTATCGAGCGATGGCGCCTATTGATTCTATTGTACAGGCTGCAGGAAGGTGCAATCGTGAAGGAGGCTTAGATAGTGGTAAGGTCTATATTTTTGAACTTAAAGGAGGAAGGTTACCGAAGGGGACTTATACAAGGGGAACTGAGCAGACAAGGATTCTTTTAAAGAGAAATGGAGCAGATTCGCTGCATAAACTAACTACCTATCATGAGTATTTTCGAGGGTTATATTCTCTTGAAGGAGAAGATGGGCTTGATAAATACGAAATTACTTCTGCTAAGCCGTTTGCCTATGAGACTGTCGATGGAAAATTTAAAATGATCGAACAGAAAACGGTTTCTGTTTTATGTCGTAATTATAATGCTGAAGTTGAAAATATCGAGCGCCTATTAAAGGAAGCAAAAGAGTTACCGTATTTAACGAAAAAATGGTATAGAAAAGCACAAATGTTTTCGGTGAACATAGGAGAGAACAGTCGATTTCTAAAAGAACATAGCTGCCAGTTAGAGCAGATTGCGGAAGGCTGGTATGTTTGGAAAGGGGAATATAAGGAAGTATCGGGGGTTAGCGAGTTCTTATAATAATCGATATTGAGTGAAAAGGAGGAGAACAGATGTCGTCGACTCTAAAGGTGAAAGTATGGGGAGATTTTGCTTTATTTACACGTCCGGAATCTAAGGCGGAACGGGTATCTTATCCAGTAATGACCCCTTCCGCAGCCCGTGGTATTTTGGAGGGAATCTTCTGGAAGCCAGAATTTAAATGGCGAGTTAGAAGCATCCATATTTTAAAACCTATTCAGTACTACTCTATTTTAAGGAATGAAGTTGCCTCAATTGTCCCAACAAGTATAACGAAGAGCAGGAAAGACTATTTAGCGGATGAAGACCGGCAACAACGTCATTCGCTAATGCTTAGAAATGTTGCGTATATAATCGAAGCTGATATCGAGTTAATGGAACATACGACGGATAATATAACGAAATATCGAGAAATGTTCAGGAGGCGTGTGGCAAAAGGACAATGTTTTCACAGGCCTTATTTTGGAACTAGAGAATGTTCCGTTCATTTTGCTGAACCGAATGATACCGATAAGGCCATCGATGTAACAGATAATCTTGGGCCGATGTTATTCGATTTAAAGTTTCCGAAAGGGAATGAAAAAAATCCGCAGGCTATCCCTTATTTCTTTGAAGCAAACGTGGAAAATGGTGTGCTCCATGTTCCGGATTACCTGTATGAGGAGGTGTATAGGTAAGTGTATATGACGCGACTTGTTGAATTTGCAGATGCCAACCGAGAGAAATTTCCCGCAATCGGTTATAAGCTAAAGAAGTTTCAATGGACTGCTTCTATTCATGATGATGGAGCAATTTCTTTTATTAAAGCAGATAAGAATGCACAGAGAACCATTCCAGATATTTCACGTTCTTCGGGAGTTAAGCCGATTTTACTAACGGATAAAGCTGAGTATGTCCTTCAAGTTGATAAAGAGAATGCAACGGAAAAGAATAAGGTGAGGACGAGCCAGTGTCATGAAGCATACATGGGTCTTTTAAAGGAGTGCTTTGAAGAAACAAAAAGCGAGCTAATTTTGCGTGTGATGAAGGCTTTGGAAAAAAGAGATTGGACATTGCCTAGTGATATGAAACCTGGAGACATCCTGGTCATTAAATTAGACATAGATAAGTTTCCTCATGCAGAAGAAAGTGTGAAAAATTTTTGGTCACGCAAAGTAACTCCGATAGCGGATGAGGCACAAAATAAAATCTGTTTCATTTGCGGTAAAAAAGCACCGGCAATTGAACGTCATTCTATGGAATTTTCGATTGGCGTGGATCGAACAAAGCTAATCTCTGCTAATGACAATGCTTATTTGTCATATGGATTAAAGGCTTCAGAGGTTGCTCCAACTTGTTTTAGTTGTGAGCAGAAATATGGCCAAGCTCTTTCCTATATGTTGCGCAAGCATACGAGTCCAAACTTAAAAGGTGGGCCACATACTTTTTCGGTTGGTGGTGTGACATATGTGTATTGGACAAGACAAAATAATGATGAAGTCGATGATCTTATTTCTTGTCTGTCAGATCCTGATCAAGAATCAGTAAAACGCATATTGCATTCAACCTATTCGGGATTTGAGAATAAGGTAGATACTAGTGATTTTTGTATTCTAGCTTTAACAGCGAACAAAGCGCGTTTAGTTGTCCGCGATTACACAGAAAAACCATATTGGCAAATTAAAGAGCAGTTGAAGCAATTTTTTGAGGCGCAAGATGTTGGAGGTCCACGTTTATATGGAATCTATACACTTGCTTCCTCTATGTATAGGGATGCGAATAAAGAAATACAGAAATATGCGATTAAAGAGTGGATGGGCTGGGCGCTTGAAGGTCGAGAACTATCAGGGCTAATCGCTTCACATATTTTAAAAAGAATCCAAGCTGGCGGTAAAATGCATGTTCTTCACGCGGCGGCAATTAAGAGTTGGCTTGTGAGTCAAAATAAGGAGGTGTGGACTGTGCATGTAGATGAAACGAAAAAAAGTGATTCGTATTTATGTGGAAGACTGTTTGCGGTATTGGAAAAAGTCCAAGAGGATGCAATAGGGGGGAATGAAACGATTGCATCGAGATTTTTTGGATCAGCTTCCACTGCACCAAAATCCATATTCGGGATGCTCATAAGGAATAGTCAAGCCCATCTCAGTAAAATAGGTAAGCAGAACAAAGGATTCGAAGTGAACTATTCCAAAAGGATACAAGGGATTTTAGAAGGATTAGAGGAATTTCCGACTGTATTAAGTTTACATGAGCAAGCTGAGTTTGCACTTGGTTATTACCATGAAAAACAAAATCTATTCAAAAAGAAACCAAAAGACGAGGGGGAAGAAGACTGATGAATTTCGAGCAAATTATTGATCCAACTAAAAGATATGATTTTATGCTTGTTTTTGATGTGACAGATGGAAATCCAAATGGGGATCCTGATGCTGGGAATCTACCGCGTATTGATCCTGAGACGATGCAAGGAATCGTAACAGATGTTGCTTTGAAGCGGAAAATTCGGGATTATGTGTATTTAACGAGAGGAGAAGAACAAGGCTTCGACATTTATGTTAAGCACCGTGGGATATTAACGAATGAACAGAAAAAAGCATTTGAAAAACTAGGGAAGGAAGAAGATGACGCTTCCCAGAATACAGTTAAAGACGCAAAACAGTGGATGTGTGAAAATTACTTTGATACAAGGATGTTTGGAGCGGTGATGTCCACCAAGAAATTCAATGCTGGACAGGTGAGAGGGCCTGTTCAAATTACATTTGCCCGCTCCGTGGATCGAGTGTTTCCATCCGATATTAGTATTACTCGTGTTGCTCTTACAAATGCGACTGACGTTAAAGGAGGAAATCCTGAAGCTACAGAAGCGCGTTCTGGTCAGATGGGAAGAAAAGCATATCTTCCTTATGGGTTGTATATAGCCTATGGATTTTACACACCTGCATTTGGCAAACAGACAGGCGTTGAGGAAAAAGATATGCAAGCTCTATGGGAATCGCTGGTCAACATGTGGGATTTCGATCGTTCGGCTTCTCGAGGAAGAATGGCATGCCGTGGCTTATATGTATTTGCCCATGAAAGCCAATTTGGTAACGCACCCTCACACCAACTTTTTGAAAAAATTGATATCCCGCCGACGAAAGTGAAAGCAGCACGTTCTTATAAAGATTATCAAGTAAACATCGATGAAGAGCTTCCGAGTGGAGTTGAGCTTCACAAGGTTATTCATTCCTTTTAAGAGAAAATGCAATAGCATTCCTTTTGATTGAGGGATGAGGGTTGAAACCATAGGAATGGCGGATATGCACCAAGGTCTCCTATACCACTCTTCTTAAAAGAGGGGTGGTAATTGAAATAGTCTAACGTATTCCTTATATAATTGCGTGGATTGAAATCTATGTTTTAGTAGAAATGCGAATATAAATTATGACATTGCACTCTATATGAGTAAATGGATTGAAATGGTCGGCACGATTAGACTTTCCATTTTTTTGAGTGTTTCACTCTTCATAAATATCTACATCATTCCAGAATTCACTAAACAGACACACCGTCGAGACCCTTCTCGACAATATCTTTCTTATTACTTCTAATACTCTTTGGTTATTGCTAGGGGCATTTTACTTTCTGTAGAGAGGGCAATTTACACTCCCTCTTGGGTCGATTTTGCCGTTGTTGGTGTTGCACTTTGCGCAGTCTTAAAGGTCAGTTTTGGGTAGTGAATGCGGTACGATTTTGCCTTGTCCATTTTTGTGTCATTGTACAAGGTGGTTGAAATGATATAGCCACTTTTTTCTAGTTTGTGTATTGCTCTTTTGATAGTGTCTGTAGACCAAAAGGGGAATTCGTCATTTTTCCATTGTTCAACTGTTTTGTAAACCCACTTATGCCCACCCCGAACGTTTATCGAGATGAGCAAGTGAATATGCAATTGTTGTAGTAAAATGACCGCGTGTAATCGAACCTCCATCACGAGCGATGGAAGCGGTAAAATTGGTACCTCCTTGGTTAATTTATTCAACACAAATTCACCTCTTTCTATAATGGCTCTTACAGTAATCGAATGTCCCTTTGCGACTAAAGTAAGACGTTTTTTCCTCTATGAACGATGGCCTTCACCTTATGTATAGAGTAGTGTACGGTTGAAAAAGGAGACAATATAACGAAAAAGGTGCAAGGTAAACATGATTGCACCTTTTTGCATTCACTCTCCCACAAACCCAATCTGTTTCTTCTCCGTCTGCGGATTTTCCCGTTTCAACGACACCAACAAAAAATTCAATTGCGAGACATGCTGTAACAATTCAACAGGTGCGTTGTTGTTTGTGAGGAATCCTTTAAACATAATCAGTCTTGTGCCAATATAACCAATTCCTGTGATGTTGACAGTTACGGTTTGCCCAAATGATGTGAGCATGAGTCCGACTTCTTGGTCATGATTCAGGTTGCGATTGTAAGTGTTGACGGCTGCGACAACTTGGTTGGCGATGGTTGCGGCGTCGTTATCGGATGCTTGAGTGAGTTGTGGGGTTTCTGGTGAATTGTTTGTCATCTTTATCACTTCCTTTTATTAGGATTAAAATGGACACAAGTATTTGAGGCTGTTAGTATGTATATACCCTGAAAGTTGCAGAATGAAAACATTTTGGAAGAGTGTGCTGTATAATAAACGACCTATTCCCTTTTAAATATTTTCAAAAACATGAAACTCTTAGCTGCTGAGAGACGTATAATTAAGTATAGAGATTACGGAGTTATAAATTGTTCAGAATGCCGGTGCGAACTAGGTCTCGGGGCTTAGACAGTTTCCATCTATAGCCGGTTTAGTTTGCTGTTTTAAAAGCGCATAATAAGTGTAATAGATTGTGGGGGTTGATTTGTCGTGGGGAAAACCATATATATTGTCTTAACGGATACGGGGACGTTGCTGTCGAAGGCGATTGGGCTGTATACGCGTAAGGATTTGAATCACGCGTCAATCGCTTTTGATGAGCAGTTGAACGAGGTGTACAGTTTCGGGCGGAAGCAGCGGCATAATCCTTTTGTGGGTGGTTTTGTGAAGGAGGATGTGGCTGAGGGGATCTTTCGTGAGGCAGATTGTATGATTTTTAGCTGTGAGGTTAGTGAAGAGGAATATCATAAGATGCGAAGGAAGATTCGACAGATTGAGCGTCGGAAAGAGCAGTACAAGTATAATTTTATAGGGTTGTTTGCAGTTGCGTTAAATATTGGCATTCAGCGTGATCATGCATTTTTCTGTTCGCAGTTTGTGGCGACAGTGGTCAATGAAGGTGGCGTGCGGATGTTTGCGATTCAGCCGAATATGGTACAGCCTCATCATTTTACGAAGGTTCCTTTTTTAATACAGGAGTTTGAAGGCGATTTACGGACTTATTTATCTCAAATTAGAGGGCAGCAGGAGCGGAAACCCGTTCGCATTAGCATGTGGAAGAGTTTAGCGTTTCGCTTGCTGGCTTAAACATTCATAATCTATAAGAAAGCAGCTTTTCCTATTTGGCGAAGCTGCTTTCTTTTTAACTTGCATTATCAGTATATTCTAATAGAGTGCTATAATTTTCAAAAGGGAGTGGTGACGGTGGATGAAGAGCTGAAGGCTGTTATCGAAAGAGTGACTGATTTGGAGCAGGAAGTCGCGTTGCTAAAGCGCCAACTAGTCGACAAAGAAGTCGTACCAGAACGGGTGTCGCCAATACACGTGGCAACAACGGTGAAGCTTCCAGAGAAGGCGGCTACTCCAAAGCAGGAAGTACCGGTTCAGGCACAGATTGTACGGAAGGAATTTAATCTGGAGAAGGCCTTGGGTACTTGGTTACCACGCGTCTTCATGTTCATCTTATTACTGGGTGTGCTGTGGGGATTGAAGGTGGGCATGGATTATGGAGTGATTACGAATCCGGTGCGTGTGGCGCTTGGCTATGCAGGGACGATTCTTTTGTATTACTTAGGTATGCGTTATGTGCGTGGTGGGAAAAAAGGGTTTGGTTTAACATTATTGGGTGGCTTTATAGGCCTTGGGATATTGACGACCTTTGCGGCGCATCATTTGTATGGCTATTTAAGTTTCACGTTCGCCTTTTTGTTAGGTGTTGTGTATATTGTCGCGGGCTTGTTGTTATCGCGGAAAATGAAGTCGGAAACGTTGACGTTGTTTTCAGGGATAGCTGGTTTTTTACTGCCCTTTTTATTGGAGGGAGAAGGGGCTACTGCGATTCAGTTTTGTGCATATATCTTGCTGTTATTTCTATCGTTATTTTACGTGTCGCTTAGTCAGCGGCACAAGTTTTCTTTCTATATAACGTTTGTGTTGTTCCATTTGACGTTGTTCTTTTACGCAATTTTGGATGGTGGGTACGAGGCAGAGGGGATATTGGTTGCGACGGTGCTCATTCAGCATGGTGTGATTTTGTTCTTCTATGTAAAAGGGAACATTTCGAGAACTGTTTTTTCAGAAGGATTGTTGTATTCGAATTTTGTTTTTACGATTGCTTGGATTAAACTGCTCGAGCATGCGCCTGAAGTGATGGTTTATGGCTTGTTGGCGTTTGTTTACTGTGGACTTGTGCTGTATACGTTTTGGAAGAAGGATCATGCTCTGCGTGGGGTTTTATCTGCGGTAGCGGTGTTTGCGATTAGTGTGTTCATTCTTTCCTTCGATTTGGAGGATAGTCGTGTTGTGCTAATGCTGTTGCTGGTGAATGGTACGCTTGGTATTTGGGTCGGTATACGCTATGAGACGATACGGACGATTGTGACGGGCTCTATTGTGTATTTGTTTGCGTTACCTGCAGTGCTCATTACGACGCCGATTGAGGTGTTTTGGTCACTGGAGCATGCTGTCTGGCTGGTATTTTTGGCTTCAGTCGGCTGGGTGTTTTATACGCTGTATCGCTGGACGCCAAAGTGGTTAGTTGGGAAAACGGTACGCATTGATGGCAGTTTGATCATTGGGCAAGTGCTCGTTTTATTATATATCAATCAATTGACGTTGCTGTGGCTGTCGACTAGTTATTTGGCATTTGAAACAGCTACGCACGTTCAACTGTTTGTCATGTTAGTGGCGCTTTGCGTGATGTACACCTTGCATAAATGGCGTAAGGGGCTTTATGTGACGCATAGTGCAGTGATTTTGTTTTTAATACTTAGCTTATCAGTTATGCTATCGGGATTGGGTTCGTATAATGCGCATGGTGAATTTTTGTTTACCTTTGTTGTGCAAGTACTCTACGCTGTTGTTTTCACCGTTCTGATAGGTGCCATGATGAAAGACCGATTTTATTTATCGCGCGAAAAATTAAAATGGCAGGTCCCGCAGTTAGCGGTCGTGCTCCAGGTTTTCTACTTTATCTATTTGAATAAATGGTATTTCTCTTTCAACGCAGCGTATGACTGGGATTTGGAATATGTGCTGCTGGTGCATACATTTTCACTGTTCACCTTTGCATTTGTATCGATAAGTGTCGGCGGTAAGCTACAGTGGAAGTGGGTTAAATTCATAGGCGCAGGGCTGATTGTCGTTTGTGTGTTGAAGCTCTTCATCATCGACTTGTCTAGCATTTCAATTTTTGTACGGGCAATATTGTTTATTATTGTAGGAGTTGTGGGGTTGGTTTATTCGAGGACGTTGTTGAAGGAAGAGAAGGAATCTGAATAATTTTCAACAAACGAGCTATATTGTTTGGGAATCAAAGAAATAGAGGGATGAATATGAAAATCTATAGAATAGATCATGTGGGTATTATCGTAAAAGATCTTCCTGCTGCTAAAGCCTTTTTTCTTGACCTTGGACTTGAAGTACTAGGGGAAGCGGAAGTGAAAGGAGAGTGGGTAGAACGGATAATTGGGCTTACTGACGTTAGGCAGACGGTTGTCATGCTAGGGATGCTGGATGGTCAGGCAACTTTGGAGCTGGTCAAATTCCATACGCCGTCAGATGAAAAGGCTATTCAGCAATCTTTTGCAAATACGTTGGGTATCCAGCATATTGCGTTTGCCGTTGAAGATATTGAAGCCATTGTTGCTAAATTGAAAAAGAAGGGCGCAGAACTTTTTGGTGAGATACAAAATTACGAGAATGCTTATAAGTTATGCTACGTTCGTGGGCCAGAAGGGGTTATTTTAGAGCTAGCGGAGAAAATTAATTAAATAGTGGATGGGTGTTGTTGAAGGGAGAGAAGTAGTGGGGGAGATTCCATGCACATTCTGAATTATGAATGATATACTTATTGTACTAATTTAAACACCTTCGGAGGTGACTCAAATGAAATGGGAAGACGTATGCAAGGCGTTTCCGGAACAATGGGTCTTGATAGAGGCGATAAAAGCCTATACAAATAAGGAAAGCGAGCGCATCCTAGAAGAAGTTGCTCCTTTAAATAGATTTTCTAATTCTCCGGATGCAATGAAGGCCTATCAAGAACTTCACCAAGAAAATCCTACACGTGAATTGTATGTTCTCCATACGAATCGTAAAAATCCTAATATCATTGAGAAAAAGTGGGTAGGTGTAAGACGATAGTGAAAAGACTAATCATTGAAGATGGATTATTACTTACTGATATAAAACTGACATTCAAAGGACAATCACTATGGCTTAAACGTGTTTTAGTTGATACGGGCTCTGGAAGTACAATTATTTCAACGGACTTAGCTGAATCAATAGGGATTATTGCTGAAGAAAATGATATGATCTATCGCATTAGTGGTGTTGGTGGTTCAGAATTTGTATTTTCCAAAACAGTTGATGTAATCGAAATCGGACAGGCAGAGACGAGAGATTTTGCCTTAGAAGTAGGAGCAGTGAATTATGGTTTTGATTTAGATGGTATCATCGGACTGGATCTTTTGCAGCGAATAAAGGCCGTACTTAACATAGATAAACTAACTATGAAGCTCGATTAAAGGACTACGTATTTGTTGAAGGAAATGAAGTAGTGGGCAAGATGAACCCGTCCAGTTGAGTGGTACAAAATACAATTTAAAACATGAAATAGACCACTAATTCGCATATGAATTGGCGGTCTATAAAATGCCTACACAACAATGTTTACATACATTAATAATATTTTCTTCTTCCTTATTCAACTAAAGCACCTCGTTAGTTTAAGTGAAAATCTCCACAAACTAACCTCTCAATTCTCCTTGTTTCTTATCTTTCTCATCACTTCCGCCAATTGATGGGAATTTAGATTTTCTTCTTCTTGTAATTTTTCAACAATGTTATGATAATCCTCTTCATTTCGATTCTGACTTAATTTATAAGCCGCTTGTACTTCTTGCACTTTTATTTTAAAGCCAACAATCCCTTTTAGTTCTTTTTCCAATAAAGAAGGAGAGAGTTTATCCCATAGAATAGGATTTTTACGGTGTTGTTCATATTTTTGCAATAACCTGGTTAAGTCCTGTTTCAACTCTTCTTCGTCTAAGATATGAGCCGATCCATATAGATGGACAGCTTGGTAGTTCCATGTCGGGACATTTTCCTGTTCATACCAGGAGGAAGAAATATAAGCGTGCGGTCCTTGGAACATAACCAGTACCTTATCACAGGCTTCGAATGTTCTCCACTGGGGATTCCCATAAGCCATATGCCCGGTTATATAGTAATCATCATCTTCTTTGATCAATTGCAAAGGCAAGTGGGTCGCAATGGGTTTTCCTTTTTTGGTTGTGACAAGCGTTCCAAATGAATTTTGTTGAACAAATTCCCGGATTTCTTCAAAATCTGTGACCTTATAATATTTTGGAATATACATAATAGCGCGCTCCTTTTTATATTAAAATGATTTACTGAAACCTTTAGAATTATCTGTTATAATATTCGGAAAAATAATTATGGACCTAAGAGTAATACTTGCAAGCCAAGACCGATATAAAGCAGGCCTAAAACTTTTTGACCCCATCTATTTCTTCCAGTCCCCCGCTTGATTAATTGACCAATTGTTCCAGTAAAGACAGCTAAAAGCGTTGTATACATAACAGTTAATACAACAAAAATTACCCCCAAAATTAAAAATTGCGTTACGATTGTACCGCTCTCTGCATTGACAAATTGCGGAAATAAAGCTAAAAAGAAAAGTGCTGTTTTCGGATTCAAGACTTCTACCAATATTCCATGCCTGTAAACTTTAAGTAGTGACTCCTGTACAACATCAGGTATTTTTATCGATGATGCTTTTGCCAATAATGCCCGAATACCCATATATAACAAATACGCTGCTCCGGCGATTTTTACAATATTAAAAGCAACTGGAGAAGTCATAAGAATAGCTGAAAATCCAACAGCTGCTAATAACACATGAATGAAATCACCTGTTGCAATGCCTAGACCGGTTATAATACCTGTTTTGGTCCCTTCATGAGCCGATCGAGTGATCAGTAATAAGACAGCTGGTCCTGGAATCAAAAACAATCCGAAGACAACTAGAATAAATACGCTCAACTCAGCAATATTTAACAACGAATCCCTCCTACCATTTTTCTAATTATTTTTTAAATCTTATGGATGTCGGTTATTCAACATAGTATAATAGAGTGATTGACATATAAAAAGGTACAATTTAAATAAAATAGACATGTCAGAGGCGATTTATAATGAAAAATATCATTTTTGCTTTAGACGATCACTCTTCTAAATACAAACAGATATATGAGCGATTTAAATTGTTAATTGATCATGGGGACCTACTGGAAAACGAACAATTACCTTCCATACGTCAACTGGCTGATTCCCTGCAAGTCAGTCGCAATACGACATTAACGGCTTATGATCAGCTTGTGGCAGAAGGCTATATACGGGGAGAAGGAAGAAAAGGCTACTTTGTTAATGAATTAGAGCCTCATTTATTTCAGGAGGAAGTCATTTCTATTCCTAGTAAGCAACCTGAGCCGGTGACAACATTTCTCGTTGATTTTAAAGCAGGGGCTGTAGATCAAACAAACTTTCCTCTAAAAGCTTGGAGAAGAATTACTAATTCAGTACTGACCTTACAGGAGAGTTTTCTATATGGGGATCCTTTTGGTGAAATGTGCTTGCGTAAACAAATTGCTGTCTATTTACTCGAATCTCGCGGGGTAAAGACAGATCCAAATGCAATTATCATTGGGAGCAGCACACAGCAAATGTTAATTAATCTTGGACAAATCCTAAAGGATGATTTCCAAAGCGTAATTTTGGAGGATCCAGGGTATGATGGAGCAAAAGAGGCATTTCTATTCCATCGTTTTGCACTTGAAACTTTACCAGTTGATGAAACAGGTGCTGAGTTTTCACAATTAGAAAATAGGATGTCACGTTTAATTTATGTGACACCTTCCCATCAAAGTCCAATAGGCATAAGCATGTCCATTCAACAAAGGCAAAATCTCATTCAATGGGCTGCCAAGAGAAAGGGATATATTATTGAAGACGATTACGATAGTGAATTTCGCTATACACAACAGCCGTTTCCGGGACTTGCTTCCATCGATTCAAAGAGAGTGATTTACCTAGGAAATTTCTCAAAGTCCTTTCTTCCAGGAATTCGTCTAAGTTATATGGTGCTGCCACAATTTCTTTTAGACCTTTATATAAAACATTTTCAGAATTTCGAGAGTACTACTTCCCTTCTTAGCCAGCTTTCAATGGCTAAATTTATGGAAGAGGGAGAATGGACTCGTCATATCAAACGTATGCGACTTGTGTATAAGCGAAAAATGCAGTGCTTAGTTTCAGGATTGAAAAAATACTTCAAACAAAGTATATCCATTATTGGGGAGCAGTCTGGTTTGTACGTTTTAGTTAAGGTACATCTAAATCGTTCAGAAGAATGGTTAATCGAGCGAGCTTCCGTTTATGGGGTTAAAGTGTATCCTACCTCTATCTATTTCATAGAAAATCATTCTGCGGAAGCAATTATTAAACTTGGATTCAGTAATCTTACCTTTGATGAAATTCAAGAAGGAGTGAAGCTTTTAAAAGAGGCCTGGAGAGGCTTAGAAAAGAGTATTATCAAAGGTACTTTTAAAGGTAAAAGTAGCAACGTCTAAAAGACGTTGCTCTACTTGACTAAATCATCCTTTAGTTGGACAAGAAATGACAATATTAATATGAATCATGTTGCAAATGCTATTGCGAACATTAACGATTCGAATACTAACATCAACGCCATCCCCTTTCTAAGTATTTACCATAGGAGCAGGTATAAATAATTGAAAGAAGAGAAGTAGTGGGAGATATTCCACTGCTTTTTTTATTGATATAAAGGAATGATATAACTTACCTTATGTCTGATATATTTGACACTACGCAATAATTACTTGTATAATTTGGGTAATGGGAGGTTTACCATGACGAAAAATTTGCGAATGAAGGCTGCGCGAGCGGCGAAGGATTTATCACAAAAAGATGTTGCCGAGGCGATTGGTATTACGAGGCAGACGATGAATGCGATTGAGAATGGTGAATACAATCCGTCGTTGAAATTATGTATTGCGGTGTGTAAGGTATTGGATAAAACATTGGATGAGTTATTTTGGGAGGGATGAACATGCAGAAGGCGCGTTATGATGAGTTTCAAGTGGCGAAGAGGCATCGGTATGGTCATCATGCTTTCTTTTTGACGATAGCGCTGATTTTTGTGAATGGCTTTATAAAAATGAATTACATTTGGGCAGATCCATTGATGGAAATGATGGTGTTGGTTTATATTCCGTTGACGTATATAACGGTGATGTCGGCTTGGAAAGGAGCATATTTAAGTAGAAAAGACAAGAATACTTATCTGTATATCCCGATGTTTGGGTTTGTTGCATTATTTAATTGGTCTATTATTGGTTACACGCTATGGGATGGTATGTTTGTTTTAGTAAAGGATGGCAAGCTAGCGATTAGCTCAAGTATATTATTTACAACAATTTACTTTACACTGATAGTGATTGCGATGATTATGCGAAGAGTTGCCGACACTCGAATAATGCGAGCAGAAGGATGACAAGTCCTAGCCAATTTCGCAATTCCGGTGCAAACGTGCGATAATAAGAAAAAATGATGAAGTAGGCTGATGAGATGACAAAAACAATCGATTTACAAGTGAATGCAAAAAATATAGCAGATTTGAAAAAAGGCTATCCGTTAATTTTGAAGGAAGCGATTATTAACGTCAACGTTTTGACGGAGGAAGGTGCAATTGTTCGCTTGGTGGACAGAGACCGTCGTTTTGTGGCAAAAGGCTATTATGGCAATCAAAACAAAGGGATTGGCTGGGTGTTGACGCAAAAAGAAGAGGAAGCGATTGACTTCAATTTCTTCGAATCAAAAATTGCGAAGGCGCTTGAACGCCGAGAAGCCCTTTTTGCAGACCCAGATACGACGGCGTTTCGCGTCTTTAACGGAGAGGGTGATGGCATCGGCGGATTGTCGATTGATTTCTTCGACGGTTATTATATGGTGAGCTGGTATAGCCAAGGAATTTATTCGATGAAGCATCATGTTTATAGTGTGTTGGATAAAATCGTTGAGTATAAAGGTATATATGAGAAAAAGCGCTTTGATATGAAGGGCGAATATATCGAGCAGGATGATTTTGTTCGTGGAGAGCAAGGTGATTTCCCGATTATCGTCAAGGAAAATGGCATGAATTTTGCGGTCAATTTGAATGATGGCGCAATGACGGGTATTTTCTTGGATCAGCGTGATATGCGTCAAGCGATTCGTGATAAGTATGCGCAGGGTAAAAATGTGCTGAATACGTTTTCGTATACAGGTGCGTTTTCGGTTGCAGCAGCACTTGGTGGTGCAATGAAGACGACGAGTGTCGATTTGGCGAAACGTAGCTTAGCGAAGACGATTGAACAGTTCAGTGTCAACGGCATTGACTATGAACAGCAGGATATTAAAGTGATGGATGTTTTCGAGTATTTCCGTTACGCGAAGCGCAATGAATTGAAGTTTGACCTTGTCATTTTGGATCCACCCAGCTTTGCGCGGACGAAGAAGTATTCGTTTAGCACAGCGAAGGATTATCCGGCTTTGCTGAAAGATGCCATTGCCATTACGGAGAAAAATGGTGTCATTGTAGCATCGACGAATAATGCGAGCTTTGGCATGAAGAAGTTCAAAACGTTCATTGAAGAAGCATTTAAGGATGCAGGTTCTTCGTTCAAGATTCTTGAGGAGTCGTCATTGCCGAGAGATTTCCGTACAAACCGTGATTTCCCGGAATTCAATTATTTAAAAGTAGTTGTTTTGCAGAAGTTGAAATAAGTAGATGGAGCCGCACCTGGGCGTACTGGGTGCGGCTTTTATTATCCGGATTGATTTGCAATCAGTAATTACATCTGGGTTCTATTGAAATAAGTAGCTGCTCATCTATTCATAATTTTGGCATGACTTCTTTGGAAAACCGTTCTAAGGATTCCTCCAAAAGCCGTGCAGGCAAAATCCCGAAGAAGGATGACAACAGGTTGACATGCTGTATACCAAACTCCTCGTTTAGTTGTTTTATTTTTCTGGCACATGTTTCAGGACCGCCGATAATCGCTAACTGTTCAAAGAATAATTCAGGTTCCAGATCATCCTCAGAATTGATTAATGAAAAACGGTCGGTACGAATTTTTTTCAAACGGGATGTCAGTTGACAAACCGTCGGCCAAATATCGTCTCGCGCTTGCTGATCACTTTCCCCCACGTAGACAAAACGTCCAACGGGAATGGATGGCGTATGGCCACCGGATTCTTTGAATACATGTAGGCAACGGCTAAGACTTTCAATAGATTGAATACCATGTAAGATTAGGTGGTGACCGGCCTCAGCAGCCCATTTGACAGAGTCATCAGAATAAGCAGCGACGTAAATAGGAGGGTGAGGTGTTTGAATTGGCATCGGTGAAAAATCCAGTTCGTTGTCTCCAACGCGCACAATACCTTTTGTCCAATAGTCTAGAATTTCGCTCACCCCGTTACGGAAAAGTTCGGTTCTTTGTGAAGCGTCAATTTGATAGCTATCAAAATAATGGCCGGGATGTCCACGCGAAACACCGAAGTCAACTCTGCCTCCTGAAAGTCTATCCATTGAAGCAATTTCTTCCGCCAGTCGTAAAGGGTGGTGAAGAGGTGTAATCAATGCAGAAAACCCAACCCTTAATGAGGAAGATAAAGCTGCAAAGGTCGCGCCAAGAATAAGGGGTGAAAAGCAGCTTCTGTTACGTTGGAAATGCTCTTCGTTAATCCAAACGGAAGAATAGCCCCATTTTTCAAGTTGAGGAATCATTGTTAGTAGGCGGTCATCTTGTAGGGATTCTAGTCCACCGCTGCTACCTGATAGTCCAAACTTCATCATAATTTGTTGCCTCCTTGCGAAGTGTGTTCTGAAATTGTGTAAACATAGAAACTGTCAATTGATATAGTTAAAGTTTGCGAATAAGAGTTCATAGTCTTCTTAGCTGATATCGAGACCATAAAACTGCTTGTAGAAACTCTTTGTTTCTTCCTCCATATCAATATCCTCAAACAGCTCAGGGTAAAGTGTTTTGCCCATCCATAAGACAGCTAAACCAGTCTCAGGGTAACCTTGATACCATCAATCAAGAAATGGCACGCAAACTTTCATGCCTTCCATAGAAGTTCCTTCAAAATTAGCTGCAGTTACGCCGATAGGGGTTCCGTACAACTCGCTTAAACACTCGCTAGTAATCACATCATTAGGCCTACCGTAATCTTGAATCTTACCGCCTGTCATGATGGCAACTTTATTCCCTGACAAAAATGCATGATTAGGGGAGTGAGTGATCAAAACAATAGATATCCCTGTTTCGGAAATTTGTCTGATTGTACGCAAGATTTTACTTTCATTGCCATAATCTAAACTTGCGGTAGGCTCATCCATAATCATAATTTCTGCTTGTTGTACCAATGCGCGTGCCACCATCACCATTTGTTTTTCTCCGCCACTTAGCTCACTAAACGTTCGATCCTTTAAATGGATAATATCTAACTTTTCTAACGTATCGGTCACCATCTCCATATCTTTTTTTCCGGGAGACGATAAATAACCGATATGTGGATTTCTGCCCATCACGACCATATCTTCAACGGTGTAGGGAAAAGAAACGATCGTCGTTTGAGGAACATAAGCAATTTTTTTAGACATTTCTTTAGCGGTCATCTTTTTGGTGTTAATCCCTCCAAGAAACACATCCCCTGACTCTAAACGATTCATCCCTAACAGACAGCGTATCAGTGTTGTTTTTCCTGTTCCGTTTGGTCCGAGAAGACAGAGTACATCGCCTTTTGCAATCGAAAAGGATATACCTTTGAGTATGGGTGAATCCTTGTTGTGGCTATAGTATAAGTCTTTTACCTCTAGTATCATGTCCATCCCTTCTTTACTTTTGATAGTAAGATAACAAAAAATGGTGTCCCAATAAGAGCGGTTAAGATTCCTAATGGAATTTCAAGCGAGCTTGCACTTCGACTAATATTATCGACTAATAAGATAAAGGACCCGCCTAGTAAGAAGGATGTAGGTAGTAAATAGTAGAAGTTTGGACCGACAATCATTCTGGCCATATGGGGAATGATTAGTCCAACCCACCCGATAATCCCGCTAATACTAACCGCCGCAGCTGTCATTAATGTGGCGCAAAGAATGACAACAATGCGAATGAGCCCGGTTTGAATACCTAGTGATTTTGCTTCTTCATCACCGATAGAAAGGACATTGATTTGCCATCTGATGAGGAATAGGATGAAGAGTGAAATGCTCATTGGAATGAGCGCAATTAAAATATCCTGGTTAGTTACTTTGGATAAACCGCCCATTAACCAGAACGTAATGGCTGGTAAGGTGTCTTCAGGATCAGCTATGTATTTCAATAGTGAAATGAGCGCTTGGAAGAAAGCACCTACGATGATCCCACCCAAAATTAAGACGATGATGGAGTCTTTACCGAATATTCTACTGACTGCAATGGCGAGACCGACTGCTAACAGACCAAAAATAAATGCAAATATTTGTATGGCGTACCAAGGTAAATAGATAGTCATGGCTAATGCTGCACCAAACCCTGCACCTGCCGAAACACCTAAAATATCGGGAGATGCCATTGGATTTTTAGTTAGGTTTTGGAAAGCAGCACCTGAAACGGCAAGGACACCACCGACAATAATCGCGGCGGTAATTCTAGGAATCCTGACATTGAAGATGACCGTTTCCATCGTATCTGACCAAGTTTTGGGTATGTCGATGATTTTTGAAGCGAGTATGTCAAAGACGACACTTGGTGCGATTGGATATCTTCCCATGACGAATGACAGGACGGATAGTAGAATTAAGATAATGAGTAGGATGATTAACTTGAATGATATTTTTTTGTAGATATGTTTCATTAGAGATACCCTCCATGAGTGACTAAACATTTCTTGAAAAAATAGTAGGAGTTTATAAGTTGGGTCTACAAATATGAGTAGTGGAAACCTAAGCAATAAGTAAGGATTTTCTTACCTTACTTATTGCAGAAGGCATCCACGAAGTAGTGAAACGGATTTAATAGAACTTTTCAGTTTACTTCCCAGCCAAAATCTCTTCAGCTTCTTCTTTTGTCAATGTGTAACCGTAAAACTTCCCGTAGAAATCAATCATTTCTTGAACAACGTCCAAGTCTTTAAACAGTTCAGGATAGAATTGTTTTGCTGCGAACATAACCATCAACGGTTGCTCACTTGTTCGATTTGCCCAAATATGAGCACCAAGTGGTGTACTGTAAATGCGTTGGTCTTTCACAGCTGTGATATTCTTATACCGCCCGTCTGTGTTTAACTCAACAATATCAGAAGGATTTGACACGATTAAAACCTCGGGATCCCAATCTAAAAACTGTTCAATCGAGAAGTTCTGCGTTTCTAAATTACTACCATCTTCTGTAACGCTTAAACCGCCCGCCTGTTTAATCCACCATTCTGCAATTGCATGTGGCTGGCTAAGATTCTTAACGTTCATGTTTAATACTTTTACCTTTTCTTCTTCCGAGAGGTCTTTTACGATCGATGTAACTTTTTCGATAGAATTATCGAAGTACTCGGTATATTCCTGTGCTTTTTCTTGCTTATTAAAAATTTCTCCAACTAATTTAATGGTCTTTTTAACATCTTCAGGCTCTTTCCAAGACAAGAAAACTACACGCAAATTATTGTTTTCAAAAGTACTAATCATATCTTCACTCATCGTAAAGATGACGTCTGGATCAGCTTTTAAAATCTCTTCGATATTCGGATCGGAGGATTCTGTTTGCATTTTTGGTTTACTAGCTAAATTTGGAGCAAACTTAGGTAAGTACTCCCATCTATTTTGTTTTGCAAAGCTTTCAGGTAAACCACTAACTATTTTATCTCCTTCACCAACTGCTAATAAAAATGAACTTAAGACAGGAACTGAACCAACCAATACAACCTTTTCAATATTAGTTGATAATGTTACTTTTCTACCTGCCATGTCTGTAATTTCATGCTCGGTTGGTTCTTGGACAACCTCGACCTCTGGTTTAGTTACTGGTTTCTCTTCGGCTTCATTATTGTTGTTGACACTTGAGTTACCACAAGCTGTCATCACCAATGTGAATATAAGTAAAATTATTATGCTAATGTTCTTCATTTTTTTATTCATTATGAAATTCCTTCCCTGCTTGGATTGTAATGATCTCTCTTATTTTGCCTGAATAACAATTTTCTCAGCAGATTTACCGAAGAAATGATATCCCGAGCCACCCTCGCTAATCATATCGAGTAACTCATCGGGCTTTGTCACCATGACACCACCAATGACATTGACGCCCCTTTTGAAAAAGGGGATTGGCAGCATACTACTAGTAGGGCCAACAATGACAACTTGAGCATCTTCTTTGCAATAGCTGAGTAAACTATGAATCGTATCATTGATCAATGTGGTACCTGTTGCAATTAAGACATCTGCTTGTGGGATTACCTCAGGAGCCTCTGATGCAGGCCTGAAGTAAGGTAACTCATCTTCCTTTAAAGTGGCCGGATCGAGTTCTAGAACAATAAAAGGCTGTTTCCACTTTTTAAATCTACGTAAATAGGGTGCAAGAGCGCCGATAACAACGACCAAAGCATTTTCGGGAATATCGATCACATCAATTGGATCGACTCCCTTTTCAATGGTGTATTCAGTAGGGGGGGCCAAATGCCAGCATGTGTTTGCTAAAGCATTCAAGACAGCAATCGCAAAGGATTTTCTAATCATGCTGTTTGAATGAATATCCTTTAAAAAACTTTCCGCACTAGCACCTCTAATTTTCCCTGGAATTGGCATACTTGCTGCGGAACTCGGGCAACACACCGCCTCTGGAATTGACTTAATAGGTGTATAACTGACACCGCCATAACCATTGCTTAACTTGACACCGGTAAAAAATAAGCCGATAGCCGCTCTTTCAATCGTGATTGTTGCTAATTGATCGCCCAGTGTAGTTCGGATAATATCTGCTGCTTCTTGCAAAATATCATCCTTTTTAGCTACTTCCACCATGCTGTCACCTCCAGGGATTATCTTTTACAACAGCTTTCTTCTGCTTCGCCTGAACTCTCTACCTGATCAAGATTGCGAACCGCCATATGAAACTTTGAATCACCACATAAACTCGGTACTGTTGAGTCTGCAAGTAACGTAAAACCAGAATCGGTTATAAATGTTTTATATCTTTCTTCGTGACACAGCGGATGGCCTCCAATTGAAACGGCCTTATTTAGATCAGATAGACCTTGATCCTCTTCACCACAGCCGGGGCTGCAGAACCAGTGATTAGAGATGAGAAGACCTCCTGGATTGACAAAGTTAGCTACTTTTTCGTATGTGGGTAGTAGCTCTTTGCGGTATTGATAGAGACTATGGGACAGAATGATAATATCGAACTTTTTATTTGTATTACCTGTTAATAGTTCTTTTAAATTGTAGTTTTGAATGGTTACATTCGATTCAAGACTGTGACTCTTCAAATACTTGGTTGCATAATCAAATTGGTTTACAGGGCAAATTACGTCTCCTTGCAGCAATGAGTTTTCCTTACACAATGAAAATGCGAATATTCCAGCTGGATTGCTAACATCGAGGATAGATTTTGCAGAAGAATACCCCTCCCAGCGCTTAATTCTATTAATAATTTCAGTTTGTTCATATAACGCAAACTGTTCTTGTGCATTCATATAGCTTTCATCAATTACCGGCTGTGGGATATCTTTTTTTGTTAACACTTTGGCTAAGTTATTCCACCGTTCTTCTTCCTTTAAGGCTTGAATTAATAAATCACCTTGATAATAGGAACTTGTGGGGACCAAATAGATAGATGCAAGGTCGCTATTTTTAAAAAGTTTTTCTTCAAGAACAAGTAAATTCAAATCCACCAGGGATTGCAGGAATATGCCTGTAAATTGCCCGTCTAAACCGTACTTGTCGTTAATCTGTTCTTTAGTCCATTGTTCGTGTTCTAATGATTGAAATAAGCCGAGTTCAACACCAGCAGAAACAATAGACAACCGATAATGTCCATAAAACAAGTTTTGAATGAAATGAATATCCTTCAACTGAGTAGATGATTGTAAAGAAACCATTTTAAAAAGCCTCCTTGTTTTTTGTTTTTCACAGTAATAGCAATCAATGAAACCAATTAATTCTGTTGGCCCATTTAATTCCCCCCTATTGAATTGAAATTTCTATGGATGAAAAAAAGGAAAATATTTTAGATTAGATAAACAAACACCAGTGATACATTTTTTTCATACCAAAGAGGAACGGCAATTCGATTTGTAATTTTTCTAGTGAGAAAAAAATTAGCTTATCCCCATCTCCTTTTTTGCAGTTTTAACCGAAATACGACATTCGAGTTATAACTAGTTATAAATAGGTATAATAGATATAACTATTCAAAACAAAACATAACAAGTGAAATAAGTTGCGTCAAGTGGAGATGGGGAAAACTCAATTAAATTAATAGAGCTACGTTCACTGTTTTGCCCCAATTGATATAGGTGTATTGATTGAGGTAACAATGGGGTAAGGGATTTAACTCATAGGTTTTTTGAAGGGCTAAAAAGTAGTGAATACTGTGGGGCTAGGGGGTTATTGGGATGCGAAATATGTCGAATATTGAATGTAGATTCAAAGTTTAGTAAGGGTAGTTCATAGTATGTATTTCGATACAAAGAAATCGTGTTGTTGTTATTCTCCGGAGCTACAGGTGGATATGTGTTTTTTTAATCTTTACATGTCCAATTAAATATGTTTGGATATAAGTAGTTATAACTGGTCGTAAGAAAGTGTTTGTAATTCCATTTTAAGGAGGGATTATATGTGGACGTTATATGATAAGTTAATTGGACAAATAAGTGATGAATATATCGCTAATGAGGTGATTGCTGGCCTTTCCTGGACTGCGATTCAGTCAAAATCACTTGGATTAGCGATGAGCATGCCTCGTTCTTTACAGCCATCGCCTCTTTCTGGTAATTGCCAGGGTCAACCTATACAGAAGTTAGCTAATAGTATAAAGTCTTGGGACTTTTTTGAGGCTTCGTTAGGTTTAAGTGCTATTAACTCTGCCACGAATACCCTGGAATCGGTTCTGTCTATGGAAAGCGAAGGATACAGACAATTAGGTTCGAAAAGTGCGCTTAGCCTTATTGCCGATAAAGTGACTGGTAAACGTGTGGCGGTTATCGGACATTTTCCTGATTTAGATAAGCTGGCTTCTACTTGCCAACTGACTATTTTGGAAAGAAGGCTACAAATCGGGGATACACCAGATCCAGCTGCAGAATATCTACTACCTGAGCAAGATATTGTGATTATGACATCCTCAACATTGATTAATAAAACGGCTCCTAGATTGTTAGAGCTATCGAAAGATGCTGTGACCATTATGCTTGGACCAAGCACGCCGCTGTCACCGGTTCTTTTTGAAATGGGGGTAGATATGATCAGTGGTTTAATCGTCGAGGACGAGGAGAATGTTCTGCGTTGCGTAAAAGAAGGAGGCGGTATGCGAACTTTCCGAAACGCGGTGAGATATGTAAATCTTGCGAAGGCTGATTCTCTAATTGGAAAGTGGGAGATGAAAAGTGAAAGAGTTTAACGAATTATTGAAAGAAGCAGCGGAATATCATGGTCATTTATGTGCGGGTCAAATTTTGGGCGTTAGAATAGGGATGGCTGGATTGAAGTGGCTACAAATAGACGAACCAGTGGGGAATAAGAGTCTAATTATTTACGTAGAAACGGATCGTTGTGCGGCCGATGCTTTACAGACTGTAACTGGTTGTAAATTAGGAAAAAGATCTTTAAAGCATATGGATTATGGGAAGATGGCTGCAACGTTTGTCAATATATATGAAAATAAAGCAGTTAGGGTTGTTGTTCCGGGTCATGTTCGGGAATTAGCGAAGAACTATAGTTCGAACAAAGAAAATCCATATATGGAAGCTTACAAAGTCATGCCTGATGAGGAACTCCTGCTGTTCGAGGAGGTAATTGTTGATTTTAAACCAGAAGACCTACCCGGTAAGCCTTTACGAAGAATTACATGTGAAAAGTGTGGAGAAGAAGTGAATGACGGACGAGAAGTTGTCGTTGACTCGTCAACTATTTGTAAAGCTTGTTACTCAACGCCCTATTATAAAGTAATTCACTAGTCATGGAGAGAGCTGGCATTTCACTATGTATGAGACATCTAAAGAATCATCTGAAAAAATAAAGGCAACAACGCTGCTCTCTCAGCATTGTTGCATGATGTCATCAAGGTATAGTTCGACCTATTCATAGCGGATTCCAGTTACGAGAGATCATTCAATTCCGCATTCAATTTCTTCGCCTGATTTCTGAAATAAAGATAGAAAGAAGTCCAGAAAATAGCATAGACGACAATGAATAATCCTAGTGTCAGTAAGAAGCTTTTCATAGTAAATGGAATCCAGCCAATGCCAAACGCCAAAATAAAGTACAGCACAACAACTGTTACGAAGTGGAGCGCGGTCTGTTGAGAGAGGCGCAAATTGGTATTTTCGAAATAGAGTGGGCTGACTGTGAAAAACCATCCGCTGAAAATAGAGCCGAGTGAATTTTTTAAGAATAATTGCCCGTCTAACACGTCCTGCTCGCCCCAAAAAACGACGGAATTCGTTAATAGTACAGCGATAAATGCGCCAAAGAAAATACCAATCATACTACGGAATAAAAAGGTTTTCATTCGCTCCCCCTCCTCTTGTTCATTTTCAATGATTCTTTAATGGTGTTGACGTATGTGCGAGAAACGTATTCCTTTGCCCCTGATTTAAAATAGACGCACAGTGTTCCGTTGAAGGACGCTTCAAAGCTACTCATTTCATGAAGATTAGCGATGACTGATTTAGAGAGCCGGACGAATTTATTCGAAGGAAGAATTTCTTCTAACTCGTATAGTTTCTCTTTTAATTTAAAAGAACCGTCGGCTGTGACTGCGACAACTCCATCCTTTTCGCTGTGGCAATAGTGGATGTCGCGGGGCTTTAGGATATGTTGCATATCGCCATCTTTTCCAACAAGGAACTCCGTTTCCCTTCCTTTTATGAAATCAAGAATCTCCTGAACAGAATGATCTAATTCTGGAGATTCAATCGTCACTTTTGTTTCTTTATAGGCACTGTCGATGTTCAATGATACTTTCATGGCAAGACCTCCTTAGATAATAGTATACAACTAATCTACGATTGTCTTGGAGTAGTCTATCAATCCCGTCTTTTATTCGTAAAGCTGATAATAACGAATGCGACCAGTACTAAACCGGCAATGTAACCGATGGAGATGAGTGTACTGTTGTCAAACACAAGCTGCCCATTCCAAACCGCTATGAAGAGATTATTCATATGGTAGAGTGAGTTCACGTCAGCGATAATTTGAACGAATTTCGGCATCATGGCAATTGGCATCGTGAAGCCGCCTGTAATCATGACAACTTGGAAAATGACGATGGAAAAGACCAGCGCTGCGTTCATGCTTTTGAATAAAGAATAGATTGCTGAAGAAATGATCAGCAATACGGCATTCAGGATAATGAAAAATCCGTAAGCACTTAGAAAACGCACTGGCTGGAACGATAAATCATAAGCAATCATCCCGATGCCATAGACAAGGAAAAAGCCGATGCTTGTAATAATGATGGATTTCAATATGGCTGACAACAATAGCATTTTTTTCGGAACAGGTGACAGACTGATGCGTTTTTCAACGCCAGTTGTACGGTTCATCACTTGATCGAAACCGAAGGCGAAAAAGATGACGCCGAACGTAATGAGTAAGATGAATGACGGTGTGTATGTTTCTGCATAGCTTAAATTTCCTGCATATGTTTGATTGCCGAATAATTGCCCCATGAACAGATACGTAACTGGTGGAACAATAATTGTGAAGACCATGTAAAACAATTCTCTTGAAAACATGAGCAGGTCGTATTTTAATTGTGTCGCTAACATATTTTTCTCCTCCTTAAATGGATACCTTCGTCAGATAGAATTCGTTAATGGATTTGAACCCCGATGCTAAAATACCTTCTGTTGTGTCGTAGATTTCATTGATGCCGTTATTGATGAGCATCACTTTGTCGCAGTACATTTCAATTTCATCCATATTATGTGTTGTTAAAATGACCGTGCCGCCTGTGCGCTTGTTGTAATCGGTAATGTATGACCATAAGATGTTGCGCATATGAGGGTCTAAACCGGTCGTTGGTTCATCCAAAATCAATAGCTTTGGTTGTGATAAAAAGGCAATCGCTAGGCTGACAATTTGCTTCCAGCCACCAGAAAGCTTATCGAAATATTTTTTACGGTGTGGTGCCAATTTGAAGTCCTCGATGATGGTGTTGATGTCGAGTGGTGATTTGTAATAGGCTTTGAATAATTTCAGCAGCTCGACTACTTTTAGTGTTTTGTAAAACTGAGTGGGTTGCAGGACGACAGAAATTTGTTGTCGGATTTGTTCCAGCTGATTCATCGAGAGTGCTTTAATGTCTTTATCAAACAGGGCAACGTTGCCAGTATCAAATTGCTTGATAGTCATGAGAATTTCGAGGAATGTTGATTTTCCTGCTCCGTTCTTCCCGATAACCCCGATAACTTCCCCTTCCTTTGCTTGAAAGTCCAGTCCTCTTAGAACGTGGTTGTTGCCGTATGCTTTTTGCAAGTTGTTGACGTTGATGATGTTCATTGTAATCCCTCCGATTCAGTACTTTGTAACCAAAGTGTATGATGTTTTTCTTTAGTTGTCGCTGTGATTTCGGTGACTCGTATGAATTGATGAGTGACTTGCAGAAAATGATAGATGAAATACATTTGGTTTTTTGGGTGGTTTGAAAGGAAAATGGGATTCATTAGCAGAATAGGTAGTAGGGGGTGTGGGGATGAATTCATTGCAACCGAAAAAGCGGAGCAAGCTGCGTATATTTCTTGGCAAGAAAGCGTATCGCTTGAAGCGTTATTCGGAATGGTACATAGATGGTAAGAAGTATGCGACAAAGCGGACAGAGACCAAGTTGAGTCATGCTGTGTTTCAACATCGAACGCCTTTGTTTCGTGAGTTGAAGGATGTTGAGATGGAGTTACAAAGGAATAAAGTCGTCAATTTAAAGATTGCGGTGAAACGGTTGAATGGCATTGTACTTCAACCTGGGGAGACATTTTCTTATTGGCGCTTAATTGGCAATACAACGAAACGGAAGGGCTATGTCGAGGGGATGATTTTGCATTATGGGAAAGTAACGACGGGCGTTGGCGGTGGATTGTGTCAGTTGTCGAACCTGATTTACTGGATGACGATTCACACGCCTTTGACTGTGACGGAACGTTATCGCCACAGTTACGATGTATTCCCGGATTCAAAACGTAACCAGCCATTCGGCAGTGGCGCGACCTGTGCATATAACTATTTAGATTTACAAATAAAGAACGAAACGACTGAGCCTTATCAGCTCGTGGTTTCTGTGACGGATACTTCGCTTGTTGGTGAATGGCGTACGGCAATACCTGCGAGTCGAACGTATAAAGTCTATGAAAAGGATCATAGTTTTTCGCTTGAACTATGGGGTGGCTATGTGCGTCATAATTCGATTTATAGAGAAGTATATAACATGAATGGCGAGCAGATTGATGATGAATTTATTACAGAAAATCATGCGATTATGATGTATGAGCCGTTTTTGAGCTATGGGGAGTGAGAGGCATGAGAAACCGAGGTTCTTCCGTTATTATCGAAAATAATAAAGTTGCATTGATTAAAAGAGTTAGAGCTGGACAAGAATATTATGTTTTTCCAGGTGGTGGAACTGAACAGGGTGAAAGTCCAGAACAAGCCGCGATAAGAGAGACGTTCGAAGAATTAGGTGTTCATGTTGCGATTAAAGGCAGTCTTGGGATTGTTAATTATAATGGGGTACAGTATTTTTTTATTGCTGAAATTATTGATGGCGTATTCGGAACGGGGGAAGGGGAAGAGTTTGGGGATGAATGCCGGAATAGAGGTACTTATGAGCCAACATGGGTGGAAGTGGAACAACTATCATCATTGGATGTTTATCCGATAGAGATTGCGGAAAAAGTGTCTGCTTTATTATAGGTATTGAAATAGTAAGAGGGGGAGCATATGACGAGTACATACGTTGATTGGGGCGGGCATACGTTACGGCTGACTTGGATGGGGAATCTGATGCCAAGTCGGGAATTGATCACAAGTGTGCATGGGATGTGTTTTTATCGCGGGGAGTTAATGATGGTCAATTTGAATGACCGTGGTTGGGATTTTCCAGGTGGCCATATCGAAGCTGGGGAAACGGCGGAAGTGTGTTTTAGGCGGGAGGCGATGGAAGAAGGTTATGTGGAGGGGGATTGTCAGCTGCTTGGTTCGATGGAGGTGAACCACGGAGAGAATTTGTTATGGGATAGTTCTAGTCCTTATCCGAAAGTGGGTTATCAGGTATTTTATCGGATGGATATTACAAAGTTACATCCATTTGCGGCTGGATTTGAGTCGTCGGGACGAGTCTTTATTCAACCTAATGAGGCCGCGGATTATCATAAAGGGTGGCACTCGGTATTGGATGAGATTATTAAGGAGGCGAAGGTGGTGAGATGAATATTAGAAAGTTGAAGGAGCACGAGACGCCACCCTTTGAGCTCTTACTACTAGCAGATCCGTCGCGGGAGATGGTAGAGGAGTATTTGGCGATTGGGGAATGTCGCGTCGCTGAAATGGAAGGCAGGATTATAGGTGTTTATGTGTTGCTAAAGTTGGATATGAAAACGATGGAAATTATGAATGTAGCAGTACATGAGCGGTTGCATGGTCAGGGAATTGGCAAGAAGCTGGTTGAAGACGCGATTCAAGTTGCGCGGAAGTTAGGCTTTCAATCACTGGAAGTCGGGACGGGGAATTCGAGTATAGGCCAGTTAGCACTTTATCAGAAATGCGGGTTTCGCATGGAAGGAGTTATCAAGGATTTTTTCACCGACAACTACAAGGAAGCGATTTTTGAAAATGGTATTCAGTGTAGGGATATGATTCGGCTTACGAGGAGACTTTGAATGTGAATCGCCAGCTTTTTATAAATAGGTTATTTTATTAAATAGGAAATAAATGAAGGTTTGTGGTTTAATGAAAGTAACCAGTGTCGTTTTAGCGGTTATAGTAATCGTTCTAGGGATTTACGGTCTGGTCACTAAAAATTATGCAGCCGTGCCGTATACGCAGTTTCTTACAGGTTTAATGTTTTTAGTTTTAGGAGTCATCCAGTTCCGGGAAAATCGAAAGGGGCTAGGAATCTTCCTGTTCGTTGTCGCCGGATTTTCTCTTTTCGTAAGTATTGCAGCGTTTTTGTGAAATCCATATAAGGGTTATTGATGACATCAATGAATGGCTAGTTAGACAGATAACATTAAAACCGGGACAAGAAAAATATATTGAATCGGTAGACGAATGCATAAAGGAAGCGAGTACATACCATCAATGGCATCCGGTGGCACTATATGATGGAGAGGATATTATTGGATTTGCGATGTACGGTTCTTTTGGGCCGAATAAAGATACTTGGATTGACCGAATAATGATAGATGAAAAATTTCAAGGTAAAGGTTTGGGAAGAAAGGCGATGCAAAAACTGATTGAGATTGTTTCCAAAGAATATGGGGTAAAGGTGATCTATTTAAGTATCATTGAAGAGAATGAAGTAGCCTTTAATTTATATAAAAGTATTGGATTTGTGTTTATAAATGAAAGGGATCCAAACGGGGAGCTTATATTTAAGTATGCGATTAACTAGAGGTGGCATAACAAACCTGAAATTGGAGATAAAATGTTCCTAGTTATGGAACAAATCTATAAAATGATTACGCACATGGCGGAGACGTTTGTTGAAATCTACCCACCTAATTCCATTTTGTCACAAATACGTCGGATGACAAACCTTAACTTTCTTAGTAATCTGATAGTAAAGGATTGTGAAGTTTTTGTGAGGAGGATGACGAGATGAAACGGCTTCTTATATTTCTTTTAATTGTTGGCATGATGGCTGGCTGCTCGAATGTCTATAGTGAAGAAGAAGGTTATCGCATGGCGCTTATCAATCATGGTTTTCCGATTCCTAAAAATGCTAGTGAGATTCGACCTGAAATTTGTACGACGGAAATTGCAAAATCTGCAAAGTATAAGTTGAAGGATATCGGTGGTAGCCAAGGTGAACCGCCGGCACATTATTTGGCGGAGATCGAAGACTGGGGCTGGACCGAGTTGGAGGATCAACGCGTTGGTAATATTCATTACTATAAAAAAGAAGGCAAGATTATGTCGCTAGTGTTTCAAAAGCATATTTTTGATGTGTTTGAAATGAGCGATGAAGTGAAGATGTGATGGAATCCATGTGATATGGGTTCTTTTTTTGTTGAAACTTTATAGGTCATCATTGTGTAATAATAATTAGTTAGGAGTCCTTATCTAGGTGTACGGTAATATTTATAAAGAAACGGAGGGAAGAAGAGGTTGAAGAAGTTATTTGTCGTGGCGGTACTTGCCATAAGTATAATCCTGTGCGTTGTGATTTGGTGGGGAAAACCGCTTTATGGTAACGATGAGGCATCCATCGTTGAAGTCATTCGATCTATTGAAGGCTATGAAGCTGAATCGGCTATTATAGAAATTTTGGATATAACGGATAGTAGGGAAAATCGGATTGTTAGTCTTATTTTTAATCAGAACCCAGCTTATATGCGTTTGACCAAAAACGTTAAAGGGAACTATCAATGGTCTCATTTTGAAGTAAGAAGGGATGAATCCCTTTCACAATTTACAATTCATATGCTAGATGAGGATGATGCCCCTCCGACGATACTTTACGTAGCGAATGAAAACAACAAAATTGCCCAAATTCGTATGACTGTCAATGGCGAAGTTGTGGAGAGTGACATACGTCCTTACGTAAAGGATGTTGTATGGGTGGAGTTACCTAAGACTAAGGAGAAGAGTTATCAATTTTACTATACTTATTTCGATGAAGGCGGGAATCAGATTGAGTAGTATGAATAAGTTTTGAATGAAATACAAAAGGGAATCTAATGGAGACAAAGGCTTATTTTTTGCCGATTTATAGTAATAGAAAGGGGGGAGTGCGGTGAGTTGGAAAAAAATTATATCGGCAATGCTGCTACTCGTTATTTCGTTGTTGCCAACCCGCGCATGGGCAGTCGATTTTACGATACCAGAAGTGGTAATTGATGCGTACCTGCAGCCAAATGGGGATGTCGAGGTGACGGAAAGGCATATCTATGTTTTTAAAGGGGAATTCAATGGCGTGACCCGTGAATTAATTCCCAAAGAAGGGGCGGAAATTGCTCAGTTTTCTGCTATGGAAAATGGCAAGGAGCTGACAGTGGAATCGGAGAACGGACTTTATAAGATTTTTCGAAAAGGGAAAGACGAACGAGTGATTGTTGAGCTAAGCTATCAGATTCGGAATGCTATGGAAAAATACGAGGATGGTGCGCAGTTTTACTGGCCATTTTTTGACCAGCGTAACGAAACAACTTATGATGATATGAAGATTTTTGTGCATCCACCAGCAGTTGCGAATGAAGTGCTTTATCTTGGTTATGCACTTGCATATGATAAGGCAGTTCTCGAACCAGGTGGTGTTGTTACGTTTTTGATGGGAAGAGTTTGGGCTGGTTATAATGGAGATATTCGTGTCGTCTATGAGCCGAGCTTATTTCCAGCTATCGTTGAACGGCAAGGGGTGATTAGGCCTGAAGTGATTGCAGAGGAGAATCGTTTGGCGGAGGAAGAGGCGAGTTATCTTGCTGCACAACAAAGAGCCGAGGCGCTTGGGAATGTAGGTATCCCAACGGTGGGTGGGCTGCTACTTGCATTCTTTGGTTATGTGTCTGTCATAGCAAGGCGCAAAAAGCAAAGGGCGCGTGAGGAAGTTAGGCATTCTGGTAGTATTGTCCCCGTTCAGAGAATGAGTATTCCGGCAACGATTTATTTTACAGCTGGGGAAGTGCATACTTCCGAAGCGATGTCGGCCGCTCTTCTAAATTTGGTTCGTAACGGATATGTAGAGCAACTGACAGAGGGGAAATTTAAACTGAACCATCGTGACGTCACCTATTCCCACGAAAGAGAACTGATTAGCCTTTTGTTCAAGAAAGTCGGGAGTGGCACGCACTTTGAAGTGAGTGATTTGGAAAATTATACGCAAGACGAAGGGAACCATAGGACTTATAGGGACTCGGTGGCTGCATGGCAAAGGGCTGTCGAGGAAGAGGTAGAGTCAAAAAAGTTGTTTGAAAAGCGGGCGAAACGTCGTTGGTTGATTGCTGGTCTAGGTGTTGTACTTGGCTTTATCGTGTTAGAGTGTGCCGCAACTACCTCGGTTTGGTACATGTTAATTGGAGCTGGTTTGACGTTAACAGCTTGGTTGTATGCAATATTTTATAAACCTAAAAACCAACAAGGCATTCAGATTGTCGAAGAGTGGCGACAGCTCCGGAAGGTGTTTAAGAATTTCGATATGGACGAATGGAATCGCCTGTCAACGGAGGATAGGCTCCGCGCCTATACGTATGGAATCGGTATTAAAGATAAAAATTTCGAAAAGCATTTTAGTGAATTTGCTGATGCGGAGAGGCGAACTGCGTCTAGGGATTCAAATGAAGGGGCTAGCGATTATATGTACTACCAGCCGATGCTCATTTCGTCTTCTTTCCATAGTGCGAGTGTGAATACGGCCGGTAGTACGGGCGATTCTTCAAGCGATTCTTCTTCAAGTAGCGGTGGTGGAACGGGAGGCGGTGGTGGCGGATCTGGGGCATTTTGAAAAATTATCATAAAAAAAGAGGAATCCTTGTGACTAGGATTCCTCTTTTTTATGTGATCAATCACCCAAATCAACATTGTGGTAAACCTGCTGAACGTCTTCTAAATCATCGAGTGCGTCAATCATTTTTTCGAATTTTACTTGTGCATCGGGGTCGAGAGAGACGTCATTATGTGCCAGCATTGTTAGCTCGGCGACAGTGAAATCTGTAATTCCGCTGTCTTTGAATACTTGTTGGACAATATGGAACTGGTCGGGCTCGGCGTAGACGATGACAGTATCCTCTTCTTCGAGAATATCTCTGACTTCAACGTCTGCATCCATGAGGAGTTCGAGGACATCATCTG
This sequence comes from Sporosarcina sp. FSL K6-3457, assembly GCF_038007285.1. Taxonomy (GTDB): domain Bacteria; phylum Bacillota; class Bacilli; order Bacillales_A; family Planococcaceae; genus Sporosarcina. The sequence goes on from NZ_JBBOWX010000001.1 coordinate 355,429, forward strand.
CCGATTTTCCTTCAATTCCAATAACAGCAGTGGCGTCGAACATATAGGAAACGCATCCGCTGACACCCATATTACCGTTATTTTTGCCAAATGCTGCCCGTACTTCAGATACAGTTCGGTTGACATTATTTGTTAACGTATCGACGATGACCATTGAGCCATTCGGGCCAAAGCCCTCATAACGTAGCTCGTCAAAGTTCTCTTCCGCACCGCCTTTTGCTTTTTCGATGGCACGGTCGATAATGGCTTTTGGGACACTATATGTTTTAGCACGCTCGACAACAACTTTGAGCGCTTGGTTTAGTTCTGGATCAGGTTCGCCTTGTTTGGCGACGACATAAATTTCACGCCCAAACTTTGCGTAAATACGGCTCGTATCCGCATCTCTTGAGGCCTTCTTTTCTTTAATATTATTCCATTTACGACCCATTGAATTTCACTCTCTTTCGATTGTGTATAGATTTACTAGTGTTATTATACAACAAATATATGTGTAGAGACGAGTTTGAAATTCAAAAAAATAGGCTAGTGGAAGAATATTATTTGTTGTCGGTGTGTCCTAGTTTGGGCAATTGGTGTCCGAGTTCCGCACCGGGGTATCCCAGTTCCCGTAAATGGTGTTCGAGTTTGCCTAGGGTGTCCCAGTTCCCGCAAACGGTGTTCGAGTTCCGCACCGGGATATCCCAGTTTTCACAAACGGTGTTCGAGTTTGCTCGGCGTGTCCCAGTTCCCGCAAACGGTGTTCGAGTTCCGCATCGGGGTATCCCAGTTCCCGCAAAAGGTGTTCGAGTTCCGCATCGGGGTGTCCCAGTTCCCGCAAAAGGTGTTCCAGTTTCACTCCGTCGTGTCCCAGTTCCCGACCCTCCCCGAACATCAGGCTAACAATAGTGCATCCAAATCTAAAATGGCAATCTCTCGTTGTCCGTTTTGCTTAATCCATCCGGCATTTTCGAAATCAGTGAGCTTTCGGCTGACTGTTTCGGGTGTTGTGCCGAGATGGGAGGCTAGGTCTTTACGACTCATGGGTAGGATGACGTCACTGCGTTTTTGCTCCTCAACTAAATCAGCCAGGTAGATGGCGACGCGTGTTTCCGTAGATTCCATAGCAATGCTTGCGGCTTGTTTTTCCGTTTTGGCCAACCGTGTAGAAAACTCAGTCAATACTTTCAGTGCAATCGCTGGATATTTCAATAAAAACTGTTGAAAATTATCGCGCCCCATGACGCATAGTTCAACGGGTTCTAAAGCTTCTGCGTAAGCGTCATGAACGGATGCGTTGAATAACGATAGCTCTCCAGTAAAATCACCAGGCTCTAAAATGCGAACTAATTGTTCCTTACCGTTATCCGATAACCTGTAAATTTTTACTCGGCCTTTGTGTACGATATAAAGACCGTCTGATTTGTCACCTGCTTGATAGATAGTATGTCCTTTATCACGCGAAATAGAATGAGACTCTTTTACTACCTCCTGCATCTCGGGTGGGTCTAAATGATTAAATATAGGCACGATTGAGATGCATAACTTTTGACTCTCATGCTGGTATTCTGTATGGTGGTTGTGGTACTTATTCTTATCAGTCATTATCATTGCTCCCTCATTCCGTTACTAGAATCGGTTCAGCTTGTTGGCTTTCCGACTTTCTCTTAGTATACCGGATTAACCGGATAGCATTGAGGATGACGATTAATACACTCAATTCATGGATAAGCATACCGGATGCAAGAAATACTTTTCCAAGTAGTACGCCGGCGAGAAGCAAGCCGACTGTACCGACTGCAAAAAATGTATTTTGCTTCATATTCCGGACAGTTGCTTTGGCAAGTGAGTAAGCGTGGGAGAATTGATTTAATCGATCTGTCATGAGTACGACATCGGCGGTTTCCATGGAGATATCTGTGCCACCTTTACCCATTGCAAGTCCGATATTGGCTGTTGCGATGGCAGGTGCGTCATTGATGCCGTCTCCGGCCATTGCGACTTTGTGACCAGTATCTTTTAGTTTTTGTATTATAGCCACTTTGTCTTCTGGAAGTAGCTCGGCATGCACTTCATCAAGACCAAGCTGTGCGCCGACAAGTTCCGCAGTGTGACGATTGTCACCTGTTAGCATAATGATTTTTTTCACACCACTCGCACGTAATTGCTGAAGTGCATGTGCAGCCTCAGGACGAATTCGATCTGCGATGGAGAAAACACCTGCGATTTTGCCATCAATACTGGCAAAGATGGCTGTATTACCGGCCTTCTCGCGTCGTATCGCATAGGCTTCGACAGATTCTTCAATTCCAATCCCCTCGGCGGCCATTAGCTTGCGGTTTCCGATGGCTAGTAATTTGCCGTCAATGCGTGCGCGTATGCCGTTACCTCTAATGATTTCAGCATCTTGGGGTTCATTGACAAATGAGAGGTTTCGTTTCTTCGCTTCCCTGACAATAGTTTGGCCGAGATGGTGCTCAGATATCATTTCAGCTTCTGCGACAAGTTGTAGTAAATTTTCAGGAGCTCCTGCAAATGAATGGATATCAGTCACTTCCGGACGTCCCCGTGTTAGTGTCCCTGTTTTATCGAAAACGACGGTATCGATTTTGGCGAGTTTTTCCATGATATCGCCTCCTTTAATGAGGACACCGTTACGTGCACCGTTACCAATCCCAGCAACGATAGAAACAGGTGCAGATATGACAAGTGCGCCTGGACAGGCGATGACGAGGAATGTCAGCGTCATTTCGATGTTACGTGAAAAAATATAAACAAGTACAGATAAAACTACAATAGTAGGCGTATATATATTGGCGAAGCGATCAAGGAATTTCTCTGTTGTCGATTGAGATTCCTGTGCCTCTTCAACGAGTTCGATGATGCGTGCAAAAGTTGTATCTTCACCAACGCGATCGGCGATGACTTCAATGAAGCCACTATCGACGATGGTACCGCTAAATACGCGGTCCTCAATTGTTTTAGAAGCAGGAACAGATTCGCCTGTAATAGCAGCCTCGTTCAAAGTGGCTGTACCTGTCGCGATATGACCGTCAACGGCTACTTTTTCACCGGAGCGGATGATGACGCGGTCACCAAGTTCAACGTCATCGACTGAAACAATCATTGTTTCATCGTTTCGGATGACAGTCGCTTCAAGTGGCGTCATGTCGACTAAGGCTTTTAGAGACGAGCGTGTTTTTTCCAGTGTTCGTGCTTCTAGAAAAGCACCGAACAGGAATAGAAATGTCACAGCCGCGGATTCAACGTATTCTCCGATGAATAATGCACCAACTACGGCAATCGTGACGAGTAGTTCGATGCTGAAGGCTTTCATTCGAAGTGCTTTAAAAGCTTTTATCAATATGGGTGTTCCGGCAATGATAGTTGCTAGAATGAGCAACGTCTGTTTCCAATCATGGAAGTCGGCGATGTGTAATCCGATGGCTGCGGCAAGCAATAAGCCTGAAATGGCGGTAATTAGGGATGTTCGTTTAGCGTTCATGTGAATCGCTCCTTTAGGAAACTTTTTGTGACAGCACAGGATAACCAAGGTTAACGATTATTTTGTTCAATTCATCTGCTTGGATAATGCTGTCATCAAACTGTGCACGAACTTTTCCGGAGTGGAACAAAACTTTTGCATCACCCACGCCATTTTGCTTGTTTAATGCACCTTCAATTTTCTTAATACAAGATGGGCAACTGAGTGGCTCTAGACCAAATACGACTTTTTTCATTTTTCTCATCCTCCAGTAGTTGTTGTTATTTTCCTTCTGTCTATAGAATAGGCGCTTTGGGAAGATAAAACCTTGATGTACGTCAAGACGAACAAATTTATTGGTGGATAGAGCACCGCGCGTAAATAATAACTTTTGTAGAATAATAAAAAGTATGTAGTAGTACATGAACCTAGAGGAGTATCAATAATGTGGAAGAATATAGAGACGTTTGACGACTTAAAGCGGGTCATTTATTTATTTTTATTGCCCAGCATATTCATTGTGACAGTCGTGTCGTTCGTTATGCAGCTTGTGAATCAGCAATATACAGATGTATTTTATATAAATGGTTTGTTTGTCGGGGCTTTTACAATCGGCTGGTTATTGGTGTATCGGAAACAATCCCAGCGACTGGTAGAATATTATTTGCTGTGGTTAGTGATGGTGTATCATGTCAGCACAATAACGATTGAAATTTTTAATAATGTCGATACGATTGGCATGAATACACTCATTTCTTTTAGTATTTGTACACCATTCATTCTCATATTGCTGTTTTTAATAATGGATAAGTCATCTGCGCTATGGCTATCTGTTCTACTACTTGTGTTGTCTATCATTCCCGGAGTCATGGTGTATTCGCGACTCGATTCTAGCTTTTTCAATTCGCTTACCCAACTGTATATTACGACGGCCGTCTATATTCTCGTTATCTTTTTCTTGCATGAGTTATTTCGAATGCGTGGAGAAATTAAAATGATGCAGAGGCAGCTCTATTTGGACCCGTTCACGCAAATCGGCAATCGCCATCAAATTGATGAGTGGATGAAAAAGTTTGTTGGAGAAGCGCAAGAAGATGGAGCTTTTTCGCTATTATTTTTTGATATCGACCGATTTAAGTATGTGAATGATCAATTTGGTCATAAAGTGGGCGATGATGTACTAAAGGAAGTTGTTAGAATCGTGCAGAAGGAGATAAGAAAGGATGAGTTTTTCGGCAGATGGGGTGGAGAGGAGTTTATCATCTTCTTACCAACGCGGGAACATCAGGCATTTCAAATAGCTGAGCGCCTGTGTCAAACAATTGGCCAGCATGAATTTAGCCAAGTTGGCCAAGTTACAGTGAGTTTTGGAGTGACAGGTTACCAGCAGGGAGATACAGCTGAAACGATTCTTGTCAGGGCAGATGAACTACTCTATGCTTCAAAAGAAAACGGTCGGAATCGTGTAACAGGAGAAATTATGTCTAAGTTTGATGAATAATTCTTTTTCTTCCGCGAGTCCTGCATTATACTATAGAAGAACGCTTAATCTCTCATAGAGAAAGGAACTAGACATATGGAGCTTATTTATAAGGGCAAGACGAAAGATGTATATAAAGCAGATGGCAACAATGTTCTACTGAAATTCAAAGATGATGTGACTGGTGAGGACGGCGTTTTCGATCCAGGTGCTAATACAGTCGGGTTAACGATTGAAGGTGCAGGGCAGTCAGGACTTCGAATGACGAAATTTTTCTTTGAGAAGATGGCGGAGAAAGAAATTCCGACACATTACGTTGCTGCTGATATTGATGCGGTGACGATGACAGTGAAATCGGCGCAAATGTTTGGCAAAGGCCTTGAGGTAATTTGTCGATACCGTGCTGTGGGTAGTTTCTTACGGAGATATGGTGCTTATTGTGAAGATGGGCAAGCATTGAATGCATTTGTTGAAGTGACGCTGAAAGACGACGATCGTAATGATCCACCCATTACACAAGATGCGCTTGCACAACTTGGTCTTTTGACAGCAGAGGAATATGTGACGCTTGAGGCGCTAACGAAACAAATTTCTGGTGTTGTAAAGGACGAACTTGCTGCAAAAGGACTTGAGCTGTATGATATTAAACTCGAGTTTGGACGTGATGGTGTAACAGGTGAAGTGATGCTAATTGATGAAATTTCTGGTGGCAATATGCGCGTCTACCAAGACGGTGTTTATATTACGCCGATGGATTTAGAAAAACTAGTACTTGCGTAAATAAAAAACTGCTGTCAACTCCATGAAAATGGAATTGACAGCAGTTTTTTTTCTAGAATAACTTTCATACATAATAAAGTGAATAAAGACCATCCTCCTTATTATAAAAGAGATTTTAGGAGGAATCATATTGAACTTAAAAATTGTTGTATCAATGTTAGTAGCGACGCTAGTCATTGCAAGTGGTTGTAGTAAAAATGCTAACTCGAAGTTGCCGGTCAGTGGTGAGCATACGAAATCAGTTGTCGCATCAATCGTTAATACGGAAGGCAATGAGATTGGTGAAGCAAGTTTTGTAGAAGATGGGGGTGGCGTGACCATTAGTATTCAGGCGGAGGGTTTACCGCCAGGAGTGAAAGGCATCCATATTCACGAAACAGGCGTTTGTACGCCACCCGATTTCACATCAGCAGGGAGCCACTTCAATCCAACGCATAAAGAGCATGGTTTTGACAATCCGAAAGGGTTTCACTTAGGCGATTTGCCGAATATCGAGGTCGGTGCCAATGGGAAGGTGGCTGCAGAAGTGACGACTGCTGAAATTACATTGAAATCAGGTGCTGCGAATTCAATTCTTGATAGCGACGGCAGCGCACTCGTCATCCATGAAAAAGCGGACGATTATAAAACGGATCCTTCCGGTAACTCAGGCGTCCGAATTGCCTGTGCGGCAATCAAAAAATAACAAATCCATTCTGGTGTCCAGCTACTGACACCATTCGCGTCTAAAAGAGGAAGGCATTCTAAGTTCGGCACGTCTTGCGCCAACGAATGTATAACCAACAGGGTGAAAGGATGTAGTTCAATCCTTCCACCCTGTTGGCCTCTGGCGCGTTCAATGGAGTAAACATACCGACCTACAATCAATTCGGTAACAAGTCAATCACTTCAGTAAAAAATTTTCTGTATAGTACGGTTGTGATTTTTCGTTGAAGGATACACCTGTACCGAGATGGCTGTAAGTATCTAACAGGATATTTTCACGGTGCCCCGCGGAATTCATGAGACCTTCATGTGCGAAGATGCTACTGGATTGACCATAGGCTAGATTTTCTCCAGCACTACGGTATGTCACGCCGTCATCGTCCATTCGATCGAAAGGTGATTTCCCTAGCTTGTTTTGATGGCTGAAATAATCGTTGTCAGCCATGTCGATACTATGATTGCGTGCTGTTTCTGCGACATTCGCTTCCCATTCGAGAGCGGCTAGTCCATGACGAACGCGCGCCGCATTTGTTAAATCGAATAGTTGCTGCTCAAAACCATTGCGTAATTGTGCATCACCGCCGGCATAAATGCCGGTTTTTTTCTGTTCTAATGCAGTAGCAATGAGTTGGATTGCAGTTACTTTGTCATTTTGATGTAAATCATAAAAAACGTAGGTATACGTGTCTCCTGATTGAAAAACGTCAAAGCCTTCGCTTTCTTGGAGTACATAGATATTCAAGCCTTTGCGGATTTCCTTAATAGGCTCGCCGAATATTTCACGCACGGTCGTTTTTGAAGAACCGTACTTGATGCCAGAAATTGATGAAATGAGATCATCATTCGTATAAATAGCGTTCACTTGCCTTTCTTCATCGAATGAAATCATGACGAAATTTTGGTAGTCATTGTGATACGTTAACCATTCGGATCCGTATTCGTTCAGGGAACGGCTTTTAGGTTCACCAAGTTCAGCTGTTACTTGTATTTCTGGACTCCCTAATTCGATGTTGTGAATGGAGAGTAGTGTTTTTACTGGTTTATCTAACACCGGCTTTTCTACTTTTGGAGTAACTTCTTCCGCTTCTGGTGTTTTGGATGTCAGGTAAAAGACGGCTTTGTCTGCGCTATCGGCGATATAGCGGATAGCGGTGTCAACAGATTCTTTCTTCAAAAGGGATCCGATTTTTTCGTCGACAGGTTCGAGAAAGGAAATGTCGACGTAGCGTGAGACTGGTTGTTCCCATAATGGCTTTGCGAGATACAATGCAGCAAGGAATAGGATGAAAAAGAATAATCGTTTCATGTAAATCGCCTCCTATTTGTTATTGTAACCTGCTACTGTCTAATGAATACAGCGTGAACAATATTGTTGGAAATAATTACTTGATCCGTGGTGATGATAACACTGTCCGTATTTCCAGTCCTCGCCGAAAAACGGTATACTAGTAGTACAACAGATGATCGGAGTTTGGATGGTATGACTTTATCGAAAAAAATGATCAATGCACAAGTGATGGATCGCAATGCTAGCTTATTTAGATGTCCGATTTGCTTAGCGACAATGGAGATGGTGGAGTTGTCACGGCTTGTTTGTGTGAATAACCATTCCTTTGACTTATCGAAAAATGGTTATGTAAATTTGGCACCGCAAGCGCATATGACAAAGTATGACCAGTCGTTGTTTGGAGCTAGGAAAACGGTGATGACGAGTGGTTTTTTTGATGGAGTTTTGGAGGCGATTATCAACACTGTGGAAAAACAACCACACACCGTTATTTTGGATGCAGGTTGCGGAGAAGGATCGCATTTGTCAGAGATTGTTGAAAGGCTTGCCGGTGATGTGACGGGTGTTGGCATCGATTTGGCGAAAGAAGGCATCACGGCGGCTGTGAAGGAGTATCCAGGTTTGATATGGAACGTGGCGGATCTTGCGAATTGTCCATTTCAAGATGACAAATTCGATGTGATTTTAAATATTTTATCGCCGGCAAATTATGCAGAATTTAGCCGTTTGTTGAAACCTGGTGGACTGTTTGTAAAAGCGGTGCCGGAAAGTGGTTATTTACAAGAGCTGAGAGCTATTTTTTATGAGGATAAAGGGCAAAAAGATGAAGCGGATCCCGTCGCACGAGTGGCGGAGCATTTTGACGCTGTTAGCACGGAGAGAATTACGTATACATTCCCGTTAGCTGATGGACTCCTTGCGCCGCTTATACAAATGACGCCTTTGACATGGGGAGCGAGTGCGGACAAGATTGAAGAGGCGCTGCAGATGACTATACCGGAGATTACGATCGATTTCACCATTATTTCTGGTGTTAACAGGAAGGAGACGGGTCAATGTTTGGTGGAATAAGCAGTGTGCCGGGCTGGTTTTATATAGTTGCTATTGCAGTTATTGTCTTGATCATCATTTTTACAGAGTGGAAAACACGTTGATGACAGCAGAATAATGGTATACTTAAACGAAATTAGAGTGGAAAAGAGTGAACGGATATGCTGACATTTGAACAGAAGCAAGCAATTATCGAATCCTACCCGGAACTAACGCGAAAAGACGTATCTATGAAGCGGGTTAACTATCATTATGAAGACAGCTTGTACGACAAAACGGTTGTCGTTCAGCATCTTCACCCAAATGGCAATGGTTTTGTCTATGTAGCTGGCATTGTAGGGTATGACGCTGATGAGCGAGGACTTGTGAATATTCGTGAAGCATCAGAAGAGGAATTACGTAAGACAATTGCAGATTCTATCGCGGCGTTATCACAAGGGGAAGCGGAAGCACAAGCTGTTGAACAGCACTGGGCGAATGCTGCAGGTGAAAAGCTAGTGTTGATGGAAGAACTAGGTGCTTGGAATTTATATCATGGTTTGAACTTGGAGGATAGCTTTGGCGATTATGCGGAAGCTGTCGCTTATTTGAAGGAAGAGCAGTTCAAACAGGTGCAAGGTGATTCTAAGTGAAGGGGAAACATCTTGCTATTGGGATGGTCCTGTTTATAATCGCTATTGTCGCGGCCATTTATTTTTCGGTAATGGCAACGTTTGATAAAGGTGAAAATGGTATGGAGTCAGTTGCCATAGCAATAGTGGATAAGACTTGGACAGAGTGAAAACTCTGTCTTTTTAATTGTCTAGGAAATTATAAAGTTCTCGACTTGTGGATAACTGTTCGATAAACTGTTCGTATAACGATAGGAGGATGGAATATGGGCCGAGATAATGAAGGAGTCATCAAGAAAATATTGAAAGATCATTTCGTGGGATTTTGGTATTTACACGAGCACTTATTTCCGGAATCTTATCGAGAGGATATCAAGGAAACAGTTCTAAAAACAATCAAATGCGGGTCTTCTGATTTGGGGTATGCTAAATATGAATGTTTAGGATGCGAAGGGAACCCAAGGCCTGTATTCGTTTGTTTCACATGTAAAAGTCGTTTTTGTAATAAGTGCGGGAAAAAATATACGGATGATTGGTCCGATAAACAGCAGGAACTGATATTGAATGTTCCACATCGTCATATGGTTTTTACAGTTCCACAGGAACTTAGAAACATCTTTTTTCAAGATCGTAAAAAGTTGAATGAACTGAGTCAACAGGTAGCTCAGGTTTTTCAATTTTATTACCAACGGAAAAGTAAGAAGCGTCAGTTACAAACAGGTATTATTACGGTAATCCATACCTTTGGTAGGGATTTGAAATTCAATCCTCATATACATGCTTTAGTGACAGAAGGTGCAATTGATAATCGGAACGAATGGAGTCCAAGCGAATATATTCCGTATGAATACTTGAGGAAATCTTGGCAGAAAGTACTTCTTGATTTGGTGAAAAAGTGGTTTTCTGATGATCAAAGAGCACAGGATTTAGTAAATGACTTGTACAGTCGTTATCCGAAGGGCTTTTATGTAAATGCGGAAAAGAAAATGCAAAATGCAAAAGGAGCTGCCAAATACATCGGTAGATACTTGGCTAGACCTGCAATTGCTGAATATCGCATAGAAGAATATGACGGTAAGATGGTCACGTATTGGTATGAGGATCACAAAACAGGAAAAAGAGTAGATGTGAAACAGTCTGCGTATAGATTTCTATATAATATTTTACAGCACATCCCACCCAAACACTTTAGAATGGTGGGTCGTTTTGGGTTGTATAGCAGAACGAAACATAAAAAGGCAAAACAAGTTTTGACCCTTTATGCGTTCATGCGCACAAGACAATTATCATTACTGTTGGAGAGGAAACAAAAAAAGAAAACGTATCGACAGCGTATGATTGAGGCCTTTAATCGTGATCCTTTCCTGTGCCCACATTGCCATCGTGAGATGGATTTAGTGGAAATCTGGCATGCTGACTATGGATTTTTGTATCATTACATGGAGGGGATGGAGATTATCAAAATACGAGGAGAATCAGCAAATGACAGGAAACAAAGAACGGGATGAATTGAGCAAAGAATTTCTACAATCATTACAGGAAGATGATCCATTTGGTTTAAACGAAGAAATGGAGACAGTATTATTTGAGTGTGTGGATTGTCGTGAAGAAGACGATGTTCCTGATTTTGTTGTACAAGATTTTCAAGTGGAATTAAAGAAGGACGAAGAAGTTGAGATGGAATGTCCTTTTTGTGGTGGAACCATGCGGAGGGCGAAGAAAAGTCCCAAGTGAATTGTTTACACTTGGGACGTGGACAGAGGCGCTTTAGCGCTTTTGTTCTTTCGGTCATCAGGCATTAGTAACTAGTATATATAGGGATTAATGTTTGGTTTATGTGAAAATAAACAAGTCCTTCCTAATCATTTTACTCTGTTTTCCTAATTTTAGTTTTCTTTATAGCCTTACTATGATTAATTGATTAGGTGGGTATTTATAAAACTAGAAATTTGAAGGGGAGTAGAAAAAATGAAATATAGGAAAATATTACTCATGCTAGCTGGAAGTGTACTTTTACTTGCAGCATGCGGAGATGATGAGAAAAAGCCTGAAGAGCAAGTGGAAGCAGAGCAAAGTAGTGAAGTAGTGCAAGTTGAAGGGAAAGGGGAAACAGTATCCAAGGTGGTCGATGCCTTGGAGGAGTTGAGAGTCAATTTAGAAGCACGGGAACAGCCAGACGAACCGGTTATACAAGATGATACAGCCGTTCTTAATCCGAACATTGCAGAAATGACCGAAGGCGATGTTGAAGTCCTTTATTCAAATAAAGAGCCAGGCTATGCCCATGATATGGATGGATTTGTTGTGACTATTGACGAGTACCAAGTAACAAAAGTGTCCGATGTCAACCGTGATTCCGAGTATTTATTCAAGGGGAATATGGAGGGCTATGTCATTACGGCCTTGGCTACCTATGAAAACAAGCGCGGTAACCCAGTCTATTATGCTGGATTTGCGTCACTGCTCATGGATAATCGTTTTGACATCGTTTACGGGGATAAGTTCAAATTGGTGCCGCGTGAAGAGGTATTGCATTCGGGTGATCCAGCCAGTGTCAATAAGTATCCCCCTGGGTTCAAGAAGCAGGGATTTCTATCGTTTGTCATGACGAACGAACAGTATGACAAGCTAGCTACGACGAAGCCGAAACTGATTATTGATGGAGGTGCTTCCGAACGAGAAGATATGAGGGAAGCTTATTTGGAAGAAGCTGTTTTCGATTTTATTTATAGTGCAGGCAATGAGGAAGCAATTGCTGCTGGACCTGCCTTTTACCGGGATGATTTGACGAATCAAAACATCGCAGACAAAACGATGATTTTTGAAAAGACGGGCATTGGACAAAAGTTGGAGCTTGAAGGTGTGGAAGTGACGCTGGAAGGTGTTCAATATACAGAAATTGAACCAACTGATCAATATAAGAGCACCTTCCGCAACTTTGCAGATGACGGGATTGTTGCGCTAACGGTTAAGTTCAATATCGACAATAAATCCGATGAAACAATAAAGCTAGATGGCATTGGCTCGATATTGAGTGTAGATGACAATGAGTTTAGGTATTTCTATCAGGGGTCACTTGAGCCTGAGAGGTTAAAAACGCTTGAACCAGGCAAGTCAGGTGAGAAATTGCACGTATTCCTGTTTGATAAATATCAGTTCGACCGCCACAAGAAATTTGAACTGATCTTTGGACCATTTTCAGGAGATGACGGCAAGAAGTTATTCAAAGGGCGCGACGTTTTGTTTACATTGCCGCGATAATATACAGAAACGCACATCAAGGATTTATCTGTCCATGATGTGCGTTTTTTATATGGTACGTGTGGATTTATTTCTTTTGTTCAAACCGTCGATTATCGGAGCGATAAAGTCCTTTGCCGAACGGTAACCACCAGTTCCATTTACCAAATATTTTCATCAAGCTTGGCACGAGAAGTAGTCGGATAATCGTTGCGTCGATAGCAACCGCGATGGCGATACCAACCCCGATTTGTTTAACGGGCATAACATCGGTAAAGGCAAATGCACCTGTTAGCACAATCATGATAAGTGCAGCGGACGTGATAATCTTGCTTGTCGTCGCAAGCCCTTCTACAGTTGCGCGGTCATTGTCAAACGTATTCGCATACTCCTCCTGCATCCGTGAAATGAGGAACACCTCGTAGTCCATGCTGAGTCCGAAGACCAGACTGAAGACGATGACAGGGATAATCAGCGCGATTGTACCGGACTCAAGACCGAAATGTCCGTATTGGAAAATATAGACCAGAATTCCGAACGTTGCAGACAACCCAATGATATTCATCAAAATCGCTTTGATGGGAATTAAAATGGAACGGAAAGCGATCATTAAGATGAAGAACGTTGAAACGACGATGACGATGAGCACGTAGACGATTTTATCCCATATTTCATCGAAGATTTCCTGATTGAACTTCGGTTGACCACCAATTAATAAATTCTCAGCTGTTTCCTTCTCGGACCAATCACGTACCCATTGTTGTGCGGCATCAGAATCACCAGCAGCTCCAAGTGTGACAGGAATCATGAGTTGTTTGTCTTTGACGAAGGTTTCCACAAGGGGAGTGAGTCCGGTCGCCATTTCGGGTACTTGTAAGGCTTGCTCCCATTGTTCAACTGAATCAATGTCACTTGCGGTAAAAATCGTCGTTACTTTATCCACAAGCGCATCCTTTGTTAGTTGTTCTTCCAGTGTCTTCATAGCTTGAAGACCTGCTGTATTCTCCCAACCTTGTGCACGTTCTGCGACGATATAGACGGATGATTGGTCACCAAGACCGAATGTATCATCCATTAATTCAAAAGCTTGGCGGGTATCGTACGACTTAGGTAGTGAATCTATGGCTGGAATCGTCAGCTCCATATTTTTCACAGGAACTATGGCGATACCGAGCAGGATAAAGGCGACGATTGTAATGGTGATCGGTCGTTTAATAACGCGATAGGCGAATTTACGCCAATTGTCCGCGCCTTTGGCTTTTGGCTTGAGAATTTGCCATTTGTCAATGCGATCACCGAGAGCAATGAGCACGGATGGTAGTAGGGTAATGGAGCTAAGTACAGCCATACCAACGACAATCATGCCGCCAATCGCGATGTTCTGGAAAATATCAACTCGGATAAGCATCATGGCACCGAGTCCGATGAAAACGCAAAATGCAGAAAAAACAACGGATCTTCCTGCTGTACGGATAGTTGTAGAGACAGCTTCTAGCATGTCGCTCTTTCTGCGTTCCTCACGGTAGCGGCTAATGAATAGCAGAGCGAAGTCGATACTGAGTGCGAGTCCAAGCATCGGGATGATATTTAAGACAAAAATGGATAGATCCATTTGTCCGCCCAGAATCGTCAGCACACCGAACGAAGTGACAACGGTAACGACGCCGATGATAAGTGGTATGAATGAGGCGACGACTGTCCCAAAGGCGAAGAGAAGGACGATAATCGCAATCGGTAGGCCGATAGCTTCAGCTGTCATTAAGTCGCGCTGACTGGCCGTGTTGATATCTTTTGAAATCGCAGAAGCACCTGTCAGTGTAATTCCCTTTTCGTCGCCAATGGCATCTCGAATAGCTGTGACGATGTCAGACATATTTTCTGTCTGATTATCAAAATGGAGCAGGGCATAGGCAACACCTTTTGTATATTGGCTATCTTCTTCTAACGGTGAAGCAATCGCTGACGTTACGTCAAGCTTTTCGATATTATGAAGCGTCGTTTGGATTTTATCATCTGATATGTCATCGAAAACGACAAACATCGTTTCTGCTGGCATATCAAATGTGTCAGAAACGATATCCATGACAGCGGCATGTTCGCCGTCCATTTCGAAGCCGTCTCCTGCAAGAAGTCCTGGCAACTTAATGGCGAAAACAGCCATCACAATGAAAATCGCAATCCATGCAAAAATAATATACTTATGTGCGCTCGTTACAAATCGCGCGAGTGTACGCATACAATCCGTCCTTTCGATATGTAGATTGACTCTATTCTTCTATCATAACGGAAAATGTTGGAGATGTCTTTTTTAGGGGAAATTGTTAGTGTGAAAGTGAAAACTATATATGTTGATGTAAAGAATCCTACTAACAACGCTCGGCGCCTTCGCTGATGATTATATAGAAACATTGATTCTTATATACAAGGGGGATTAGCCAAACTGTCGTGGCGAAGGCTGGGACAGCAAAAATCTGGACAAAGAAAAAAGCCAATCCTCGAAAGGACTGGCTTTTGAATGGTTAATTAAAATTAGTTTTTGTTAACGTTTGTAGCTTGAAGACCACGTTGGCCTTGCTCGATTTCAAACGTAACATCTTGGCCTTCTTCAAGAGACTTGAAGCCTTCTCCTTGAATAGCTGAGAAGTGTACGAATACGTCGTCGCCATCTTCACGTTCGATGAAGCCAAAACCTTTTTCTGCGTTAAACCATTTTACTTTACCTTGTTCCATGTTTGTTTCCTCCTCGTATGCTATATGCATACATTGTGTTACTATCCTTGCTCAAGTCTTGAAGCGGTCAAGATGTATCGAGACCATCGCGTCGAACAAAAATAATTCTTCTTTATCATAACAGAGCCTAAATCGGAATGCAAGTGAAATGACTAAATTAAAAAAACAAATTCAGAACCTGATAGATAATCGCAGCAAGCGTTGCTGAAATAGGTAATGTGATAACCCATGTTACAACGATTTTTTTAGCAACGCCCCAGTTAACCCCTTTAACGCGTTGAGCCGATCCTACCCCCATAATGGCGGAAGAAATAACATGTGTTGTACTGACAGGTAAATGAATCAACGTAGCTCCAAAAATGATGATGGCAGATGATAAGTCGGCTGCCGCCCCATTGACTGGACGAATTTTCATAATTTTACCGCCAACGGTCTTAATAATTTTATAACCACCGATTGACGTTCCAAGCCCCATTGCAGTAGCTGCTGCAATTCGTACCCAAAGCTGAATATCGTCGCCGGTTTGTAAATTGGCAGCGATTAGGGCCATTGTAATAATCCCCATCGCTTTTTGCGCATCATTTGTACCGTGCGTGAACGCTTGTAGCGCAGCTGTACCAATTTGTAAATAGCGGAATCGCGTATTGGCTTTGAATAAGTTCCTATTTTTAAATAGAACCTTGAACAACGACATCATCAAAAATCCGCCAGCAAGTGCGATGAACGGAGAAATGAGTAATGCCTGTAAAATTTTCAAAAATCCACTGTAATTCAAAATTCCCAACCCAGCTGCAGAAACAGCAGCACCTGCGATGGAGCCAATCAAGGCATGTGAGGAACTGGATGGAATACCGAAATACCAAGTAATCAGATTCCAAGCGATTGCCGCTGTCAGTGCTGCCAAGATTACAAGCGAACCATTCTCAAGAACGAATGGATCGACGATATCTTTTGAAATGGTTTTTGCGACGCCTGTAAATGTGAGTGCACCAACAAAGTTCATGATGGCCGCCATCAAAATAGCCGTACGCGGTTTTAGTGCGCGTGTCGAAACGGAAGTTGCAATGGCGTTGGCTGTATCGTGAAATCCGTTGATGAAATCGAAAGCGAGCGCAAAAATAACAACCATTATCGTAAGGAAAAGTATTGTATCCATAAGTCTCCTCCTTACGCGTTACGCATAATGATTGTTTCAATTGTATTTGCTACATCTTGTCCATAATCAGCAATATCCTCGAGTTGCTCATAAATGTCTTTGAACTGAATAATACGGATTGGATCTTTCTCACGGATGAAAAGCTGTTTGATGGATGTACGAAGAACCTCATCACAAATTCGTTCGTATTCCTTAATTTGTACGGCATGAACACGCATTGCTTCCAGTTTTCTTTTAGAAAGCAATTGCATAGCAAGGACAATCTCATCCGTACTTTTCACGATGTTTTCCATGAACTTTTGGACGTATTCATCAATGTCAGTGAGTGAAAACATTTCAAGATGAGCGGCAAATTGCTCAATACCGTCGAGGATATCATCCATTTTAATGGCTAATTGTAAAATATCTTCCCGTTCAATAGGTGTCATGAATGACTTATTGAGCTTAGTAATAAGTTCGTGGATAAGTGTGTCGCCTTCTGTCTCATAATTTTTAAGCTTAATGCTGACTTCTTTTAAATCAGCGGCTGTTTCTACTTTGAAATTATCTGCATAGTGGATTGCTTCTTGTACATTTTCTGCAATCGTTAATAATGCAGTGAAGAAAGGGTCTGTTTTACGTTGATTAAACATCATTAGCCTCCATCCGTCTCCGGAAATAAATTATTGTGTCCTCATCATAACAAAATCATAAGAAATCGGGACAAATTTCGACAAGATTTACACAAACTTAACATAACTTTTACGAAAAGGGGGTTGTTCTTTTGAAAAGTGATAATTCAGTAATAGGAATGTCCCTTACTAGCGTACCCTTTTCTTTAGTTCAACTAACGATATAAGTTGAGCTAAAGAATCCCCAAGAGCTGAGCGTTGTAAGTAGTATTTTTTAGTTCAGCTCTACTCGCACCTGCTGATTAACCAAAAAATAACTTAATCAAACACTATGCGCGCTGTGTACAGTTCTTTTGGTTCGCTGTGGATTGAACGACTTCTATACGATTACCGGGGTGTTTCTATGTATAGGGATGGTGGTCGTTCATCCATCGCTCTCCAAAAACACTTATACACAAAGTGCTAATGCTTTTAGGGAAGAAAGAATAGCTAGCTTTTTACGTGGATAAAAGCCGCCAAAGATACAATTTTGGCAGCTGAAGCTTTTACCATGGTCCTTCCCACTGTTATTTTAGGAAGTATTACATTCTTATAAAACTTGCTAAAAGTAAAGTGGGAGTACCTTATACAAAGTGCAAGTGTGCCCGAAATTGCATCTTCGGGCACTTACACTCTATAGAAAGTCATCTATTCTTTTTTTGCCAAACAACTGCATTTTTCACTTGAACGTTGTAGGTACGCGATAGGCAAGTATTCATAACAAGATGACCGAAAAAGGATGACTAGAAATGACGAAGTCGTTTCTAGTCATCCTTGCTCCTGGGGGAGGAAGGAACTGCAATTCCTCCTTGGTAATGATGTCTTGATTATTTCGTCGAAAGCGAGCCGGAAATGATCTAGTGAAAATGGTAGTTTTCAAGCCTTTTTCACCGGTGCATTAAAATGGTTAATCAACAGACGTGAGCTCTACTAAATAAATATTGGGATAGAGTTTTTTGAAGCAATTCATGGACTTAAGCAGTTACCGATATTTACGCTAAGCGATTGGATTGTCTTAACTGATAGCGAAATTGAAATGAAGGGGAAATTAATTTTTAGTAAATTGAAACTTATTCCATAACTGCCCGTATATATAGTAAGGCAGAAAAGTGAAAGTGGAGGTGATGGGATGGAACTGTTTGGGATGCCGATTATGCAAGTATATTTGGTGGTGTTGATTGTCGCGGGCCTGGCAACGGTACTGTACATCTTTTTCAGTGACATGGCAGAAGGTATTGGTGAGGTAAGTCCATTGTTAGATCCAGCGATTATACTTGCATTCATAACACTTGCCGCCGCCGCTGGCTATATACTGGAGCTTGTGACAGCCTTGAATAGTGGAATCATTATCGTCATCGCAGTAGTTATTGCAGCTATACTCGATTTTCTTCTGTATTTCTTTGTACTGCTACCAATCAGGTCGGCGGAAGTGTCAATTGCTTATACAGATGAGTCATTAACTGGTCAGGTTGCGAAAGTGATTGTCCCTGTGCCGGTAGACGGTTTTGGTGAAATTGTCATTGAGTCAGTGAGTGGGGTTTTATCGAAAAGAGCAGCAGGGTACGAGAATACAGCTATTGCGTATGGCAAAGAGGTACTTATTATTGAAGTGAAAAATGGAACATTTATCGTCAAGGAGTATGAACCATTTCACTTTAAATAAATTTTACAAGGGGGAAATAATAGGATGGATATGGGAATTTGGATTGTAGTTGGAGTTGTCGCTTTTGTTTTATTGGCAGTGATTCTCGTTTATGTGGCGAAGTATAAGACAGTCGGTCCGGACGAAGCGCTTATTGTAACAGGGAGTTATATAGGAACGAAAAATGTACATACGGATGAGTCAGGCAACAAGATTAAAATCATCCGTGGTGGCGGGACATTCGTGTTACCGGTATTCCAACAGGCAACGCCACTGAGCTTATTATCGAGTAAGCTAGAAGTGACGACGCCGGAAGTATATACAGAGCAAGGTGTTCCGGTTATGGCGGACGGGACGGCGATTATTAAAATTGGTGGTTCAATCTCGGAAATTGCGACAGCTGCCGAACAGTTTTTAGGAAAATCAAAGGTAGACCGTGAAAACGAAGCGAAGGAAGTATTGGAAGGTCATTTGCGTTCGATTCTTGGATCTATGACAGTTGAAGAGATTTATAAAAACCGAGATATGTTCTCGCAAGAAGTGCAGCGTGTGGCTTCGCAGGATTTATCGAAAATGGGACTTGTCATTGTGTCGTTTACAATTAAAGATGTACGCGATAAAAATGGCTACCTCGATTCTCTAGGGAAACCACGTATTGCACAAGTGAAGCGTGATGCAGATATTGCAACGGTTGAAGCAGAAAAAGAAACGCGTATTAAAAATGCGGAAGCCTCGAAAGAAGCACAGAAAGCTGAAATTGAGCGTGCGACTGAAATTGCGGAAGCAGAAAAAGAGAATCAGTTGAAAGTTGCGGATTATCGTCGTGAGCAGGACGTAGCGAAAGCGCGTGCTGACCAAGCATATGAGTTGCAGACAGCCGTTTCCAAGCAGGAAGTTATGGAGCAGGAAATGCAAATTCAAATTATTGAGCGTCAAAAGCAAATTGAGCTGGAAGAGAAAGAGATTTTACGTCGCGAGAAGCAATATGATTCTGAAGTGAAGAAAAAAGCGGATGCGGATCGTTATGCCATTGAGCAAAATGCAGAAGCTGAAAAATCAAAACAAATTACAGAAGCGGATGCGGAAAAGTACCGCATTGAGGCACGTGCAACAGCGGATGCAGAAAAAGTTCGTCTTGATGGGCAGGCAAAAGCCGATTCCCAGCGTGCCCAAGGGGAATCAGAAGCGGATATTATTCGTCTGAAAGGTCTTGCAGAAGCCGAAGCGAAACGTAAAATTGCGGAAGCGTTCGAACAGTACGGGCAAGCTGCGATGCTTGATATGATTGTCAAAATGCTACCAGAATATGCGAAGGAAATCGCAAGTCCATTGTCTAACATCGACAAAATTACTGTCGTTGACACAGGTGGTGGCGAAGGCGGCGGTGCGAATAAAGTGACGTCGTATGCAACAAACTTAATGACTACGTTACAAGAAACATTGAAAGCTTCTTCGGGTATTGATGTGAAGGAAATGCTGGAGAATTATTCGGGAAAAGGTACAATTCGCCCGAGTATTGACCAGCTAACAAATGAAGTAAAGGCAGCGAATACGAAACAACTTGTTGAAAAAGAAGTAGTAGCTGATGAAGTGAAATAAATAGAAGAGGAAAGAGTCCATGCGCAATTATTGCGTGTGGACTCTTTTTCTTTATATTGCAAGTGGGCGCAATGACTAGCTGTCCGCGCGCAATCCTTGGCGTTATCCGTGCAATGACTAGCTGTCCGCGCGCAATCCTTGGCGTTATCCGCGCAATGACTAGCCGTCTGCGCGCAATCCTTGGCGTTATCCGCGCAATGACTAGCTGTCCGCGCGCAATCCTTGGCGTTATCCGCGCAATGACTAGCCGTCTGCGCGCAATCCTTGGCGTTATCCGCGCAATGACTAGCTGTCCGCGCGCAATTATTGCGTGTGGACTCTTTTTCGTGATACATTATCCTTTTTTTATTCGACAAGAATTGCAAGCGGGTATAGGAAGTTAATAATCATTTTGCTATAATTGAATTATTCAGATATATCTTGGCGATTATACAACTTAATTTGGGAGGGGAGAATATGCTAACCCATTCAAACAAATCCTTTGTTAACTATACAGAAGAAGGAAATCCAACCTTGCGCCTTAGCTCAGTTGAAATTATTTTGTTGGGAAGGTGGGATGGGTTGTCAAATGCCCTTCTAACATTACATAAAAACCAATTTTTTATGGCGAAGTATAACAACAAACGCTTCGAGAGGGAATCCTATTTGCTGTTAGAAGGTGTTGTGGAAATGGAGGTGAATGGGTGTCGTCGTTTGATGGAAATTGGTGAGATAATCGATGCTTCTACCTATAAAGAGACTGTGTCGTTTTATGGAGAAACAGAAGCTACTTTTTTACTTAAAATAGATGCAAGAGCTTATGAAGAACATTTTCTTGAAATGCAAATGCTTCAAAAAGAAGCTGAAGAAATTGAATTACTAGACGGCTATACCTATCATCATTGCGATCGTATTAAAAATTATACAATTGAAGTATGGAAGCACTTGGATATGCCGGGAGATACGCAAAATCTTATTTTGTTGAGATGGGGATCCTATTTTCATGATATTGGCAAACGGGCAGTTCCGTTGGAGATATTGAATAAACCGGGGAAGCTAACCCCTGAGGAATGGGAAATTATGAAATCCCATACAACGGAAGGTGCAAAAATGGTACGAGAACATGCTGTAGAATGGCTTAAAGATGTTGCATTTATTGTTGAACAACATCATGAAAGATATGATGGCACGGGCTATCCATATGGTTTAAAGGGAGATGAAATTGCGTTGGAATCTGCCATTGTTTCTGTCGTTGATGCCTTTGATGCTATGACAACAGACCGTGTCTATAAGAAGGCATTGCTGATTGAGGAGGCAGTCGAAGAGCTACAGGCAGGAAAAGGGACGCAATTTAACCCTGAAGTAGTTGATGCATTTTTAGAGGTATTGGAGAACAAGCAGTTTAAGTGGAAATAAAGAAATGTAGAAGACTTGGGGCAATGCGTCTGCTTTTTGTAGTAGAGCTACTTTAGTGAGTTATGTAGTATTTGTGAAAGGATATGTACATAGTGAATAAGGAAAGTAGAACAGACTCGGGCAACTGGGTCTTTTTTAATTGCTTGGGAAATTATGAAATCTCATACTGTGGATAAGTTATGACGTAGAGATTTCGCGTCTAGGCTCCAGCGCTTTTGTTCTTCTATAAAAATTGTCAGCAAGTGTGGAAGTTAATGATCAATTTGTTATAATTATATTATTCAGACATTATTCGATGACTATACAACTTAATTTAGGGAGTGCGAGTATGCCAACTAATTTTAGTCAGTCGTATGCTAACTATACAGAAGAAGGATACCCAGTTGTCCATCTAGGTTCGGTGGACATCATTTTACTTGGAAGATGGGGTGGGTTGTCAAATGCCCTCCTATCATTACATGAAAATCATTTTTTTATGGCTCAATATAATATGCAACACGCCTTAGTGGAATCCTATATGCTATTGGATGGTAGTGTGGAAATGGAGCATGACGGTAAACGCCGTTTGATGGAAATTGGTGAGGTAGTTGATGCATCCCAATATGGACGAGCTATTACGTTTTATGGAAAAACAGACGCGGAAATTCTAATGAAGATGAATGCCGTAACCTATGAAGTCATCTTTTTTGAAATGCAAATACTTCAAAAGGAAGCAGAAGAAATCGAAGCACTGGATGGGTATACATATCACCACTGTAGCCGTATTAAAGATTACTCCATTGAAGTGTGGAAACGTCTAGATATGTCTAAGGAAAGCCTTCGCATTTTACGATGGGGTGCTTATTTTCATGATATTGGCAAGTGTGCCATCCCGTTAGATATTTTAAATAAACCTGGGCAGCTGACGGCGGAGGAATGGGAAATTATGAAGACCCATACGACAGAGGGGGCGAAAATGGTACGCAGGCACTCTGTTGAATGGTTAAAGGACATTGCATTTATAGTTGAACAGCATCATGAGCGCTACGATGGGAAAGGCTATCCATATGGTTTAAAAGGAGATGAAATTGCTCTGGAAGCAGCTATTGTCTCCGTTGTTGATGCCTTTGATGCTATGACAACAGACCGTGTCTATAAGAAGGCATTGCTGATTGAGGAGGCAGTCGAAGAGCTACAGGCAGGGAAAGGGACGCAATTTAATCCTGAAGTAGTTGATGCGTTTTTAGAGGTATTGGAAACCAAGCAGTTTAAGTGGGAATAAAGACTCGGGAAACTGGGTCATTTTGGCATGTGTATAAGGAGGAAATCCAATGGACTACATACAAACAATGAGGAAAATGATCGGCAAGGAACCGCTGTTAACAGTGGGATGCGGTGTCATTATTACGAACGAGGGAAAAATATTGCTGCAGCATCGCACAGATGCAGACAATTGGTGCATTCCAGGTGGATTGATGGAGCTTGGAGAAACGTTTGAAGAGACGGCGAAGAGGGAGACTTATGAAGAAACAGGATTGAATGTGGAAGGACTGCAATTGTTTGGTCTTTATTCGGGGGAGTCCGGTTATGCAACGTACCCGAATGGCGATCAGATGTATAGTGTGCAAGTCATTTTTCATTCTGATGAGTATACGGGTGAACTGAATCAGGGGGGAGCAGAAAGCAGAGCGCACCGTTTCTTTGGTAAAGATGAATTACCTAAAAATTTGAACACTATACAAAAAGCGTTCATCCAAGACTGGGCGGATGAAAAAAAGCTACCAGTCATGAGATAATGAAAACACTTACACTTGAAAGGTGATGGGGAAAATGGATTATCGTATTGAACATGATACATTTGGTGAAATTAAAGTACCAGCGGACAAGTTATGGGGTGCACAGACACAACGTAGTAAGCAAAATTTCAAAATTGGCGAGGAAAGAATGCCGATAGGCGTTGTTCACGCATTTGCACATTTGAAAAAGTCAGCAGCAATCGCGAGCCATGCACATGGCGCTATTTCGGAGGCGAAAATGAAAGCTATTTCCGCTGCTGCGGATGAAGTAATCGCGGGGAAATTGGATGATCATTTCCCGCTTGTCGTTTGGCAAACAGGTAGTGGGACACAATCGAATATGAACATGAACGAAGTGTTAGCTAACCGTGGCAATCAATTGCTGGAGGAGTGGGGCGAGGAAGAACGTCTACATCCGAACGATGATGTTAATAAATCACAAAGCTCGAATGATACATTTCCAACAGCCTTGCATGTCGCAGGTGTTATTGCTGTCCAACAGCAGCTCATCCCGGCAATCGGTCAGTTGAAGGCAACGCTTGGCAAAAAATCGGAAGAATTCATGGATATTATTAAAATCGGTCGTACGCATTTGCAAGACGCTACGCCATTGACACTTGGGCAAGAAATTAGTGGCTGGCACCGCATGTTGGAGAAAACGGAAAAAATGATTACAGATAGTGTTGAATCGATGAAGGAACTCGCAATCGGCGGAACCGCAGTTGGGACAGGTTTGAATGCACCTGCTGGATTTGGCGATCGTGTTGCGGAGGAAATTAGTAAGGCAGTAGGCATTGAGTTCACTTCTGCGCAGAATAAATTCCATTCATTAACGAGCTATGACGAAGTTGTTTATGTTCACGGGGCTATCAAGGCATTGGCGGCAGATCTTATGAAAATCGCCAATGATGTACGTTGGTTGGCAAGCGGACCACGTTCCGGTATTGGCGAAATTACGATTCCGGAAAATGAACCAGGAAGTTCGATCATGCCTGGGAAAGTGAATCCGACACAAAGTGAAGCGCTGACAATGGTCGTCGCACAAGTGATGGGGAATGACGCAGCAATTGGTTTTGCGGCGAGTCAAGGGAACTTTGAACTAAACGTTTTCAAGCCTGTCATCATTTACAATTTCCTGCAATCAGTGACGTTATTGAGTGATGCAATGATTAGCTTTAATGATAACTGTGCAGTAGGTATTGAACCAAATCGTGAGGAAATTGCGCGCAAAGTGCAAAACTCACTAATGCTTGTAACGGCATTGAATCCGTATATTGGTTATGAAAATGCAGCAAAAATCGCCAAAACTGCCCATGCAGAAGGCACAACGTTGAAAGAGGCGGCGCTGAAAACGGGTTTATTGACAGAAGAGCAGTTTGACGAGTATGTCGACCCATCGAAAATGATTGGGAGATAAGAGGCATGTACGAAAAAGAGTGCCCGTATTGTAACTTGCTAGCAGATCCAGAACAACAAATTATTTTTGAAAACGCAACATGTGCTTATATTCAAAAGCCTTCCGAACAACAAGTTTTGGAAGGTAGTGGTTTAATTGTTCCGAAACGGCATGCGCCAGACGTGTTTTTGCTGACGAAAGAAGAGTGGAGAGACACGCAGGAGCTTCTATTGAAAGCGAAATCCTATTTGGAAGAGTCGTATGGACATGATGGTTATTCAGTCGGATGGAACACGGGGAAAACAGGTGGTCAATCAATTCCGCATGCGCATTTACACGTCATTCCACGCTTTGCAGATGAGCCTCATGCCGGGAAAGGCATTCGTCATTGGATTAAACAAGAAAATAATCGACGGCATTCTTAATTGTCCACAATTCCGTAACCCATGAAATTGTTAGTTTGGGCTATGATGGAAGAGTAGACTCAAAAGTAGGAGTGGACATAAGATGAAAAAACGATTAATGCTCATTTTGCTTGCTATGACATTTGTTGTTGCAGCGTGTGGTCAGAAAGCTGATACAGACCATGAAAAAGACCATTTGGAAGTCGGACAACACAAGCAATTACCAAATGGTGACTTGCAGGAAGTAACGGCGTCTGCCGCTGAATTACCAGCATTCCTAGATGATAAGTCAAAAGAAATGCGCCTTGTCTACCAAGTTGCGGGGACAGCAACGGATATTCTTGACTATATGCCATGCTATTGTGGCTGTGGCGATAGTGCGGGTCATGAAAGTAACACAAACTGTTTCGTTGATGAGGTTCGTGAAGATGGATCTGTCGTGTGGGACGACCACGGAACACGTTGCCAAGTTTGTCTTGAAATTGCGGTACAATCTGTAAAGATGACGCAAGAAGGAAAAACGTTAACAGAAGTACGTAATTTTATTGATGAAACCTATAAAGAAGGCTATGCACAACCAACAGATACAAAGATGCCGTCTTAAACAGACATGAAAAAAGCAGACACAATCGCGTGTCTGCTTTTTTCATGACTTATTTAATATACGTATCGCCTACAAGATGGTTTTTCAAAATGTCTGTTGGGATTTCAAATGTTTGGATGCCCATATAACCAGGAGCTATTTCGTATTTGTCGAATGAAATAACTAGTTTGTTCGTGTCGGTAATATAGAAAGACTGATCCAATTTGATTGTTTGGAAGTCCTCTGCAAACTCAGAATTCAAAAAGTAGATGTTATTTTCGTCTTCTGCCATTTTTCGCTCCATCTCACCTGCTATATAAGCACTAATTGTTTCGACGTATGTGTCATCTTTAAAAAGACTTGGCAATGTGATTAACACATTATTTTGCTTATCAATCGTGTCATACTTCATAATAGTAGAAGAAGATGCGACTGTGTTCACTTCGTAACGAGCAATCGATAGTAGTTGGTCGTTATCGGTCAATACTTCATAACCCGAGTCTACGCCCATATGACCGCCGCCAGCCTTCTCTAATTCTGCAACATCTTTTTCAAACTGTTCGAAAAGCACTTTGTTTTCTTCTATATACTTATTGTTTAAAGTAGCTTGTAATTCTTTATTGCTCAACCCTTCAATTGCAGGTGTCGAGACATCCGCTTGATACGTTTCTTTGTCCACTGTCAATTGTTGCACGGTTAAGACGTTGACGAATGTGCCGAGTACGGGAACATTGGCCATTGCCTGTGCAAAGGATGGACTCATATTGATACTTCCTAGAAAAAGAGCAGCTGCTGCAGCGGCACCGATTGCCCACTGTTTAAAAACGGGACGTTTTTTGCGTGAAGCCTTTGCCTTGTTGATAGATGCATTCACAATATCCTCTAACTCGGACGGGATTTCTGTTTCACTATAATCTTTTTTCAGCTTATTTAACTTTTTCATAATCTAAATTCCTCCCCAACTTCAATACGTAATTTCTTCAATGCCGCATATAATCTCGTCTTGACTGTATTGATATTGTCGCCCGTCACTTCGGCAATCTCTTCGATTTTCAAATCCTCGAAAAATCGAAGAATGATAAGCGTCTTGTATTTCGGCGGTAGCTGGTCAATGGCGTTTTGCAAGTCTATATCCGTAAATTCATCTTTCTGTTGCGGTAAAAAGCTACCGAGAATGTCATCGTCCATCACAGTTACCCGCTGATGCTTGCGGATAAAATCAATCGCCGTATTGACGACTATCCGATAAAACCATGTTTTCAAAAAGCTTAACTCATCGAGTCGATCCACTGAATGTAGTGCCTTTACAATGGCATCTTGTACAATATCGAGCGCATTTTCTTTATTGCGTACATAGCTATATGCTAGCCGATAATGGGCTTCACGGTTTTCAACTATAAATTTTTCAACAAGTTCAAACTTCTCATTTTTTGTCATGACAAAAGATTCACCTTCTCCAATTTCCAACATGTCGCGAACACGTTACAATTATTTGACGGGGGATAGCCGTGAAAAGTTTGATTTATGAATGTAATGTAGTTCACGGAATATTTTGTAAGGTAATCGTAAAGCTATGGTAAAATAAATACAAGAGTAGGGAGTGAGGAAAATGAAGGATATACCATTTGTTGCATCATGGAGCGGTGGGAAAGATTCTGCAATGGCGTATTATCGGGCGCTACAAGCAGGAGGTATTCCGCAACGGTTGTGGACAATGTTTGAGGAGGATAAAGAGCGGTCAAAATCGCATGCACTACCTTTTGCGGTTGTTGAGGCACAGGCAGAAAAGTTAGGCGTGCCATTGATGATTCGGGGAGCGAGCTGGAGTAGCTATGAGGCGCAGTTTTTGGATGCCATGCAAGCATGCAAAAAGTTGGACATTGACCATGCTGTTTTCGGAGATATCGATCTTGAAGATCATTTACAATGGGTACAGAAAACCTGTGCAAAGGTTGACATGAAGGCGGTACATCCATTATGGCTAGAGCCCCGTCGTAGCTTGTTAGAGGAATTTGTGGCAGCGGGATTCGAGGCCTATATTGTTGTGGTCAATACAAAAATGATGCCAGCACATTTCATTGGCCGCAAATTTACTATTGAACTGATGGATGAATTGGATGCACTCGGCATTGATTCGTGTGGAGAATCTGGTGAATTCCATACGGTTGTTGTGGATGGACCGATTTTCACTGAACGTGTGCCTGTTGTGTTTTCGAGGCAGCATGAACGGGATAGCTATGTGTTTTTGGACGTGACACTAAGCTAAATGTCTAATGAAAAGGGGTGTTTTCATTGCGTGCGAAGAGTTGGAAATGGCTCTTGCCAGTCATGTTGATGTTAGGGGCATGTTCGTCTACGGTTTATCCTAAAGAAATGCCTGATGACTTTGATTTTAGTGTGGAGTATGGGGTGGGAGGCAAGCGGAAAGTCGATACTTTTACAGACACTGTTGTGAAAGATTTAGTGATGGATGGCGTAGTGGAGGTATCTATAGCATTAACGGATGAAGAGATGCAGGATATTTATAGGAAGATGGTTGCTGTCGATATGATGGGGGAGCTGGATTTTGAGAGTGATGGAAACGCACACTGTGCGACCGAACCTGAAATACGAACGGAATGGATTATTCATCTAAATGGGGATTTGAATACTATTCAGTATGCGACACTTTGTAATAATACATCGAATTCACTAGCTATTATGAAGTTGCAGGACTATATTCATGAGATAGTGGCGGTAAAAGAAGAGTATCAAAAGCTTCCAGAGCCGAATGGGTATTATGAATAAAAGTACGTTTCCGTAAAAATAAAAACGTATTCTTAAATTGATTTGATAAAAGGGGCTAAGAAATATGTATATTGCAGATGACAAGCGGTATGAGAATATGATTTATCGAAACGTCGGAAACAGTGGCTTAAAATTGCCTGCTATTTCACTTGGTTTATGGACTAACTTTGGTGATGTTGATGTATTTGAAAATTACCGTGCCATGGTTCGGAAATCCTTTGATTTAGGAATTACTCATTTTGACCTCGCAAATAATTACGGGCCTCCTGCAGGAAGTGCGGAGGAAAACTTTGGTCGGATTCTGAAGAAGGATTTTAAAAGTTATCGTGATGAAATGATTATATCTACTAAAGCTGGATATTATATGTGGCCAGGGCCGTACGGGGACGGGGGTTCTAAGAAATATATTATGTCTAGTATGGATCAAAGCTTGCGTAGATTAGGGGTAGACTATGTGGATATCTTCTATTCACATCGTCCAGATCCGGATACTCCTTTGGAGGAAACAGCCGGAGCGTTAGATTTGCTAGTCAGGCAAGGAAAGGCTCTCTATATAGGCATTTCAAATTATACGGCACAGCAAACAAGAGACATCAGTAAACTATTTTCTGACATGAAGACCCCATTTATTATCCACCAACCTTCGTATAGCCTATTTAATCGATGGATTGAAGATGGCTTAAAGGATGTTTTAGTAGAAAAGCAATTGGGGGCTATTGCCTTTAGTCCATTGGCGCAAGGATTACTAACCAATCGTTACATACACGGTATTCCGGAAGATTCACGTGCAAACCGAACGACAAATCCTTTCCTAAATAAGGCCAACGTAGAAGTGACAATTGACAAGGTGAAACAATTAAATGAGGTAGCGAATGGTAGAAATCAAACATTAGCTGAAATGGCGATTGCTTGGATTTTACGTGATGGTATTGTAACGAGTGTCTTAATTGGTGCAAGTCGAGTGAGTCAGATTGAGGAAAATGTGAAAGCGTTGCAAAATATTGAGTTTAGTAAAGAAGAATTAGCTGCGATTGATGAAATTTTGGCGAAGTGAAACAGTAGATACTCCTATCGGGAAAAGGTCCATCTATGCACATAATACTGTGCATAGATGGACCTTTTTTAAATAAATATGAATTTACAAATTATAATATAGAATATACATTTACATAACTAAGTATATACATTATAATGAGAGCGATAATAATACTGGGGGTGTATTCATGAAAGCAGCTCAAATAATGAATGAATATAAGGGGTATATGGGGCAAGGAGAAAAACCTGTTGATTTTGATCACTTTTGGGATAATGAACTAAAAAAACTTGATGAACTATCATTGGGTTATGAGTTGGAAAAGGTAGAAATCCCTTCAAAGATTGCTGAATTTTATAATTTATATTTTATCGGTGTGAATGGTGCGAAAATAAGATGTCAATATATTAGACCTAAACATATTCAAGGTAAAGTACCGGGCATGCTAATGTTCCATGGCTATCATGGAGATAGTGGGGACTTTACTGACAAGCTGTCCTGGGTAGCGGAAGGTTATGCTGTATTGGCGATGGATTGTCGAGGACAGGGAGGATTGTCAGAGGATAATACCGTTGCCAAAGGAACAGCACTTAAGGGCTTCATTATCCGGGGAGTTGAGGAAGGTCCAAAAAAGTTATACTATCGTCAAGTTTTCTTGGACACAGTTCAAACGGCGAGAATCTTAATGTCAATGGATGAAGTAGATGAACAATCCATAGTTGCCCAAGGTGCTTCTCAAGGCGGTGCATTGTCGTTAGTATGTGCTGCATTAGAGCCGAGGATAAAAAAAGTGCTAGCGCAATATCCATTTTTAAGTGATTATCGCAAAACATTTGAATTTGATATTAGTGCCTCTGCCTATGAAGAACTACATTATTGGTTTAGATTTCGTGACCCTATGCACGAAAGGGAAGAAGAATTTTTCCGTACATTAGAATATATTGACCTTCAACATCTTGCCCCGCGCATAAAAGCAGAAGTGAAATGGGCAATTGGTTTAGAAGACGGCGTCTGTTTCCCAGCTACACAATTCGCTGTGTATAACAAAATCAATGCTAAAAAAGAAATGATTGTGTTCCCAGAATACGGGCATGAATATTTGCCGAAATTAGGAGATAAGGTTAGGAGGTTTTTTGTGAATGAATGATAACTTTCAAATGATTAAGGTGAATGACCTTACCAAAGAATTTCATTTAACGAACGGGAAAATCAGTTACCTATTTCGAGTGATTCAAAATAATGGGCAATTAGAGCATTTGTATTTTGGGAAAAGTATGCGCCATCGAGACCACTTTGATTATTTAACAGAAAGAGAAGTTCGTCCTTCCAATAATCAATTCGAGGGTGATCATACATCCTCCATGGAGCATATTAAACAGGAATATCCTACTTTTGGGGCAACAGATTTTCGTCATCCAGCACAACAAATCCGTTATCCTAAAGGGGATCGAATTACCGATTTTCGATATGAACAGCATAAGTCTTATCATGGAAAACCAGCTTTAACAGGATTACCTGCAACGTATGTTGAAGATTCTACAGAAGCAGAGACGCTAGAAATTATTCTTCAAGATACATATTCTGAACTTAAGCTTCATTTGTTTTACACCGTATTTGCTGATTACTCGGCAATTGCTAGAAGTGCGAAGTATGTAAATCATGGTGCGGAAACGTTTAGTTTAGAAGCGGCGATGAGTGCAAGTATTGATTTTCCGGACAAGAATTTTGAATTAGTCCATTTAAATGGTGCGTGGGCTCGCGAAAATCAGATGGAAAGAACGCCGATCATAACAGGAACTCAATCGGTTTCGAGTGCCCGCGGAGCAAGTAGTCATGTCCATAACCCATTTATGGCATTGGTTCGCCCAGACACGACAGAGCATCATGGTGAAGTATACGGTTTTAGTTTAATTTATAGCGGGAATTTTTTAGCTCAAGTGGAAATTGATACGTATCAAGTAACACGAGCAATGATTGGCATTAACCCTTTTGAATTTAGCTGGCAGTTAAAGCCTCAAGAAGTTTTCCAAACACCGGAAGCTGTCATGGTATATGCAGAACATGGGTTGAATGACATGAGTCAGACATTCCATAATTTATATCGAAAAAGACTGGCACGAGGAGAATGGAGAGACAAGGAGCGTCCAATCTTAGTCAATAACTGGGAAGCTACTTATTTTGATTTTAATGAAGAAAAGATCCTTGATATTGCAAAAACGGGCGCAGAATTAGGGATGGAATTATTTGTGTTGGATGATGGTTGGTTTGGAGAGCGTCATGATGATACATCATCTCTCGGTGATTGGTTCGAGAATAGGGACAAGTTGCCGGATGGGATCAAAGGGCTGTCAACAAAAGTTAAACAATTGAACATCAAATTCGGGCTATGGTTTGAACCGGAGATGATTTGCAAAGATACGAAGTTGTTTCAAGAGCACCCTGATTGGATTATGCAAGTACCAGGAAAAAGCGTTTCTCACGGAAGAAATCAGTTCGTCCTAGACTTTTCTCGACAAGAAGTTGTGGATCACATTTTTGAACAGATGGATGCTATTTTAGTTGATGGCAATGTGGACTACATTAAGTGGGATATGAATCGTTATATATCTGAAGCTTATTCCCTAGCATTACCGGCAGAGCAGCAAGGCGAAGTGTATCACCGCTATATTCTAGGGGTGTATCGTTTATATGAAAGATTGATAGAGAAGTATCCACATATCCTTTTTGAATCATGTGCTGGTGGCGGAGCAAGATTTGACCCTGGAATGCTGTACTACGCACCTCAAGCATGGGCAAGTGATGATACAGATGCAGTGGAAAGATTAAAAATTCAATATGGAACATCATTGGTCTATCCTTTATCGAGCATGGGCAGTCATGTATCAGCTGTTCCAAACCATCAGGTGGGTAGGATGACAAGTCTTGAAATGAGGACGAATGTAGCTTATTTCGGAACATTTGGTTATGAATTAGATATTACTTTGCTGTCAGATGAAGAAAAAGAGCAAGTGAAAAGGGATATAGTCTTTTTCAAAAAGCATCGTAAGCTATTCCAGCAAGGACAATTTATTCGCTTAAGTAGTCCATTTACAAGTAATGAAACTGCTTGGATGGTTGTGTCGGAAGACCAATCAGAAGCGATTGTTGGTTATTATGAAGTGTTGGCAAAACCGAATCGTCCATATGAGCGCTTAGTCTTAAAGGGACTAGCAGAAGACAAGCTTTATAGAATTAATGATTCTGACGTGTCAAGATTTGGTGATGATCTTATGCAAATTGGTCTATTATTTGGCGAGAACTTTATTGGTAAAGCGAGTGAGTACTGGGCGAAAGAGAAAATTAAGGACTTTAATAGTAAACTATTTCATTTAAAAGCAATTACAGAATAAAAGCATAGAAGGAGAGACTGGACAATGAGAAAATTCCCGGAAAACTTTTGGTGGGGCGCTGCAACTTCAGGGCCACAAAGTGAAGGACGATTTAATAAGAAACACGCGAACGTTTTTGATTATTGGTATGAGGTTGAACCAGAAGAGTTTTACGACCACGTAGGGCCCGATACAGCTTCTAATTTTTATCATAGTTATGCTGAGGATATTCAATTAATGAAGGACATTAATTTGAATTCTGTCCGTACTTCCATTCAATGGACACGGTTAATAGATGATTTTGAAACAGCTACAGTAAATCCAGATGGCGTCAGGTATTATAATGCGATTATTGATGAATTTATCAAGCAAGGAATTACACCTGTAATGGCATTGCATCATTTTGATTTACCAGTTGAGCTTTACCATAAATATGGTGGTTGGGAATCAAAACATGTTGTGGAGCTGTTTGCAAAGTTTGCTGAAAGATGTTTCGAGTTGTTTGGTGACCGTGTAAAGGATTGGTTTACATTTAACGAGCCGATGGTTATAGTTGATGGGCAATACTTGTATCAATTTCATTATCCGAAGCTAATCGATGGGAAAAAGGCAGTACAAGTTGCGTATAATCTTAACTTAGCGTCAGCAAAGGCTATTCAAGCATTTCGTAAATTAGATCTTCCGCAAAAAGGGGCGCGAATTGGGACTGTTTTAAATCTCACTCCCTCATATCCGGCTAGTGACCATGAGGCGGATATAGAAGCAGGTAGAATTGCCGACCTATGGAGAAATGAAATGTTCTTAAATGTAGCGGTATTTGGGGAATTCCCAGCTGCATTAGTAGAGCTTTTGACAAAAGATAAAGTCATATGGGAGTCAACGGAAGAGGAGTTGGCGATTCTTAAAGCCAATACAATTGATGTGTTGGGTGTGAATTTCTATCATCCATCCCGTGTGAAGGCGCCTGATATTTCACCAAATAGTACAGCTAATTGGATGCCAGATCGTTATTATGATTCTTATGACATGCCTGGAAGACGAATGAATGTCGATAAAGGATGGGAGATCTATCCTGAGGCTTTATATGATATTGCCATTAATATTCGTGATAATTATAAAAATATTGACTGGTTTGTTTCTGAAAATGGAATGGGTGTTTCACAAGAAGAGCGCTTCTTAAATGAAGAGGGCGTTATCGATGATGATTATCGTATTGATTTTATTACAGAGCATTTAGAATGGCTTCATAAGGGGATTGAAGAAGGATCGAATTGCTTCGGTTATCACTTATGGACACCAATTGATTGCTGGTCATGGAAAAATGCGTATCGCAATCGTTACGGATTTATATCCAATAATATTCACACTCAGATTAAAACGATTAAAAAGTCAGGGCATTGGATTAAGGAAGTAAGTAAAAATAATGGACTGAAATAATGAGTAGGAGAAGCATCTGTTTTGTTGAAATGAAAAAGGTTAACCTAACAAAACAGATGCTTTCTATTAAAGGAGGATAGGATATGGCGTTGCTTTTATTTGATTTTGGGGGTTCTTCAGTAAAGTATGGCGTTTGGGATAATGACGATATACTAGAGAAAGAATCATTTGTGACACCGACTACATGGGAGTCCATGAAAGCATCTTTATTAAAGATAAAAAAAGAGAAGGCTGCTACATATAACATTGAGGGAATTGCCATAAGTTCTCCGGGTGCGGTGAATCAGGTAGCTGGTATAATTGAAGGAGCAAGTGCGATTCCTTATAT
The DNA here is from genome assembly GCF_038007285.1 of Sporosarcina sp. FSL K6-3457. Taxonomy (GTDB): domain Bacteria; phylum Bacillota; class Bacilli; order Bacillales_A; family Planococcaceae; genus Sporosarcina. Next base: position 390,329 of record NZ_JBBOWX010000001.1, read on the forward strand.
CCATCATTTTCCGATAGTCGAGGAGCTCGAGGAACTATTCGGGTGCCCTGTATCGATTGAAAATGATGCGAATTGTGCAGCGCTAGCCGAGTTTTGGAAAGGAGCTGCAAAGGGACTTAAGAATGTAATCTTTGTAGTTGTTGGTTCTGGAATAGGTGGTGCTGTAATCATAGATGGGAAAATCCAATATGGTAAGCATTTATCTGCTGGAGAATTTGGGTATATGCTCCTAACAGATCAGCATACATTTAGTGATTTAGGGACGGCTGTCAATATGGCGAAGCGTTATACTAAGCGTAAAAACCTTGAGGAAAATGCAGTGAGTGGTAAGGAGGTGTTTGAATTAGCCGAGCAAGGGGACGCTATTGCACAAAATGAAGTGGATACATTTTATCGTTATTTAGCACAGGGAATTTATAATTTACAGTATAGTTTTGATCCGGAAAAAATAATTATTGGCGGTGGAGTTTCGAGTAAGAGTGATTTAATACCACAGTTAACGGTCAACTTAGAGCGAATAGCTAGACAGGTAGAAACTGCTCTTTTTGGTCCTGAAAATTCCCTTCATATTCCGGAAATTACCCTTTGTGAATTTAAAAATGATGCAAATCTTATCGGGGCAGTTTATAATTTCGAAACGAATAGGGGTCATCAAAGTCATAATTAAGGACTTTCCTATTTTTCAAAAACATAACCTCATTATATTATAGGGGTGTAGTCTTTTTGGAGACGACTCTTTTATAAGATAGCTCAAGAATATAAATTAGGTGGTTTTTGATATGGTCAAATATGAAGCAATTTCAAATGAGATGAGAAAGAGAATCCAATCGGAGTATTACTCTAGTGATCAACCTATACCAGTTGAGCAAAGTCTTGCAAATGAGTTTGGTTGTAGTAGGGTTACGATGAAAAAGGCTTTAGATATTTTAGTAATGGAAGGTTTGCTCTATCGAAAACGTGGGCATGGCACATTTATCATACAATCCTCAATAGATGATAGTACTGTAAATGTGATAAGTGAAGAAAGTTTAGGATTATCGAATACTATTAAAGATCAAGAGGTTACAAGTAAGGTGATTACATTTGCCATTCAATTTCCTTCGAAAGAGGTAGCTAGACATCTCCGTATTGATATGGATACACCTGTCTATCATATTATTCGTTTACGTATTGTGGCGAATGAACCTTATGTTATTGAAGAAACTTATATGCCGTCAAATTTAATTCCGGGCATTAATGACCAAGTTTTACATTCATCCATCTATGATCATATACAGCATAAGCTGGAATTGAAAATGGGTGGGGCACACCGAAAAATAAGAGCCTGTAAGTCGGAGAAATTAGATTGGGAACACTTAGACTGCAAGCAAGATGATCCGATATTAGAAGTAGAACAAACAGGTTTTTTAATTACGGGAATTCCATTTGAATACTCCTTTTCAAGGCATCGATATGATAAATTTGTATTTACATCAGTAATGGTGAATAGATAAGAGTGTGCTCATTTATGGCAAGAAACTTTGAAGAAGCAATTGCAAGTTACTGAAGAAGAATAAAATAATGACTAAACAACCCCCTCCACAATTTTCGTGAAAGTGGAGGGGGTTACTTTTATTTCAATAAATCGCCCAATTCCTTCTCCAAAAACGGCTCTGCATTCAGCAAGTTTTTGAATGAAGTGTAGCGTGTAAAGTCATCAGCTGATGGCTGGCGACCCGTAAGGTAGGCGCGTATTAAGACATTCTTCGGTGTATGTTCCATGTCGATGAACTCCAGTAGTTGCGCTTCGTAGCCGACGAGTGATAAGAGCTCGGCACGGATAGAGTCGGTAGCGAGTGCAGCAAAGCGTTCTTTGATGAGTCCGTGCTGGAGCATGATATCGAGCGCTGGGGAATTGATTTGGGAGAATAGTTCATGCTGACAGCAAGGAACACTCAAGATGACTTTTGCTCCCCATTTCACTGCCCGAGCAAGTGCCATATCTGTCGCGACGTCACATGCATGTAGCGTGACGACCATATCGACAGACGTTTCGCCGTTGTAGTCGTTAATGTCACCGACAAGAAACTCCAAATCATCGTAGCCAAGATCTTGCGCAATGATGCTACACTCCTCAATGACTTCTTTCTTCAAATCAAGCCCAGTCACCTTAATATCGAGTCCTTTTTCGATACGTAAGTAATGATACAGTGCGAACGTCAAATACGATTTCCCAGAGCCAAAGTCGAGAATACGCACAGTACGGTCCTTTGGCAAATGGGCAAGTGAGTCGTCAATGAATTCAACGAAGCGATTAATTTGCCTAAACTTGTCATGTTTTTGCTTTTTCACTTTACCGTCAGGTGTTTGAACACCAAGGCGCACAAGAAATGGATATGGCGTGTTTTCGTCCAATAAATAATTTTTCTTCCGGTTGTGGGAAAGGTCAGCCACTTTCCCGGAGTTTACCTTGTCAGATTTCCACATCACCTTGAACTTTTTGGATAGCTGGACATGAATCTTTTCGCCTGAAAACTCGGCGTGAAGCTGTTTGAAGCGTTCAAGCAATTGCTGTAGATGCTCCCGCAAGTTAGTGGGTGTGACGTTGTCATGCTTTAAAATGCGTTCATACTGATATTCAAATTGGATGTGCAACTGTCCTTTTATCTCCACAGGCTTCACTTTCACCCGTTTCAATTCATCTGTCTTTGTTCGGGGCTGACTGATGGTTGCGTTAATGAATGCTCCAGCTGTTATCCGACGTGTGAGTTCCTCTAGTAATTCTTCAAATTGCATGCTAATCTCTCCTAGTTAAATTCAAATCCTTGCTTATCCAAAAATGCTTTCATATGTGTTCTTTTCGGTGAGCCCAAAAACGTTGCCATGGCGTCAGACCAGACGGCGTCTTTTCGGTTTGATCCGCGGCTTAAATAATAGTCATTCATGACCTCATCATAAATTGGAATGATGTCTTCGTATTTACTGGCATCATAGCTGTTTTCATGAATGATTGCTTCTACCGGCAATCTCGGCTTCACTTCATTGGACTCGTCTGGTACACCTATTGTCATCGCAAACATTGGTGCAACACCTGTGGGCAGATTGAATAGCATACTGATTTCTTCGGGTGCATTACGGACACCACCGATATAGCAAATACCGTATCCTTTTGATTCTGCCGCAATCGCGACATTTTGGGCGAATAAGGAAACATCTGTCACACCGACAAGTAGGCTTTCTGCATGTGAAAAGTCGATGTCTTTCCCAAGTAAATTCGCGGCTTGTTGAATGCGATGAAAATCCATACAGAAAACAAGTACAGCACCTGCCGATAAAATTTGTTGTGGATTTTTCGCGAGTTCGGCTAGCTTCGCCCGTTTGTCAGTGTCTGTCACATGGATGACGGAGTAAGCCTGTACAAAATTAGAGCTTGCGGCATGCTGTCCTGCACGAATAAGTTCGACTACATGTTCTTTAGATAGTGGACTGTCTTTATATTTTCGCACGGATGCGTGTGCAGTTAATAATTCGATGACCATGGAATCCCTCCAAAAAATTTCTATAGAATAAGATTAACAGACTTCATTAGTGGTAAACACCTATTAACGCTTGGAAAAGGGGTGGGGATATGTTTTGGATAGAAAGTATTTCGATTACGGCGGCATTGCTCATTTTATTTCTAGTTGTACTACCGATTACGATCGGTGTATTTCTTTATTTTTATGATAGAAGGCAAAGGCAACACGCCATTTTACGGAATTATCCGATTTTAGGACGGATGCGTTATATGTTGGAGAAGACGGGACCGGAGTTACGGCAATACTTATTTGATGATGATAATGATGGGGAACCGTTTAACCGTGAAGAATATTTGCATATGGTGATGCCTGGGAAATATTTGAATAGTGTTATTGGTTTTGGCTCGAAGCGCGACTTTAATGAGGCAGGCTATTTTATTCGCAATGCGATGTTCACGAAACAGAATGAGGAAATGCGTGTAGATAATGATGGACTTGTGGATACGATGCGCTATGTGGTTGATGGTGATTATTTGTTTTCACGGAAAGAGCATCGTGAAGAGTTACCGGCGTTGCCATGGCTGTTGCCGGAAGAGGACGCGATTATTATCGGACCGAATTGTCAGCAGCCTTTCCATGTGCGCAGTATGCTTGGGCAATCTGCGATGAGTTACGGAGCACTCGGTGAAAATGCGATTAGTGCTTTGTCGAAAGGGATAGGCATGGCGAAAGGTGCCTGGATGAATACAGGGGAAGGCGGCCTTTCGCAACATCACTTAGCAGGTGGAGCAGATATCATTGCACAAATTGGCTCAGGATTGTTTGGATTCCGAACGGAGGATGGCGAATTCAGTTGGGAGAGGCTACGTGAAAAAGCCGAAATTCCACAGGTTAAAGCATTTGAAATTAAGCTGGCGCAAGGGGCGAAAATGCGTGGTGGGCACGTCGAAGGAGCGAAAGTGACGGAGGAAATTGCAGCAATTCGTAATGTTGTACCTTTTACGACCATCAACAGTCCAAATCGTTTTCACCAGTTCGATGATTATCCAACCTTATTTGATTTTATCGATAAAATTCGGTTGCATTCTGGTAAGCCAGTTGGTATGAAGGTCGTCATTGGTAGTAAGCAGGATGCTGAAGAACTGGCGTCTTTCATGCATGAAACAGGTATGGGGCCGGATTTCATCTCATTAGATGGTGGGGAGGGTGGTTCGGGGGCGACGTATCAGGATTTAGCGGATAGTGTTGGTTTACCGCTTCGGTCATCGCTTATTCTCCTTGATGATGCCTTAAAGAAATTTGGAGTGCGCGATAGTGTGAAAATTATTGCGTCAGGTAAGATTACAACACCTGATCGTGCAGCAATCGCTCTATCGATGGGGGCGGATCTTGTTCAGATTGCCCGTGGCTTTATGATATCAGTCGGTTGCATTATGGCGCATAAATGCCATACGAATGAATGTCCAACGGGTGTTGCGACGACAGATAAAAAACTACAACAAGCACTTGTTGTAGAAGAGAAGAAATATCGTGTGACCAATTACATTTTGACAATGAGAGAAGGATTGTTTCGGATTGCGGCAGCCGCCGGTCTTGATTCACCGACAAAGTTCGGCCGTCAGCATGTCGTTTACAAGGATGCACGTGGAAGAACATTCCCTGTAGAATAGACAATTTGTAATTCGTTCAACAAGAAAAAGCGTATTCCTTGCCAACCTCAAGAAATGCGCTTTTTCTATATGAAGTGGGAGTTATTCTGGTGGCTGTTCTACGATGCTAGATGCCGGATGCTGTCACCTTATCATCACGATTCCCGAAAAAACGAATGTTAAACCTAAATACAAATATTCAAGTTCATATGAAAAATGGTATCACCAGTTCTTAAAAATATATATGTGTCGAAAGGGGATTATTTCCCGGGGAATTTCTCGGAAATAAAATAATCCTGTCGTTCTTTGTTTGGTAAATATTGTTTTAGGATGAAATTGAAAATAACTATCTTAAAGTTCTCAAAGAAATGGTATGATGAAGATAACTTTTGAAAGGGGGATTTATAATTGTCAAATGAAATGTATCAATTAGCTTCTATCATATTGTACATGGGGGCAATGATTTTTATCGGCTGGTATGCTTTTAAGCGGACGTCTAATCTGACGGATTATATGCTTGGTGGGCGAGCGCTCGGGCCAGCTGTAACCGCTCTCAGTGCAGGTGCTGCCGATATGTCGGGCTGGTTGTTGATGGGATTGCCAGGTGCAATCTATCTCAATGGATTGGTCGAAGCTTGGATTGCTATCGGGTTAACAATCGGTGCATACTTGAACTGGGTGTTTGTTGCACCACGCCTTCGTGTCTACACACAAGTATCAAGTGATTCGATTACGATACCAAGTTATTTGGAAAGTCGATTAAAGGATAACTCACGTCTGTTACGGATTGCTTCTGGAATTATCATTCTTATTTTCTTTACGTTTTATGTATCATCAGGAATGGTTGCGGGCGGGAAGTTTTTCCTTAGCTCATTTGGTCTAAATTATCACGCAGGTCTGTTGATTGTCGCTGGAGTCGTTATCTTCTATACATTATTTGGTGGTTTTTTAGCGGTCAGTTATACAGATGTTGTGCAAGGAATTATTATGTTTTTTGCTCTTCTTCTCGTACCGATTGTAGGCGTTTTCATTACAGGTGGATTTGGGGAAACAGCGGCGAGTATTCGGGCTGTCGATCCACAGCTGTTGAATTTTGTTTCAGGTGCTTCATTCCTCGGTATATTGTCGGCAGTTGCTTGGGGGCTAGGTTATTTTGGTCAGCCGCATATCATCGTCCGCTTCATGGCAATTAGCTCACATAAAGAAGCGAAAAAAGCTCGACGTATCGGAATTGGCTGGATGTTTTTAAGTTTATTCGGTGCAGTTGCGACGGCGCTTGTAGGGATTGCTTACTACCAGCAAAATACGAATGCAACACTGGTAGATAATGAAACGGTATTTATCGTTCTTGGACAAATTATTTTCCATCCATTTATTGCCGGTATTATGCTTGCAGCTGTTCTTGCAGCGGTTATGAGTACGATATCTTCACAACTAATTGTATCGTCTTCCGCACTTGTTGAAGACTTATACAAAACGTTTATGAAGAAAGATGCGACAGATAAGCATTATGTTTTTTTAGGAAGAATGTCGGTGTTGGCAGTATCGCTAATTGCTATTGTTCTTGCTTGGCCGAACAATGAATCCATTTTGAGCATCGTATCGTTTGCATGGGCAGGATTTGGTGCTTCATTCGGTCCAATTATTTTGCTATCTCTTTACTGGCGTAAGCTGACAACAAAGGGTGCGCTATGGGGTATGATTACGGGTGCTGTTACAGTTATGATTTGGGGAAATATCGATGTATTGAAAGATAACCTTTATGAAATCATTCCTGGCTTCCTTCTTTGTCTAGCTGTTGCAGTTGTTGTGAGTAATGCTACTTATAAGAAAAATAATGAGATTGACAAAGAGTTTGATGCAGCATTGAAAATTCTTGGTGAGGATAAATAAGATAGAAAGCCTGTGGTGTATACTGCAGGCTTTTCTGCTACTTAGAAAGAGGGTTTATGTTTATGAAACTGGATCACGTTGTTTATTTCACAAATCGAACACCAGATGAGTGGGTTGCGGAACAACAGTCTGCTGTTGTGGGTGGTCGCCATGAGCAATGGGGAACGCATAATGCGTTGATGTATGTAAAAAATGCTTATATCGAATGGTTGTCGGTAGAAAGGCAGGACATCGCAGAGCAAGTAGACCATCCATTGCCGAGGTTATTGCTGCACGACTTAAAGGAGGGTGAAGGCTGGGGCACAGTTTGTCTATCTGTCGAGGATATCGAGCAATTTAATGAGGAAATTAACAATAAAGGATTCAGCACGTCTGGTGTACTTTCTGCACAACGAAGAACCGCTACGGGTCAATTGCGAAAGTGGAAAATGCTATTTGTCGATCAACCCGTATCAAATGAATTGCCGTATCCATTTTTTATCGAGTGGGAGGATGCGGAGGATATTCGTTTTGCCAAGCTGCGTGAAGAGGGTGCGATTACGTCGGCTAATGAACAGCTGGAAATTACGGAGTGTGTCTTCAGTGTTGAGGATCCGCTGAGGGAGACGGCGGAGTGGGCGATTTTATTGTCACAAAAAGTGGGTGACGCCGATGATATTGCCTTGTCAAATGTCTTGTTGAAGTTTGTGGAACATGAAGGTGGGAAGGATAGATTGACGGATGTTGTCATTGGGCAGGCTAACTAGCACAGAAACCGCCCTAATTGGTGCGTGAATCTACATATGGTAAGATAAATAGACCTATGGTAAGGCTAGAGAGGAGTCGTTGGATGGAAGTGTTAGTGGAACGTGCGGTGCTTGTCGGTGTGCATGAACAAAAAGATGAGCATTTCGCCTATGCGATGGAGGAATTGAAAAATCTGGCGGAAGCGATTGCTGTTGAGGTGGTTGGTGAAGTGACGCAAAACTTAGAACGTCGCCATCCATCTCATTATGTTGGCAAAGGAAAAATTGATGAAATCCGTCATTTTTATGAAGAATTAGATGCCAATCTTGTGATTTTCAATGATGAACTGTCGCCATCACAAATTCGGAATATGGAGCAGGAGCTGCAGTGTAAGGTCATTGACCGGACGATGCTGATTTTGGATATTTTCGCACGACGCGCCAGAACGAGTGAGTCTCGGATGCAGGTTGAATTGGCGCAGTTACAGTACATGTTGCCACGCCTTGTTGGTTTGCGTGCTTCACTTGGGCGGCAAGGCGGTGGGACAAGCGGTGGACTCCAGAACAAAGGTGCTGGGGAAACGAAGCTTGAGCTGGACCGTCGGAAAATTGAAGACCAGATTGCCAAATTGCGCCGCGATTTAGATCATGTGAAGGATCAGCGTGATACACAGCGTAAGCAACGTAAAAAAAGTGGCACACCTGTCGTGTCGATTGTAGGCTATACGAATGCGGGCAAGTCGACGCTGATGAACAAACTGCTGATGAAGATGGATGCTGAAAATGCAAAGCAGGTATACGAAGAGGATATGTTGTTTGCCACATTGGATACGTCTGTCCGCAATGTAAAGTTGATTGATAATAAACAATTTATCTTAACAGATACGGTTGGATTTGTATCTAGGCTTCCGACTCATCTCGTTAAAGCATTCCGCTCGACGCTAGAAGAAGCGCGTGATGCGGACCTCCTTCTCCATGTTGTGGACGTGTCGAATACAGAGCATGGCTATATGATGGAAGTGACGAATGAGACTTTGCAGGCAGTCGGCGTGGAGAATGTTGAGACATTGAAAGTATATAATAAGGCGGATCTTGCGAGTATTCGCTATCCAGAAGTGAACGACGACAGCGTTTGGCTTTCGGCTAAGGAAGGACAAGGGTTAGATGAGCTTGTCGAATTAATAAAGAAAAAGATTTTTGGTCAGTATAGCACGTGCAAACTGCTCATTCCGTTTGACCGCGGTGATATTGTGTCTTATTTGAATGATAAAGCGAATGTGAAGAGTACGGAGTACGAGGAAGATGGCACGCTGATGACGGTGGAAATGGATAGTTCTGAGCAGAAGAAGTTTGAGGAGTTTATCGTCAGTCATTAAAAAACAGCACCGCATGACAATAACTGTCATGCGGTGCTGTTTTCTATATAAGAGAAAGGGGGTGGGATGTTACTAGTATAGCCACATTCCCAGGAGTTAAACCTCCACAAATTGATTATTATGCAAACGTGCAAAAATCCCACCTTGATTGACTAACTCATCGTACTTACCGTCCTCGGCAATGCCGTCTTCTGTGACGACGATGACGCGGTCTGCATCACGAATAGTTGCTAGACGGTGTGCGATGACTAGTGTTGTCCGGTTTTCAGCCAGTTCAGCGAGTGATTGCTGAATGATGCGCTCTGTTTCTGTATCGAGTGCGGATGTCGCTTCATCCAAAATAAGAATCGGTGGGTTTTTCAAAAACATGCGTGCAATGGCAAGGCGTTGCTTCTGCCCACCTGATAGTTTCAATCCACGTTCTCCAATCTGTGTTTCATAGCCATCTGGAAGTGCTGCGATGAAGTCTTCCAAATGAGCTTTATGCGCAGCTTCAAACACTTCTTCGTCCGTAGCATCCAATTTCCCGTAGGCGATGTTCTCTTTAATGGTCCCTGTGAATAAAAAGACATCTTGTTGGACGATCCCGATTTGAGAACGCAACGAGTGTTGTGTCATATCGCGAATATCTAAGCCATCAATGGCGATAGCTCCTTCAGTGACATCGTAAAACCGTGGAATCAGTGAACAAATCGTTGTTTTTCCAGCACCAGATGGACCAACGAATGCGACTGTTTGTCCTGCATGAATATTTAAATCAATGCCATTGAGCACAGCTTTGTTGTCATCATAGTGGAAATGAACATCATCGAAGACGATGTTACCGTTCAAATGAGGCACGGCAATGGCGTTCGGGCGATCCAAAATTTCAGGCTCCTGTTCAATCAAATCAAGGAACCTACGGAATCCAGCCATCCCTTTCGGATACAATTCAAGTAGCGCACTAATTTTATCAACTGGTTTGATAAGTATGTTAACGAACAATACAAAGCTGACCATTTCACCGATGGACAATTTGCCGTTGTGAACGAACCATGCACCCACAACGAGTACGAGGAGTGTAACTAGCCGAGTCATCATGAACATGCTCGAATGTGTCCAAGCCATCACTTTATAGGCGATAAGTTTGGCGATTCGGAAATTGCCGTTGTCTTCGCGGAAGCGTGCAATTTCAAATTCTTCATTTGTAAAGGACTTGACAACGCGTGATCCTGAAACGGAATCCTCGACACGTGCGTTGACATCTGCAATTTTTCCGTACATGTTTTGCCACGCGGCATTCATCTTTTTATTGCAGAATGTCACAAGGGCAATTAGGAACGGAACCATAATGATAGCGATAAGCGCAAGTTCTGGATTGATGTTATACATGAGGATGAACGCACCAATAATGGTCATAATGGCAATGAAAACATCCTCTGGACCATGGTGAGCTAGTTCTCCAATGTCGAATAAATCATTCGTAATTCGGCTCATAATATGTCCTGTCTTTGTGTTGTCGAAAAATCGGAATGATTGCCTGTGTACATGATTGAACAACTGTTGGCGCATATCGGTCTCGATATTGATGCCTAACTTGTGCCCAAAATAGCTAACGACATATTGTAGGACTGTACTGAGTAAGTAAATAAGCAGCAGTAAAATACTCACCGTGATGACAGTTCTCCAATTTCCAGTCGGCAACAAATCATCGATAAACCATTGGACCGCAACGGGGAAGGCCAAATCGAGCAGTGCTACGAAAATAGCACTGGAAAAGTCAATGATGAATAACCGTCTATGCGGCTTATAATAAGAAAAGAATTTCTTTAACATGTAGTAAAATCCCCTTTCCTTTGATAATGGTTAGTATAGCGGATTTTGTGTAGGAAAACGACTTATTTATTTCTAATCCCGAAGTAATCGATTTCTGTGTCTTTTGATATAGTTGTTGTATTGAGTCTTACTGTCCAATTTTATTTCATTTATCCAAAAAGGGAACTCTTTCTATTATGTACCGTATGAATAGATGTAGTAAAAAGAGGATATGGAAGGAAGCGAATGACATGAAGAATTGGATAAAAGGGATGGCGGTCGGTGTTCTTGCACTTGGACTTGCCGCTTGTAATGCGCCTGCAGAGCCTAAAACAGATACTGAGACAGGTAAAAAAGTAGAGCTTGAAGAACCAAGTGGGTTGACGGCACAGGAAGTATTCGAAAAGGCAACGGCAGCATCGGCTGAACAAACAAGTATGCAGGCAGCTATGAATATTGACCAGCTGATTGAGATACCTAGTCAGGATCTAACGATGAATAGCAAAATTAACATGGACATGGATATGATTATTGACCCGTTGGCTATGTATCAGAAGATGGATGTGGACATGGGAGAACAAGGTGCAATGAAAATGGAAGTGTACATGACAGAAGAAGGATTCTTTATGAATGAATCTGAATCTGGCCAATGGATTAAGCTACCGAGCGAAATGTATGAGGAATTGCTTGGAGAAGTGGGTAGCGCGGATCCGACACTTGATATGAGTATGTTCAAGGAGTTTGTAGAAGACTTCAAGTTTGAACAGACGGACGATGAGTATATTCTTAAACTGTCAGCTTCAGGGGATAAGTTCAGCAAGCTGTTCAAAGAACTTGCGATGGAAAACTTACCAGCAGGTGTAGATGCGAATGCGGAAGCAGCGGAATTAATGGAGAATATAGAAGTGACAAGTTTGGAGTATGAAATTTTCATCGACAAAAAGACATTTTACACAAATGCTTTCAATATGAAAATGGACATGACGATGGTCGTTGATGGTGAGGAAATGCGCTTGGATCAGAAGATCGACGCGAAGCTAAGTAAGATCAATGAAATTGATAAAATTGAAATTCCACAAGAAGTACTTGATAACGCTTTGGATATTAATGAAGCGATGGGACAGTAAATGCAAGCGCCGGATAACCATTCCGGCGTTTTTTGGTGTGTAAAAAATATGATAATGTCACTCTGGCCGGCTACGCCCTGTGAAAGAAATGATTAAAGAAGTCGAAGAAGCATTGTAAGATGAGAAAAGGATTGGTTCACTTAATAGTGGATCAATCCTTTTTTTGTCGTGTGCTAGTTGTAATCCTTTTGTTTATTGTTAGAACAATAGGTATATTGGGATTTAATAGTTAAATATGTGATAAGATGAATGTACTAGAGTGGCACAAAAAAACAATTCAAGTGAGGTGAAATCGTTATGGTGAAATCGATTTCCGTGAAAGCAGAAACGGTGGAAGAAGCTGTCCAACTGGCATTATCTATTTTGGAATTGAAGATGGAAGAAGTGCAAGTTGAAGTTGTAACGAATCCCAAACGAAATCTATTTGGTTTACGAAAAATGATGGCTGAAGTGACCGTCACGCAGTTAAAAGAGGAAATGATGGAAGATGCGGTTGAACAATACATTAAAATGGCACCGCCTACAAGTGATGGGGTTAAGCATGGCTTGAATATAGCGGTGGAAGAAAAAGCGTTCGGAATTCGCCTGGCGGATGGCAAAATTGAAGCTGTATTTTCTGGTGGAAATTATCCAATCGTCTCCCCTAGAGAAAATGTTAAGCTGACTGTCAATGGAGAACAGGTCAGGGAAAGAACAATGATTTTACCGAGTGATGAAGTTAAAGTGACTGTGCATGATGAGCTCATACCACCGCAGTTTTCGATTCAATTAATGGAGAAAGATATGTTGGCGATGCTTACTTTTATACCTGGTAAAAGGGTTACACGTACGTTAAGTGATACGGAATTCAAGAAGGTACTTCAGATTGAGGCTGAAGAGGAAATTGAATATTATAATGATATAGAGCCCCAACTAATTGTTGAGCGGTTGAAATCGATGGGGATAGGAAAAGGGTTGATTTTTCCAGCTATCAAAAAAGTGACTGAAGTGGATAAGCCATATGAAATTATTGTGGCGAAGGGTGTATCACCCATTGAAGGGCTTGATGGGGATTTGGAGATGCATATCGATTACAAAGAGAAGGTACCAGGTGAATTGGAAAAGGTTGATTTTCGTGAATTGAACTTGATTGTTTCCGTGGAGGCGGGTCAGGTGATTGCGACATATATACCATCGGTTCCTGGTACAGATGGTAGCAACCTTCTCGGCAAGGCGATTGCAGCTCGGAAGGTGGAGGATATTGTAGTACGTGCGGGTAAGAATGTTGCGCAAATGGGTAATGACATCGTAGCTGAGATATCTGGAAGACCATCAGTCGATTGGCGAAAAAAATTGGTGCAGATTGATGTTAATCCTGAACTTTTTCATAAAGGTGAAGTCGATTTGGAGAGCGGTAATATTCGCTTTGAAGGAGATGTACGAATTGGTGGTAGCGTTCAAACGGCTATGTTTGTTGGGGCAACAGGGACGATTTACATCGAAGGGACTGTCACCAAAGCGACTATTCATGCTGTAAAATCTGCGATTGTGAAAGGAAATATTTTTTCATCGACAATTAGTGTAGGTCAACAGGAAGTTGTTATTGGTGAGCTAACGTCACAGCTGAAGGAAATCTTAGATTTATTAGAACAAATTCAAGAGGCTATTCATAGGGTGCTAGCGATTCGAGGGGATGAAGGGGATGACCTAACGACGTCCGAGTTGAATCATTTGATTCGGTTGCTTCTTGAAAAGAAATATCCGACATTCCAAGAGTTGAACAAGAATTTCATTCAGAAGGTGAAAAATAATTCGCAACAGCTGTCAGCTGAATGGACTACGCTAGCAGATAAACTCTATACAGTATTTGTTACTTCACAGCATAAGAAATTAGAAGATACGGCTAGCTTCGGATTACTTATTGAGGAAGTTAGACTGCTGGTGGAATTGTATGGGGTTAAAATGTCGCAGGCGGTTCTTTCTGTGCCCTATGCGATTAATAGTGTGTTGTATAGTAGTGGCACGATTGAAGTGACGTCGAAAGGTGTTTACCATAGTTCGGTGACGGCTGGCGATAGTATTCACGTGCAAGGAGTATGTCGTGGTGGGGAAATCATTGCAACGCATAAGATTTCTTTGCAAGAGACAGGTTCGGTCAACATTGTAAAGACGGTTGTGCGAACAGGAGCGCAGGGGACTATTACGATTGGTCTTGCGCATGCTGGAACAGAAATTCAGATTGGCAATAAGCAGTATACATTTATGGATAAAAAGATGGGTGTTTTTGCAAAGTTGGATGAGGAAGGAAATCTGGTTGTTAGTTGAGACGTTATGCTTCCAGCCTGTGAGCGCAGTCTAGTTTAGGAGTAATGTTGCTAGGTTTTGCGCTAGCGTTGCCAAGTTTGCTGAAAACGTTGCTAAGCTGCCTATTCATGTTGTTTACTTTCTCAAAATCCATTGTGCTGTCTTGAATAGTAGAGTATAATGACAACTGTCAAGACACTATGGTTTTCAATAAGGAGCAGACATATTGTGAGCAAAAAACATGAGGGCATTTCTAGGAATAAATTATTAGGGCTTGCAGGTACAGGTTGGATGTTCGACGCGATGGATGTCGGTATTTTGTCGTTTGTCATTGCGGCATTAGCGATAGAGTGGCAGTTGTCACCTGCCGAGATGGGCTGGATTGGTAGTGTGAATTCGATTGGGATGGCTGTTGGGGCATTGGGATTTGGCATGCTAGCGGATCGGATTGGACGCAAAAATGTCTTTATGATGACGCTTGTCCTTTTCTCGGTGGCTAGTGGATTATCGGCGTTGACGATGACGCTTACGGCGTTTCTGATTTTGCGCTTTTTTGTTGGTGCTGGATTAGGTGGCGAGTTGCCTGTTGCTTCAACATTAGTATCAGAAAGTGTGGCCGCGCATGAACGAGGCCGTGTTGTTGTATTACTTGAAAGTTTTTGGGCAGTGGGCTGGATAATGGCCGCGCTGATTTCGTACTTTGTTATTCCGCACTTTGGTTGGCGGGTTGCGTTAATCATTACGGCGTTACCGGCATTTTATGCAATTTACTTGCGTCGGAAATTACCAGATTCACCTAAATTCGAAGCAGATGGCAAACCGAAGCAATCTGCTTTGGAAAAAATACAGTTGCTGTGGTCAAAAAAGTATGCACGTCGAACGTTAATGCTATGGATTGTCTGGTTTACGGTTGTATTTTCGTATTACGGCATGTTCCTATGGCTGCCAAGCGTCATGGTCATAAAAGGTTTCAGTATGATTAAGAGTTTTGGTTACGTGCTTATTATGACGCTCGCACAATTACCAGGTTATTTTTCGGCAGCATGGTTGATTGAACGAGCAGGGCGTAAGTTTGTGTTAGCGACGTATTTGCTTGGAACAGCGGTCAGTGCTTTTGTCTTCGGGAGTGCGGAGACATTGCCGATGCTGTTGACTTTTGGTGCTTTGCTATCCTTCTTCAATTTGGGCGCATGGGGAGCCCTCTATGCTTATTCACCAGAACAATACCCAACGGCAATCCGTGCAACAGGTTCTGGAATGGCAGCTGCGGTTGGGCGGGTAGGTGGTATTTTCGGGCCGTTACTGGTGGGTTCATTGCTTGCGGCTGGTTATGGATTTGGTTTGATCTTCGGAATTTTCTGTGGTGCAATTGTTCTCGGTGTGTTGGCTGTTGTCTTTTTGGGAACAGAAACAAAACAATTAGAGTTGGAATAAATGCTGACCTACCTTTTTTACTGGGTAGGTCTTTTTGAGAATATAATCTATGTACCTCACATAGTATGGCAGTAGGATTGAAAAGGGGAGATTATATATTGAGGCCGCTCATACTAGATGTAGAAATGGACACGTCATCCAAGCGTTTGATTGCGCGTAGCCGTTTTTCTCAGAAAATAATACAAATGCTCAGGAAAAAAGGGCGCTCAGCAGAAAATAACTATTATCCGCTCCCCCCGCGAAAATGATAAGAGTAGGCCTTACCTTGTGTAGGGTTTATTTTTTTGATTACTGAATATTGAAACCTTTACTGCCATTCATCCGTAAAAGAAGTAAGGTTGGAAGGGGTTGAGAAGATGTCAGTACGTGAGTTTACTGTGAAAATCTCACCAACGACAGCGATGAGTATGATTGAATCCTATGTAGTGGGAGGAAGCATTAGTGGAACACTTGTCGATCGGTATGTCAGGAAGGTTGGAGAGTACGAGGTTCATGTTATGGTGCTAGAGAAGTATTATATGCGGTCAAGCAACCGGGCATCATTGACAGTTACGATTGATGATTTTGGTGAAGATACAAAGGTTCATGTAGTTGCGTCTGGTGGATCAGAAGGTGTTTTCTTCCGCTTTGACTGGGGGGCAGGCAATAGCTTTGCGAACAGTGTGGAGACGGCTTTGGGCACTTCAATTATAGATGGGGTATAAAGTCTTTCCTTTAGGGGGAAGGCTTTTTTTGAACGTCTAGTCTCCGGGCGCCAGATGCTCGGGTCATAAGCCATATTGGCTGTCGCATCTAAACGGACGCCCTGCGCTTTTGGTGATAGACTAAAAAGAAATGAGGGGGTGTTCTGATGTTCCGTATTCCTGAGTCGATTGCGATCCTTGGTAAAGAACGGATTGCGGGTTTTCCGGTGGAGGGGTTTATTTATGGGGAAGGTCCGCAAAAGCCTGAGCTCATGCTGATTGGGGAAGCACCAGGTGAATTTGAGCTGGTGGATGGCATTCCGTTTATCGGCCGTGCTGGGAAGGAATTGATGAAGTCACTCGCAACGATAGGTCTGACACGTGAGGATGTCTATATTACAAGTGCAGTCCGTAGCAGACCATATAGATGGGGAACGAAGAAGGAACGCGATGGTACGGCGACGGAACGTAAATACAATCGACCGCCGACGACGAAAGAAATTTTGGCACATGCGCCCGTGCTCGATTATGAGTTGGCAAATATTGAGCCGAAGCTGATTGTCACGCTTGGTAATATTGGATTGCAGCGGTTACTGGGTAGAGAGACGAAGGTGACGGAACTGCATGGACAATTATTGGAGCGGCCCATCCAGTATTTGAATGAACTCGATGATACGACGTTTAATTGGACACAGAAAACATATACGATTGTGCCAACATTTCATCCGGCGTCTATTTTTTATAGGCCTTCACATAGACCTGCGTTGGATGCAGATTGGTTAGCGATTGGACGCATGTTGAAAGAGCTGAAATAAAGGAAGTGGAGGGCGATGACGATATATATACCAATTGATAAATCCTTTTTTCAAGCACCTGTCTTAGAATTGGCACAAAGTCTGCTCGGGCAGTACATTGTCCACGAACAACCGGATGGATTGCTAGTGGCACGTATTGTCGAAACGGAGGCGTATCATGGGCCAGAGGATCAGGCGGCGCATAGTTTTGGCAATCGTCGTACGAAGCGCACGGATGTGATGTTTGAAGAGGCGGGATTGGTCTACACGTACAGAATGCATACACATACGCTTATCAATGTGGTTAGTGGTCGGATTGGAACGCCGCATGCGATTTTAATCCGTGCAGTCGAGCCGATTGAAGGACTTGAGCAGATGAAAGAAAATCGTGGTATTCATTTGAAAATGAAAGATTGGACGAATGGACCGGGGAAATTGACAAAAGCATTGGGGATTACGATGGATTATTACGGTCATCATTGGTCTGAACAACCGCTGTTCATTGCCGAAGGGCCTGGGGTAGGAGAGATCATTGCGGGTCCGCGTGTGGGAATTGGCAATTCAGGCGAGGCTGTCGATTATCCGTGGCGTTTTTATGAGAGGGATAATCCATTCGTGTCAAAATATCGTATGTAATAATTTGAACAAAAAAACGCCGTCATCCAAGTGGGTGACGGCGTTTTTTGTTTATCAGTTACGCGTGTGCTAATTCAAGTTGAACGGCTGGGCCGAAGAATTCAAAGTGCACTTTGTCTTCAGGCGTGCCATGTGCATACAATTCTTTGATAACTGCTTGCATGAATGCTGTTGGTCCACAGACATAGATATCACTGCCTTCTAAGACATTAGCGGCTAGGAATTCGCGGTTGATGAAGCCATCGCCTTCTTCTGAATAAAGAGCAGCGTATGTTGAGTTAGCCATTGTATCATTCAATTGACGGAGAACGTCATCGAACGCTTGATGTTTGCGCGTTCGTGCTGAGTGTAAAAACGCTACAGGACGATCCGCTGCCGTTTTTGCAATCGTTTCATACATGCTCATCATTGGTGTGATACCGACGCCACCACTAATGAGTGTAACAGGATTGTTACTATCTGTATCGAGGTGGAAGTCACCAGCTGGAACACTGACTTCAATTGTATCGCCGATTGCCATTCCGTTATGAAGGAAGACAGATACTTTTCCGTTTGGATTGAACTCATCCTCACGCTTAACTGAGATACGATACAGGTCACCTGTCGCAGCTTGTGATAAGCTATATTGACGGTTCAATGTATACTCTTCGCCAGGGATATTTAAGCGAATTGAAATGTATTGACCAGGTTTGTAAGAAGGTAATTTTTGACCATCCACAGGTTTTAAATAGAATGATGTGATGACATCACTTTCGACGACTTTATCGGCAATTGTAAAGTCTTTGAATGTTTCCCATCCGCCGTCTGCTTGTTTAGCTTGGTCATACATGTCTTTTTCGATGCCGATAAATGCATCTGCGATGACACCGTAAGCTTCACCCCATGCAGCGATGATTTCAGGTGTAGCTGCATCACCAAGGACTTCTTTAATAGCACCTAATAGGTGATATCCAACAATTGGGTAATGTTCTTCTTTAATGCCCAATGATTTGTGTTTGTGTGCAATTTGGACAACAGCCGGTATAATAGCTGCAAGATTATCGATATTGGCAGCGGCAGCGTAAACTGTATTGGCAAGGGCTGTTTGTTGACGACCTTGTGATTGGTTTGCATGGTTAAATATATTTAACAGTTCAGGATGTTTTTCGAACATGTTCTTATAGAAAACAGTTGTGATTGTCTTTCCGTGTTGCTCTAATACAGGGACAGTTGATTTGATAATGTTAATCGTTTCTTGAGATAGCATGTGATGATGCACAACCTTTCTTGTTTGTTAACCTTACAATAAGCGATAGGCAATTTTAAAGCTATAAAAAAAATACATGTTTAAGTGAAGTTAGAAAGTTAGCCACATTTTCTTCACGTAAACGTCACAAGTGATATAATAGTATGTAGAAAGAGCGGTGAAATTATGCGTTTAACAATGTATACAGACTTTTCCTTACGTGTCCTAATATACCTTGGCACAAAGGGAACTGAGGAGAAGGCGACGGTACAGGAAATTTCAGATATATACGGTATCTCCAAAAACCATTTGACGAAAGTAGCTCATGAGCTTGGAAAAATGGGTTTGATTGAGACGACTCGTGGGCGTGGTGGAGGAATCCGACTAAACGTTGCACCGGAAATGATTAATGTTGGTGAACTTGTACGGAAGACAGAGGATGACTTCCATCTTGTCGAATGCTTCAATTCAGAGTCGAATAGTTGTATACTTTCCCCCGCCTGCCGATTAAAGGGAGCACTTCGTGAAGCGCTTGCTGCCTATTTTACGGTGTTGGACGGCTATACCATTGCTGATTTCATAGTTAATAAAGATGAATTGTCGGATATATTATTTGGTCGACCTTTGTGATAAAATGTTAGTTGAACTTATCGGGCTTTTACGGGCAGTTGAACCCCACATGCGTGTTGTTTAACGAGTTCTAAGTTTTGAAGCGGGATTCGTACTGCCAGTTAATGCGGGAAAAAGTAAATATAAAGATAAATAGGGGGCTAATTTTAATGGGAAAAGTATTAGTATTTGGACATAAAAACCCTGATACGGATTCGATCACTGCGGCGATCAGTTATGCGTATCTGAAGCAACAACTAGGAATGGATGCAGAAGCTGTACGACTTGGTGTTGTAACGAATGAGACGGCGTATGCGCTGGATTATTTCGGTTTTGAAGCACCACGTTTGATTGATAAAGCGGCACCGGATGCGGCACAGGTAATTCTTGTTGACCATAACGAGAAGCAGCAAAGTGTGGACGATTTGGATGATGTGCAGGTAATTGAAGTGGTTGACCACCATCGAATTGCTAACTTTGCAACGAGTGATCCTTTGTATTACCGTGCGGAGCCAGTTGGTTGTACAGCGACAATTTTGAATAAGCTGTATAAGGAAAATGGCGTAGCTATCCCGAAAGAGATTGCAGGACTTATGCTGTCTGCCATTATTTCGGATTCGTTGCTATTCAAATCACCAACATTTACAGAAGAGGACCGTGCAGCAGCGGATGAATTGACGGCGATTGCAGGTGTTGATGCGCAGGAATATGGACTAGCTATGTTAAAGGCTGGTGCGGATTTAAGTGATAAAACGCTTGAAGATTTGATTGAAATGGATGCAAAGGAATTTTCGTTTGGCGATGTGAAAATTGAGATTGCACAAGTGAATGCCGTTGATATTAATGATGTCATGGATCGTCAGGCTGAATTGGAAGAGCTGCTCAATGGCGTCATCGCTACGAAAGAGCTCGACTTGTTCTTATTCGTCGTGACGGATATTTTGAATAATGATTCAGTCGTTTTAGCACTCGGTAAAGAAGCAGAGCGAGCAAGTGCAGCGTTTAATGTTGAACTTGTGAATAATACAGCGACGTTGCAAGGTGTTGTTTCTCGGAAGAAGCAGATTGTACCGGTATTGACGGATGCGTTGAAATGATGAATTAGAAGAGCTGTGCCTGGGTTAGAACCGGGTGCAGCTTTTTTGCTGTTTAGTGAGTTACACTTACAGTTCTTGGTTTCTCCCTTACAGTTTGCGAAATTGCTCTTAGAGTTCGCCAATTTGCCCTGACAGTTTGGCAATGCCCTTAGAGTTTTCGGTTTCTCCCTTACAGTTTGCAAACTTGCTCTTACAGTTCACCAATTTCCCTGACAATAAGCATATTCATTGTTGCTCACTTCAATTGAACTTAAAATGAAGATAAGAAAGGTGTGTGACAAAATGAAAGTTGAAATTTGGTCGGATTATGTATGTCCATTTTGTTATATCGGTAAGCGAAGGTTTGAAGAAGCATTGAAGGAAACAGGTCTAGGGGAAAATACAGAGGTTATTTTCAAGGCATTTGAATTGGATCCGAATTCGCCGGCTACATCTGATAAGACGATGCCAGAAGTACTTGCAGAGAAATACGGAACGAGTGTGGAAGAAGCGAAGAACATGACGGGGAATGTAACTGCACAAGCAGAGTCGGTTGGACTGAACTATAACTTTGACAAAATAAGGCCTGCTAACACATTTAATGCTCACCGTCTTGCGAAGCTTGCTGAGCAGCAAGGCCTTGGAGCGCGAGTATCTGAACGGCTTTTGAAAGCGTATTTCATTGACGCTGAAAAAATTGGTACGGAGGATGTATTGCTTCGACTTGCGGAAGAAGTAGGAATTTCTCGAGAGCGTGCGCAGCAAGTACTCGAATCTGACGAGTTTGCAGCGGAAGTAAAAGCTGATATCGAAGAAGCTAAACAGATTGGCGTACAAGGTGTGCCGTTTTTCGTCATTAATCGTAAATATGCGATTTCAGGTGCACAACCTGCAGAAGCATTTGCAGAAGCACTGCGCAAAGTGGCGGAAGAAGAAGGGATTCAACCGAGCCTTAAAGTGTTAGGCGCTGATGGAGAAGGATTATGCACGGATGATGGGTGCAGTATTTAACTTAATTCAACCGGCTGAATTGGGCGCTGCATCCTGCGGGTACGCAAGCGCAATTCAAAATCCGGACGCAATTACGCCTTGGCATAATTGATAATAAAAAAGAGGCATATACGATAACCGTATGTGCCTCTTTTACATTTGGCCGGTAATGGTATATAAAAATATGGTGGCGTTATCCTTAAAAACTATTTAACATTCCAAGGCAGAATTCTCCTTCCTCAACGCAAAGCGTAGGTAGGAGATGAATGTTTGCACTTGATACGAATTTATATAGAACGTCTGTTTCGATTCATGGTATGATTGGTTGTAAGAATAATCAGTTGGGATAGATTGGAGAGATGAATATGATTCGTTGTCTTAAAACATCTTTTCGGGCGAATAAGGAAATGATTGACCGATTATTTCAGTGTAATCAAGTTTCTGGGGAAGTATGGAATCGCTGTTTGGAACTTGTGAAAGAACATCATCTAAAAACGGGGAAATAGATCACGAAAAGCGAATTACAAAAAAATACAAAAGGAGTCTATCCGATTCATTCCCAATCAGTACAAGCTGTTTGCCATAAATATTTATTTGCCCGAGATTCGGCAAATAAAGCTAGAAAAGCAGGTATTTGTCCACCAAAAAAAGCACTCCACAGTAATTGCAATTACTGTGGAGTGCTTTTCTAATTAACTTCAAATCATTGAGCTGGGTTTACTTGTAGGTCGATTGAAATTTTAATGTCGTCTCCTACAAGAACGCCGCCTGCTTCAAGTGCTTGGTTCCATGTAAGGCCAAACTCTTTTCTTGAAATTTTTCCGTCTACTTCGAAAGCTGCAACATCAATGCCCCAAGGATTTTTCCCTGTACCTTCGTAAGATGCTTCAAACGTAATTTTTTTCGTTACGTCTTTAATTGTCATATCGCCTGTTACATCGTAGTCGTTGCCTTTTTTCACGATATCTGTTGAAACAAATGTGATGCTCGGATACGTTTCTGTATCAAAGAAGTCCCCAGAACGAAGGTGATTGTCTCGGTCTTCGCTATTTGTATTGATAGAAGAGGCGTCGATTTTGAAATCGATTTTTGCGCCTGTTAAATCTTCTGGGTTTCCTTCAAGTGTGCCTTCAACTGATCCAAAGCTACCTTTTACTTTCGAAACCATCATATGCTTTACTGTAAAACCAACACTCGTGTGTGAAGCGTCTACTGTCCATTTTGTCATTGTTAAAACTTCCTTTCTGAAATAAGATCTGTTCTCACTATATAACCTCTATATCTTGAAGTCAAGATAAATATCTCGAATTTGAGATACATTTTTATTTGAGATGCGAAATATGCTATGCCTATTGATGAAATTGCTTGTCAAAAGAAAAAAATCCAAGCATACTATGAAAGGAGTCAACGATGCGTTTAGCTCGTTTTAAAGGTGGCGAGATTACATATAAAGTCTACCCGGCTCAGGAAAGTTTCAAACCCAGGTTGGATTGTAATGGATATGTTTTATTGAAAGGATTGAATGTTGATGTCGAAGCATCAATGGCTTGAGGAGCTTCAAACTACAATTACACAAGGTACATTGCTAGTAGATGAACCGCTATGTAAATATACGATGACAAAGCTTGGAGGGGCTGCAGATCTTCTTGTGATTCCTGCAACGATAGATGAGACAGCCGCAACGATACGGTATGCATCCGACAATGAAATCCCGTTGCTGTTACTTGGCAATGGGTCAAATATGGTTGTAAGGGATGGTGGTGTCAGAGGAATCGTTCTGCATCTCGCAGAGCTTAACGGCATCCAGATTGATGGAACGCATGTCCATGCAGAGGCGGGTGCACTTATTATTGACGTGTCGAAGCATGCTGCAGCAGCGACTTTGACAGGTCTTGAGTTTGCGTGTGGTATCCCAGGTTCGATCGGAGGCGCCATGGCAATGAATGCGGGTGCATACGGTGGGGAAATTAAAGATATTATTGTGCAAGCAACTGTGCTAACGAAGTCTGGACAGCAACTTGTCTTGTCTAAAGATGAACTAGAGCTCGGTTATCGTCAAAGTATTATCGCTAAAGAAGGCTATTATGTCCTGTCTGCTGATTTCGAATTGGCCGAGGGGGAACAGGAAGTTATCGATGCAAAGGTAGCGGATTTAACTTTTCAGCGCGAATCAAAGCAGCCGCTTGAATATCCTTCAGCGGGAAGTGTCTTTAAGCGACCACCGGGCTATTTTGCCGGGAAATTGATTCAAGACTGTGGCTTGCAAGGCAAGGGACGTGGCGGTGCCGAAGTATCGCTGAAGCACGCTGGCTTTATTATTAATAAAAACAATGCAACGGCTTCTGATTACATTCAGACCATTGAAATGGTGAAAGTAGAGGTGAAAAAGAAGTTCGATGTGGATTTAGAGCTTGAAGTGAAAATTGTTGGTGAGGAAATATAGAAAAGCGGAAGTCGCCATGTAGACGTGACAAGCGCTGGCCGACTAAGTTCGCCACGTCCTGTGGCAACGTCGGCAATAGAACATCCTGTACGTCGGAAGACTTGAAGATAAAGGCGCTCTTTGCCTTTATCAGCAAGTAGAAGGCAGTCTAAAATCGCCACGTCCTGTGGCAACAAAGAGGGATGAAGTTCAATCCCTCTCCACTGCATGACCTACATCCTGTAGGCCCAAGCGACTCGAACGTCTGGCGCCTGGAGTCTAGACAAGATAATAGAAAAGCGGATGCCTTGTTGAAATGGGCATCCGCTTTTCTTTATTTCTCAATTTGACAGCTGAGCAGTGAAGGATCGGTCACTTGATCATCTGTAATATGCACTTGGCACATTTTGTTGTTGCTCATGAACTTGAATAATCCATTATTGAAATCAGTCCCGATTTCCTTGAAGAAGATTCCTTCAAAGCGAGCTTCTTTTGATAATGTGAAACAGATTCGAAAGCTGTCGCCCTCTTCCATTAAGTAGGCACGAACACCTTTTTCAAACATCCCGTCAATCTCATCTTTGATGGCGCGATCGACAGAGACCACGTGGAAATCAACGAACGTAATCTCACGTAACAAGACGTTCATGAACGAACCTTTTGTGATTTCTTCCCATCGACTTTGAGCAGTTTGCCCAATAATGATTTGTGTGATGTTGTGCTGATGTGCCACTTCTTTAATGACTTTGGCGGAAGGACGCTTTTCGTTATCGCGTATAATAAACTCCTCAACATCGAGCTCTTCAGCAAGCTCCTGCCAACGCTCGATGTAGTCTGATTTCTCCGCATCAAACTCATCATTTGGAAGCGGGTCGACTGTTAAAATATACAGTGGACAGTCCATGATTGTCGCCATTTTATGTCCGCGTCTAATGAGACGTTCACCATTTGGACCGTAGTAGACACAAACGAGAATACTCTCGTCCATACGACCTTTTACTTTGCCCATGACGGTAGTTCACCTCTTAAATGTTATTGTGTGTTAAAATCCGTTTATCTGAATTCAGATAAAGCCTCCGACGGATGTCACGGATAGTACTTAGTTAAATGTCGATTGAAAACCAAACTAGTATATATGAAAAAGCTGATTTTGACAAGATACTTGCGTGTGAAAACATTACAAAGTGCGTAGTGTTTCATTTTAGTGTATAATTTACCTTGATTCAGTGGAAATCCCAGCTTATATAATTAGTGGGATGTATGTTGAAATGCGCATAAACCAGAGTAATTCCAAACTGCCACTGAGTTAAGGTAAGCCTCTGACGGATGTCACAGATTTTGAAAGGAGCTAGGAAGGCAGTCTAAGTTCGCGACGTCCTGTTGTACTGCCTGCATGACCTACATCATGTAGGCATCAAGCGCAATTCGAAATTTGGACACAATTACGCCAGGACGTAATTGATTAGATAAACGTATTGAAATTCCTCTAAAATGGGTATCTTTAGCTACCTATTATGCCGCCTGTCTCGACGTGCGTCAAGTTTACTCGATACATAAAATAATCCGTGTACAAAGCGTGTGGTTTATCTGTAAATAATTTGATTACTTTTTTTATCCTGTTTTAGTATTGGAGGTTGTATTTTGACGATAACGATAGCAATTCTAATCCCATTTTTGGCGGCAGTCCTCGTTCCGTTTGTCTATAAGAGGGTGCCAAGTCGAAATATTGGGTGGTTTGTCCTGCTTGTTCCCCTTGTACTATTCATTGTGCTCGCCCGCTTTATTCCTGCGGTTTCCGGTGGTGAAACCTATATACATACCATTAAGTGGATTGATTCTGCTGGCATTAATTTTACAACGTATCTTGACGGTCTAAGTATGATTTTTGGACTTTTGATTACAGGAGTAGGGAGTCTTGTTATCCTTTACTCTATATATTATTTGTCGGAACGAGAAGCATTAGGGCGCTTTTATGTTTATCTTTTGATGTTCATGGGTTCGATGCTTGGGGTTATCTTTTCGGATAACTTGATGGTGTTGTATGTTTTTTGGGAATTGACTAGTATTTCGTCCTTTCTATTAATTGCATTTTGGTATCATCGAAAAAAATCTCGTTACGGTGCGCAAAAGTCGATGCTCATTACGGTGTCGGGCGGGATAGCCATGCTTGCGGGTTTTATCATGTTGCATACGTTGACAGGCTCGTTTAGCGTCCGCGAGATTATCGCAACGATTGGTCAGTATACCGATGATAGTTTGTTCTTGCTAGCTATGTTGCTCGTTTTACTTGGTGCTTTTACGAAATCCGCTCAGTTCCCGTTCCATATTTGGCTACCGGATGCGATGGAAGCACCGACGCCGGTGAGTGCTTATTTACACTCAGCGACGATGGTTAAGGCGGGGATTTACCTTGTAGCACGTTTTACTCCTGTATTCGGTGGGGAAGCGGTTTGGTTTTATACGGTTAGTTGTGTGGGGATCTTTACGTTGTTCTGGGGTTCATTCAACGCTGTGCGGCAGACAGATCTGAAGGCGCTACTTGCTTATTCGACAATTAGTCAGCTGGGCTTGATCATGAGTCTCTTCGGTCTTGGCTCTGCTGCACTCAACGAAGGTTATAGTGCCGACTCAGTTATTTATACGCAGGCGACGTTTGCCGCATTGTTCCATCTTATTAACCACTCTACATTTAAGGGTGCGTTATTTATGGTTGTGGGGATTGTCGACCATGAATTGGGGACACGGGATATCCGGAGGCTCGGTGGGTTGATGTCCTTCATGCCTGTGACGTTTACGATTGCGCTAATTGGAAGCTTCTCGATGGCTGGTTTACCTCCATTCAACGGTTTTTTGAGTAAGGAAATGTTTTTTGAATCTGTATTGAATGTGCGAAATCTTGATATTTTTGCGATGGGGACGTGGGGAACTTTATTCCCTGTCGTTGCGTGGATTGCGAGCGTATTGACGTTTGTTTACAGCATGATTATTGTTTTCAAGACTTTTCTTGGTCAACATCAGCCAGCTCGGTTGGATAAAGTGCCGCATGAAGCGCCTGTGGGGATGCTGATTGCACCGTCTATTCTTGCTATTTTTGTCGTGGGGATTTTCTTTTTCCCGAACCTCGTTGGCAATTATATATTACGCCCAGCTATGGCGGCGGTCTATCCACCGTTTGAAGGGGTAGAAGGCTTAGTTCCGCATATTACTTATTGGCACGGTTTTAATTATATGCCTTTGTTGATGACGATTGGTGTTGTCATTGTGGGGGGAGCGCTCTATTTATTCCTCCGTTATTGGCGAAGTGTTTATGAGGTGGCACCGTTAAGTTGGACGCTCGATAGTCTTTATAATGGCATTTTGGTACAGGCAGAAAAAGGTTCGTCTCGTCTAACAGGCTTTTACATGACGGGCTATTTGAGGGATTACCTCGTTTATATTTTCACGTTCTTCATCTTTGCTGTTGGTGGTAGCATGTTCCTGACAGGTACTTATTTGTTTGATTTGTCGGGTGATGCCTCCATTACGATTAATGAGTACATTATTGTATTTGTGATGATGGGAGCCGGAATTGCGATTATTTTTGCGAAATCTCGTATGACTGCAATGATATTGAATGGAGTTCTTGGTTATTCTATCGCCCTTTTCTTTGTTGTGTTTCGTGCACCTGATCTTGCACTGACGCAAATTATTGTTGAAACGGTTACGACCGCATTATTTCTTCTTTGTTTCCGATTTCTGCCGGAATGGAAGAAAGAGAAATCAGCTCTATCTACAAAGATTGTCAATGCAAGTATTGCTATTTCGGTAGGGGCTATTGTTACAATACTTGCCTTAACTGTGCAAGGAAATAAAATGTTCGAGTCTATTTCGGTTTATTTTGAAGATTCTTATGAACTAGCAGGCGGGAAAAACATCGTCAATACGATATTAGGTGATTTCCGTGCATTTGATACGATGCTTGAGGTTGTCGTGCTTTTCATTGCTGGAATTGGTGTATTTACGCTAATCAAGCTGAAGGCGTGGAAGGGGGGGAAGGACGTTGAAAATCAATGATGTCATTTTAGAAACAGTGACAAGGATTGTTGTATTCATCATTTTGACGTTCGGGGTGGAGCTGTTCTTATCGGGGCACAACAATCCCGGAGGCGGTTTCATCGGCGGCCTGGTCCTTTCTTCTGCGTTTGTCTTGCTTTATTTAGTATATGATATCGAAACAGTTCAACAAGGGATTCCATTTGACTATAAGAAGATTGCGGCATTCGGTGTGTTGCTGGCAGTTGGTACGGGGGTCGCGGCGACGGTGTTCGGTGCCCAGTTTTTGACGCAAACAGCCAATCACTTCAATTTACCGGTGTTTGGAGATACGGAGCTGTCCACAGTTATCTTGTTTGAGGCTGGAGTGGCACTGACTGTCGTTGGTGTTGTTGTGACGATTATTTTAAGTATTAGTGAGGATGTGTAGCGAATGGAAACGTTAATAACGATACTTGTTGGAGTGCTAGTTACCGTTGCGGTCTATTTGCTGCTGTCTCGTAACTTGGTTCGGGTCATTTTGGGATCTGCTATCCTATCTCACGCGGTCCATTTGCTGTTGATGACGATGGGCGGATTGAAGAAGGGGAATGTTCCAATAATCGGGGAAGAGACAGGGAACTTTACGGATGCCCTGCCACAGGCCTTAATTTTGACGGCGATTGTTATTAGTTTTGCGGTTACAGCATTTTTGCTTGTTCTAGCTTATCGTACATATAAGGAAACTGGGTCGGATGATCTCAGTGCATTGAGAGGTACTGAAGATGAATAATATGATTGTTTTGCCAATGGTTATCCCAATTTTAACAGGGGTCGTTCTGATATTTCTTAGATCTTATGTGAAGATTCAACGCGTTTTGAGTATCCTCTCTATTGTTGCGACCATAGGGATTAGTATTTATATTTTGAATCGCATTCAGGTAGATGGTATTTTACGCCTTGATTTCGGTGGTTGGCTACCTCCTTACGGTATTTTATTTGTAGCCGATTCGTTTGCTATGTTACTCGTTGTGACGACTGCGATTATAACGGGGATTTTATTATTTTATGCATTTTCTTCAGTGGGGAAATCATTTGAAAATATGTTTTTCTATCCGTTTGTCTTTTTCCTCATTGCAGGTGTGAATGGTTCATTTTTAACGGGAGATTTATTTAACCTATTTGTTTGTTTTGAAGTGATGCTGTTGTCCTCTTATGTGCTAATTACGCTTGGCGGCAGAAAGGTTCAGCTCGTGGAATCAATTAAGTATGTATCGATCAATGTGTTGTCGTCATGGTTTTTCCTTGTAGCGATTGCGTATTTATATGGTACGGTTGGGACGCTGAATATGGCGCACTTGTCGGTACGCATTGCGGAAGTGGGACAGGGACCGCTATTGACAGTGATTAGTATTATCTTTTTAATCGTTTTTAGTTTGAAGGCAGGTCTATTGTTGTATTTCTGGCTACCGGGCTCATATAGTGCGCCACCGACTGTCGTTGCGGCTTTGTTTGGTGCGTTGCTGACGAAGGTTGGAATTTATGCGATGTTCCGTATGTTTACGCTTATTTTTTATCATGAGCCAGGTATTACCCATAAGATGATTGGTGTAATGGCGGCAGTGACGTTGATTGGTGGCAGTATTGGTGCCATTGCTCATAACGATATACGGCAAATCGTGTCATATAACGTAGTCATTGCGGTTGGATTTATTCTTGTGGGGCTTGCTGTTTCAACGGAAGTGGCGATTCAAGGATCCATTTATTATTTAATTCATGACATGATTATTAAAGCGTTGTTGTTCTTGTTAGCCGGAACAATGATTTATTTGACGGGTACGGCAAGAATTGAGCAGATGAGTGGGCTCATACGTAACTATCCTATTTTGGGATGGCTATTTTTCATCACGATGTTGTCACTTGCTGGGATTCCGCCGTTGAGTGGGTTCATTGGTAAAGTGTATGTGGGGCAAGGGACGATTGAGGCGGGGGCATTTGTATTGCTTGCCATTGCGTTCATATCTAGTATTTTTGTCTTGTACTCGTTATTACGGATCTTCATGAATTGTTTTTGGGGAGAGACGATTATTAATGAGGATGATGATGTACCGTTGAAAAAGGGCATTCTCATTCCTTGTGTTATGCTCGGTGTTTTGACGGTTGCGCTCGGACTAGGGGCAGAGGGAATTGCTGTGTATGTCAGTGATGCTGCTCATACACTGATGAACCCAGAAATCTATATTAAGGCAGTTCTCCAGGATGAATAGGAAGAAGAGGTGAGGGATGATGCCAGCTCAGTTATTATTGAACTTGTTCATCGCATTTTTGTGGATGACGTTGATGGATGAAGATGAACTACGATTCACGACTTTCTTTGCCGGCTTCCTTGTTGGAATTGGCATCATCTTTTTCATGCATCGATTTTTTGGCACGCAATTTTACTTGCGTAGGCTGTATGCGACGATTAAGTTACTTTTTATTTTCATATCGGAGCTGACACAATCAAGTATTATTGTGTTAAGACAAATTTTAAGTCCAAGGCTGAAAATTAAACCAGGTATTTTTAAATATGAAACGGTGCTGAAAAGTGATGTGGAAGTGACGATGCTTTCTCTACTGTTAACGCTGACGCCAGGATCAGTCGTTATGGAAGTATCGCCTGAGGGGAATGTACTTTACATTCATGCGATGGATGTAGAGCAGTCGAAGGATGCGCTATTAAGTCAGCTAGGCAATTTTGAAAAGGCAATTATGGAGGTGACCCGCTGATGATTGAAACGATGCTAACGATTGCACTGGTGTTATTTTCGGCGACAATCGCGATTGCTGTCATTCGGATTATCCTCGGGCCGTCGATGCCTGACCGGGTCATTGCACTTGACATGATTGGTGTGAACTTGATTGCGACGATTGCAGTAGTGTCTATTATGCTGAATACGAAAGCTTTTTTGGAAGTTATTTTGATATTAGGTATTCTATCGTTTATTGGTACAATTGCCTTCTCCAAATTTATCGAGAGGGGTGTTATCGTTGAGCGTAAACGAGATCGGTGAGTTTATAGGTGCATTGCTTATTTTGACAGGCGGGATTGCGAGTGTTATCAGTGTTTTCGGGCTGATTCGTTTGCCGGATGTTTATACGAGATCTCATGCAGCGACGAAAAGTTCGACGTTAGCGGTGTTGTTGACCTTATCAGGAACGTTTTTATATTTTTGGTTTAGTGAACAATTTATCAGTGTCCGAGTATTGCTGGGGATTGTCTTCGTGTTTTTGACAGCTCCCGTTGCCGGACATTTGATTATTCGGGCGGCATATCGGTCGAAAGTGAAGTTGGCGGATATTTCGGTGGAAGATGCGCTGTACGAAGTGTTGCATAAGGAAGAAAACGTGGAAGAGGACGAGACTGGCCGCTGATGGCTAGCTCGTCCTTTTTTTAGCGCTGTTAGGATTGGGAGAAACGTTGCCAGCTTTCGTGTTAGTGTAGTCTAGTTTGTTGAAAATGTTATGTGCTCACAGGACTATTAGGAGAAGAAGGTATTTAACGGAAATAGTAGAATAATATATTAAGGAAAGAATGGGAGGGTGCATGAATGGGGAAGAACGGAAGACGTATGGGGAAATGGTTGAAAATTTTGTTATCTCTGTTTGGTGTTTTAGTAGTTGTGGCTATAGTGGCGCTGGTAGTAGTCAATACATATATAGGAAAGTCTAAGCCTTTTATTGAAGGGGAAATCGTTGCGGAATTTCTAGAGAAGAATGTCACGGTTGAGCGGGATACGTTTGGGGTACCGCATATAACGGCGGAGTCGGATGCAGATTTGTACCGTGTGCAAGGGTATGTGCAGGCACAGGATCGTTTATTCCAAATGGATATGGCGCGTAGGCAGGCGAGTGGACGATTGTCTGAAGTTGTTGGGGAAGCTGCGGTAGGAACAGATAAGAAGTTCCGTACCTTTAGTTTACGCGCAGCCGCTGAAGCGTCCTACGGCGGCTATGGGGAAGAGGCCAAGAAGGTGCTCGATTGGTATGCGGAAGGTGTCAATGCCTTTATCGCAAAGGCGCAGTGGGATGACAAGCTGCCATATGAGTTTAAGATTCTTGGTTATCAGCCAGAACGGTGGACTGCGGTTGATTCATTAACGATTGGGAAGTTCATGGCATATGACCTTGGGGGAAACTGGGATAGTTTAGCGGTTCGTCACTGGGCATTGAATAATTTCCCGGAAGACAAGGCGCGGGAGTTGTTCATAACTTATCCTGACAATGCACCGTCAATAATCGAAGCGAATATTGCCAATCCAGTTACGGTTGCTGGACGATTTGATCCGGGTCTTGAGCCGCCGGAATTCAATGGCAGTAATAACTGGGTCGTATCGGGTGATAAAACAGCATCTGGGTTGCCGTTGTTAGCAGATGATCCGCATCTTGGACTCGATACACCATCGATTTGGTATCAGATGCATTTGAAGTCACCAGAGCAAAATGTTGGTGGTGTTATTTTTGCGGGTGTTCCGGGGATTATTCTTGGACATAACGAGGATGTTGCATGGGGCGTGACCAATGTTGGACCTGATGTGCAGGATCTTTATATTGAAATACCGAAACCTGATGATTCAACACAATTTTTATATGATGGGCAGTGGGAGCAGGCTGAAGTGCGGGATGAAACGATTTCCGTGAAAGATGGGGAAGATATACCGTTTGAAGTTGTGATCACAAGACATGGACCGATTATTTCAGACATTTTGTATAAGGAAGAGGATCCGGGTGCGCTGTTTTCAATGCAGTGGACAGCGTTGGAACCGACGAGAGAATTGGAAGCTATCCTGAATATGAACAGGGCGAAGGATTGGGAAGGGTTTGAAAAGGCGTTGGAAGATTTCAATGCGCCTGCACAAAACTTTGTTTTTGCGGGAAAAGATGGCACGATTGCCTATAAAGCAAATGGTCGTATTCCGATTCGGAAAAAAGGGGATGCGCAGTTGCCTGTTCCTGGAGACTCATCTGATTACGGCTGGACGGGTTATGTGCCATATGATGAATTGCCGCGTGTTGTGAATCCGGAGGAAGGGTTTATTGCGACAGCGAATAATGAAGTCATTGATGACTCCTATCCTTATCATATTACAAAAATGTGGGCGCAGCCTTATCGTTATGAACGAATAGCGGAAGTGCTACGTGAAAGGGACGACTTTACACCGGAAGATATGATGCAATTGCAAATGGATCAGAAAAATATGTATGCAGGTGAATTTTTGAACGACTTGCTTGGTTCGATTGAAGCGCAAGATGAAGGTGAGAAGTATAAGGAAGTTGTGTCGATGCTTCGCGAGTGGGATCAACTCGATTCCGTAGATGCAGCAGCTCCACTTGTTTTTCATAAGCTGATGAAACAATTACCGATTGTCATGTTTAGTGAAGAGATGCCAGAAGACGTCTATAAGCTGTTACCAGGGAAAGGTTCGATTACAGACCAACTATTGCGTGCTGCGTATGCGGGTGAACCTGGAGCATGGATAGAGCAGTATGGCGGTGTTGATAAGTGGGTGTTTGATTCCTTTGAACAGTCCGTGGGGGATATCGAGGAGCAGTTTGGTAAGAAAGTAGCGAGCTGGAAGTGGGGAGATTTCCATCAGGTAGAGTTCCCACATGCGCTATCAGGGGCTTCGCCAATCTTTGAGTATTTCTTGAATCCGAAAAAACAAGCGATTGGTGGATCGAATGTGACGGTTCAGGCAGCTGCCTTCCAAGAGGATGGCACAGTGGATCA
Source organism: Sporosarcina sp. FSL K6-3457 (assembly GCF_038007285.1). GTDB lineage: Bacteria > Bacillota > Bacilli > Bacillales_A > Planococcaceae > Sporosarcina. Next base: position 424,323 of record NZ_JBBOWX010000001.1, read on the forward strand.
TGGTGCGCCTTGGCGATTTGTTGCCGATCTCTCGGATTTGTCGACAGCGTATCACATTTTAGGACCGGGCCAGAGCGGTCATATGAAATCGCAATGGTTCCATAACCAAGTGGATGATTGGGTGCAGGGAAATTATCGTGAAACGGTGTTGGATGGAGACATTAAAGAGAGCTCGACTTTGCTATTGAAGGCAGAACGTTAAGAACACATATTGATAGAGGGAGGTTCTATCCATGTTGCTGATCATATTTATGCTAATTGTAATTTCGTTTTTATCAACGATTAGCTATCAACTAAAATTGATCGTAAAACATCTTGATATTAAAGAAAAAGAGACAGTTACAGTTACTGTTAGTAATGAAGAAATTGAAAAGGAATTAGAAGATGAATGGTCAAAATAAAAATAAGCCCTTCCCGTATATAACGCGGGAATGGGCTTGTTTTTATTTAACAATCAACACCGGCGCTGTTACACGCTTGGCAACTTTATGGCTGACGCTACCGAGCACCATTTCTTGAAAAGCATTTAAGCCACGGCTGCCGACGATGACGAGGTCGAAGTTGTTGCTGTTGGCGAAAATGACAATTGTCGGTCCAGGATCCCCGTGTTTAATGAAGAGCTCATAGGTGACGTTACGCTGTTTGAACACTTCTTCAATAGGTGCTAGCTGCTTTTGTCGATCAATATGAAGGTCGTCGCTTCCTGCATTATGAAGAACATCAGAACGCGTTCGATCATAGTCAAGTATGTACAGAATGTTGACAACCGCCCCTGGATTGAGAGAGACGAGGTAGGCGGCGTGCTCTGCTGCACGTTTAGAGTTATCTGATCCATCGACTGCGATAAGTATTCTCTTATACATATAAACTCCTCCTCAACTTTCTCTATGTAATGCTATTGTGAAATATTCTGCATGACTTTGTCGAAAACCTTCTTTTTGTCCATAATTTTGTTGGAATTTGAAAATCCATGACATCGGCCGGAGGCTTTATCTGAATTCAAATAGGTATTTAAATTCAGATAATCATTCAAATGCCTATTTGATTAGCCTTGTAACTTGATAAGAATTCACATATACTAAAATCAATCAAACCAATATTTGAATGAGGTGTGGATATGACGAAGGAAATATGTGAAATAACGGTTGTCCATGAAGAAGTTGTGGAACGGGTACAACAAGCATTACCTAATATGGAGGCAGCTGTTCAACTATTCAAAGCACTTGCGGATGAAACAAGATTGAAAATCGCCTATTCACTAACTTTAGAGGAAGAAATGTGCGTCTGTGACGTTGCGGCGGTCATCGGCTCCTCCGTTGCGACTGCTTCGCATCATTTGCGTTACTTGCGTGAAAATGCACTAGCAAAATCACAGCGTAAAGGAAAAATGGTCTATTATTCACTTGCGGACGATCATATCCATCAGCTTGTGAAAGTGGCGTATGAACATACGACGGAAGGTGATGACCATGGCGACAGTTGAAAAAACAGAGTATCGGCTAGAGAATTTGACATGTGCGAGCTGTGCGATGAAATTTGAAAATAACGTCAAAAAACTACCTGCTGTTGAGGAGGCGCAAGTGAACTTTGGTGCATCCAAATTATCGTTTAGCGGTAGTGCGACGCTTGAAGATCTGGAGGCAGCCGGTGCTTTTGATGGCATTAAAGTGGTCCCACTTCAAACGAAGCGTGTCGAGGCTAAAATTCCTTTCTTGAAGCGCCAAGAAAATATCGTGACGATTTTATCTTTGCTATTTTTAATCGCTGGGATGATTGTGTCATTCCGCTATGCTGAAACGCATCCCTTAGCGATCGTCCTTTTTGCAATAGCCATTGTGGTAGGTGGAACGGGCATATTTAAAACAGGGCTTAAAAATCTTGTTCGCTTCGAGTTTGACATGAAAACGCTTATGACAATTGCTATTATTGGAGCGGCTATCATCGGTGAATGGCGAGAGGGCGCGGTTGTTGTCTTCCTTTTCGCGGTGAGCGAGGCACTGGAGGCTTATTCGATGAATAAAGCCCGCCAGTCTATCCGCCAGCTAATGGATATTGCTCCGCCTACGGCGATTGTGAAACGTGGTGGTGAACAGCTAGAACTTGCAACGGAGGATATTGTCATTGGCGATATTTTGTTAGTAAAGCCGGGACAAAAAATAGCTATGGATGGTAAGGTTTTGACAGGCTTCTCGACGGTCAATCAAGCGGCGATTACAGGTGAATCTGTGCCAGTTCTTAAAACTACTGATGATGAAGTATTTGCAGGCACCCTGAATGAGGAAGGTGCGCTAGAAGTGGCGGTAACGAAACTTGTTGGCGATACAACGATTGCGAAAATTATCCACCTCGTCGAAGAGGCGCAAGCGGAAAAAGCACCGTCACAGAAATTTGTCGACAAATTTGCAAAATATTATACACCTGCAATTATCGTGTTAGCGATTCTTATAGCTGTTGTTCCACCGCTGTTTGGTGGTGATTGGAACACATGGATCTATCAAGGTCTCGCGGTGCTCGTCGTTGGTTGTCCATGCGCGCTCGTCGTATCTACACCTGTTGCCATTGTCACGGCAATCGGCAATGCGGCACGTCAAGGCGTCTTGATTAAAGGAGGCGTCCACCTCGAGGAAACAGGGCGTCTGAATGCCATTGCTTTCGATAAAACGGGTACATTGACGAAAGGCTATCCAGAAGTGACAGATTTTATGGTCAATGAAGGGGTTGCTAAAGATCAGTTATTGAGTATGATTGCAGCAGTGGAATCGATGTCTCAGCATCCGTTGGCCAAAGCAATTGTCAATTATGCCCGCAGCAATGGGGCGGAAACTGTGGCAGTGACAAATTTCCAATCGGTAACAGGCAAAGGCGCCTATGCAGAAATAAGTGGCGTGATAACCTATATCGGCAGTATTGGCTGGGCACAGGAGCTTTCTTCAATACCGGAGTCGATGTTGCGACAAGCAGCTACGTTGCAGCGTGAAGGCAAGTCTGTCATGGCGATTGTCACAGGCACGGCCTTTAGTGGTTTATTAGCGGTAGCAGATCCAATACGTTTGGAAAGTCAGGCTGTTTTGGAGCAATTGAAGGCAATTGGTATTCGTCACACGGTGATGTTGACTGGCGATCACCAGACAACTGCACAGGCGATTGCTGACAAGTTAGGCGTTGAGGATGTACGTGCGGGTCTTATGCCAGAAGACAAGCTGACGGCTATTAAACAATTGAGTGAGCAATATGGTCGCGTTGCGATGGTGGGTGATGGCATTAACGATGCGCCGGCGTTAGCTGCAGCCTCTATTGGAATTGCGATGGGTGGAGCAGGAACAGATGCGGCATTAGAAACAGCGGATATCGCACTCATGGCCGATGATTTAGGAAAACTACCTTATACAATGAAATTAAGTAGAAAAACATTGCGTATTATCAAGGAAAATATTATGTTTGCATTAGGGTTAAAAATTGTAGCATTACTTCTTATCATTCCGGGATGGCTAACCTTATGGATTGCCATTTTCGCGGATATGGGTGCAACGCTACTAGTCGTACTGAATTCATTACGATTATTGCGCATTCATAAATAACGAGTAGGCTGTACGGAGGTAAATATTAATGCGGTTACAAGAGTGGACAATGGAAGAGCAGGAGCAGCTTATCCATTTTATGACGACGAACACATGGCCTTTTCATGGAAACTCCCATCCAGGACGTGAACTAATTGAAAAGGCAATTGAAGAAGGCGGCTATGAGTCAGATGAAGTGAAGACATTTTGGGTGGAAAATGACAAAATGGATAAAGTAGGGATTGTCAAAATTCATGATTTACAAGATGAAATCCCGTTGTTTGATCTGCGCATTGCAGATATGTCGAGAGGGTATGGCTATGGCCCGAAAGCACTTCGTCTTGTTGCAGAATATGTCTTTGGCTTACAAGGTAAGAAAATCCGATTAGAAGGTCATACAAGGCAGGATAATCTTGCGATGCGGAAAACATTTGAACGTGCTGGCTTTGTCAAAGAAGCCCATTTGCGAAACGCATGGTTCTCGCCAAAAGAGAATTCTTATTATGATGCGGTTACTTATGGGATAACACGGGAAGACTTTGATGCTGGCACAACGACGCCTGTCGTCTGGGAAGATGGAGAAAAGGCGTCGACACTACCGAGAATTCCAGATTTCACAGAGTCATTTGAATCGGAACGATTAATTATTCGAGCACCTAAAATTGGCGATGCCCTGGATGTTTGGAGCGCGAAACGGAATTCAATACCTGCATTACGTGAGTGGATGGTGTGGGCGCAAGAGGAACCCGAGTTACATGAGACAGAGGAGAACTTGCGCAAAGCAGTTGCTGATTTCATTACCCGCCAAGATTTACGATTCCATCTTTATAGTAAAGAGACTGGGGAATTCATTGGCGCGTCAGGACTCCATAGAATCGATTGGTCCATTCCAAAATTCGAAATTGGTTATTGGCTTGCGACAGAATTTGAAGGTAACGGTTATATAACGGAAGCTGTTCAACGAATTGAGCGGTTTGCTTTTGAGCAACTAGGGGCACGTAGGGTAGAAATTCGATGTGATGAAGAAAATGGGAAAAGTCGCAGTGTTGCAGAGCGTGCAGGCTTCATCCTAGAAGGGATTTTGCAACAAGATTCCTTATCACCTGATGGAAATGTTTTACGAAACACCTGTATCTATGCGAAAATAGACTAAGCGAAGCAAAATGTGATGATAGTAGCCTAACCAAGACATCCTGTATGCCCTTGCTGGAGCTAGGCAATAAAAAAGGGATGCCGACTTTAAGTCGACATCCCTTTCGTTACAAAGATCGTTTTCCGGTTATGAGTTGGAAGACAAAGATGATCCCCGCTATAACGAGGAGGATATGGATTAATCCTCCACCGATTTTGAATGCAAGCCCTAATAACCAAAACACAAAAAGTACTGAAATAATGAACCAAATAATACGTCCCATAGCATTCGCTCCTTTACTCTGTCTAATCCATATTTACCCTGTGAAAAGAATGCTTAAACATTTCGTGGTGTGGAGGGGAGTAATTGGGGGAGCTACTACATACTGGAGGTGGTACGGTTGGCAACACCAGGTATGGAAGATTATCTTGAACAGATTTATTTGCATATCGAGGCGAAAGGCACTGCGCGAGTGTCGGATATTGCGGAATCACTTGAGGTTCTTCCTTCTTCCGTTACAAAAATGGCACAGCGACTCAATCGCGAGGGATACATCGTCTACGAGCGTTATAAGGGGCTTGAGTTGACGGACAAAGGTTTAGTATTCGGAAAGAAGCTTGTAAGGCGTCACGAGCTTCTTGAACAGTTTCTTCGCATCATTGGGGTGGATGAAGAGAATATTTACGGTGATGTGGAAGGAATTGAACATCATCTTAGCTGGAACGCAATGGATCGGATAACGGACCTAGTCGAAGCAATGGGGCAAGACAAAGAATTTGTTAGGAAATTACGGGTAATGGATCATAAGGAAGAGGTAGATGAATAGTGGAAGAACTTAAATCGGGCTACACAGCCGACTTGGACGTATTAGAGCGGGATGGCTCGCGCTGGATTTTGGATGGCAATGGTGACGATATTATGATGAATGCATCCGATGCAAACGATACGATTCAAGTAGGAGATACGGTTCATGTTTTCCTGTATACGAATCGCAGAGGTGAACTGACGGCGACGATGCAAATGCCATTAATGACAGCTGGAACGTATGGCTGGGCGCGTGTTATTCGTGTGGATGATAAAGAAGGTGTCTATGTTGATATTGGTTCTTCCTTTGAAGTACTTGTCAACCGGACGGATATGCCTAGGGTGCGTTCGCTTTGGCCAAAGGTAGACGACGCATTGTATATGACGTTGCGAATGGATTTAGGCGGCAATATTTTCGGTCGACTTGCAACGGAGGAACGTGTGCTGGAGCAAATTAACGAAGCATCATCGGCCTCTTTAAATATGAATGTTAAAGCAAGAGCATATCGCTTATTGCCAGTTGGCTCCTTCATGCTGAGCATTCCGGGAAATCACCGCATTTTTATCCATAATACAGAGCAGGAGAGTGAACCGCGTCTTGGTCAAGAAGTGGATGTGCGTATCATTGCTGTCCATGAGGATGGAACATTGAACGGCTCCATGCTACCGCGGAAAGAAGAGCGACTAGGCGATGATGCTGACATTATCTTGCGCTATTTGGATGAAGTTGGGGGAAGAATGCCCTTCACTGACAAATCTTCGCCGGCTGAAATTAAGGAAATGTTCTCTATTAGTAAAGCATCGTTCAAACGTGCCCTTGGGAAGTTGATGAAAGAAGGCAGAGTTGAACAAAGTGATGGATGGACAACACTGAAATAATATAAGAAGTAGGAACTTTTCTGACTCCGAATCGTACTAATTTGTATAACAAGGAGGAATGTGTGTGAAACGTTTTATTACTAGGATTTTGGTGGCTGTACTGGCAGTTAGTATTTTAGCACCTGGGCTCGTCCGTGCAGACGACGCTGTTATTGACGAAAAGTTAGGGGTGCCAATCGTTGTTTATGGTGCTAACCTATCCGATGCTGAAAAAGAAAGCGTGAAGGTAAGCTTAGGTGTTGCTAAAGAGGCAGAAGTAGAAGAGATTACGGTCGACGGCAGTGATCTCGTAAAATATATTAAAGATGGCGACAGTAAAGCGAGGATGTATTCATCGGCTAAAATTACAAGACGAGATGCAGGTAAAGGACTTGTGATTTCGATTGTGACTGAGGACAATATTACACAAGTGACGCCTGATATGTATGCGAATGCGATGCTGACAGCCGGAATTGAGGATGCGATTGTAGAGGTTGCGTCACCCAAAAAAGTGACGGGTCATTCCGCATTAGTCGGCATTTACAAAGCCTATGAGGTATCGGGTGAAACACTCGATACAGAACGGACGGATGTTGCCAATGATGAGTTAAATCTTGCCACGAAATTTGCGCAAGAAGTCGGAGTCGACAGTGACAAAGTATCCGAGCTGTTAACGGAAATTAAAAAACAAATTGCAGAGAAAAACCCTGCGACGAAAGAAGAAGTAGAGAAAATTGTTGTCGAGCAACTGAAAAAGCTTAATATCGAGTTAAGCGCAGCAGACCGCCAATTACTTATCGATCTAATGGATCGAATTAGTAAATTGGATATCGATTTCAACAAGCTATCCGAACAACTAAACGATATGGCGTCCAAAATTAAAGAGAAGCTTGGCGATATTGACCCAGGCTTTTGGGAAAGTGTAAAAAATTTCTTCGCTAGTATTTTTGATTCTATTCAATCGTGGTTTAAATAAGCTACTGCGATTAAAAACATGATCTCAGGAAAAGGGGTAGTGAAAATGGAGTTTGAATTTGTGGAACTAGGTGGAGATGCATTTGCGTACCGTCATGAACAAGAAGGCGAACTGCTAGCTGAAATTACGTGGACACTTCTCGGAGATGTTATGGTGATGGATCATACATTTGTATCACCTGCTCTTCGTGGTCAAGGTGTTGCAAAAGTATTGCTGGACCGAGCAGCTGACTATGCACGTGACAAAGAATTGAAGATGGAGCCTGTTTGCTCGTATGTCGTCACTGCATTTGAACGATATAAAGACTATGATGACGTGAAGGTATAACTTGAACTAGTAGCAAGAATTGGACGCAATTACGCCGATATATAATTGATAATCAGCATACTAAAAGGCAATCCGCAGAGTTTTCATAACGGATTGCCTTTTATAGTAAAGCTGAAAGTTCTGACTGCATGCTGATCCCTCACATTAAAGTAATGAAGTACAAAATACCTGTCAACACAGATGCGCCGGCGACAGTGTACAATAAGTCAGATTGGCTAAAAATTAGCTTTTTCTCCATTTGTAACGTCCCCTTTCTCTTCAGTTGTAGGTGATACATATTTAGTACCCTATTTGAAAAAAATGAAACCTATTCTACCAAATAACGTATAATCATATATAGAATAAAAGAAAGAGGTGTAAAATATGAAAAGAACAGCAGAAAAGTCTTTATCCATTGTTAGTCTTGTACTATCAATAATCGGCATTATTTTGAGTGTCATTTTAGTGTCATTTTTTAACCTTGTGAAGTCAGATCCCCAGTTCCAAAATGAGTTTGAACAAGGAATACTTTCAGATCCTACACTAGGGCCGGAAGATCTTGAGATAATTAATATGGTGTTAGGTTTATTCGGAGGTACTATGTGGTTCATCATTATTGGTCTAATCATCAGTGTGATAATGACAATTGTCGGTATCGTGAAAATCTGGAATAACAATAATCCGAAACTGGCGGGGATAATGTTTATCATTGCGGGCGTCTTAGCAGGGGTTATTTCCTTACCATCGATTCTTCTTTATATTGCAGGAATTCTTTGTTTTACAAGAAAACCACCGATGACCGATAAACCGCAGTTTACAGACGATCAATATGATGGAACAATGAGGCCGTTATAAGCTAGAAAAACCGCATTCCTTTATTACCAAGGAATGCGGTTTGTTTTTACTATATAAGAACAGGATCGTAAATATAATAAACATACTGTGCTGTTTCGACGGGATGCCCTTCGAAATCTTCCTCGAATACTTCGAGTAGCTCAAAGCCCTGCTTCTCATAAAAAGCTCGTCCGTTTAGATTGCGTCCATCTACGTAAACAAAAAATTGCTGGGCATCATTCAACATAGAAAGTGCATAGTTAAATAGCTTTTTACCATAGCCCATATGCTGATGCGATGGTAAAACATACATCGCAGTCAATTCGGAATCACCGTCTTCATCTTTTTTCGTGAAGTTTGCAAAACCAATGGGATTTCCTTCGCACTCAGCAATGAGCACAGTAGACCTCTCCATCCGCTTTAGCATCATCGCATGTGAATAGGAACGATCGATAAACTTTTTCTGAATATCTTCGGGAATAAGACCTTTATATGTTTCAAACCAAGTTAAACGTGCAATGTGTTGAACGTGCGCGCTATCCTGGGTTGTCATCAATCGGATCATTGCACTTTCACCTCAACATTTCTTTTTGTTATCATAACAAATAATGGGGATGAAAACTACTATTGTCATGAAAATGATATATTTGTAAAAGGGGACTTGATTATGAAATGGATGTTTGTGAGCGGCTTTAAAAGGGTATACTTGATATATCCGTAATTTGAATGAAAGCTAGGAGGAATGTTGTAAATGGCACGTAAACGAAACAATGGCTTACTAATTGCGACGATCGCTGCAGGCGCTTATGCTTATTTTAGTAAAAAAGAAAATCGTGATAAGGCACAGGTTGCTTTCAATAATATGAAGACGAAAGTCGATTCTTTCATGGAATCACAAAAGTTAAATCGTTCTCCGGAGACGAAAGTCGGTCATTCGGATCCATACGATCTTCAAGACAATAAAATGGTCAGTGAAGGTGCTCAGACGAGCGTTCATTACTATAATCAGGAAGTTGAAGATGATGTGAAAATGACATCTGAAACAGACGGGCTTTATCATAAAAAAGAACAAAGTGGTCAAGAAGAGCAGTAAGTGATTTATTGTATTATCATATTAACATAAAAAACGCTTCCTCTAAAATAAGGAGGCGTTTTTTTATGTTGTAAATATGTTGAAAAGTATTATACTTTAGGTAGTAGGTAAATGAAGGAAACCAACGTATTGTTTATTTTATAGAGTGGAAAGGGGTAATCAGATGCAGTTAGCTTATGATGGACAGCCATTCACATCTACTGAGGCCTTTATACATGAACTTGAACAGAAATATAACTACGGAGGAATTGAGTTTTTTTTCGCAAAGGAAAAAAAGTTGTTACAGCATCTATTTCTATTGGAAGGAGAAGAAGCACACCAAGTAGTTCAAGAGATTATAGAGTCCATGCAAGAGCATATAGAAGAAGATAAGTTTACTATGATTAAGTACTATTTGATCACTCTTTCATCGATAATGGCTAGGAATTTAGAAAGTGACTATGATAATTCTAGTAAAGCATTTACTTTTAATGTATCTTGTTTCATGCTCATTGATTCAAAACTAAATGATAGGAATGCCATTGAAGTGGCGGATGAAATCATTGAATTTTATATGCATGTCCTAATGAAGAAAAAACGACCAGCCCTTCTGCATAACACAGTAAATAATGTCATTTTGCATATTGATAAAAGAATAGAATCTGCGTTGACTGTCGAAGAAATTGCTAAACAATTCAACATTAGTGCGAGCCATTTGTCTCGTATATTCCGAGAGCATACTGGTTCTACGCTTGTAGAATATATTAATATTCGTAAAGTAGAAGAGTCTCAATATCATCTGCGTTTTTCTGATAAGAAAATTGCTGAGATATCGGACAAATTCTTTTTTTGTAATCAAAGTTATTTTACGCGTATATTCAAGAAGTATACGGGGCGAACACCAAGGGAATTTCGAAGTAGTTTAGCAGGAGAATACTATAAGTTCACACTTCCAGGGGAAAAAAGTAGTCAATGGACGGTCAATCGTTGTAATCAGGTGACCATGTAGGGTATACTTTGCAGTAGTTTGAATTAGTGAAGGTGAGCCTATATGAAGAAGAAAATTGCGTTAGTATCAATGTTGATGATGACTGCTGTTTTTTTAAGTGGTTGTGCCGGTGTTGAGAATAAAGAAGGTACGTTTTACAATATTTTTGTTAAGCCAATGGATTGGTTATTACAATTTTTTAGTGACCAGTTCAATGGAAGCTATGGTCTCGCGATTATACTCATTACAGTATTGATACGGTTAGTTCTTTTGCCGCTTATGCTGAAAAACTATAAATCGCAGCAAGAGATGAAAGTGAAGATGGATGCACTACGTCCGGAAATGGAAGATATCCAGAAACGTATTAAAGAAGCGAAGGACAAAGAAGACAAAGAAGAGCAGATGAAGCTTCAGCAAGAGATGATGGGGCTCTATTCAAAGCATGGGGTCAATCCGTTGAATATGGGTTGCCTACCACTTATCATTCAGATGCCAATCATTATGGGTCTCTACTTTGCTATCCTTTATTCACCAGAGGTCAAGTCGCATCAATTCCTTTGGTTTAACCTCGGTGAACCAGATATGATTATGATGCTACTAGCGGGTGCCGTGTACTTTGTTCAAGCACGCGTTTCTCTATGGACAATGCCTGAGCAGCAACAGAAGCAGATGAAAATGTTCATCTACATGTCTCCTATTATGATTATGTTTATCTCATTCAAGGCGATGTCGGCGTTACCTTTGTACTGGGCAGTCGGGGGGATTCTCCTTATTTTCCAAACATACTTGGGACGCAAATTGTACTACAAGGAAGTTCAGCCAGTAGTCAAAGTAGAAGAAGCTGTTGAATCGACAGAAGTAAAGGAAGAACAAGTAGACACAGTAAAACTAGAAAAAAAGAAAAAAGATAGCAAATGACAGAAGGCTGGAGAGCAATCTCTGGCCTTTTTTTGAGGTTAACAAGCAAACTGAAACGAGAAATGATGAATAATGGTAAACTATATATACATAGTGAGAAGGAAGGCATATGGATGAAAAAGAAAACGAAATATAATTATCAAAAGAAGAAAAAAGGGCAAAGCAAGACATTAACAATTTCACTACTTATTTCAGCAATCATCATGACAGGACTCGTAATCTGGCTTGGAATGAATGACTGGAGCGTAGAGAAAAGTACTAAGAGTTTTCAGAAAGTCATTAACCAATCAGCTCCAGTAGTGGAGGATTCTGAACTAGCCAAAGAAGAACCGGATTTGGCGGAACCACCTGAAGTTGAAATAGGCGAGAATGAGCCTGAGAAACAGTCGCCAGTAAAGGAACCTGTAAAGCCCGCAACGACACCCGTAAAACCAGCTGAAAATGATGCGAAGGAACCTGAAGAACCTGTAAAAACGAATCCGAAGATTGATAATGGCGGCTATATCGAAGGGCAAAAACTACCCTCAGAACCGACATATGTACAAGAGATTTTGATAGCTAATAAAAAGTATCCATTACCTTCAACATTTGCCCCTGGTGAAGATAAGACGGCGCGTGCCGCTTTTGACCAAATGGCAGCAGAAGCTACGCTATCGGGTTTTAAACTTACGGCATTCAGCACGTACAGGGCTTTCGACTATCAGACAACGCTTTATGAAAGATATGTCGCGCGTGATGGTAAGGAAGCAGCGGACACATATAGTGCACGTCCTGGCTATTCTGAACACCAAACGGGGCTTGCATTTGATATTGGTGAAGTGAATTTTGAAAAGCATTGGGCTTCTTCATCATTCGGAGAAACGGAAGCGGGGAAATGGGTGGCAGCAAATGCCCATCGTTTTGGTTTCATTATGCGCTATCCTGAAGGCAAAGAAACTGTGACAGGATATATGCACGAGTCGTGGCATTTCCGATATGTTGGTATTGAAATCGCGACTGATATTTTCCAACGCAACATTACGTTGGAAGAATATCTTGGAATTTGATGGTCTACGAATAATTGACTCAGATTTCACCATACTAAAAGGGACGCCCTCATAAAATGGGAGTGTCCCTTTTAGTCTTATAGGATAGGTGATAACAAGCGTGAAATAGATTCCTTTATTTTAATCGTACGTGAACGTTGCAAATAGGCTTCATAAGTCAATTCAGTCGATAATTGCATATCCTGTTCGAATAATTCAGCGAGTTCATGTGACTTTTCACGATCGTAAATGAAGGCATTTATTTCAAAGTTTAATTTGAAGCTACGTACATCGATATTGGCTGTTCCGACAGTAGAAAGTTCGTCGTCGACAACAATTTGTTTCGTATGCAGGAAGCCATTTTCATAAATATAAACTTTAGCACCGGCCTTCAATAGCTTACCAATATTCGAATAAGTTGCCCAATAGACAAACATATGATCAGGCTTATTGGGAATCATAATTCGTACATCAACGCCTGACAGACAGGCAATCCGAAGAGCATCAAGGAAGCTAATATCAGGGATGAAATAAGGCGTTTGGATGTAAATGTACTTTTTTGCGATGAAAATCATTTTTAAATAACCGTCTTTTATTTGTTCCCATTCCTCGTCGGGGCCGCTGGAAACAATTTGCATACCAACTGAGCCTTTTCGCGGGATAGCAGGGAAATATCGTTCTGCGTATTCAATATCATGCTTTTCTGAAGCTTGGTTCCAGTCTAAAATAAAGCGGGTTTGCAATGGATGTAACGCACTTCCTTCAATACGAAGATGTGTATCACGCCAATAGCCAAATTTACTATTCAACCCAAGATATTCGTCTCCGACATTGAATCCACCAACGTAGCCAATTCGTCCATCGATGACGACGATTTTTCTGTGATTTCTGTAATTTAAACGCGGATTAATGAGAGGCATAGTGGCTGGAAAGAAGGCTTCAACCTCTCCGCCGTGATCCGTCAATTCCCGGAAATGCTTTTTACGAAGTCCACGAGAGCCGATATCATCAAATAAGACACGTACTTTCACGCCTTGTTTGGCTTTCCGAACTAACACATCTACTATCCTTTTCCCTAAGTGATCTAGCCGTAAAATATAGTATTGAAAATGGATATGATCTTTGGCATTTTCCAGATCCTGGATGAGGGCTTCAAACTTCGCTTCCCCATCGTTGAAAACCTGGACGTCATTATCTTGAGTTAACACAGCATGATTATTGCGCAAGTGAAGATAAATCATATCCTGGTAGTGAGCTGTATCATCGAGTCTAAACTCAAGTGTATCTTCTTCAATTGCTTCAATTTGGTAATCAATTAATTTCTCGATACCAATTTTACTCCGTCCTTCCCAACGGAAAAGATGCTTCTCTCGTAATTGTCTGCCGAGTAATAGGTAAATAAAGAAACCGAAGATGGGGATAAAAAATAACACAAGGAGCCATGCCCATGTAGAGGTTGGATCCCTTCGTTCCAGAAAAATAAGAGCGATTGCCAGAAATATATTCAAAATAAGAGTGGCTGTTACCGAAAAACTAATTATTTGAGCCATAAGCGCCCTCCTTTTCAAATAGATGTTTATGTAATTAGTATAACGGATAATGAAGATAAAAGAGGAATGGAACAACTAATTATTAAGAAATACGTCAAGGCTAGGTTCAACAGGAAGCTGTCAGTTTAGATTAGTATCTTATGACTTGGAAAATATAGTTAACGTTCAGCCCAATTCAGCAAGAATTCGAACCATAGTAAAATGATTTGCATACTTTGTAAGTATAGAAAGGGAAATTCCTACTAACTATTTGATAAAACCTACTTGACTGATAGGTATTGATGGTATAAAGTATGTTCTACACTTACATTATGAAATGAGGAGGAACAGAATATGGATACATTATTTCTTTTATTGAACATTGCTGGTTTGCTGTTGCTCGTCGGTCTATTATATGGAATGAACCGCAAAAAGGTTTCATTTTCGAAACGTGTATTTACAGGACTCGGGCTCGGAATTGCATACGGACTTATTTTACACTTTGCCTATGAAGCAGATTCAGCAGTATTGAAAGAATCTATGCCGTGGTTTAACTTAATCGGAGTTGGCTATGTCAAATTACTTCAAATGATTGTTATGCCACTTGTTTTCATTTCTATCCTAGCGGCATTTACAAAAATAACAATCGGTAAGAACTTTGGGAAAATGGCTGCTATGATTTTAGGGATGCTAGTCGGTACAACAGCTATTGCTGCTATCGTCGGAATATCGGCATCACTGATATTTGGACTTGATGCTTCTGAAATCGTACAAGGAGAAGCGGAAGTTGCACGTGGGGCTTCAATAGAAGAACGTTCAGCGGGTGTATCTGAAAAGGCGTTACCTGATCAGTTGATTGACTTATTGCCTGCCAATCCATTCCTTGACTTCACAGGTGCACGTCCAACATCAACAATTGGGGTCGTCATCTTTGCAGCATTCCTTGGTTTCGCGTACTTGGCGATTACAAGAAGAGATGAAGAAAATGCGGCAACGGTGAAAAAGGGAATTGACGCGATTTATGCTTTGATTATGGGCGTCGTCAGAATCGTCCTACGTTTGACGCCATACGGAATTTTAGCGATTATCGCACGTACTGTTGCGACATCGGATTTTGCCGCTATCTACAGTCTCGGGAAGTTTGTACTCGCTTCCTACGCAGCACTATTGGTGATGTTCGGAATTCACTTAATCATTATTACATTATCAGGATTGAATCCAATCACATACGTGAAAAAAGCAGGAGAAGCGTTGATATTCGCCTTCACCTCACGTTCAAGTGCAGGAACATTACCGTTAACGATTGATGCACAGACGAAACGTATGGGTGTACCTGACGGGATTGCCAATTTCGCCGGATCATTCGGGTTATCAATTGGACAAAATGGTTGTGCGGGAATTTATCCAGCAATGTTGGCGGTCATGATTGCACCGTCTGTCGGACAAAATCCGTTAGAACCGACTTTCCTACTAACATTGATAGCCATCGTAGCGATTAGCTCATTCGGTGTAGCTGGTGTTGGTGGAGGAGCAACATTTGCCGCAATTCTTGTTTTATCAGCTATGAACCTTCCAGTCGTATTAGCAGGTCTATTGATTTCTGTTGAGCCACTAATTGACATGGGACGTACTGCTGTAAACGTTAGCGGCTCGATGACAGCTGGCGTAACAACAGCTCGTGTGACAGGTGAACTTGATACAAACGTCTACAACGAACCACTTGCAAACCAAACAGCAGAAGCTTAAAATTTTAAAAATCCCGCGAGATGACAGTATTGTCTTCCGCGGGATTTTTTTAAGTTGTAATTAAATCGTATGTCTCCATGATGAAGTCTTTGTAAGGTGTGTGGGGCATCGCTGATATATTTTTTATCGCAATGTCAATGAGACGTAACGCTTCAACTGGATTCCCAAGCTTCACGTGGCAAAGTGCTTGGTACGCATCCTTTTGGTAAAGCGAGGATAGGTCGAACGGATGGTGGATATAATCAGCGATTGTAACTTTTTCGAGGAATACAAGTGCATGTTCAAAGTCTTCGAGTCCGAAGAGAGATATCCCTTTTTCTAGATAGAGAAATGCATCATATTCCTTAGAGTAATCACCTTTTTCTAAGAGGAAATTTAATAACAGTTGGGCTTCTTCGAATGATTTTTTAAATGAATTTAAATAATGGGCCTTCGAAAGTTTTGCGAAAAAGAGCGCATCTCTATCGTCTGTAAAGTCGCCGTATTGCGTTAGCTTCTTAATGTAATAGGCGTAGTCGCTATCATCTTGCTTCATCATTGCATGCGCAGCTGCGAGTCTGTACAAGTGGTCAATGCGATAAAACACCTGTTTCTCTTTGGAAAACTCAATGGCATTTTCCATGACCTGGATTGCAGAAACGAAATCACCTACCGCATAGTGGAGAACTGCCTCTGTATAGTCAAAATCAAGTCGTGTCATCGGATCGATGAATGCGTTGTTGGCTTCGATTTCAGAACGTTCTCGGAGAAAGATAGCTAGTGCCTCGTCATAGTGATGTTCTGTAAATTTGACCATTGCTCGGAATATGCCGATACTGGCACGTCTTGGAGTAATTTTCATCTGCTCATAGATTTGTGCAGCTCTGTTAGAAGGCTCTTGCCAAGCTTCTTTTTTTTCATGGTAAAGACAGCGGCTATACATTTCCAATAAACGTGCGGCTTCATATCCTTGCATTAATTTATCTATATACGGTTCAACTAACGTAATGAGTTGGCTATATTCATCTGTTAATACATCAAAATCGGTATTATACAGTTTCTCCGCCTTGTCCAGCACTGCCCTTAATTCCTGTGTACTCACTTCTTCCAGTAGCTCTGAAACTTCAACACCAAGTCTTTCCGCTATATAAGACAGGCTCTCCATCGAAGGATTGGCCTTGTTATTTTCAATCAGACTTAGCATGCCTTTTGTCAGCTGTTTCCCTGCTAATGCTTCAAGTGTTAGCTGCTGTTGTTTCCTCAATTTCCGTATACGCTCACCTAACGTTTCGATGTGGCACACCTCCATGATTATCAATTATGCCTCGATGTAATTGCGTCCAGATTTTGAATTGAGCAAAGTTCAATTAACTCATTTCAAAATTTGTGACATCCGCAGGAGGCTTCAAATTAATTCAGCTAGGGCTAGAACCTTACTGAATTAATTTGAATATAGTTTAATTATATTAAACTTTTGCTTGTAGTGGAAGTAGTGGCGTGTTATTATTTGTTTAATTTAATTAAACATTACGGAATGGGGTGTTTTTTATGGAAGAGGCTTTGAAGCTTAAAAGGGCGACGTATCATCTATGGACATTCATGACGAGTAAGCTTATTTCTTCATTTGGTGCACAGGTATACACGTTTGCCATCAGCTTTTATATTATACAGCTGACGGGATCTGCGACGAGCTTTGCAACAAACCTTATTTGTAGCATCCTACCTCGGACGCTCATTGCACCATTCGCCGGTTATATAGCGGATAAATATTCTCGTAAAATCATTGTCATTACGGCGCAAATTGCCTCTTCTTGCGCAATTGCGGGGCTCCTCGCCATCAGTTTGACTTCGGGGTTATCTCTTGTGGCAATCTATGCAACGACCGTGATCTTATCCATAGCTTCGACATTTTCGGGAATCGCGTTTAGTTCCTCCGTTACTGGACTTGTCGATGAAGCTCGAATTCAAAAAGCAATGTCGATGAACCAGATGTCTATCTCATTTGCAACAATCGGTGGTCCTGCAATTGCTGGGCTACTGTATGGTACTGTTTCAATGCCAGTATTTCTTAGTATGTACATGATTGCGTCAATCATTGCGTTGATTCTTGAATCGACGATGAATTTTAAGTTATTCGCAAAACGAAAAGAGGTAGTCGTGGGAGAAGCGAAGGAGTCGATGTGGCAAAGTATGAAGGCAGGGGTTTCCTATCTCAAACAACAGCCTATTTTGATGGCGCTTATTTGGATTACCTTGTTTGTCAATTTCTTAATTGGTGCGTACCAAGTAGGCTATTCTTTTGTTCTTATTAACAAGTTGGAAATGCTCCCCCAACATTTTGGATTAACGGAAGGTGCATTCGCAGTAGGGATGTTGCTGTTGTCCATCTATTTATCGATGCGTAAAGAAGTGAAGTACCCGTTACTTGTGTCAAAGCGTGGCATTCTTGTCCTTGGTGTTTTGATTGGAGGTATAGGGTTGCCACTCATTTTGTCGATGCAGTATGGCGTTATGATCGGCTTTTATATTATCCTAATGTTTAGCTTTGGAGCAACAATAATACTTGTCAATACACCGATACAAGTCATGATGCAAAAAATGATTGATGATGATTATAAGGGGCGTGTGTTTTCAATTATTGAGACAGCGGCGATGGCGTTAATGCCTTTAGGTGTTGTGATTTTCGGATTTTTGTATGATATCTTCCCGGCTCAATGGATACTTATTATTTCAAGTCTGTTATTGATAGGCACTGTACTTGTGTTGGCAAGGCCATCTGTTGTGCGGAAGGCACACCCAGAACTTGCCGGAGAGAAAGTGGTGAAGTCGGATATAGTTTCGGAAGTATAAAAAAGAAAGCAACCTTCTGACATTGGTCAAAAGGTTGCTTTCACTTATTCAACTACGGCTTCTAAATTCCGCAATGATTTAGCAGACTTTCTAAACGCAAAGATCAATCCGACTGCCAGGACCGCAAGAATGGCAGAGATGAAATACATATTGCCTGCCTGTTGCGTGAAAATCCATGTAAATAAGAGAGGTCCGATGATGCGCCCCATATTGTCCATAGAGTAGGCCATTCCCGCGGCTGTTCCGTATTTGCCACCGGACTCTTTTGTCGTCAATGAAACCAAAACTGTCCGAGCGAGTGCATTCCCACCTGTGAATACGCTCAACGCAAACCCTGCCCAAATGAGGCTGGAGGTGAATGGGATAAGCAGAAGCCCTACGGCAGCTACGATTTGCGCACAAATCATCCATGTGGTTTCCGTGCCATTTTTCACACGACGAACGACACCACCTTGAATAGCTGCGTCGACAAAACCACTGGCCATGAACAAGTAACCGAGCTGAAGAGGCGTAATATCAATTTTGGTCATTTGGAATAGTTGGAATGTAGCTTCAAGTCCAGCTAGTAGGAACGTCACCATGAAGGAAAACAGGAACAGATAACGAATGCGGTATTGCCATAGCGTAGCGCCACCTTTAGGGAGTATTGCTCGTTTATTAGCCTGCCCACGTCGCTCTGGTTCTTTCAAAATGATGCTCGCATAAATCATTAACAGTAAGGTTAATGCGCCGGATGCGATGAACGGAAGCTGAAGGCTCGAATGACCAAGTACACCGCCGATTGCTGGACCAAAAATGAAACCGAGTCCAATTGACATACCGAGCAATCCCATATATTTATTCCGATTATCCTCATCTGTCATATCTGCAACAAATCCCGTCACAGCCGTGTAAAGTGCTCCTGAGAAAACACCGCCAACTATGCGTGACATATACAGAAGAGGTAAGTTTTCAATGAATAAGGCAAATAAGAAGAAGCTAAGACTGAAGCCGATTAGCCCCGTCATAATCAGTTTCTTTCTTCCTGTTCGATCTGACAATGCACCCCAGAGTGGTGCGGTGAAGAAGGAAGCAAGTGCATAAACAGTTAGTAATCCGCCGACATGTACTTCAGAGAAGCCTTGTTGCACAATGACTTCAGGGAGAATCGGAATAATGATCCCGAATCCCAAATACACAAAAAATTGAACGGACATGAGTAGAAGGATTGCTTTTTTCATAAAAAAACCTACTTTCCAGTGAATCTATACATTCATTCTACTCCTTGCACGCTATTCGGACAACGTAAATGGAAGGTCGTCCCCTTTTTGAAAAAGTAAGCAATGTAATCGCGGAACTAAACAATATTTTGTTAAAACTAAGCAACGTCTCTATCCAACTTTATCATGTATGAAATATTTACAAAAGGGCATAATTTGTAACATAATTGAAAGATTTAAAAGTGGATAGGAGTGGTATGATTAGAGTAGCACTTGAATGGAACAATTTTCATCAGAATTAGAAACTTTACCTGTATATATACGTCCTACACTAATAGAAAGGTCGAGGTGGAAAAGATGGCTAAAGAAGTTGATTTGAAGAAGATCATCTCCAACTTGGCGAAATTGGGTGTTTCGGCGACGATAACGAAATCCCGTCTGGAAATGCTGAAAGCCCTAGCGCCACCTGCACAAGACCCACAAATTCAATCCTAACACAAAGAAAAACTCCGACGAATTGTGTCGGAGTTTTTCTGCCGTCTAGACTCCGAGCGCCAGATGCTCGGGTCATAAGCCGTATTGGCTACGAGGCAAAAATCGCTTCTCCGCCAATCCATCTTATGCCTGTCGCATCTAAGCAGGCGCCCTTCGCTTTTGTTTGTTATTCATTGTCATCATCTGAACTGAACATATAGGTCCGATGATGGAACTTCATACTAAACACTAGCCCAATGGCCAGCATATTGCCCATCAGCGAGCTTCCGCCGTAACTGATGAATGGTAGTGGAATTCCTGTGATAGGCAACAATTGAATCGTCATACCGATGTTTTCGAAAACATGGAATGTAATCATGGCAATAATCCCTGCACAAATATACGTACTGAACGGATCTTTCAATTCAAGTGTAATCTTCGTCAAATGATAGATGAGAAAGAAGTACATACAAATGACAAGGCTCGCCCCAATAAATCCCCAATCCTCCCCAATTGATGTGAAGATGAAATCGGTATGACTTTCGGCCACATACACTTCCCGACCTTTATAGCCCTTACCAAAAATTTCGCCCGATCCAATTGCATTGAGTGATGTAATGAGATGCATCCCTTCATCAGACGAATAGGAGTAGGGATCAAGCCATGAGTAAATTCTTGCCGCCTGATAGGACTTGAAGCCAAACGTATCCTGCAGAAATTCCTGTGCGTACAATGCTAACAATAGCAGCGTAACTCCAATTGTGGCAGTTCCAGCAAAAATGGGTACGATGATGCGCCATGTAATTCCCGAAACGATAATCAATGCTGCTGTAATCGCGATGAACACGAGCCCTGTCCCAAGATCTGATTGCATCATGATGAATGCGAGGGGGACAAGCATAGTGACTAATATTTTCCCGAGTAAATAAAAATCTGTTTTTAATGTTTTTTCCAGAAACTTCTCATGGTGTTGCGTTATCATTCGCGCTAAACCGATGATGAAAAAGGTCTTCATGAACTCGGCAGGCTGAATGCTCCCGATTCCGGGAAGATGGAACCAGCTCTTGGCGCCGTTTCTTGGTGCTACGAGGCTCATGCCATCAGGAAGGAAATGCAAAAGAGCGAGTAGAAAAAGCCCGCCGCCATAAATAAACCAAGCTGCCTTTTTATACTGTTCAGGCTCCAAGTACATGGTGATGGCAATGAGGATACAGCTGACGATATACCATTGAATTTGCGATGGAACGAAGTTAATGAGTTCGCCCGAGCTGTATTTGTATTGCCCGGTTGTCTGCGCAGAGGCAATCGCAAATAAGCTTATCAAGCAAAATAGTAATAAGATGAACGCAAGTGTCCAGTCAAAACGTTCTTTTGGTTTATTAATCAATTTCATAGAAAGTCACCCTAGCTGCTGTATTTATTAATCCTCATCATCCGATTCGAAAAGATACGTTCGGTGATGGAATTTCATGCTGAAGACAAGTCCGATAGCGAGCATGTTGCTCATGAGCGAGCTTCCACCGTAACTGATGAATGGTAATGGAATTCCTGTAATCGGTAATAGTTGAATCGTCATACCGATATTTTCAAATACATGAAACGTAATCATCGCAATAATCCCTGTGCAAACGTAAACACTAAAAGGGTCTTTCAATTCAAGAGAGACTTTTGTTAAATGATAAATGAGGATGAAAAATAATGTAATCACAAGACAAGCACCTATGAAACCGTATTCCTCACCGATAACACTAAATATGAAATCCGTGTGGTTTTCAGGAATATACACTTCTCGACCTTGAAAGCCTTTTCCGGTCAATCCACCTGAACCGATTGCGGTCATGGATGTCAGTAGATTATAGCCTTCATCTGAAGGGTAAGAGTATGGATCAAGCCAGGAATAAACCCTTTTGAACTGATAGCGAGAAAAACCGAGCTTATCCTCTAAGAAATCTTGCGCATAGAGAGCCATCCATAATAGTCCTCCGCCGATTGCAGCTGTTCCAGAGAACAGGGGAAATAGAATTCTCCATGAGATGCCGGCAACAATCACAATTGCTGCCGTTATTGCGATAAACACAAGAGATGTTCCTAGATCAGGCTGCTGGATGATGAAAAAGAGTGGGAGGAAAAGAACCATCATAATCTTTCCAAGAAGGAAAAAGTCTGTTTTCAGTGTCTTGTCCGTAAATTTTTCATGGTGTGCACTCACGGCACGCGCCATCCCAAGAATGAAAAAAGTCTTGATGAACTCAGAAGGTTGTATCGTTCCGATTACTGGTAAGTGGAGCCATCTTTTGGCGCCTAGTCGCATCTCGGCAATTTGGTCTTTTCCGCCAGGAGCAAAGTATAGGAAAACAAGTAAGGCTACGCCAAGTCCGTATAACAGCCAAGACATTTTTTTATATTGTTCGGGCTCCAAATACATAGCCATCGCAATAATCGCTGCACCGACGACGTACCATCTAATTTGAAGTGGAACGAAATTGAAGTTGTATTGTCCGGATGTTTGTGCAGATGCAATCGCAAATAAGCTAACAAGACAAAAAAGCAATAATATAAAAGCAAGCGTCCAGTCGAACCGGTCGGCAGGCTTTTTAGGTAATTTCATTTTTAAGTCACCTTTATTCTAATGTACGAGCATGTTTTAGTATAACGCATCGAGCATGCGTATGCATATCCTCTAATTGGACGTATCGTAGATTTGCAAAGTTGCCCAGTGAAAGCTCGCGTGCTAAGCTTGTGGAAAAATGAAGGTCTATATTGAGAAAGGAATCACTAATAATGGCATGGATATATCTATTAATTGCAGGCATCACTGAAATTGTTTGGGCGATTGGGTTGAAGGAAGCGCATGGCTTCACCGTTCTATTACCATCTATCGTGACGATTGTTTTCATCGTCATTAGTTTCTTTTTATTCGCCAAAGCGATGGAAGCCATTCCAATCGGTACGGCATATGCTATATTCACGGGAATTGGAGCAGCAGGAACGGCCGTTGTCGGCATCTTGCTATTTGCAGAAGGTGCAGGGGCAGGGAAACTATTTTTCTTAGGACTGTTACTAGTGGGAATTGTTGGCTTGAAACTTGCGGATGGAAAGGGGGAGGCTGAATAATGTCTTGGATCATCCTAATCATTGCAGGTCTATTCGAGGTAGCATTTGTCGTCACTATGAAACTATCCGAAGGCTTTCGCAATAAAAAATATACGGCACTAACTGTGTTGTCAGGCGCACTCAGCTTCTTTTTGCTGTCATTTGCGATGAAGGAATTGCCTGTTGGCACGGGGTATGCGGTTTGGACAGGAATTGGCGCAGCAGGTAGCGTACTAATTGGTATGTTTTTCTTTCATGAAAAGCGTAGTGCCTTAAAATTTCTTTTTTTATCTTTCATTATTGCAGGAGTTGCCGGACTGAAGATTTTTGGCTGATTAAACATCTTTAATTTATTCATGAAACTAGGTCGTTCATGGTAAACTAAAGTATCGAAAACTAACGGATGGTGAGGGTCTACTTTGAAAAAAAAATTAGGTATTGTATATGGTGGAAAGTCAGCGGAGCATGAGGTGTCATTGTCAACGGCACGCGCGGTGACGCAAGCGGTGGACTTTGGGAAGTATGAAGTGATTCCGGTTTATATTACGTATGGCGGCGAATGGCGCAGAGGTTCAGCACTAGAAGGACCAGTGGCGACACTTGAGGAGCTTCGACTTGCAGGAGATAGCAATGGAAAACCGGATAGCATTCATGATTTCTTGAACGGGGAAGCGCTCGATATCATTTTCCCGCTGCTTCACGGTACGAATGGAGAAGACGGCACGGTCCAGGGATTATTTGAAGTGATGAATATTCCATATGTAGGGAATGGTGTGTTGGCATCTTCCGCAGGCATGGACAAAGTGGTGATGAAGCAGTTATTTGCACAGGTTGACTTGAAGCAAGTGCCTTACGTCTTCTTTCTACGCAGTGGCTGGGCGCAAGAACGTCAACAACTAGTAGAGAAAATGGAACAGGAACTCAGTTGGCCGATGTTTGTCAAACCAGCGAATCTTGGATCGAGTGTTGGCATTAGCCAGGCGACAGACAGAGAAAGTCTGATTGCAGCAGTCGATCTGGCGTTGAAATTTGACCGCCGTATCATTGTTGAACAAGGCGTTGTGGCGCGCGAAATTGAAATGGGTGTTATGGGCAATGACGAGCCAGCCTGTTCAGTACCGGGGGAAATAAAACCAGTAACTGCATTTTATGATTATGAAGCAAAATATAAAGATGGCAATACAGCACTGGTCATCCCGGCGCAAGTGACAGAAGAAGTCACGAAGACAATGAAAGAGATGGCGTTACGTGCTTATAAAGTGCTCGACTGTTCAGGTCTTGTACGTGCAGATTTCTTTGTGACATCAACGGATGAAGTGCTTATTAACGAAGTGAATACGATGCCGGGCTTTACGCCGACGAGCATGTTCCCATTGCTGTGGCAGCAAACAGGTGTGGCGTATCCTGAGCTAATCGACAAACTGATTGAACTTGCGATACAACGTCATGCGGAAAAACAAAACATACAATATACGATGGATTGAGTGTGGTTTAAAGTGAAACGGAAATTGACAGAAATGGCCGCATGGATACAGGCGACGGGACAGCATATGGATGATGTGCTCGTCACGGGTGTGTCCATCGATTCGCGGACTGTGCAGGCAGGGGATTTGTTCATCCCCTTTCGCGGCGAACAGGTGAACGGTCACCATTATGTACAGCGTGCTCTTGAACAAGGGGCGGTTGCTTCTTTATGGATGACAGACGAACCGAATCCGCCGGCCGATGTAGCATTAATCTTTGTGGATAATCCCGAGCTTGCGCTTCAAGAAATGGCGCGTACTTACCGAGGACTGCTGTCATGTAAGGTCATTGGTATCACAGGGTCTAATGGTAAAACGTCTACTAAGGATCTTGTCGCGAGCGTGTTGGCACCTTACTTTAATGTTAGAAAAACGGAAGGTAACTTCAATAATGAGCTTGGTTTGCCCTTGACGATCCTGTCACTGGATGAGAATACAGAAATCGCAGTTTTAGAAATGGGCATGAGCGGCTTTGGAGAAATTTCGTTTTTATCGACATTGGCAAAGCCGCATTTCGCGATTATTACGAATATCGGGGAAGCGCATATGCAGGATCTTGGTTCACGTGCGGGAATTGCACAAGCGAAATTTGAAATTATTGATGGACTTCAACAAGGTGGTCAGCTGTTTTACGATGGTGATGAACCATTGTTGCAAGAACTAGTGAAGCAGTCTGTTATTGAATCGATATCATTTGGCCATAATAAAGGAACGGTGTTGTCACTTGAGAAAATTGAATCAGGTGATGATGGGAGTCACTTTACAGTAAAAGGTTTGTTGAATGGACAATTTACCATTCCCGTTTACGGTGCCCATCAAGTAAAGAACGCACTCGTTGCGATTTTAATTGCGAATGAGTTGGGAGTTGACGCTGAGGCAATTCGCGTAGCTCTACGCAGCGCCTCGTTGACAGATATGCGCATGCAGCCTGTTGTGGTTGCGAATGGTGCACTCATTATAAATGACGCGTATAACGCAGCGCCAACATCGATGCGTGCAGCGCTTGCCTTCATTCAAGAGACGAATTTACGGCAAGATAAGTGGGTCGTACTTGCAGATATGCTTGAATTGGGTTTAGAAGAGCAGGAATACCATGAACAACTTGCAAACGAGATTTTGCTGATGGACCTGAAAGGAATTTTGTTGTTTGGACCACGCATGAAGTGGCTATACGATGCATTACAAAAACGTGATGTTAAACCGCAATTACTTTGGTCGGAAAGAGAGTATACACCGATTATCGATGTGTTGCGTGATGCTACAGGAGCTGATTCCATTATTTTATTAAAAGGTTCACGTGGAATGGCACTTGAAAATATACTTAAAGGGTTGAATGGGTGATGAAGACGGGTGTACTGTTTATCCATGGTTTCACCGGAGGTTCTTTTGAAGTTCGGCCATTAGTTAACTACTTGAGTAGTAAAACCGACTGGCGGATGTCCATCCCGATATTACCTGGGCATGATGTAACGCTAGAACTTGGGAAGGTATCAGCTGAGTCTTGGTTGATGGAAGCAGAGCTTGCACTCAGAAAACTACAAAAAGAAGTCGACCGTGTTATCGTGGTCGGCTTTTCCATGGGTGGGCTTATAGCCATGTATTTAGCATTGCGCTATAAAATCGATAAATTAGTGCTGTTAAGTGCAGCGGCAAAATATATAAGCCCACGTAATCTTTTGGAAGATATGGGCATCATGTTAGCCGAATCGGTTACGAAAAAATATCCGCCGAATACATTTTATCATTTGTATGAATATAAATTGATGCACACGCCACTACGTGCAATTATCGAGTTTTTACGGATTGTGAAAACAGTGGAACCTTATTATGGGCGGATTACAACACCAGTTTGTATTGTACAAGGGAAAAAAGACGGCATTGTACCGTTTGCTTCTGCTGAGCATTTGTTTAAAAAAATAGGCTCCGAAAAAAAGGAACTCATAAAATCAGAACTTGGGAAGCATCATATCTGTTACAGCGATGACTGTGACAATTGGTTTGGTGAAGTGTTCGAGTTCATGAAGCAGAAGGAGTTTGTCTAGGCTTCGACAGCCAGTCCCTCGGGTCATAAGCCGGATTAGCTGTGCAGCAAAAGTCGCTGCTTCGCTAATCCGTCTTATGCCTGTCGGGCCTAGGCGGCTGTCTACGCTTTTCTTGTAATAAACTGATTATTACTACTTAAGCGGAATGATTGCAGGGGACGATTTTGCATGGTACACTATGAAGAACATTGGATACATTTACACGGGACTCTTCAATTGGTGAAGAGTACTTTTTTTTGAATAAAACGGTTTGCTCATCTAAATCGGACAATTGTCCGTTGATCGAACCGCTCGGCAAAGACCGGGCTTTCCTTTTCAACCATAACCTCTATTGTAGAGAATGCAAAATATCGGAAACGTTCCCTTTAATGGCTCGAATTTGCCGTGCCTTCATTTGCAAATGTAACCAATTGTCAAATGAAAAAACAAAGGAGATTGAGAAGTTTGACGAATTTTTCAGAATTAAACATCAGTGAATCAACACAACGTGCTCTAAGTAAAATGGGGTTCGAAGAAGCAACACCAATCCAAGAAGGTACTGTCCGTTTTGGTATGGAAGGTCTTGACGTTATTGGTCAAGCACAAACAGGTACGGGGAAAACAGCAGCATTTGGTATTCCAATCATTGAGAAAATCGACACAAGAAACCCAGCGGTACAAGCACTTGTTATCGCACCAACACGTGAGTTGGCTATTCAGGTTTCTGAAGAAATCTACAAAATTGGTGCTGACAAACGTGCACGCATTCTATCTGTTTATGGTGGGCAAGAAATTGGACGCCAAATCCGTGCGTTGCGCAACAACCCACAAATTATCGTAGGAACACCAGGACGTATCCTTGACCATATTAAACGTAAAACATTGAAACTCGATGGCGTACAAACGCTTGTACTTGATGAGGCAGATGAAATGTTGAACATGGGCTTCATCGAAGACATCAACACAATTCTTGCAAGTGTACCGGCTGAACGTCAAACACTTTTATTCTCAGCTACAATGCCTGGACCAATCCGTAAAATTGCAGAAACATTCATGAAAAACCCGGAAATCGTTAAAATCAAGTCAAAAGAAATGACTGTTGAAAACATCGAGCAATTCTTCGTGAAATCACAAGAGCGCGAGAAGTTTGATATCCTGTCACGTCTATTGAATGTTCACCAACCAGAACTTGCAATTGTTTTCGGTCGTACAAAGCGTCGTGTGGATGAGCTTTCGCACGCACTAAGCATTCGCGGCTATATCGCAGAAGGAATTCACGGTGACTTGACACAAGCAAAGCGTATGTCAGTTCTTCGTCAGTTCAAAGAAGGTAAAGTAGACATTCTTGTTGCGACTGACGTTGCGGCACGTGGACTTGATATCTCAGGTGTTACACATGTTTATAACTTCGATATTCCACAAGATCCTGAAAGCTATGTGCACCGTATTGGTCGTACTGGACGTGCTGGGAAAAGTGGAGTGGCGATTACGTTTGTTACACCACGTGAAATGGGTTATCTACGTATCGTTGAAGAAACAACTAAAAAGCGTATGACTCCATTAACGCCTCCATCCTCTGACGAAGCACTTGTAGGTCAGCAACGTCTAGCGGTTGAGCAGTTAGCGGAAATCGTTGAGAAAAACGAATTGAGTGATTACACGCATTTAGCGTCTGAATTGCTTGCTAAATTCGATGCGAATGACATTGTTGCAGCAGCAATTCGTTCGTTGACACGCGAGCCGAATGATACGCCTGTATCGATTTCAGAAGAGCGTCCATTGCCAGCACGTGGCGGTGGCGGCGGTCGTAGCAGTGGTGGTTATAAAGGCAATCGCAGCGGTGGCCGTTCATCAGGTAACGGCGGTGGCCGCGGTTATGGTGGCGGCGCATCTCGTCGTAGTAGCGGCGGAAGCCGTGACGGAGCAAGAAGAGATAGCGGTCGTTCACGTAGCACGAAAACAGAACGTTAATCATTATTTTATAAAAAGTCGGGAGCGTGCAAACGCCCTCGGCTTTTTTGTTGAATATAATCATTAAAATGAAACATTTCACCTCGTTAATCGTATAGAATGAATAGAAAGAGGTGTTCATATGAGGGCGCAACCGGTTAATCGGATATCGGAAAAAGGATTGAGAGTATGGAGATTGTACGGCATGATACAAACAGCGCTATTGTTGCTGGTCGCAATAGGTGCGGGTGTCTTAGCGTATTTCTTTGAGGGACCATGGTGGATTTATGCTATTGCTACAGTAGCTGTACTATTATTTGCCTACTTATTCATTTACTTATTCCCTAAAGTGAGATGGATGCGATGGCGCTACGAGGTACGTGAATCGGAAATTGAATTACAACATGGCCTTTTTATTGTAAAACGGACACTGATTCCGATGGTACGGGTACAGCATGTAGACACTGCGCAGGGACCGATTCTGCGGAAATATAATTTGGCTGAAATTACAATTTCAACTGCGGCGACGAACCATACGATTCCGGCGTTAGTGACAGAAGAGGCGGATGAGTTACGGGGAAGAATTTCAGTACTCGCAAGGGTGGCGGTAGACGATGTCTGATAATCGCTTTAAATTGCATTGGATCACGGCTATCATCGAAGTATTAAAGACGTTGAAGGAAATGATTTTGCCGCTTCTTGTTCTTATTTTTGCGAATGGGTTGAAGGATTTAGGAACAGGAAAATGGTACATAGACTATGCTAGTTTTATTATTTTTGGTGTGTTGCTCATTGTTTTTTTCGTTACAGGAATCATTAAATGGAAACGGTTTGAATATTGGTTTGAGGAAGATGAATTACGTATTGAGTATGGCTTGTTCGTTAAGAAGAAGCGCTATATCCCATTCGATCGGATTCAAAGTCTTGATTATACCGAAGGGATTTTGCATCGTCCGCTCAAGCTTGTCAAAGTGAAAGTGGAAACTGCGGGCAGCTCATCCGTTAAAAAATCAGAAGCAGAACTAACAGCTATTACGAAGGATGCTGCGAAAAGAATTGAAATGGAGATTGCGGAAGCAAAAAATAGAAGGAAGGCTATTCCGGTTGAGGAAGGTGAACTGGCAGAGGAGCTTCATATAGAAGAAATGCAAGAGAAGTCTGTCTTCACTTTGTCGGCGAAGGATCTTCTTATTCTAGCAACGACTTCCGGTGGTATTGGTGTCATTCTGTCTGGTGCGGCCATTTTTTTATCGCAGTTTTCTGAGATGATTCCATTTGAATGGATGTATGAAGAGGTTTCAGGTTTTATCAAATATGGTTTTATGATTGTAGCGATTGTTGTATTTTTAGGATTTGTTGCGGTGTGGGGATTATCCGTGGCGATGACCTTCTTTTCGTATTATAGTTTTTCCGTGGCACTTGATGGGCAGGATATTGTCATTACGCGGGGGTTGCTAGAAAAGAAACGGATGACGGTCCCGTTGAACAGAGTTCAAAGCGTTCGTATTGTTGAAAATCCGCTTAGGCAGCTGTTCGGCTATGCCGCGGTTGTTATCGATAGCGCTGGCGGTGGTGGGGCGGAAGGGGCAAAAATCAATCTATTCCCACTCGTGAAGAAATCGAATGTGAACAGTTCGTTAAAAGAAATATTTCCGGATCTAATTCTTATTGAACCGACTAACAAGCTTCCCGCCCGTGGAAAACACTTTTACTATCGTATCGATTTCTTGTGGATGGCTCCTGTGATTGGCGCTTTGATCTACTTTTTCTTCCCGTATGGACTGCTATCCTTACTCATCATTCCAGCTATCATCCTTTTCGGGCTATGGCAGCATCACTCAGCGGCCTACGAAATTGCGCGCAACCAACTGACCATGCGCTTTAGAGGGGTTAGCTTACAGACTGCATTTTTGATGAAGAAAAGAATCCAATCAATGGAAATGAAACAAAATTATTTTCACAAGCGTAAAAATGTAGCCACTTTAGCTGCGAGTATTAAATCAGGAATCGGTATCTTCCGCGCGCATGTCTTTCATATGGAAGAATCGGAAGCGGATAGGATTCTTTCTTGGTATGAAAGAAGTGGAGAAGACAAAGGACAGCAGGAGTAGTCTCCTGCTGTCCTTCCCAATTCTCTATCTCTTTTTCCAACTAATAATGCGTTTGGGATGGAAATAACTAAGTCCAATCAAAAATCCGACGATGAGCCCAGTGATATGGGCTGTTACATTAATATTTGGTTGAAGAAATGTCATAACGACACCGATTACGATAATTGGTAAAATGATTTGTCTGAGCTGTGGAAGAATGTGTTTGGTGTAGTAAACCAGTGCTCCGAATGCTCCGAAAATCCCGAAAATAGCTCCGCTAGCCCCGACGCTTGCATAGTCAAGGGGTTGTAGGAAGTAGGTTGCGATGTTGCCGAAAATACCTGCAAGTAAGTAGACGGTTAGGAATCGTGCTTTGCCTGCTATTTTTTCAAGCTCTGGTCCAAAAACAAATAGGGAAAACATATTGAATAACAGATGTGAAAATCCAGCATGTAAGAACATAGGTGTAAATAAGCGCCACCATTCCCCTTCAGCAATTAAAAAATTGATGCCCATGCCGCTGAAATAGACTTGGTTCCCTATACCTGGGATATATCCTATCAAAGCAACGAGGATGTTCAAAGCAAGTAACACCGTTACAACAGGGTACAGGCGAATGTATTGCGAAAAATTTTCTGTACGACTAAACATTTTTTCACCTCAATCTATGGAACCATTATACCGTTTTAATTTGAATAGCAAAAGTTTTTGCTGATTAAGGAGGAATGCAGTTCGATTCCTCCCTGGCGTAATTGATTAAAATGATAAATTTGGAAAGAAGGAATTACTTTGATAGCAGGAATTGGACTAGATATCGTCGAATTGGACCGTATTGCTAAATTAGATGCTGCATCACCGAAGTTTCGTTTGCGGATTTTAACTTCGGAAGAACTAAAGATTTACGATGGACTGACCATTCATCGGCGGATAGAATTTCTTGCAGGTCGTTTTGCTGGAAAAGAGGCCTACGCCAAAGCGAATGGCACTGGAATTGGCGTTGCTTGTAACTTCACGGATATAGCTATTTTACCGGAAGCGAGTGGTAAACCCGTCCTTTATTTCAAAGAAAATAAGGTTGCTGGATTTGTTTCGATTACGCACACAAAAACAGTTGCAGCAGCACAAGTAATCTTACTCGCATAAATGTCCGTCCTATCTCATAAGATGACCTACCCGATTGAAATGAGAAAGGATGAACTGTATGCGTAGCCGGATAGTTACTCTGTTGTTAGTTGCAGTTATGGTACTCCTCGCAGCATGTGGAGCACCATCGAAAGAGGATGTTATGAAAAAGCTCAGCGGCAAGTGGAACGATACGAAAGGCTATGAACTAAAGGCGAAGATGGAGATTAAGACAGGAGCAGAACCGCGTATATATGATGTTGTCGTTTGGTATACAAAGCCTGCTTTCTATCGAGTTAATGTAAGCCAAGCCGGTAGTGAGGATTCCCAGATGATTGTCCGTAATGAAGAAGGTGTATTTGTTGTCACACCGTCACTCGGTAAAACGTATAAGTTTCAAAGTGATTGGCCAGCACAAAATAGTCAGGCGTATTTAATTGGTGCGTTGTCTGATGATATTAAAGCAGACAAAAATGCGACCATGACAGAAAAGGATAAGGCTTATATCTTTGAAACCGCCACTCGGAATAATCATAAGAAAGTTTTGCCGACACAACAGATTCATATTGACAAAAAGACATTACTACCAACACATGTGTCCGTATTGGATGAAAATAAAGAAGAGAAAATCCGTATCACTTTTCAACAAATTACGCTCGGTAAGGAACGGAAGGCGGCTGACTATGCGGTAGAAATAGATGATACGAATACAGGGAAAGAGCAAGACCCGACAGATGGTAAGAAAACAGGACTCCCAACCTACTACCCATCCGTTGAGTGGGAGGGTGTTACGTTGGAAGAAGAACAAATGGAAACTACAAACGGCACAAGAACCTTCATGACGTTTAGTGGAAGTAAGGAATACATCATTGTTCAGGAGCCAGCTACACCGGCTACAATAGCAGAACATAAAGTGGCTGTATCCATTGAGGGTGATCCGGTTGACCTTGGATTTACGATTGCAGCGATGACAGAGAACTCAATCCGATGGGAAAGTGCTGGTATTTCGTTTTTCATCGCGTCTGAAACATTAACAAAAGATGAAATGATTGAAGTTGCCGCATCGATGCAAGCAGAGGAAATGAAATAAAATAACTAAATTCAGCAAATATAGTTGTACTGAAAATGAAACATCAGCTACAGAAGATTACTGCTGAGTAGTGGAACGCAGGCTAAGGGCGCCGCGTTCTGTGAAAATACCTGCCAGGGAGGATGCAGTTCAATCCTTCCCCACATGCAAGCTCAAAACCTCTGGAGATGCCGAGACGTAATTGATTGACGAAGAAAGGGTAAGGGATTGATAATAGAGAACAGCATAACGTAAAAGAGGGGGCATCATGAAAAACTCTATTTATTACCGTCCAACGCAAGTGATCATAAATCTTGAAGCTATCAAGACGAATATTCGAAACTTGACAAAACATCTGGGGAGTTCAACTTCAGTCATTGCGGTTGTTAAAGCGAACGGCTACGGACACGGAGATGTGGAAGTAGCCAAAGCTGCTTTTGAAAGTGGTGTTGCAATGGTTTCGGTTGCCACACCAGATGAAGCTGTGCGGCTCCGAGCGGCAGGTATAAGTGGGGACATCCTTGTCATGGGGCCATCTCCAATTACCTTTGTCGAAATAGCCGTTGAATTAGGTATTATCATTACTGTATCGACTGCGGAGTGGTTGCGAGCGGCGTTGAAACAGTATGGGAAGTTTGTCAAACGTTTAAAAATCCATGTAAAAATTGATAGTGGTATGGGTAGAATTGGGCTACGGGATGCAGAGTCCCTTCAATCTATTGTTACCATCGTTGATTGTGCTGATAATGTACAGTTAGACGGTATTTTTACGCATTTCGCGTGTGCAGATGAAGGTAATCAGGAGAGGACGGAAGCGCAATTTACGATGTTTATGAATCTCGTGCAGACATTACCCGAAAAACCGCGGCTTGTACATGCATCGAACAGCGCGGCAGCCCTTCTTTATTCTGACTACGGACTTGATGCGGTCCGTTTTGGAATCAGTCTTTATGGAATTGCATCTTCGCGCTATGTAGCTGGGAAATTACCGTTCCATCTTGAAAGGTCCTTACAAATTGAGAGTGAACTTGTACACGTTAAATTTCTTGAGGCAGGGACCCCTATTAGCTATGGAGGAACTTATGAAACAAAGGAAGATGAGTGGATTGGAACCATTCCGATCGGTTACGCGGATGGTTTGCGCCGTGGCCTACGTGGACAGGAAGTGCTGATAGATGGGGAGCGAATGCCTCTCGTCGGCACGATTTGTATGGACCAATGCATGGTGAAGCTCCCTCGTGAAATGCCTATTGGTGAAAAGGTTACGTTAATAGGTCGTCAAGGGAACGAAGAAGTAACAATGGAAGAGTGGGCGGAGAAACTCGACACGATTCCGTATGAAATTGCCGTATCTATTGCGGAGCGGGTACCGAGAATATATATAGGGAAAGATGGACAGTCTATCTAATATCCGTACTTTCGACAAAAACCAAGTAGTATTGCAGAATCCTGTCAATAAACTTCCTTCTATGTCTTCTCATTGTCGTTATTCAATGGTAAGATGGACTTGTAATCAATCGCGCCTCAGCGTGATTGAGTCGGGATTTTGAATTGTGCTTGCACAATTAACTCCTTTCAAAATCCCTGACATCCGCCGGAGGCTCAACTTGGATCAGCGGAGGGCTTGGACTCTTCCTGTTTGAAGCTGTTTTCTGGCAGTCATCCCGTTAGTTATTAAAGTGGGAATTTCAGCTGAGGCAAGTTGAAATGAGGGAACGGCTTTGTCGGAGGTGCTGACGTTGCGTGCTAATAAAAACATGAAAGAAATCATTGTTAAGATTCCAAAACGGATGCTGAATGAAAATGAACATACGGTCGTCCATCAGGAGCCGGGTCGTGAAGATTTCGTTTATATTTCGACAAAACGATACGTAACCGACTATGAATCGGCTACGATTAGGGAAGAAATGATGAAGGGTTATGTCGAAATGTCACAAATCAACCTGAAAATCGCCACAGAATGCTTGCATGTGGAGTTTGAAGCCCAGCATACGGTGGAACGTCTCGTAAGCGGAGGATGAAAAGTTGGCAATAAAACGTGGAGACGTCTTTTTTGCAGATCTGTCGCCGGTCGTCGGTTCTGAACAGGGAGGTACGAGACCGGTTCTTGTTATTCAAAACGATATAGGTAACCGGTTTAGTCCGACAGTGATTATTGCGGCAATCACCGCACAAATACAAAAAGCAAAATTGCCTACACATGTTGAAATTGATGCGGCACGCTATGGCTTCGAGCGAGATTCGGTCATCTTGCTCGAACAAGTCCGCACAATCGACAAGTCGAGGCTTACTGATAAGATTACACAACTAGACGAATTTTTGATGGAGCAGGTCGATGAAGCACTTGAAGTGAGTTTTGGCCTCGTCAAATTCTGAGCATACATATAAGAAAAACACCACAGGACTCATACCTGTGGTGTTTTTCGATTATCCATCACCGTACAATTTAACTATTTTCAATTATGTGACAAAAAGAGGTGTACTACCTCTCTTTTTTCGTTACAATGAAGGTATGATGATTTTTACTTAATTCAGCAGAAGTTCTCCACTTCTATAAGTGGTGTAATTGATCTGAATACAATAGAGTTCCAGTTTAATCTTTATTTAGTGGTGTAATCGA
The DNA here is from genome assembly GCF_038007285.1 of Sporosarcina sp. FSL K6-3457. GTDB lineage: Bacteria > Bacillota > Bacilli > Bacillales_A > Planococcaceae > Sporosarcina. Next base: position 460,058 of record NZ_JBBOWX010000001.1, read on the forward strand.
TTTTACGAGGAGGTTCATCGTTATTATTATGAATAAGCGAATGATAGATGGTATTAATCAATATATGGATGAAATCATTGAGCGTTGGCAGGAGAGCATGAAAGAGGAAAAGGAGGAACGCTTTTTTCAATTTATGCCGAAACAGCTTTTGGAGAAAACAAGCAGGGAATTTGCAGAGCTTATGACGTTGAATATAAGAGAAGGTAATCTGATCCACACGGATAAGTTGAATGACTTTACTGAAAAAGTTGTCCGTTTTGGCTGGTCTATAAAGTTTGTGAATAAGGCGATTGATAATTTCTCGCAAATTACGTTTGATTTATTGGAGAAAAAAGGGGTCATTGAAGAGAGTAATTTACGCCCTATTCTAGATGTTTTCGCGAATTGGATTCCACCGCTTCGTGAGAGTATTATTCAGGCCTATTCTATGGAATGGGAACGAACAGTAAGTTTACAGAAGATCGCGTTGCAAGAGCTTTCGGCATCACTGATACCTGTCTTTGACAAAATCTCGGTCATGCCGCTTGTTGGGACGATTGACACGGAGCGTGCCAAATTAATCATGGAAAACTTATTGGAAGGTGTCGTGAAGCAACGGGCTGAAGTCGTACTACTCGATATTACAGGTGTCCCAGTTGTTGACACGATGGTTGCCCATCATATAATCCAAGCAGCAGATGCGGTCCGGCTCGTTGGGGCGAAGTGTATGCTCGTCGGGATTAGGCCGGAAATTGCGCAAACAATCGTGACATTAGGTATCAATCTGAATGATTTTACGACAACAAGTACATTGAGACGTGGAATGCAGGAGGCTCTGAGTTTGACGAACCGTACAATAGTGGAGGTTGATTGTTCGTGAATATGCGAATTCCAATTTTAAAATTAAAAGATGTACTAATTGTTTCAGTTCAATGGGAACTTGATGATCAGACAGCAATTCAATTTCAAGAGGATTTATTAAAAAAGATGCACGAAACGGCAGCGAGAGGTGTTGTGATTGATTTGACACCGATTGACTTTATCGATTCTTTTATTGCAAAAGTATTGGGGGACGTTATCAGTATGTCGAGATTGATGGGGGCGAAAGTCGTCATTACAGGAATCCAACCAGCCGTTGCTATTACACTCATTGAACTTGGAATTCGTCTGGAGGATGTATTGACTGCGCTCGATCTCGAAAACGGATTGGACAAACTTCGTCAAGAATTGGAGGCCTAGCCATGGGGGATCGGTCTTCTGTAGAGATATATACGGAGTGGGATATTGTTGCTGCCCGACAGCTTGGCCGGAATGAAGCGAGGAGAACTGGCTTTGGAACCGTCGATCAGGCAAGGATTACAACGGCTATTAGCGAATTAGCCCGTAATATTTACTTATATGCGGGAAAAGGGAAGATTGAAATTGAAAGACTCTCTGTGAATGGTGTATCTGGTATTACGATCATCGCTTCTGATGAGGGGCCGGGCATTCGAGATGTTCGCAAAGTGATGGAAGATGGTTTTTCGACTTCTGGAGGTTTGGGGGCAGGAATGCCGGGTGTGAGAAGGCTTATGGACGAATTCAAATTAGATACAGAACCCGGAGTTGGAACAGTAATCACCGCTACAAAATGGCTTCGGTGAGGGGATGATGATAGATGCCTCAAGATGTTGTGGGACAGTATAAAGAAAAACTACAGCAATATATAGATAGACCAAATGAAGAAGCTCTTTATTTAGGCCAGCAATTTAGCAGGCGATTTATAGAGCAAGAAATTTCACCTGAAGAAGTCATCAGTATTCATAAAATTGCTCTTTCCGAAATGTCTCCAGACATGCCGGATGAGTTAGTGAATTCGTTTGATTATCTAATCGAGATGATGATTCACTATGGACTTGCTCTTAAAGAACATCAGAGTTTAATCCGGAGGCAGGAAGAAATTCAAATGGAAATCAATGTAGCAGTGAAAGTGCAGAAAACATTGTTAAAAACAAAAATACCGGATGTCAAAGAACTTGACATCGGATTTATTACAGAGCCGGCAAAAAAAATGAGCGGGGATTATATTTATTTTCTGCATGATAATAAGTATGAAACGAGTGTAGCAGTCGCAGATGTTATAGGGAAAGGAATCCCGGCGGCATTGTGCATGACGATGATTAAATTTGGAATGGATGGTTTACACAACGAAAATACAAGCCCCCAGAATGTACTCGACATTGTGAATCGGATTGTGGAGAAAAGTGTAGATGATTCAATGTTTATTTCCATGTTTTACGGCAAATATGACGCGAGGGATTCTAGTTTTTCTTATGGCTCCGCTGGACACGAGCCTGCTCTTCTGTATAAGGCTTCCACGGGAATAATTACAGAACTTGACGCGAAGGGGCTTCTTCTAGGTGTTCAGGCAGATGTTACTTATGAGGAGAAATCTGTTGTGCTAGAAGAGGGAGACTTTATCGCGATGATTACGGATGGTGTAACGGAGATACGGACAGATACAGGTTTTATAGACAGTGAGGTGATCAAGTCAATTTTAGTCAACGCGAAAGATGAATCTGCTCAAACGATTGCAGATACAATATACAACAAGCTTGCGGGGTTGCAAGATTTCCGCCTACGAGATGATTTTACGATTGTAATTTTCAAAAAAGGAAATAAAATGGTTTGAGACTATAAAAATAGGGTAAATATCGGACAGTGTTCATGTTATAAAAAAGAAAAAATATGGGGTGAGAATATGGATTTGCAAGTGGAGTTATTAGAAGAGAATAGTGTCCAGCGTTTTAAAATTGTGGGTGAAATTGATGCGTTTACGGCTCCAAAGTTACGGGAATGCCTCGCTCCTGCTGAGAAATTAAAAGAAATGCAGGCAGAATTGGATTTGTCAGAAGTAGAATATGTGGATAGTACGGGTCTAGGTGTTTTTGTCGGATTTTATAAAGCGGTTAAGGCTAATGGAGGGCATGTCAAGATTATGGGCGTGAATCCACGACTCAAAAGATTATTTGAAATTACCGGTTTAAGTGAAGTTATGGATATAGCTATGGAAGAAAGTAGGGACGAAGATGCAGGTGTATGATTATATTGAAATCAGGGTCCCGGCAAAAGCGCAATATGTCGGAGTCGCCCGTCTCACGATTTCAGGGCTTGCGAGCCGGCTAGGTTTTACGTATGACGAAATCGAGGATTTAAAGATTGCCTCGAGTGAAGCGATTACAAATGCAGTCCAACACGCTTATAAGAAAGACGAGGAAGGTGAAGTTGTTGTCGGTTGCGCTCTTTTTGAGGATAGACTAGAAATCATGGTTGCAGATCATGGGAAAAGTTTTAATTTTGAAGAGACGAAGAAGTCATTAGGCCCCTATAACGACCAGGTAGAAGTTCAGTTTCTTCGGGAAGGTGGTCTCGGTCTCTATCTGATGGAAACACTTATGGATGATGTAAAAGTCCATCATGAGGAGGGAGTGACAGTCTTTATGACCAAATATCTCGGCGGAGAGCGGGGGGATGATGATGTCGAAAGAACAGTCTCCTCATGATTCGGGAACGAAAACGCAAGTTCTTTTATGGATTCAACAATATCAGGAAACAGAGGACCAAGAGGCGCAGACAAATCTAGTGTTGCACTATGAGCGGTTGGTGCAATCGATTGCAAGGAAATATTCCAACGGGAAGCCTTATCATGAGGATATTGTTCAAGTGGGTATGCTTGGACTTCTTGGAGCGATTCGACGTTATGATCCGGAATACGGTAGGAGTTTCGAAGCGTTTGCGGTACCGACAATTATTGGTGAAATTAAGAGGTTTCTCCGCGACAAAACATGGGCGGTCCATGTCCCTCGACGGATAAAGGAGCTTGGACCAAGAATTAAGGCAGCTGTTGAAACATTGACGACTGAATTACAGCGCTCACCTCTTGTGAGTGAGATTGCTGAATTTCTAGATGTGGAGGAGGAATCTGTCCTTGAAGCGATGGAGATGGGAAGAAGTTACCAAGCACTTTCCATGGATCGTGGTTTAGAAGCAGATTCTGATGGTGCAATGGTGACTTTGTTTGATATTATCGGGGAAACTGATTCAGGTTTCGAAAAAACAGATCAACGCATGTTAGTTGCCGAAGCGCTGAATGTGCTATCTGAACGTGAAAAACAGATTATCCAATATACATATATCGAGCAGTTAAGCCAAAAAGAGGCGGGAGAAAAGCTTGGTATATCTCAAATGCATGTCTCGAGATTACAACGAAAAGCAATTAAGAAATTACAAGAAGCAATCTTGGCGGCTGGTGGTGTGTCGTAGTGGAATCTATACTAAATGAATATGTTGAAGTCTATGTCTATCAAGAGGCGAAGCGTGGCAATCGAGAATCTGGCGATACGTACTTCACCCATATTGAGAAGGATTATTTCATCTGTGCAATTGCGGATGGATTAGGCAGTGGACCGATTGCTCGTCAATCAGCGCAAATCATCCCGAAAGTACTAAACGAATATCATTACGAATCAATCGACGAATTGCTAAGCCGCTGTAATGAACATATGGTGCAAAAACGTGGAGCCGCTGTAGCTATCGTGAAAGTTGATTTTCAGCAAAGAATAATCCAATATAGTTGTGTTGGCAATGTTCGATTATATATCCTTCAGGATCGTACAAAGATGATTTACCCTTTGCCTGTCATGGGCTATCTATCTGGTAGACCTCAAAAATTAAAGATGCACGAATATAATTATCAGGTGGGAGATTTGTTTTTCCTTCATTCAGACGGGGTCGCATTAACAAGTCCGAAGGCATCATTAAAGGAAAGTTCGGGGCCTTATGAATTATATAGAAATGTGTTAGGTTCAATTGAACATGGCGATGACGCAACCTTTATAACTGGAAGCCTACTTCTGTGAATAGGAGGTAGGCTTTTTGTGTTAAAATTAAGGGAATGAAGAAAGGGTGGTTGTATTGATAGGACATATTATTGAAGCGACAGCTGGAAAAGCCGCTGTTAGTATCCGCCAAACTGAAAAAGTGATTGCATTACTTGATCAAGGGAATACTGTTCCGTTTATTGCCAGGTATCGAAAAGAGGAAACAGGTTCTTTAGATGAAGTTCAGATAAAAGCAGTTGAAGATGCTTATAGTTATGTAAAAGGTCTTGAGCAACGGAAAGAAGAAGTGATTCGCCTTATCGATGAACAAGGTAAGCTGGATGACGAATTGAGAAAGTCGATCGAAAGTGCTACTGTTTTGCAACGAATTGAAGATTTATACAGACCGTTCAAGCAAAAAAGACGAACACGTGCAATGATTGCGATTGAAAGTGGTCTTGAACCACTTGCGAATCAATTACTGGAATTTTCAGCTAGTGTACCAGAAGAAATAGCTAAGTCTTTCATTAATGAAGAATCGGGTGTAAACACTGTTGAGGAGGCACTCGCGGGTGCACGTGATATTGTCGCTGAACGTTTTGCAGATGATGCAGCTATTCGAGAGAATATCCGGAAGTTAACGTGGAATAATGGGTTGATAGTATCTGCAATCCGTAAAGGTGCAGAAGATGAGCGTAATGTATTTGGCAACTACTATGAATACGAAGAGCCGCTTAAGAAAATTGTGCCGCACCGTGTGCTTGCCTTGAACCGTGGTGAAAAAGAAGAAGTGTTACGAATCGGTATATCGTTCCCGGCGGAACAAATTGTTGGGGGACTTGAACGTGAATTGATTCGTAAAGCGCATGTGCCAGCCGCTGCGCAAGTGAAAGAGGCAATTGAAGATGCGTTTAAGCGATTGATAGCTCCTTCCATCGAAAGAGAAATTAGGGCGGCGTTGACTGAAAAAGCGGAAGAGCAGGCTATTCATGTGTTTTCGGAAAACTTAAAGAGCCTTTTGCTACAGCCTCCTTTGAAAGGGAAAGTGGTATTAGGTGTTGACCCGGCATTTCGTTCGGGTTGTAAGCTTGCAGTTGTTGATGAAACCGGAAAGCTGCTTGAAATATCGGTGGTGTATCCGCATCCGCCAAAGCCTGAAAAGGAAAAATCGAAGCGCATCATTTTAGAACTGCTTAAAAAGTATCCAGTCTCTATTATTGCCATCGGTAATGGAACTGCATCACGTGAATCAGAATTATTCATTGTTGAATGTATTAAAGAAGCAGCGGCGGGCGTTTCGTATGTAATTGTTAATGAGGCAGGTGCGAGTGTGTATTCAGCTTCAGCCAAGGCGCGAGAAGAGTTCCCAGATTTACAGGTTGAACAACGGAGTGCGGTATCGATAGCACGACGTCTACAAGATCCGTTGTCTGAACTAGTGAAAATTGATCCGGGTTCTGTTGGTGTAGGGCAATATCAGCATGATGTGGCAAAGAAGCGCTTATCGGAATCATTAACGTTCGTTGTTGAAACAGCCGTGAACCGAGTAGGTGTAGATGTGAACACAGCTTCCTCATCGTTGCTTCAATATGTAGCAGGCCTATCGAAAGTGGTAGCAGAAAACATTGTAAAGTCTCGTGAAGAGAATGGTTTGTTTACAAAGCGTAACCAATTGAAGAAAGTACCACGTCTTGGGGCGAAGACTTATGAGCAGGCAATTGGTTTCCTTCGCGTACCTGGCGCAGCAGATCCTTTTGATTCAACGGGAATCCACCCAGAAAGTTATGCATTGGCCGAGCGTGTATTGGAAGAAGTAGGATTAGGAAAGAAAGTGCTTGGCAAGAAAGAAACAGCGGAAGCATTAGCGAGTCTGGATATCAAAGCGTTAGCGGCGAAGTTAGATGTTGGAGAAGTAACGCTGAAGGACATTGTCGAAACGCTCCAAAGGCCGAATCGGGATCCGCGCGATGACTTTCCACAGCCGCTACTGAAAGCAGACGTGTTAGATATGAAGGATCTATACGCAGGACTTGAGATGCAAGGGACCGTTCGTAACGTCGTTGACTTCGGCGCATTTGTCGATATCGGGGTAAAGGAAGACGGTCTAGTTCATATATCGAAACTGAAAAAAGGATTTGTGAAACATCCATTGGATGTTGTTGCATCAGGTGATATTGTTACGGTATGGGTAGACGGGGTAGATAAAGCAAAAGGTAGAATTTCATTAACTATGCTACCACCTTCAAAGAACTAACGGATGAATGGAGGAAATGGTCATGGAGGATAAAGAATTGCAGAAGTTGATAGAAGAGATTTCACTCGATGTATTCGGAAAGCCATTCCTCCATATCTCCCACTTTAATAGTAGATTGCGTACGACAGGTGGACGCTACATGCTATCGGATCATTCAATTGAAATTAATCCATTGGTATTACAAAAGCATGGAACTGAAGAGTTAGTCGGAGTTATTAAACATGAATTATGCCATTACCACCTTCATATAGAAGGAAAGGGGTATCGTCATCGTGATAATGACTTTAGAGAGTTATTAAAGCAAACGGCATCTCCAAGGTTTTGCAAAGCTCTTTCTGAAAGGAATCAGCAACCAGCATTGTTGCATCTATATAAATGCGTATCATGTGCGCTCGAATATAAGCGTAAAAGAAGGATGGATGTTCGGAAGTATAGATGCGGAAAATGTGCGGGGGCAATAAAGGAAATCCAATCTGAAGTGTGAGGATGAAGAGGTTAGACTGCTTTAAACCGCGGTCTAACCACCATTTTGAAAGGAATTGAAAATAAATTATAGAAAAGTGTTGACGTATTGAAGTGAACTGTCTATAATAGAAAAAGTCGGTTAGGAAATATTGCTTCACCAATAAAGTGAACTACTATCTATATACGAAATAAATACTTATGTGGCCCCTTGGTCAAGCGGTTAAGACACCGCCCTTTCACGGCGGTAACACGGGTTCGAATCCCGTAGGGGTCACCAATAAAACTTTTTCAATACGAAGTATTGAAAAGAGTTAACCATAATTGGCTAGATACAATATCGGTGGGGTATAGCCAAGCGGTAAGGCAACGGACTTTGACTCCGTCATTCGTTGGTTCGAATCCAGCTACCCCAGTAGAACTTTTTCAACATGAAATGTTGAAAAGAGTTATCCTTAAACCCAACACGAAGTGTTGAAAATAATTATCTCTATAATAGAGAGCCATTAGCTCAGTTGGTAGAGCATCTGACTTTTAATCAGAGGGTCGCAGGTTCGAATCCTGCATGGCTCACCATTAATACTTTTTTAAAATGAATATTGACAAATTAAACATGTGATGTATAATAAATCTTATCGCTAAATACATGCGGTAGTGGCGGAATGGCAGACGCGCTAGGTTGAGGGCCTAGTGGGGGTTAACCCCGTGGAGGTTCAAGTCCTCTTTACCGCACCAAATCCTTCTTTTAAAACAGAGCGCTCGTAGCTCAATTGGATAGAGCACCTGACTACGGATCAGGAGGTTGTGGATTCGACTTCTGCCGGGCGCACCATCAAAAAAACAATATGAAATATTGAAAAGAGTTAACCTTATCTTATACATGCGGATGTAGTTTAGTGGTAAAACCTCAGCCTTCCAAGCTGATGATGAGGGTTCGATTCCCTTCATCCGCTCCATATTACTGAAATGAAATGTTTTTAAAAAGTTATTGACTCAACTCGGTCTAAGTGTTATGATTTAAATCGTCGCACTTCTGATTTGAAGAAAGTAACTGAGAAGAAATTGAAATTAGTTGTTGACATGAAGAAGTTAACTTGATACAATATGAAAGTTGCTTACGAAATAACGGCAACAAGCAATATCGACATGAACCTTGAAAACTGAACAGCAAAACGTCAATGAAATACAGCGAGAGTGCTAACGCATTTGAGCAAACACATGACATTATTAATTTAATGCCAGCAAAGAAACTCGAGCTATTCAAGTTTCTCTTATTTTACAGCTGGTGGACGAGACGTAGTGCAGTGCTAGGAGACGAGCGAGTAAAAGAGGGAGCGTGCTTTTGGGCACGTGACCGATTGAACGAACGAAGTCGACAACGCAATGTGCTGCGTATCGTCCGCCAGGTATTATGGAGAGTTTGATCCTGGCTCAGGACGAACGCTGGCGGCATGCCTAATACATGCAAGTCGAGCGGACGTTTCAGAGAGCTTGCTCTTTGAAACGTTAGCGGCGGACGGGTGAGTAACACGTGGGCAACCTGCCCTACAGATGGGGATAACTCCGGGAAACCGGGGCTAATACCGAATAATCAGTTGGTTCGCATGAACCAACTCTGAAAGACGGCATCTCGCTGTCACTGTAGGATGGGCCCGCGGCGCATTAGCTAGTTGGTGGGGTAATGGCCTACCAAGGCGACGATGCGTAGCCGACCTGAGAGGGTGATCGGCCACACTGGGACTGAGACACGGCCCAGACTCCTACGGGAGGCAGCAGTAGGGAATCTTCCACAATGGACGAAAGTCTGATGGAGCAATGCCGCGTGAGCGAAGAAGGTTTTCGGATCGTAAAGCTCTGTTGTAAGGGAAGAACACGTACGGGAGTAACTGCCCGTACCTTGACGGTACCTTATTAGAAAGCCACGGCTAACTACGTGCCAGCAGCCGCGGTAATACGTAGGTGGCAAGCGTTGTCCGGAATTATTGGGCGTAAAGCGCGCGCAGGCGGTCCTTTAAGTCTGATGTGAAAGCCCACGGCTCAACCGTGGAGGGTCATTGGAAACTGGGGGACTTGAGTACAGAAGAGGAAAGCGGAATTCCACGTGTAGCGGTGAAATGCGTAGAGATGTGGAGGAACACCAGTGGCGAAGGCGGCTTTCTGGTCTGTAACTGACGCTGAGGCGCGAAAGCGTGGGGAGCAAACAGGATTAGATACCCTGGTAGTCCACGCCGTAAACGATGAGTGCTAAGTGTTAGGGGGTTTCCGCCCCTTAGTGCTGCAGCTAACGCATTAAGCACTCCGCCTGGGGAGTACGGCCGCAAGGCTGAAACTCAAAGGAATTGACGGGGACCCGCACAAGCGGTGGAGCATGTGGTTTAATTCGAAGCAACGCGAAGAACCTTACCAGGTCTTGACATCCCACTGACCGGTGTAGAGATACGCCTTTCCCTTCGGGGACAGTGGTGACAGGTGGTGCATGGTTGTCGTCAGCTCGTGTCGTGAGATGTTGGGTTAAGTCCCGCAACGAGCGCAACCCTTGATCTTAGTTGCCAGCATTCAGTTGGGCACTCTAAGGTGACTGCCGGTGACAAACCGGAGGAAGGTGGGGATGACGTCAAATCATCATGCCCCTTATGACCTGGGCTACACACGTGCTACAATGGATGATACAGAGGGTTGCCAACCCGCGAGGGGGAGCCAATCCCATAAAATCATTCCCAGTTCGGATTGGAGGCTGCAACTCGCCTCCATGAAGCCGGAATCGCTAGTAATCGTGGATCAGCATGCCACGGTGAATACGTTCCCGGGTCTTGTACACACCGCCCGTCACACCACGAGAGTTTGTAACACCCGAAGTCGGTGGGGTAACCCTTACGGGAGCCAGCCGCCGAAGGTGGGACAGATGATTGGGGTGAAGTCGTAACAAGGTAGCCGTATCGGAAGGTGCGGCTGGATCACCTCCTTTCTAAGGAATTATTCGGAATGTAGACCCTTGGGGTCTGCACAAAAAGGGTAAACTATTTTATCGCATAGCGCGATAAAAAGTCCTATTGACGTTTTGCGTTCAGTTTTGAAGGTTTATCTTTTATAGATACAACTTCAAAACTTGTTCATTGAAAACTGGATAAAACGACATTGATAGTAACAAATCAAGAATCAACCAAATCATAAATAACTTGTTATTTATGATTGCAATACCTTTTTACGATTATTGAAGCATATCGCTATGCAACAATAATCACCTGAGGGTTTCAAGACGCAAGCAGTGCTAGGAAGCAAGTGAATGAACACCGGAGCGTGCTTTTGGGCACGTGAGGATGTGAATGAGCGCGCTGACAACGCAATGCGCAGTGTATTGAAAGCCGTTTAAGGTTAAGTTAGAAAGGGCGCATGGCGGATGCCTTGGCACTAGGAGCCTAAGAAGGACGGCACTAACACCGATATGCTCCGGGGAGCTGTAAGTAAGCTTTGATCCGGAGATTTCCGAATGGGGAAACCCACTACCCATAATGGGGTAGTACGTTTACGTGAATACATAGCGTAAACGAGGCAGACCCGGAGAACTGAAACATCTAAGTATCCGGAGGAAGAGAAAGAAACATCGATTCCCTGAGTAGCGGCGAGCGAAACGGGAAAAGCCCAAACCAGGAAGCTTGCTTCCTGGGGTTGTAGGACACTCTATACGGAGTTACAAAGGAATGGATTAGGCGAAGCGACCTGGAAAGGTCCGCCGTAGCGGGTAAAAGCCCCGTAGTCGAAAGTCCATTCTCTCCAGAGTGTATCCTGAGTACGGCGGAACACGTGAAATTCCGTCGGAATCCGGGAGGACCATCTCCCAAGGCTAAATACTCCCTAGTGACCGATAGTGAACCAGTACCGTGAGGGAAAGGTGAAAAGCACCCCGGAAGGGGAGTGAAATAGATCCTGAAACCATGTGCCTACAAGTTGTCAGAGCCCGTTAATGGGTGATGGCGTGCCTTTTGTAGAATGAACCGGCGAGTTACGATTCCATGCAAGGTTAAGCAGTGAATGCGGAGCCGCAGCGAAAGCGAGTCTGAATAGGGCGAATGAGTATGGGGTCGTAGACCCGAAACCAGGTGATCTACCCATGTCCAGGGTGAAGGTAAGGTAACACTTACTGGAGGCCCGAACCCACGTATGTTGAAAAATGCGGGGATGAGGTGTGGGTAGCGGTGAAATTCCAATCGAACCTGGAGATAGCTGGTTCTCTCCGAAATAGCTTTAGGGCTAGCCTCAAACTTAAGAATCTCGGAGGTAGAGCACTGTTTGGACTAGGGGCCCATCCCGGGTTACCGAATTCAGACAAACTCCGAATGCCGATGATTTATGTTTGGGAGTCAGACTGCGGGTGATAAGATCCGTAGTCGAGAGGGAAACAGCCCAGACCACCAGTTAAGGTCCCCAAGTATTCGTTAAGTGGAAAAGGATGTGGCGTTGCCCAGACAACCAGGATGTTGGCTCAGAAGCAGCCATCATTTAAAGAGTGCGTAATAGCTCACTGGTCGAGTGGCGCTGCGCCGAAAATGTACCGGGGCTAAACGAATCACCGAAACTGTGGATTGACACCTTTGGTGTCAGTGGTAGGAGAGCGTTCCAAGGGCGTCGAAGCTAGACCGTAAGGACTGGTGGAGCGCTTGGAAGTGAGAATGCCGGTATGAGTAGCGAAAGAAGGGTGAGAATCCCTTCCACCGAATGCCCAAGGTTTCCTGAGGAAGGCTCGTCCGCTCAGGGTTAGTCAGGACCTAAGTCGAGGCCGAAAGGCGTAGACGATGGATAACAGGTTGATATTCCTGTACCACCTCCCCGCCGTTTGAGTAATGGGGGGACGCAGTAGGATAGGGTGAGCGCACTGTTGGTTATGTGCGTCTAAGCAGTAAGGTGTGGAATGAGGCAAATCCCGTTCCTATAACATTGAGCTGTGATGGCGAGGAGATTTATCTCCGGAGTCCCTGATTTCACGCTGCCAAGAAAAGCCTCTAGCGAGGCGGGAGGTGCCTGTACCGCAAACCGACACAGGTAGGCGAGGAGAGAATCCTAAGGTGATCGAGAGAACTCTCGTTAAGGAACTCGGCAAAATGACCCCGTAACTTCGGGAGAAGGGGTGCTCTGGTAGGGTGTTAAAGCCCGAGAGAGCCGCAGTGAATAGGCCCAGGCGACTGTTTAGCAAAAACACAGGTCTCTGCAAAACCGTAAGGTGAAGTATAGGGGCTGACGCCTGCCCGGTGCTGGAAGGTTAAGAGGAGAGGTCAGCGCAAGCGAAGCTTTGAATTGAAGCCCCAGTAAACGGCGGCCGTAACTATAACGGTCCTAAGGTAGCGAAATTCCTTGTCGGGTAAGTTCCGACCCGCACGAAAGGCGTAACGATCTGGGCACTGTCTCAACGAGAGACTCGGTGAAATTATAATACCTGTGAAGATGCAGGTTACCCGCGACAGGACGGAAAGACCCCGTGGAGCTTTACTGTAACCTGATATTGAATTCCGGTGCAGCCTGTACAGGATAGGTAGGAGCCTAAGATTCCGGAGCGCCAGCTTCGGAGGAGGCGTTGGTGGGATACTACCCTGGCTGTATTGGACTTCTAACCCATGCCCCTTATCGGGGCAGGAGACAGTGTCAGGCGGACAGTTTGACTGGGGCGGTCGCCTCCTAAAGAGTAACGGAGGCGCCCAAAGGTTCCCTCAGAATGGTTGGACATCATTCGTAGAGTGCAAAGGCATAAGGGAGCTTGACTGCGAGACCTACAAGTCGAGCAGGGTCGAAAGACGGGCTTAGTGATCCGGTGGTTCCGCATGGAAGGGCCATCGCTCAACGGATAAAAGCTACCCCGGGGATAACAGGCTTATCTCCCCCAAGAGTCCACATCGACGGGGAGGTTTGGCACCTCGATGTCGGCTCATCGCATCCTGGGGCTGTAGTCGGTCCCAAGGGTTGGGCTGTTCGCCCATTAAAGCGGTACGCGAGCTGGGTTCAGAACGTCGTGAGACAGTTCGGTCCCTATCCGTCGCGGGCGCAGGAAATTTGAGAGGAGCTGTCCTTAGTACGAGAGGACCGGGATGGACACACCGCTGGTGTACCAGTTGTCTTGCCAAAGGCATCGCTGGGTAGCTATGTGTGGACGGGATAAATGCTGAAAGCATCTAAGCATGAAGCCCCCCTCGAGATGAGATTTCCCATTACGCAAGTAAGTAAGTTCCCTCAAAGAAGATGAGGTTGATAGGTCTGGGGTGGAAGCACGGTGACGTGTGGAGCTGACGGATACTAATCGAACGAGGACTTAACCTTATAGTAAAAAGGGCAGGTTGGCCCTGATTTGTGAACTATGGAAGACTATTTTAGCTGAAATACGCTAAAAAGTCTTAATGTCTCTTTTATTCAGTTTTGAGCGAATAAGTACCGTTCATAAAAAAGTACTTGCAAATCTCAAAAGATTTGATATAATGAGTATTGTCTTTGAGAAAAGGACATGCAGGTCTGGTGACGAAGGCGAAGAGGTCACACCCGTTCCCATCCCGAACACGGAAGTTAAGCTCTTCAGCGCCGATGGTAGTTGGGGGTTTCCCCCTGCAAGAGTAGGACGTCGCCGGGCGCACACATTTACTTCGACTTGAATGTGTAAAGGATTATAAAATGAAGATTCTTTTAGCAGAACACACGCTAAAAAATCCTAATGTCGAAATGTACTACATGTTTAGGTCCCGTGGTGTAGCGGTTAACATGCCTGCCTGTCACGCAGGAGATCGCCGGTTCGATCCCGGTCGGGACCGCCATTTAATTTTAATTTACAAACCGATTCTAGGGATTCATTCTAGAGTCGGTTTTTTGTTACTTAGAAAATAAATAGCTACTGAAAATAGAACAGTAAGCATCTATACTTTCCGATGCAGCGTATTTTCGGTACACTATAGCAAAGCAATGGAAAGGAATAATCTTATGATTAAGGAAATCGAAGTCTATTCTGTTGTAGAAACAGAGCAGTTAGCAACAAAGTTGGCGGCACTTCTTACTCCACCGGATGTACTTACTCTTGAAGGCGATCTTGGTGCTGGAAAAACGACGTTTACAAAGGCGTTGGCAAAAGGTTTAGGGATTACGCGTACAGTCAACAGCCCGACGTTTACGATTATCAAGCAGTATGAAGGGAACTATCCCTTTAATCATCTTGATGTCTACCGCTTGGCTGATAGCGATGAAGATCTCGGTTGGGCCGAACTATTTTATGGGGAAGCGATATCCGTTATTGAATGGGCGCATTTGATTGAGGATGATTTGCCTACAGAACGCTTGGAAATCCGGCTCGTTCATGGTGGCGGAGATAAGCGAACCATTACGTTGACGCCGATAGGTGAACGATATGAAAAGATTTGCGAGGGGATTTTCTAATGATTTGGCTTGGTATAGATACAGCTAATACACCGCTTTCAGTCGCAATCGTGAAAGATGGAGAATTGTTAGTAGAGGAGAATTCAGCGATGGCTGTCAATCATTCACTGCGTGCAATGCCCGCAGTTGAAGAGTTGTTGGCGAAAGCAGGGATTACACCATCCGAAATTGATGCGATTGCGGTTTCAGAAGGACCTGGTTCTTATACAGGTGTACGAATTGGTGTGACGATAGCAAAAACATTGGCATGGACACTTGGTAAACCACTTGTCGGTGTTTCTAGTTTGAAGGCTCTGGCTACGAATGCTTTATTTTTTAATGGCTTAATCTGCCCGATTATTGATGCAAGAAGAAATAATGTTTATGCGGGTGCTTATCGATTGGATGCAGGAAGGCTTACTGAAGTCATTGAGGATGGCCATTATTCTTTGGAAGAGTTTATTCATCAACTTGAACAGCAGGACGATTCTATATTATTTATTGGTAAGGATACGGCAATGCATGAACAGCAGATTACTGAACGGCTTGGTGAACGTGCGGTGATTGCGCCACTCCATGTTAATTTGCCCCATGCATCTTCACTACTATATATTGCAGCTCAATCAGAGCAAGAAACAGATGTACATGCATTTGTTCCGGAATATCGTCGCATTGCTGAGGCGGAGGCGAACTGGCTGAAGGAGCAGGGAAAGGAAAAAATTCGTGAGTAAAGATATTCAATATAGAAAAATGGTAGTAGAGGATATCCCTGCCGTCGTGGAAATCGAGCAAGAAGCCTTTGCAATTCCATGGACGAGGGAAGTTTTTGAGCATGAAATGACGGGGAATAACTATGCACACTATGTCGTTGCGGTCGATGATGAAGAAGTGATAGGACATTGTGGTATGTGGATTGTACTGGACGAATGCCATATTACGAACGTTGCGGTACGTCTACATATGCGAGGCAATGGCATTGGTGAAGCTTTGATGAGGGAAGCGATTGCACTTTGCAAGGAGATGGATGTTCGTTTAATGACGCTTGAGGTGCGAACAACTAATGACACGGCGCAAAACTTGTATCGTAAGCTTGGTTTTCAAGACGGTGGAATACGGAAAAACTATTATACAGACGACGATGAAGATGCGCTCGTCATGTGGGTGGAGTTTAAATGACAAAAGATAGCTATATTTTAGGGATTGAAACGAGTTGTGATGAAACGGCTGCTTCCGTTGTGAAAAATGGAACAGAAATTATTTCAAATGTTGTCGCATCCCAAATTGTGAGCCAGAAGCGGTTTGGCGGTGTTGTACCTGAAATTGCATCAAGGCATCATGTAGAACAAATTACACTTGTGATCGAAGAAGCACTTGTGGAAGCAGGATTAGTACCTGCACAGCTTGATGCAATTGCTGTAACAGAGGGGCCTGGACTTGTGGGAGCATTATTAATAGGTGTCAATGCAGCCAAAGCATTCGCTTTTGCTAACGGTTTGCCGATTATTGGTGTCCATCATATCGCGGGTCATATTTACGCGAATGAGCTGATGCAGCCTATGGAGTTCCCACTTCTAGCGCTTATCGTTTCTGGAGGGCACACAGAGCTTGTTTTAATGGAACAACACGGGTCATTCAAACTAATTGGAGAGACGCGTGATGACGCTGCTGGTGAGGCGTACGATAAGGTTGCTCGCGTACTCGGCCTTCCTTATCCAGGTGGACCTCAAATTGACCGATTAGCAGCGGAAAGTGATGCGGAAATTCCTTTTCCGAGAGCTTGGCTTGAGTCAGGCTCGTATGATTTTAGTTTCAGTGGTCTTAAATCGTCTGTTATTAATTATAAACATAATCTTGAACAACGTGGAGAGCAAATTAATCCGGCTCATGTCGCTGCTGGTTTTCAGGCGAGTGTTGTGGAAGTACTGACGACGAAAGCATTGAAGGCCGCAAAGGAGTATGAGGTGAAGCAAGTCATTGCGGCCGGGGGAGTTGCGGCAAACAAGGGATTACGTGCATCACTAGAAAAAGCATTCCAGACTGAAGGAATTTCTTTTTATGTGCCACCAATTACTCTTTGTACAGATAATGCAGCCATGATAGCTGCGGCAGGATCAGCTATGTTTGTGGACGGAATACGTGGAAATCTTGCGATGAATGGCAAGCCTGGTATGCCGCTTACTTCGTGGAATAAATAAATATATGAAAACGCGGAAATTGTCATGAGACGACAATTTCCGTGTTTTTATGTCGGAATCATTTTTAGCTTGTCAAGAGGGAACGTTCGTACTTATGCACAGAGTGTGGGTAAGTTGTGTATAACATATCAGATTGTTCATTTAATAACGTTGATGATAGGATAACTTTGTGAGTAAAAAATATGTAATCTGTGGATAATGTGGGTAACGTTGTTCATATCCTATTATAACACCATTTATGCTGTGGATAATATTGTGGGAAATAATTTCCCGAGAAAATAGTAGAGTTGGATATCTAACAAGTTTCGACAGCTAGAAAAGATAAAGCGCCACATTGAATCGGCTATGTCGATTCAATGTGGCGTATAAGATTGCTTTGTTAAGACAGTGACTCAAGCTCTTCCTGAAGGAGCAGCCATTCTTCTGATTTACTATCGTGGTCAGCCTGGTACGCATCAATTTGTGCTTGAAGTTCCATTAACTTCACATGATCGTCTGCAAATTCAGGGGTGGTGAGTTCTTCTTGAAGTGCAGCTATCTCTTCATCTAACTGAGAAAGTTGTGCTTCGAGTTCTGTAATTGCCCTTGTTAACTTTCTTTCCTGCCTTTTTAGATCTTTATCATCTTCATTCTTTCTTGCAGGTAAAGAAGTTGCGTTTATATTAGTAACATCTGTTTCAGCGAGCAGTTCTTGTTGTTCGAGTTTTTTCTCAACAAAATAATCATAGTCGCCTAAATACTCAACTGCACCCGTTGCGCTAATATCAATGACTTTTGTAGCGATCCGATTAATGAAATAGCGGTCATGCGATACGAAAATAAGTGTACCCGGGAAATCATCCAATGCATTTTCAAGAATTTCTTTACTATCCAAGTCAAGATGGTTCGTTGGTTCATCGAGGACAAGTGTATTCGATTTTTCTAACATTAATTTGGCGAGTGAGAGACGTGCTTTTTCGCCACCTGACAAGGAAGTAACTGGTTTTTCAACATCTTCCCCTGTGAATAAAAAGCGGCCGAGCACAGAGCGTACATCTTTTTCATTCATCATCGGCCAATCATTCCATAATTCCTGAAGAACGGTGCTTGTCCCAATCAGTGTTGCTTGTTCCTGATCATAATAGCCAAATTGAACGTTTGTCCCATAACGTATTAAGCCGGAAATTGGTTCATTCGCTTTAACGAGTGTTTTCAACAAGGTGGACTTGCCGACACCATTCGGTCCAATGATGGCAATACGGTCTTGTTTGTAGACGCGTAAGTCGATGCCTGTGGAAACTGGAGTATCGTTATAGCCAATCGCGACGTTTTCGAGTGCGAGTACATCATTACCGCTCGGCCGATCAATTGAAAAGCTAAAGCTAGCTGATTTTTCGTCGCCATCAGGTGAATCCATCCAGTCTGTTCGTTCCAGTAGCTTACGGCGACTTTTCGCCATTTTAGAAGTAGATGCACGGGCAATATTGCGTTGGACAAAATCTTCGAGTTTTGCCTTCTCACTCATATCCCGTTCAAATAGTTTTTGATCACGCTCATAGTTCTTCGCTTTTTCGTCGAGATATGCACTATAGTTGCCCGTATACTTGGCCACTTTTCTTCTAGAAACTTCGTACACGATTGTTACGATTTCGTCTAAGAAGTAGCGGTCATGTGAGACAATAAGGATGGCTCCCTCATAGGATACGAGGTATTTTTCAAGCCAACCGAGCGTTTCAATGTCCAAATGGTTTGTTGGCTCATCAAGGATGAGAAGATCGGGCTTACTCAGCAGCATTTTCGCGAGTGCTAACCGTGTTTTTTGTCCACCGGATAATAGGTTGACACTTTTTTCGTAGTCCTCAGGATAAAAGCGCATGCCATGTAAGACTGATCGGGTATCTGATTCATACTGATAACCACCAGAATCCTTAAATTCGATTTGTAGGGCGTCATATTCCGACATCACACGTTCGTAGTCTGTTGGGTTGTCGTATACCGCTGGATCCGCCATCTGTCCCTCGAGTGTCCGGAGACGTTTTTCCATGATATGGATCGGTTCGAAGACGGTCATCATCTCTTGCCAAACAGTTAATGTAGAGTCGATGCCACTATGTTGTTCGAGATAACCAATTCGTACATCCTTTGGAACGATTAAATCGCCGGAATCGGCTGTCATTTCACCTGCAATGATTTTGAGCAGTGTTGATTTCCCGGCTCCGTTCCGTCCAACAAGCGCAACACGGTCGCGATGTTGCACTTCGAGCCGGACATTTTCTAATATATCGGTTCCTGAGAATGATTTTGTCAGTCCGTTCACTTGTAATACAATCATAATTGAGCACCTCTATTCCTCTTTAGTTTAATGGAATGATGTGAAGCGTGCAACGGTTGGCTTTACAAGGTTCGGTATGTGCTGTACGATAGAATCGGTTTAACTTGAATCAGGGGCAGTCAAAATTTCTTGCTGGTTCAAAATTTGGACGTAATGAATGAGTAGGTTCAGGAGGTTTACTAATGGTAGAAGAAACGCCGAAAATACCACAGGCGACATCGAAACGGTTGCCTCTCTATTATAGATTTCTTCAAAATTTTTCGAATTTGGGTAAGAAACGTGTGTCTTCTAGTGAATTAAGTGAAGCTATGAAAATCGATGCGGCTACGATTCGACGAGATTTCTCTCATTTTGGAGCGCTTGGACGTAAAGGTTATGGCTATGATGTGCCCTATCTTGTCGAATTTTTCCGTCAAATTCTCGATCAGGATGAAGGAACGGATGTTGCACTAATTGGCGTGGGTAGTTTGGGTAATGCATTTTTAAAATATAACTTTCATAAGAACCATAACACGCGAATTGTTGTAGCATTTGATCCGAAAGCTCCGGCAGAGGGGAAAGTGTTAAGCGGCATCCCTGTATTTCATCCAGATACAATTAGTGAGAAAATTATCGAATTGGGTATTGATCTTGTCATTTTGACGGTGCCTTCTCGTGTGGCACAGGATGTCACTGATAAGCTGGTGGAGGCAGGGATTAAAGGGATTTTGAACTTCACGCCAGTCCGCTTGACGGCGCCTGATGAGGTGCGTGTCCATACGATTGATTTGTCTGTAGAGTTACAGACACTCATTTATTTCATGAAAAATGACGTCAAAAATTCACAATTATAATGGCTCAATAATAGTAATACAAGCTGTTTTCGTGTAAAATGGATAGCAGAATGAGGGATGGTTTGAATCCTTCTGCTACGAGGGAGGTGTCTGAGATGCCAGGTCCAATGAGTTTAATCATTATCGCAATTATTGCGTTGCTTGTTTTCGGTCCAAAGAAGTTGCCTGAGATTGGAAAGGCGTTCGGTTCTTCATTGCGTGAATTTAAAAACGCGACGAAAGGTCTCGTAGAAGATGACGATGTGAAGAAAGTGGAAGACAAGAAAGCAGAAGTTTTGCAAGTGGAAGTTAAGAAAGAAGAAGTGAAGTAAGTTAGGGTGTTTGTCCGATGACAGAAAAAAACTTAACAATCATTGAACATATAGATGAAATTAGAAAACGGCTGATGATTATCGTCGTTTTCTTTGTTGTTGCAGTCGCCGGGAGCTTTTTCATCGCGAAGCCTATCATTCAGTTCTTACAGTCTGATGTGGTAGCAGAAGAGATTACGCTGAATGCATTCAACGTACTCGACCCGATTATGATTTACTTGAAAGTGATCATTTTTCTTGCGGTGATTATTATTTCGCCGGTTATTATGTACCAGCTGTGGGCGTTTATCTCGCCAGGGTTGCATGAAACCGAGCGGAGGGCAACATTGAATTATATTCCGTTCACGTTCTTCCTATTTATCGGTGGGGTTGCGTTCTCCTATTTTGTTTTGTTGCCTTATGTCATGAAGTTCATGATGAATCTATCGACAGATTTGGATATTGTTCAGACAATCGGAATTAATGAGTATTTCTCATTCTTGTTTCAATTGCTAATTCCATTCGGCATCATTTTTCAGCTGCCGATTGTTCTGCTATTTTTAACGAGACTCGGTATTTTAGATCCTGCAACCCTTGTGAAAATACGAAAGTATGCGTATTTCACACTGTTCGTCATTGCAGCCTTCATTACACCGCCTGATCTGTTTTCTCACCTATTCGTGACGGTTCCACTGTTTGCGCTTTATGAAATCAGTATTTTCATCTCCCGATTTGGTTATCGAAAATATTTGAAGGCGGAACAGCAACGGGAAGCAGAGGAAGTGCAAACAGAGCAACAGCGGAAGTTAGAAGAAGTGCGAGCAGAGCAACAACGACAAATTGATGAAGTGATGGGGCAACAGGAGTAAGAGTAAAAAAGTCTTCCAACCGGAATTTCGGTTTGGAAGACTTTTTTATTGGAAAAAAACGATAACTGCTTGTTTCAAGCTTTCTAGCTCATCCAGATACTTTTGAAGCTTGTCGAAGTTCAACTGAGCAACGACAACAAAACCATTCATAAGCAAGTGAGCAATCATCGGCGTTAGTAGTCTCTTCGTTTTGTAGTACAGATAAGAGAAAATGAGTCCGGGCGCCATGTACATTAACAAATGCTCAAATTCGTTATGCATCGCAGCAAAAATCAGGGCACTGACAATGGCGGCAATCCAGAAATTCGTTTTTTGATAAACCCCACCAAAAAGGACCCGCCTAAACAAGATTTCTTCTAGGAAAGGGGCAAATAAGACAATTGAAATAATGATGATAGGCGATACTTTCGCAATATCACTGAGTACCGCAGTATTAGCAGATCCTGGTGCAATGCCAAGCATGCTCTCGATAGCAGCGGCCAGCATTTGTCCCCCCATAACGAGGAAGAAACCGATGAATCCCCAGAGAATAGCATTGCCGGTAGTAGACTTTTTCTCTTTAAAGATATGTAAGAATTTTTTATTCTGAACGATGAACATGAGGAACACAAGTGCAGCTAGTGCATTGCTGATGAATAATGACCAAGCGCTTGCGCGGTATGCAATATCCTTTTCTGTGTATTGTTCATTCCAAGGGAAGCTGTTAAACAAGCCTTTCCCTAAATAGACACTCCCAATTTGCATGACCGTATAGGCTACTATAAGCCATAAAGAGATTTTCCAGTTTTTCAACGAACCCACCCTTTCAACTGTGGCTGACGTTAATTTTAGCTGTTTAAAGCCAGATAAGCAAAGAGAAATGTCTGGGGGATTTCGCTTGCAATTAATGCGAATGTTCATTATGATAAGAAATGTATTAGCACTCCAGTCTGTTGAGTGCTAAAAATGTAGAAATTACTTTGAGGAGGTTGTTTCACGTGTTGAAACCATTAGGTGACCGTATCGTAATCGAACTAATCGAGGCAGAAGAAAAAACGTTAAGTGGGATTGTATTACCGGATTCTGCGAAAGAGAAACCGCAAGAAGGGAAAGTTATTGCGGCAGGTACTGGACGCGTGCTTGAAAATGGCCAGCGCATCGATCTAGAAGTTAAAGAAGGCGATCGGATCATCTTCTCAAAATATGCTGGTACTGAAGTGAAATATGAAGGCAACGAATATCTGATCCTGCGTGAAAGCGACATTTTAGCGATTATCGGCTAATGCTCGGTTAATTTATCAATACACGAAAATCAGGAGGGAACTTATAAATGGCTAAACAAATTAAATTCAATGAAGACGCACGTAGCGCAATGCTTCGTGGTGTTGATACATTAGCAGATGCTGTAAAAGTAACACTTGGACCTAAAGGACGTAATGTTGTTCTTGAGAAAAAATTCGGTTCACCACTTATTACAAATGACGGTGTAACAATTGCAAAAGAAATCGAATTAGAAGATGCATTCGAAAATATGGGTGCTAAACTCGTAGCAGAAGTAGCTTCTAAAACGAACGAAATCGCAGGTGACGGTACAACAACTGCAACAGTTCTAGCGCAAGCGATGATCCGTGAAGGTTTGAAAAACGTTACGGCTGGCGCAAACCCTGTCGGTATCCGTAAAGGTATTGAAAAAGCAGTCATCACTGCGATCGAAGGATTGCAAGACATTTCCGATGAAATCCAAGGGAAAGAAGAAATTGCACAAGTTGCAGCTATCTCTTCTGGAGACGAGGAAGTCGGACAATTGATCGCTGAAGCAATGGAGCGCGTTGGTAACGATGGCGTTATTACGATTGAAGAATCTAAAGGCTTCACGACTGAACTCGATGTCGTAGAAGGTATGCAATTTGACCGTGGCTATGCGTCTGCTTATATGGCAACAGATACAGACAAAATGGAAGCGGTTTTGGATAACCCATACATTTTAATTACAGATAAAAAGATTACAAACATCCAGGAAATCCTTCCTGTTCTTGAACAAGTTGTTCAACAAGGTAAACCACTTCTAATGATCGCAGAAGACGTTGAAGGCGAAGCGTTGGCAACACTTGTTGTTAACAAGCTACGTGGTACATTCAACGCTGTTGCTGTTAAAGCACCAGGCTTCGGTGATCGCCGTAAAGCAATGCTTGAAGACATCGCAGTGCTAACAGGTGGTCAAGTCATTACAGAAGATTTAGGTCTAGACCTAAAATCAGCAGACATTACGCAACTTGGACACGCAGCAAAAGTTGTCGTAACAAAAGATCACACGACAATCGTCGAAGGTAGCGGTAACTCTGAAGTGATCGCAGGACGTGTTAACCAAATCCGCGTTCAACTTGAAGAATCTACATCAGAATTCGATAAAGAGAAATTGCAAGAGCGTCTGGCAAAATTAGCAGGCGGCGTTGCAGTCATCAAAGTCGGAGCAGCAACTGAAACAGAACTAAAAGAACGTAAACTTCGCATCGAAGACGCATTGAACTCAACACGTGCAGCTGTCGAAGAAGGTATCGTTTCTGGTGGTGGTACGGCACTTGTCAACGTCTACAGCAAAGTTGAGGCGTTACTAGGATCAGTAGAAGGCGACGTAGCAACAGGCGTGAAAATCGTCCTTCGTGCGCTTGAAGAGCCAGTTCGTCAAATCGCTAACAACGCAGGCCTCGAAGGCTCAATCGTTGTCGATCGCCTGAAACGCGAAGAAGTCGGCATCGGCTTCAACGCAGCAGAAGGCACTTGGGTTAACATGATGCAAGCGGGTATCGTCGATCCAACTAAGGTTACACGTTCAGCACTTCAAAACGCAGCATCTGTTGCAGCTATGTTCTTGACAACTGAGGCAGTTGTTGCGGACCTTCCTGAGCCAGCTGGTGCTGGAATGGGTGGTATGCCTGATATGTCAGGTATGGGCGGCATGATGTAAATAGTACTCCTGAACCTTGTTGTTACAAGGTTTGGGGGTTCTTTTTTTATTTCAGGGCAATAATCCGGCAACAATGAAAAATATAATGCTCATTTATTGCAGTTTTGCGGTCAAACTGGATAGGTGGCTGCTGAATAGGCTAGCTGATTTATCCTTAGTCTGTTGTGTCATATGCGTGTAAATGTTCATGGTAGTATTAATGTCAGTATGGCCAGCGCGTCGTTGAATTTCCCCAATAGGAATGTTAGCTTCAATCAGGAGTGAAATATTCGTATGTCGGAAGCTATGCGGCGTTATATGCTTGCGTTTTTCCTCATCCTTACCCATGTTCATTATCTTCATTAGGCGTTGTAATCGGACGGCAATCATTTTAATAGGCATAGGATAACCCTCTACATCCACAAATAAGAATCCTTCATCATGATAAATTTTCCTGTTTTTTAACTTTTCTTCTTTTAGCTGCTTAATGTGTCCCTTAATCAAACCTATGACGAAAGGATCTATTTCCACAACACGGATAGATCCTTTTGTTTTTGGGGTAAGTAGTGTGAACTCTTTTTTGTTATTTCTTGAATTGTAATAAGTTTTGGTTACGCTGATTTCATTTGTTTTGAAGTTTATATCCGATTTCTTCAAGGCAAGTAGTTCCCCAATGCGCAGGCCTGAATATGCCAGTGTCGCAAAAATAACCAGGTCACCGCGCAATCCTTTATTTTTTGCAAGTAACAGAAATTCGGTAAGTTCTACACTGTCAAAAAAGTTTTTCACTTCCTTCACTTTTTCGGTTACTTCATCCGTTATCATGCGTGGCTTTTCAAAATGCTTCGTAGGGTTATGCTTAATAAGAACTAACTTTTCCGCATGATTAAAAATCATTCTACCAGTACTGTGTATGCTATCAATGTAATTTCGGCTAAATTGGGTGCTTAATTCATCTATGCGCTGCTGATACATAAGGTGGGTGATGCTGCTGATAGGATAGTGTTCCCATTCATCCAAAAGCCTTTTTGAAGCGATAGAGCGTGCCCTAACACTACTTACTTTAGCCCGTTTTTCATAATGGGCAATCCATTGCTTTACAAAATCCCCGAAAGTCATTTTTGATTCTTTTACATACGTACCTTGCTTCAATTCTTCTTCAATGCGCCGCGCTTCTTCTTTAGCAGCTGTTTTTGTTCTGAATCCGGACTTTGTAATTTTATTGTACTTCTTTGTCACTGGATCTTTACCAGCGGAAATAATGTATTCCCAAGAACCATTTTTTTCTCTTATGCTTGCCATTTAGATTCACTCCTTTTCTTCTTCCGTTTCTTCTTTGAATAGAATTTCCGCAATTTGAATCAATTGTTTACGTTGATACATACTTAGAAGTTTACCGTTGAAATATACTTCATCATTCAAACTTAATATGATGTCTAGACTATTTTTTATTTTATTTTTCATATAGGAGCTCATATTTTCAGATGTAAAAGTTATTGGACTAGGTTGAATTACTTCCCCACTTTCTTCCTCTTTTAACTCATGCAATCTGACCATAAGTATTTCTCTGTTTACTTGTAAACTAGACAATCTTTTTTTGAGGTTGCTTTCTTCAGTAAGATTGTCAAGAAAAACTTCATCTTTCGTGCTTGTTTCACTTTGTTCTTCAATCTTCCTTGCTAGGTAAGCTAGTTCTTGTTCAGTCTGCTCTAGATCCATATCGTTTTTTTCAAACTCAAGCGTTAATTCCTTGTAAAGAGCCCTTTTGTCTAAGTGTCCAACAGCGGCTAGTTCTTCTTTTAACTCATATAATTTAACCTCAAGTTCATAACTCTTATGTTGTAAATTAGACAATATATCTTCGCGGAATTTTTGTTCACTAATATACTGAAGGAAATCTGTATCTTTTGTGTTTTTTTTACTTTGTTCTTCAATTTTCCTTGCTAGGAAAGATAGTTCTTGTCGAGTCTGAGCTAGATCCCTATTATTTTTATCTAACTCAAGAGTTAGTTCCTCGTAAAGAGTTCTTTTGTCCAAATGTCCAGCAGCGGCTAGTAATTCAGAATGAGGTATCTCCAATACATCGGCAATTTTTTTCAATACTTCTGATGAAGGGTTATTTCTATTATTGTTTTCTAAATTAGAAAGATATCCATGAGAAAGTTCGGTCTCTTCACCTAATTGTACTAAGGTCATTTTTTTTAGTTTTCTACTTCTTTTTATAATATCCCCTAAGGTTTCCATTATTGTAACCTCCATATTTTTATTCTTGTAAGTGAAGTATAACCCAAAATCATTCTACTAGAAACATTTATATGTTGCACGATTTGAAAAGTCGTGTTATTATCCTATTAGAAACATTCTAGATTATATTGTATCTCACAGAATATAAAAAGAGGAGGTGATTAATTTGATTCAAATTGCGATTGATCAGGAACGAATTGAGGAAATGGCGCGTGAAGCCATCGAGGAAAGAATGAAGGGAATTGATCGTACAGTTTATTTTATGGATTCAAAGGCGGTTTTGAAGTATGTAAATATGAGTTGGAACAGTTTCAATACTCACATACTTAATGATCCAAACTTTAAGGCAGCTATCCGATTAGGCAACAAATGGTTATTTGACCGTCGAGAACTGGATGATTATTTGAGTAAATTCTTCATCGCAGTTCGTGACCAGGGCGGAGATATTCAGAAGTACACAAAACGATGAAGTGGGGGAAATGAATGAACTGGACACATGATTTCTTCTTTGATAGCGAAGAAGTTCAACTAAAGGATGCCATTCCGTTTTATGGCGTATTGCTATCAGGTCCAGTAACTCTTATCGTGCTTGCATTAATTGTTTACTAATCAGAAGAGGAGGCGGAAAAGAATATGAAAAATATCATAAAAGGTTTAAGTGATTCTAAACGTGCTGAAATTGCGACAATGGCTGAAACAATCGAACATGAAGGGCAACAATTATGCAAAGTCGAACGGGTGGCACGTGGCCGTGATTATGTGAAATTTAGTAACCAGGTTGATGGAAATTCTTTAGTGGATGGCGTTATATATGGTCCTGTTAAAGAATGCGAAAATGGGGCTTTAATTGTTAAAGGGTACAACGTCTATCAGAAGGCGCACAACCGCACAGCCGACACGGTGGAGGTTTTTGAGGTGGTTGACAGTGGGGTTATTGCTAATAGAATTCAAGAAAAAATAAACAACGTTGAGTATTATTTATGTGTTGAGTCAAATTATCGAAACCCAACAGAAGGAAAAGGCGCAAAGGATGCTGTCCTATTTCAGACAGGGCAGATAGCGGAAGGAAAAGAGGAAATTGATTCATGTGTTATCGTATCCGTTGATATGGCCCGTTCGTTCGCTAATTCGATTCTTCAAACATGCGACGAAATCGAGAATGAACGACCACAAAGAGAAAAAAAGCCGAAATGTACAATCACGCTGCTTGAAAAAGAACATCTACCAGGCGCGTTCATTGTCGAAGTTGTGACACCTGAATGTACGCGCGCAATCCATCATTACAGCATTGCAAGCCGTGCGGAATATGTAGATGACCTTATAAGGCAGCTTAGATTGTCGGGAGTGTCGTATGTAATTATTAATTTTGATAGTTTGGAACGACAAAAAGCCCGTCCTCACGGCAATGAGGAGCAGGCGCATTAAAAAACATCCACTATCAGTATAGCTGATAATTTGAATCTTATGCAATAGCTAAAGGTTGAAGGCGGTGAAAAATGACCAATGACAAAAGTTATTGATAAGCCGATTATGGCTATAAATGATGAAAAAAAGCAACCACTAATAGAATTAGTGACTCCACAATTTAGCACAATACCGCACCAATTAAAAGCAGTTAATCAGTGGATATTGTGGCGGGCAGTATGGAATGAACAGCGTGGAAAATGGGACAAACCTCCGGTCATGGCGAATGGTAAGAATGCGAGTTCTACTGATCCAGCCACTTGGTCAACTTTTGATGAAGTAAAGGCAGCATATGAAAAAGGTGGTTTCGGTGGCGTTGGATTTGTCTTGACGGAAAACGATCCGTTCACCTGTATTGATATAGATAAGATTGATTTGAAAAAACTTCCTCAACATGCTGAAAGAGTAGCTGGGTTGTCCTTTGCGGAAATATCAGCTGGTGGCAAGGGCTTTCATGTATGGACAGAATACAATCACGATAAAACAACCCATTACAACAAAAATACATCATTGGACATTGAAGTTTATGACCGTGGACGTTTCATAGCAGTAACGGGGGTCAGGTTTAATGAAATGGACATGGTATCCGGTGAAACTATCAATCAATACATTGACACCTATTTCACTAGACCTGTCCTAAAGACAACAGGCGAGCGTGTGGGGAACGCCGCGGAAATTGCATCCGATGAAATCATAAAAGAGCGCATGTTCAAATCAAAAACAGGTGAAAAGATTAAAGCTTTATTTGCGGGTGAATGGTTCACAGTTTGCAATGCGGATGGAGAAAGAATTTACCACAGTCAATCTGAAGCCGATCAGGCGTTTTGTAATTACCTTGCAATGTACACAAAAAATAATTTTAATCAAATGGATCGAATTTTTAAGAGCTCCGGCCTGTATCGTGAAAAGTGGGATCGTGAAGATTATAGCGAAAACACAATATACAGCGCGATTGATTGGGTAATGTCGATTAGTACAAGCGATATTGAACTATCACCGAATACGAATTCGCCAGGCAAAGATATTCAAATGCCGAATAGCTTCAAAGTGAAAGATAACATGCTGTATCGGGTTGTTTTGAAGGAAAAAGGTGGCGGAATTGAGGAAGTCGAGTATTTTTGTTCGCGTCATGTACCGTTAATATCTCGTTCGTTCTCGAATGTGGAGCGTTCCCAACTCTATTATGAAATCACTTGGAATGACAGAGGGCGAATATATCGTGAAATTGTACCAGCAGGGGATATTGCAACCCGAAAAGAATTGTTGAAAATGGCTGACCTATCACTAAGTGTTCACGATAATAATGTGAAGTATTTAATCACCTATTTTGATTTATTCATTATGTTGAATGATATACCACGCAGTAACATGGTTGAGCGTTTGGGGCATGTGAAAGAAAACTTCATTCATCCGTTATTGAAAAGTGATATTGAAATCCTACCTAGTGATATCGGAGAGAAACAGGTCATGGAAGCCTTTGAGGTTTCGGGAACTTCGGAAGAATGGATTGAACATGTTTTCAAGAAGATTGAAGAGCATCCGAAAGCGTTATTGATGGTGTTAGCTTCTTTCACATCAATTATCTTGAATGACTTGAAGCTAGGACCTTTTATAGTCGATTTATCGGGAGTTACATCTAAAGGAAAAACCACAGCTTTGAGGGTGGCCGCAAGCGTGTGGGGAAATGAATATCTTGTTTCTGAATGGAATGGTACGGCTGTATCATTCGAACGCAAAGCGGCATTTCTAAACAGTTTTCCGCTTATGCTAGATGATTCAATGAAGGCGGATGAACGACAACTTCAAAGGTTTGTTTACAATTTTAGCGGTGGACGTTCGAAAGGCCGCGGTTCAGTCACAGGTAGTCAGAAAGAATTTACTTGGAATAATTTGATGTTATCGACGGGGGAAACGCCGTTGACTGAATATGCGGAACGTGCAGGAGGGGCAGCGGCGCGCATATTGCCGATAACAGGGTTGCCGTTCGAAGATGTGGACCATGAATACTTTACTGATTTATATGAATCTGTTGATGGTTATTATGGTGCTGTCGGATTGGAGTTTCTGCAACATTGGAAGGACAAGCGCAAGATAATGCTTCCGTTTTATGCTGAATATAATAGGGTTTTTCAAGAGAAATCACAAGGGAATGAGGTTGTTTCCCGAATTGCTAGGCACTATGCAGCAATTATATTCACAGGAAAGCTACTGATGGATTTTTTCGATGTTGAAATAGATCTTGGATGGTTAATGCAGCTGTTTGATGATATAAACCGAGAGAATAAGGCTACTGATAAACCTATGCAGATGTTAGAAGCCGTTTTGATTGATTTAGACGCAAGCAGGGAATCTATTTCTGGAAATTATGAAGTTAGGCATGAATTGAAGGCGATTTATAAAGACGAAACGTTGTTTTTATTACCAGCTTACTTAAAGGCGTTCCTAAAAACGGAACAAACCGCTATAAGGAGTGAGTGGTTAAGGCGTGAAATTTCAATCGGATCCATGCAAAAAGGGAAAGAAACGGATTCGAAGTTGATAAAACATTGTGGCAAGGTTTACCGAGCCGTTCCCATACAGCCAAATGTTGTTGAAAAGTTAGGGTTCGATTTCACTGAGACACAGAAGTAACAAAGGTAACAAATAAAAATATGAATTTAATTTATTTGTTACCTTCGAAAAGTCTTATACATCAAGTATTCACAGTGTACAGGTAACAGAAGTAACAAAAGTAACAATAACAAAAGTACACATGATGAAAGATAATGCCTTTTGGATTCATTCGTTGTGGGTTTTCTAACTTCTCGTATATATACCTATGTTTTGAAAAGTTACCTGTTACTTTTGTTACCACACCACTTGGAGCCTTGATGTGTATGGTTTTATAGGGTAACAAATGAATGTTACGGGACAATGAAAGGTAACAAGTGAATGTAACCATTATATAGAAAAAGAGGTGAATAAAAATGAATCAACTAAAAACGTTTGAGCATGAGGAGTTTAGCAAGTTGGAAGTGTTGACGTTAGATGGAAATGAATTTTTTCCGGCAATTGAAGTTGCGGAAAAACTAGGTTATTCAAATCCTAGTGATGCTATCAGCAGGCACAGCCGAAAAAATGGGGTCGTGTTTCACGAGGTCATAGATTCTATGGGTAGGAAGCAGCAAAAGAAATTCATCGACGAAGGAAATCTATATAGACTTATTGCAAGGTCAAAATTGCCTGAAGCTGAAAAGTTTGAAGTGTGGGTATTTGATACGATCCTTCCAACTATACGAAAGACCGGAGGGTATGTTGCTAATGATGATTTATTCATTCAAACGTATTTACCACAAGCGGATGAACAGACAAAAATATTATTTAAGACAACTTTAGAGGTGCTTAAAGCCCAAAATGAACAGATGGCGGTGTTAAAGCCTAAAGTTTTATTTGCTGAAGCTGTCGAAACGTCTGGGTCCTCCATATTGGTTGGTGAACTATCTAAGCTGATACAGCAAAACGGCGTGAAGATGGGGCAAAACAGGTTATTCAAATGGTTACGTGAAAATGGTTTTCTGATAAAAAAGTATGGTGACTCTTACAATCTACCAACACAAAAGAGCATGGATCTAGGGTTGTTTGAGATAAAGAAACGGACTATTGAAAACTCCGGAGGCGTACCGCGAACTACCAGCACACCAAAGGTAACAGGAAAAGGACAAATTTATTTTGTGGACAAGTTTTTGAACGAGGGCCTATGAATGTCAATTTTAAAGGCAGAAAAAAAGACAGGATTCCTCCTGCCCAGCTAATTCAATTATAACATAAGGGGGTTTTTCTGTGAATAATTTGCCCGAAATAGACCGGAAAGCAACGAGGGATGCGGTGGAAGCCGTACTTGAGCGATATAGGATGTACTCGTTACAAGTAAGCTTGGACCGATTACCTTCGATTACAGCAAGCTATTCATTGACACCAGCTTCTAGCAATCTACCATCGTCATCTACTGAAAGGGCCGCGATTGCAAATGTTGAATATGAAATAAAAAGAGAAAAGTTTATTGATTGGATTGTATTTGCAGTCAATCAGCTATCTGAAATTGAGCGGAGTATTGTTTACATGAGATATTTACAGAAAAATGAGCTGTTCGATTATCAAATATATATAGATTTAAACATGTCTGAAAGAAACTATTACAGAATTAAATCACGTCTGCTTGAAAAATTGGCGTTTGTATTAAAAATTGAGGCGTATAAGGAGGAGGTACACAGTCAGTGAAATTTGTAGAGCCGATACGGGATGTTGAAAAAATAGAAGAAATGAAAAGTTATCTAAAAAAAACGAGTACACGGAATTATATGCTGTTCGTGTTCGGTATTTATTCAACACTACGAATATCTGACATATTGACACTGAAGAAAAAGGATGTTCTAGGAGAAAGATTGTTGTTGATTGAGAAGAAAACAACAAAATCAAAGGAGATCCTTATCAACCCCAAATTACGCAGGGAGCTTAAGCCTTATATTGCAGGGTTAGGCGATGAAGATTACTTGTTTCAATCGAGAAAGGGCGTAAATAAGCCCATCAGCAGGACGACAGCATACCGTGTGATTCGTGCAGCAGGTGAAGCATGTGGATTAAGTCGGATAGGCACGCACTCAATGCGGAAGACGTTCGGCTACCACTTCTATGAACGCACAAAGGATATAGCACTCTTACAAGAGTTATATAGCCACTCGTCAGAAGAAGTGACAAAGCGATATATAGGAATAAATCAAGACATTATGGATAAGGCAATTAGGAACTTTGATTACTAATCCGTTCTTATTTAGACTATACGGCACATAAAAAAGCCTATGTTACATTGATATTCCAAAAAGTGCTTTAAGCCATGAGGAATAAGGCGTTGCGGGAAAAGTCGAATGGAACAGTCTATGTATTGTAGTACATTCAAAGGTAGTGAAAAGGAGGAATATGGAAATGACGATTGATGAAGCAAGGAAAGAGATTGAAGCACTAACCAACTACATCAAGAAGGTGGAGGAATATACACCACAAACATTTGAGGAAACAGCAATCAAGCTATACGTCGAGTTAGAAAGTGTGACAAAGGTTGCGGTTGTACTGAATGAAAAAGGCTATAAGGTCGGTGATAGAAAGGTAATCAGTAAAGATGTATCAGACTTGATACGTTCAAAGGTTACGGATGAAATGCACGGGTTAGCCCAGAAGATGTTTAAACGAAATTCACGCAGGGCATCAAGTCGTGGATGGTTGTAAACGGGCTATGATTTGTAGTCAGACACACGCGTAGTAGAAAGGAGGGGAGTATCACGGTTGTTCAAAGGAAATATGTCATATTCAAATTTGAAAACGGTACAGAAGTATTCTCGACAAATTTAGATACTGCTCAAACAATTTTTGAAGTTTTTGAGGAATCACCTATTTTAACTAAGCAGGATGCATATTTACACGTCGATAACAGAATAGTATTTTTGAAAAATGTGACTGAAATCATATTCAATTTGTAATTGGTGAACGGCCATTAAGAGAGGGAGGGGAAACTAATGGCGATAGTTCAGGAAGTGAAGAGGTCTAAAGCGTCAACGGATTCAGATCTTAACATGTTCGATGAAATCAAAAGTCAATTAGGTATTTGTGTTTTTGATTACGAATCATTTCATGATTACGTAGCAGCGATATTTAGACGCGTAAGCACAAAGAAACTAAGGCTTTGTTATCAGTTACCAGGTGACGAGTTAAAGCATTTGATTGAGGCTGAACTTAAAAAACGGAATGTATTTGTATGAAAGTTTTAAACGTAGCAATTGGTAGTTCATATAGATGAAGACGGAAGAACCCAGAGCACACAGCCCCCCGGTCAAATATTTCGGCTTTTTTCGAAATTATCCAAGACCGGTAGGGGTCTCGTTTGTCCAGATTTATTTTGGAAATTCGCGTGTAGGGGGGAGGGGGTATATGCACGCTTTTCAAATTGATGTCGGCACTAGTAACACCATGGATTATTTGATGTCTAGGTTAGATATTAAAAATTCAATAAAAGCATAAAAGTCGATAGGCACTTAAAGTGACAAGTTAAATATTTGGTGTTCAAGTTCTTTTAAATAAAATAAATGAGATGAGGAATATTAATGAAAGAAAAATTAATGTTACGGGAAACATCAGAATTATGGCGGAAAATGGAAGAGGCTGGAGATGTACAAAAGTTCCAAGTGGAAAGAAGACAGCTATTAAAAGATATTGAAAAAGCTGAAGAGCAATTAAAAAAAGTCAGTTCGATGGAAGAATACCAGACTGTCTCACAAGATATTAAAGATTTACAGGCTAAAATTACGGAGTTAGAAATTAAACTTCGTATTCAACCGAAGGTGTCGGAAGAAATATTTAGAGAAGAGGGTGCAAAAGTTAAAGATACGTACAATAGGGAATTTCGACCGTATTACGATGAATATCTGAAGCAAAAAAAACAATTTGAAAAAGAATTGCTTGGATTTGCAAAAAGTATTGAACCAATCGTAAATAAAATGATTGAAATTGAAAAACTTGAACAATCCTTCCACATGTTAAAAAATAAACAATACGTAGCGGATCGTAGCGAATTTATTAAGTTACCTGTTGACACTGCAACGCTAGACAGAGCTTATTCCATTTTTAATCCGGTACATTACAACAGTTCTAAAAGTATTAAAAAAATAATTACAGCAATTAAAAGGAATTGGGGTGAAAAATAAATTATGACAACAAAAGTAAATGTAAAGGGCGTAATCATCGGTAATGATTACAAGGAAATTTATGATTATTATGATATGGAATCCACATGTCCTAATGATGTTTTAGCGGCTTTACCAAAAAATAATGGACCGATTGAGGTTGTTATCAATAGTGGAGGGGGCCATATTGATGCAGGTAGCGAAATTTATTCGATTTTCAAAGAATATAAAGGCGATGTGACTATAAAAATATTAGGCATTGCCGCTAGTGCTGCGTCGGTTATCGCTATGTCTGGAAAACGTGTGGTTATCGCTCCTACTGCTCAAATGATGATCCATAATGTTAGCAGCATTGCGCAGGGAGATTATAACAAGATGCTCCATGAAGCCGGGGTTTTAAAAGAAATGAATCGAAGTATCGCGAACGCTTATATATTGAAAACAGGTAAGTCGGAAAGTGAAATTTTAGACATGATGAATAAAGAAACTTGGTTATCAGCGAAAAGTGCGCTACAAGGTGGTTTTGTGGATGAAATTATGGGAGTTTCTTCAGAAAACATTTCAGAGTTCCTTGTTGCTAGTACAGATCCCGCGGGTGTACATCCTTATAGTGTAATTGAAAAATATCGCGAAATGAAAAACAAACAAACCAAAAAAGGAAACCCAACTGAAAGTTTAAGAAGAAATTTCTTCAGTTGGGTACGGGAGGAATAAAAAATGACGAAAACACAAGATGCGAAAAAAAAGAATGATGAACTATTAAAAGAAATAGAGGAATTAAAATTACGACTTGAGGAGCTCAAGTTTTATGAAGAAAATAACTTCGAAGAATTGTTTGAAGTGACAATTGAAGTTGAAAATCAAATAGAAACACTTATTCAATCAGTTTCAGATTTAATCACAAGACAATCTGAAAAGCGTCAACATTATACGGATTTAAGGGAAAGGGAAGTATGGTTCGCTAGTTCGCTTTCTAAAATGAGTAGAATTAACAAGATGGTGGATAAAATGGTAACTGAAGTTAATCAAATGTAAAAGTATTAAAGAAGAAATTAAAGGCCAGGACTTAATTGTCTTGGTTTTTTTATTAAAAAACAAAATATAGTGGACGGGTAACCTTAGCATATATCTAAGAAAATTTAAAAATGGTGACATCATCAAGAAACTCGACTAATATACATAGTATAAGGTTCATTTTAAAGGTTAATTATTGAATATAGGAGGAGTGATTCTGATGATGCAGTTTAAATTATTCGAGCTCTTGGATAATGAAAGTACTTATAATGATTTAATATCCTTATTCGGCAAGCAGGCGGTCTATAAGTTTTCGAATAGCATTATCGGAATCACTTACGACTATGGTGCAAATAATTATGTCGAGATTTTGAAAAAAGTAAAGAACTTTAATTTAAGGCAAGTAATTATTACATCGTCATCATTTTTAAGGGCTATAAATTATGGTGTTGACAAAGACATTCAGATTAATGAAATTAAATTTATTTATCCTATATTACCTGAAAGTGTTATCCAAGTGCAGGATTATATAGAAATGATTAATGCAACTGAAGGGGAAGAAAAGAAATACAATAAAAATAAGCTGTTTAAAGAAATTGATTGGATTACATCTGATGAGTGTATCGATATAAAATGTATCTCATTTGATTTGAAAAACGAAGAACAGTTATATTACAAAACTGAACTATATAACAACGGCGTTTTGCTTGTTAATGACAAAACAATAATTAAAAATGTAGCTGAATTTATAAACAATACACTTTAGCGGGGAAAGTTGACATGATTGAATCACTTATTGGAGTAAGAAAAAAGTTAATAAAGGGTTTAACCTTATATAGTCCAATAATAACTATCATTCTTGTGTATCTTTTAGATATAGACTTAGCCGGGTACATAGCGAAGATGTCCCCGATATTAGATGCAGAACTCGACTCAAAGCCTACACTACGTTTCACATTAAATTCTGCACTATTTGTGTTGATAGTCAGCTTGATTATAGACTTTTTTAAGCATCCAAGTGAAATTACGGTAGATATTACAAACAATAGCCGAAAGAAAGATAGTTATTTTGATATAAGAAGTACTGAGCCGCACAGACCAGTTATTGTACATTTAGATTTTAAAATTGATTTTAAGAACAAATTCATTGGATGGTCAGTGAAAAGGCTAGGCGGATTGACGTTAAATTGTATTTATCCCCATTGGATAGATTGTAGTATTGATAATAAAACAGATTTAAAAACTGATACACTTCTTGTAGATCAAAAGGGAGAGTTTGTGCTAGATATAGGACAAACATTACAGAGTAAGCAAAATGATTTGAAATTATACGTAAAACTTGCGCTAATCTCTAATAGTTTTGACATCAATGAGGGCGAACTAAATCCTTTTATCGATTTGAAAACCACAAAAAAAGCAAATAAACTTATTATTTATTTGATAATTGTGTTATTTTTTGATATTAAAATATCAAAGTATAAAATCGAAGCTAGAAACGATATCAGATGAATGGGGACTAAAAGATGAGTTTTTCTATATTTGAATTTTACCAGTATTCAACGTTACAAAATATACAGGTTGATTTAATTGCTGCACAAGATATTGAAAGAGAAGTAAAGGGCTATAGCGAATCTTTAATATCTGGTATAAGGGAAAAAGAAGGGTTTAATATTCAAAATCCTGAAACTTTGCAAATTGAAAATAATAATATTTCTTACTTATTTTTTGAAGGATACACAGAGAGAGTAAAGGATTTGAAGAATTGGCAAATCGAAAATGGTGTTTTGAGGGATAGAGAGGATCGAATAAATCCTTATCAATCTAATATTTTGGTTTTTGAAGCAAATTCAAAAGTTTATGGAATTGTGTTTTCAGGTATTAATAGAGCAAAAGCAATTACTAAAGATTGTTTCCCTGCCGAAACTTGGGGGCATGTCTTGCCTGTAGAAAATAAAATCACAGAGGATTTATTGTATTGGATATTTAAACGGTTTATTGATACACCTAGGGAATCCTTGGCAACAGAGTATCAGTTGCATGTTACTGCGTTAGAAAGTTATATGGGTAAAACTAGGGATAACGTTAATGCTATGAGAGGCGAAGGTAGTCGGATTTCCACTATACTAGGAACATTGGCTTTTTTATTTAATAATGAAGAGTTAAGAGCAATCCGTCCTGCAATTCAACATGGAAATGAGAAAGTTCTACTTGAAATAGGGTTGACAGGGACTTTCAAAACTTGGTCAAATGCATATAGGGGCCAACATTTTAGAACTATAACAGGGCAAAGAAAAGAAAATGCGATAGCAATTTTTATATTTCTAAAAATACTACCTAGTTTAGCTGAATGTTATAAATACCATAAAGATAAAGACCAATGGTCACCACAACTTAA
Source organism: Sporosarcina sp. FSL K6-3457 (assembly GCF_038007285.1). Lineage (GTDB taxonomy): Bacteria > Bacillota > Bacilli > Bacillales_A > Planococcaceae > Sporosarcina. The sequence goes on from NZ_JBBOWX010000001.1 coordinate 498,240, forward strand.
AGTAGATTTCTTAAAAAGGCTTGGGACCATGATTAGGGATGAGGTAGACTCTGTGTTAATCAAGATTGAGCAGGAAAATCTTGATATTGATGAAAATGAAGGAATTTTGGATTCTGATTACGAAGAGTTTGAATTAGAAATTGAAGATGACGATGATGAGGTTATTGAATAAAAAACGTATGTGGAGGGTTCAGTTTCTTTTTCTGGCCATTGGATAACAATTGTAAAGAATGCTGGACTCGTACATAGGTCAGTTGAGATACTTTTTATTCAGCAAAAAAAAGAACCCAAACGTAACGAGTGTAAGGGTTCACTCATAATCTGTTTGGGCAATAATCGGGCAACAATGAAATGAAATTAAGTGAAATTGCTTGCAATGTTTATCCTCGAAACGTTGTTATATCAATGATTGGGAAAAGCCATACAACAATATAATGTAGCACCTTGAATGGGCGGCATGATGTAATAAGCCGTTTAAACCCTTGATATGACTGGGGTTGTATGTAAGATGAAAGTGAAATGCTAACATTTTGCTAACTTCCGGATTGTAATATGATATTATATCGCTATTTAGAGAAGACCTTTCGTAAGTTCACTGAACTTACGAAAGGTCTTTTCTTCGATATTTTTGGTCATGTTTGTGCAGATATTCATAGTTGTGTTGACATCGCCATGATCTAATCACTTTTGGATTTTTTTTACGCCTGCTTTCTTGTGTTATCTTACTTTATTCATAGATATTCAATTTTAAAAATCTGTTCTTTTAACTCTTTTAGATGCATTAATTTCATAATTAGGTATTCCGTACTCATAAAATCTACACAGAATCTAAACTTATTCTCATAACTTTTGTGCATCATTAATTAGTTCCAAGGTCACGAGTTGGGATGTAAATGTTTAAAACATAGCAAAATGGTTGAATTTTTTCGAATCTGACGATATAGTGAAAATGGCTCACTTGAGTAGGGTAAAATGAATGTGGAAATACTTTCGCATAAGTTTAACATTGTGCCCTTCTCCAATTCATCTATTTTTGGCTCATTGATTGGATTATTAGAAATTCAAAAATTTGGAGGTTTAAGTTTATGAAAAAATTTTTCCACTGTTTAATGGCCTTGAGTTTAGCGGCTACCGTTGCACTTTCTGGATTTACACCGAGCATTTCAGCACAAACAAATGTTGATGCGAAAAATCAACAATCAGAGGAACTTCCTAATATCGCTATTCTAGCAACTGGTGGAACGATTGCTGGAACCGGCTCCTCATCAACTCAGACGACTGGATATAAATCTGGAGATCTGGCAATTGATACTTTGATTGAAGCTGTTCCCGAAATGAATGAGATTGCTAACATTTCAGGTGAGCAGATTGTTAGTGTCGATAGTACAGACATTTCGAATGATATTCTTTTGAAATTGGGTAAGAGAATTAATGAATTATTGGCTTCTGATGATGTAGATGGAATTGTAATCACTCATGGTACTGATACTGTAGAAGAAACAGCCTACTTTTTGAACTTGGTTGTAAAAAGCGATAAGCCAGTAGTTTTAACTGCAGCTATGCGCCCTGCAACAGCGATGAGTGCAGATGGTCCTTTCAATTTATACAATGCAGTATTATTAGCTGGTCATGAAAGCTCAAAAGGAAAAGGCGTCCTTGTCACACTTAACGACAGAATTTCTGGGGCTAGACATATAACGAAAACAAATACGACAGTAACAGATGCTTTTAAATCAGTCGAAAACGGATATTTAGGTACAATCGTTGCTGGGAAACCATATTACTATAATAAAGTTGCTCAGTTACACACAACTGGTACTCCTTTCAATATTTCTAAAATCGAAAAATTACCTCAGGTTGATATCATTTACGGATATCAGAACAACCCGACTTATATGTACGAAGCTGCTGTAGAAAACGGAGCTGAAGGAATTGTTGTTGCAGCACCTGGAGACGGTACATTGTCATCGAAATCTTTGCAAGGTGTCGAATATGCTTTGGATAAAGGCGTGACAGTAGTCCGTTCTTCTCGCGTAGGATCAGGAACTGTTTCTCCAAAAGAAGGGTTTATTACTTCAGACTCTTTAAATCCACAAAAAGCTCGTATTCTATTGATGCTTGCATTGACTGTAACAGATGATCCTGAAGAGATTCAATCATTCTACAATCAATATTGATTTTCAAAAGGTACAGGTTAAATACGAATAAATAAAATAAGCTAATTTCGAAAAATCCCAATGAGCCTAAAATACTGCTGGACAAGGGTTATCCCTTGTCCCACTTTAATACTCCCTTCTACAATTTCATTAAGCCGATCTATCTTCAGAAATTAGTCATCTATATTTCCTTTTAATCTAGAGAACAGAAAGGATCTTCAACATCCTAGATGTTTTTTTGTATTATTAAATAGTTAAAACTACAGGCAACTTTGCCTAGCAAATTTTTCATTCCTTTTGACCAATTGAAGCAGTGTTAGCGTTTGGGGTATCACTATAGTTTAAGCAAGAGTTCAAAAGCGGATTAAATATTGTAAATGCATCCAAATGACTTTATTATTGCCATTCAAAGAAAAGAGGTAGCCTAATGAAAAATGCCCCCCAAAAAGTAAACAAGTTTAGCTTGCGTAATTTACATGTAAAATTAATTTTTTCTTTTGCATTAATCTTAACGATTCCTGCCTTAGCAATTGGATTGTTATCCTATGACACGGCTAAAAGTGAGATAGAAAAAAATATACTAAATAGTGTTAATGAAAATGTGGCAATGCTGAACAGGGCAATAGACGATACGATTAACCCTAGATTAAAGGACGTTGAAGTTTTAGCGAGTAGAATCACTTCAAATCAATATCAAAAATTTAGCAGTCCTGAAATTCAAAAACCTTTGAAATTTTATCAAGAGACACATCCGGAAATCGATATTGTATATACAGGTAACGAAGCTGGAGTATATATAATGGAGCCGGCGGAGCTGGGCTTACCGGAAGGTTATGATGCGAGAGAAAGAGATTGGTATAAGCAGGCGATGGAACGTAAAGGAGAAATGGTGATTTCAGAACCATATGTTGCTGCGAGCACGGGTGAAATGGTAATAACAATTTCCAAAGTAAATGCTGATGGTTCTGGAGTAGTAGGTATTGATATTAATCTTAATAAGCTACAGGAAGTAGCCCAAACCACTAAAATTGGTGAAGAGGGATATGGATTTATTTTAGACCAAAACAAAAAGTATCTTGCTCACCCCACTGCTAGTTTAGGAAGTGAAGCAGAAGGTACATTCAGTGACAATTTGTATACACAAGAAACTGGTCAGTTAAACGATAAGGTGGGTGGAGATTCGGTTGTCTTGGACTATATTACTAATGAATTGACTGGATGGAAAATAGTCGGGACTATCTACACCAATGAAATTGAAGAGGCGTCTGCCCCTATTTTGCGGATATCATGGTTGGTAGCAGTAATCGCCATAGTCGTAGGAATCATCGCTGTCATCTTCATCATTAAATCCGTTACTAAACCAATCATACAATTAGCGGAATCAGCCGTGAAAGTAAGTGAAGGGGATCTAACGCAATATGTGGAAATAAATACAAGTGATGTCATTGGTAAATTAGGTCAGGCTTTTAATGAGATGATAGATGGTCTGCGCATTCTTACTCAGAAAGTGGAACAGACAGCCGGAAAAGTGGCGGTTGCTTCAGAGCAATTATTTACGAGCACAGAAGAAATAAATGCTGCAACTGAACAAGTATCCTCCTCAATCCAAGAAGTAGCGAAAAATGCGGAAATACAGACAAATACAGTTGATAAAGTGTCTCAAACCTATAGCGAAGTAGCGATTGGTGTTAACAACATTGCCGAACGTTCATCAAAAGTTACAGACCTTTCCCGCCATGCTGTTCTCGAGGCGGATGAAGGAGGGGAAGCCATATCCAAAACAGTTACTCAAATGCAGTCAATTCATACTTCTGTTAGCGAATCACATGAAACTATTCAATCTTTGCATGAGAGTTCCAAAGAGGTTAACGAAATTTTGAGCGTTATTTCAGGTATTGCAGATCAAACAAATTTACTTGCCTTAAATGCTGCCATTGAAGCGGCTCGTGCAGGCGAACATGGAAAGGGCTTTGCGGTTGTAGCAGAAGAAGTAAGGCACCTTGCTGAACAGACGCAAACATCAGCCAAAGAAATTCACTCGATTATTATGAAGATTCAAGATGATACGGAAAATACAGTGGGTATTATGGAGCGTATTACAGAGGACGTAAAAGACGGAGTAGAGATCACGAGAGAAGCTATTGAGAAATTTAATGGAATTCTTCAAACTACCAATGAGATTTCTCCGCAGATGGAAGAAGTTTCAGCGGCGGTAGAGCAAATGTCTGCAGCTATTCAGGAAGTCACTGCACAATCAGATGAAATTGTGCAAGTGGCACAAAGCAACGCTGCAACTTCTGAAGAGGTGGCGGCATCAGCAGAAGAACAGTTAGCGTCGATGGAGGAAATTTCAATTTCAGTTCAGTCGCTTTCTGCTCAGGCAGAAGAATTAAAATCTGCTATAGCTATCTTTAAATACTAAAAATATCTGTAGCAATAACCATTACTCATCTCCTAGATTTTGATGTAACCAGAATGCTAACATTTTGCTAACGCATCAAGTGAGAAACGGTAAATTCTTGTTAAAGATATTACACAATCTCACCTGAGGGGTGGCATGATGTGATCTATCATTTTCAAAATCAAAAGCGTCAACTCCAGTAGGGGTTGGCGTTTTTGATTTTCATTGTATGCGGGCCCATGTTATAATAATTAATTTATGATCATTACGCTTTTCACTTATAATTGAAAGAATGAAACATGGAGGTGTAAAAAATGCAAAAACGATGGACAATCGATAAGATTAAAGAATTTGTTGAGAACAATTCGGAAAGTAAGTTGTTAACGACGGAATATCATGGTTTTTCTCAAAAGTTACTATTTAAATGTGCATGTGGTAGCAACTTTGAAAAAACATTTACGAAATTTAACAATAAAAACCAACGTAAATGTGACGTGTGCCAACCGCCAAAAGAAGCACGATAACGTATAGTGAACAAACGAAGTACTGATTTCTTTTACAGAGAAATTGGTGCTATTTTTATTGTATAGAAATAATAGTTTTCAGTAAGTTTGAGAGAGGATTATTTTGGGTCAGCCTTTATTTCTACGTCTTCACCTTGTGACGTTTCTATTTGCTTGGTATTATTATAAAAAGGTTGCTCATGATTTGTGGTCTAGTTTGACATGTAATGGTTGGTGCCTAAAATGGGGGAGAGGTAGATGAGGCATATACGTAAACGATATTTGTTCGTATGTATAGCAATCTTTTTAATAATAATGGGGGTCGGTGGGCGTAGTAGCCTTGCGCAGCTGGCTGATGGATTTGATTTTAGTGAACAGCAACAATCGAAAGAGTTCTACACAAACTTAGATGGAGAATGGAGTTTCTTTGAAAAACTACTATTAACTCCCGATGAAGTGAAAGAGCAATTAAGAAATGGAATGGGAAAAGTAGTCTCACTTCCAAGCTCATTTCAGACGCAAACGGGAGACATCAATTCATTTGGAACGTACAGCACAACTATTAAAATTCCAGAAGAATATATAGGCGAAACATTAGCTATCCACATACCTTATCAATATAGTGCCTATACGCTTTCTGTCAATCAAACAGAAATCATGAAAAATGGAATCGTGGGGAAAGATTCAACTTCACACACGGCTGAAATGGCTCCGAAAACAGGCTATTTTATTGCACAATCGGATGAAGTGCTGCTGACGATGCAAATATCTAGCTTTGACCATATTCGGGGTGGGGTTGAAAACACCATCTTTGTGGGAGAAGCGTCTGTCGTATCACGGAAGTTTCAAACGGAGATGATGATAACACTTTTCCTAAGTGGAGCTATTTTAATCGTTGGAGTATTTATGATTTTGCTTGCCTGGTATCGGAAAAGTGAGATTATTTTATTCATATTTGGATTATTTGCGATGCTTATTGCCATAAGATCTTTGTTTGCTGTTCCATTTTACTACACGATTTTATTTTCTAATATGTCCTGGCTTTGGGGTACACGTATCGAATATCTATTAACAGAAGCGACATCGATGTTTTATGTCTTGTTGTTATGGAAATGGCATGAGCAGGAATTTTCTAAAAAAGTTATGTATGTGCTTGTCAGTGTTCATACGCTACTAATGATCATTACCCTATTTACACAGCCGGTTTTTTTCCAGGAGCTCTTCTTTACAGTGTTCCAATTAACGATACCTACCTTTATATACTTGGTGTATGTCATCTACAAAAGTATCCGAAATAACAACCGAATCGCCAAAATAAATGCGATGGGTACATTTTTAATATTCGCTGCATTTTTCAATGACTATGCAATTGGGAACGGTTGGTACAATGGCATTGAGTTAATGCTACCGGCAATTGGCATTTATATTATGGTTCATGTCATCGTATTGAGTAAAGATTTTGCTGATTCCGTTTGGAAAATCGAGCAACAAAACAAACAACTAGTAGCTTTAAATGCTTCGAATGAAGAACTTGCGATTCAACTACAAAAAGAGATTAAGCAAAAGGATGATTTTTTAGCGAATACATCCCATGAACTTCGAAACCCTTTACATGGCATTATTAATATTGCGCAGTCTATTTTGAAAAATAGACATAATCAGTTAGACGAAAAAACGCAAAAGGACTTGGAACTTCAACTGACAATTGGACATCATATGTCACGTACTTTAGAAGATTTACTAGATGTTACCCGCCTGAAAGAGCATAGAATCCACCTAGAAAGAGAGCGTCTTGATATACAAGCAATCTCTACAGGTGTTGTTGATATGCTCAAAGTTCTGATTGAAAATAAAAATATTCAAATGGAAGTCCGAATCCCAAGTGATTTTCCTAGTGTGAAAGCGGATAAAAATCGACTGATTCAAATTTTGTTTAATCTTCTACATAATGCGGTGAAATATACGGATGAGGGCATCATTACTATTGATGCAAACATACAAGAGGGAAAAGCTCATATTCATATTACGGATACGGGCGTGGGAATAACTGATAAAACGCTACGTACAATTTTCGAACCCTATAAACAAGGTGATTCTAGTATAACTGCAATTGGGGGTGGACTCGGCCTTGGCCTAAGTATTTGCCGACAGTTAGTGGAAATGCATGGTGGCATCATAAAGGCAAGTTCCGTCTTGGGTGAAGGTTCGGTATTTACCTTTACCTTATCGCTAGCGGAAAATTCTTTTGAAGAACAACTAGTAGCAACGTCGGCCCCAGCTATGGAGATGAGCGAGCTACCACTTAAAGAAATCCCGATTGCAATAAATCATGCAATGATTGAAGCATTTACTAAAAATACAACATCGTTATATAGACCAAGAATTTTGGCCATCGACGACGATCCAGTCAATTTGAAAGTGTTGACGAACATACTTTCTGAAGACCAATATGAGATAGAAATTGTGACTAGCGGAAAAGAAGCATTAAGACAACTTGAGCGGAAAGAATGGGACTTAATTATTTCGGATGTGATGATGCCAGCCATGTCTGGGTATGAATTAACCCGTTCCATTCGGGAGAAATTCTCCATATCTGAACTTCCTATTCTTCTGTTAACAGCACGAAGTAACCCGGAGGATATCTATACTGGTTTTTTAGCAGGGGCAAATGATTACGTCACAAAACCAGTTGATGCGGTGGAGTTAAATGTTCGGGTACATGCTTTAACTGAATTACAAGCATCTATTAATGAGCGGTTGGGGATGGAAGCTGCATGGCTTCATGCACAAATTCGTCCACATTTCATGTTGAATACGCTGAATGCGATTGTTTCATTGAGTGTGACAGATACGTCGAGAATGGCTCGTATTCTTGAGAAGTTTTCACATTATTTACAAAGTAGTTTCAATCTGAAAAACTTAGACAAGGTTGTCCCTCTTCAATATGAACTTGATTTACTTGAATCTTATTTATATATTGAAAAGGAGCGATTTGGAGAGCGACTACATATAAAATGGGAAGTAGATGAAGTCAAAGGTGTAATGATCCCGCCTTTATCTATCCAAACATTAGTAGAAAATGCGGTCAATCATGGAGTGCTGAAGCGAATTGTTGGCGGAGCAATAACGATACGAATCCGCAAAGAAGACGGTTATACGGAAATTACCGTTAGTGATAATGGTGTTGGGATGGATGAAGAAAAAATAAAACAAATCTTTACAATCCAACCGAATTGGAAAAAAGGTATTGGACTAATGAATACCGAACAACGTTTGAAACGATTATATGGTAAAGGTCTGAGTGTTTCCAGCAAACCTGATGTCGGGACAACAGTTACATTTACGGTTCCAAGTAACTTATAGTCAGGAGACATGCTATTAGGGTATTCAATAACACAGTTTACGAACCTGCTTAAAACACTTATGGAATCATCATTGATTCTATAAGTGTTTTTTGCAATTTTCATTGTGTATGAGCTCGTATTATAATGAAAAGTTCAGGATAATTATAGCTTTTATTCACGATTGAATATCACGTTATTCTCAAAAGTTACTATTTAAATTTAACATCGCCACATCTTATATTGGAAAGAGCAGGCAATCCGAATGAGGATGCTGCTCTTTTTAAGAGTCGTCGATTGGAATTAAAGTTTGTACTTTACTTCTACTGCTTTCCCGATAATACGGACTGTATAGCCCTCCCTGATGATGATTGGATCATGATCACTGTTGAGAGGCATCAGTAGAACTGTATCTCCCTGTCTTGTTACTTTCTTTAAGGTAACTTCTTGATCCCCGTTGACTAAAACAGCCGCAATTTCTCCGTAGTCAACTTCTGTTTGCTCACGGATAAGGACGTGAGATCCGTTTGGAATCTTTGGTATCATGCTGTCACCTTTTGCTTCTAAGTAGCAAAGCGATCCACTCGGTAAGTCGACTGGAGATTCGAAGCGGTAGCCTATTATGTTTTCTTGTACAAGTATCGGATCACGGCAAGTGATAATACCTAGAATCGGAATCTTGATTGTTTGTGGAAATACTTCAACTAAATTTGAAGGTCTCTCCTCAGTAAGGTCCGAACGCTTGACGTTGAAGTAGTCCGCCAAGCGTTGCTGGCTTTTCAATCCCGGATACCTTTTTCCCAACATCCAACTAGAGACGGTCGTTTCAGCGATACCGATATCACGAGCCATATCAGTTTGTGTTATCCCTCTACTATCCAAAAACCTTTTGATATTGTCGGATAAAACTTGTCTTTGATACGAAAGTGTTATGTCTTCCTTCATATAAACTCCTCCTTTCATAGCCTATTCTATACCTAAAGTGCAGAGTCTGAAACATGTTTATGGAAAATACTGCACTTTATGTGTTGACGCTGCACTTTAAGTGTATTAATGTGTATGTGACAGCAAAAAAAGGAGGCTTGCGACATGCATCGACATGTTGATTTGGGTCTTAAAGCGGCCCGTGTAGAAAAAGGTTTTACGCAAGAAGCTTTGGCTGAAAAGTTGGGCGTATCAAAGAAAACCTTGGCTAGTTGGGAGAATGGAGAGGTAGAATTAAAGCCTCTCGCACTCTATGCGATAGCGTATGTGTTTCAAATGGATGCCGATTATCTAAGGGTACCAGATAAGAGATAATTCAGTGGTTAACACTGCACTTTAAGTGCATTTATTATAGGTATAAGGAAGTGGGTAATTATAAAACTAAAATATCTTTTTGGAGAGCATATGAGTAATTACTCACTCTTTTGGATAGGTTTGATTAGTGTATATATTAAAATAATCATTCGAGTGGAAGTTGTGTTTTTTCGTTCAAGTAATGGAAGATGTGGCAGCTAGCTCTACACAATTCGCCCGATTAGCTGAAGAGTTAAATGGTCTTGCTCAACAGTTTAAAATCTGATAATGACTCCGTTAGTTAAGGGGATGGAATGTGAGATAAATAGATGATTAATGGGGTGTAGGAGTGGAAGAAATTTTTGTTGGACAACAGCCTATATTAGATGTGAATGGCGATCTTTTTTCGTTTGAGCTGTTGTATCGAAATAGCGATAGCAATGCTTTCCCGGATGTGGATTCTGAACTAGCGACAATAGCGGTTATTGTGAATACATATTTGTCGCCAGGATTTGAACAGATTGCGGCGAAGAAAGTATTCATCAATTTTTCGGCTACGCTTCTTATGACAGATATTTTTGATATTCTTGATCCTAATCGAGTTGTCATTGAGATTTTAGAGGATGTAGTCATGACATCTACTCTTTTGACAAGGCTGAAGAAGTTGAAGAGTATGGGATTCCGACTTGCACTAGATGACTTTATTCTGCAAAGCCAACATAGTGTATATCCGGATTTATTTCAATCCATTGATTACATTAAAGTAGATTTTATTTCCACTACCGAGTCACAGCGATCTGCAATAGAGGCATTGAAAGTCAAGCATCCCCATATTATCCTACTAGCCGAAAAAGTAGAGACAAATCAGCAGTTTGAAGTGGCGAAGTCTTTAGGTTATGAACTCTTTCAGGGCTATTTTTTTGCGAAACCAGATATCATTAAGGGAAAGAAGTTGCCTTCAGATACCTTGCTTTACTTTGAAATTCTGAAACTATTGAACAAAGAGGATCCCAACATTGAGGAGATTGCGGCATTAATTATGCGAGATATCTCATTGACCTACAAACTGCTCAGACATATAAATACGCATGCGTTCAGGTCTTCAAAAAAAATCAGCTCCATTCACCATGCAATTGCCAGAATGGGGTTACAGAAATTTAAAAAATGGATTCAATTTCTCGCTATTTATCAAAAAGGTTCTGAGGGAATGAACGGAGATATTAAAGTGCTTGTGAATTTCTCTTTAACAAGAGCGAATGTGTGTGAATTGCTGGCTATGCGAAGTGGGAAGCACGAAACTGATGAATATTACATGTTAGGTATGTTTTCACTCATCGATTTGATATTAAAGCGGAGCAGAGCAGATATCTTTTCGCTATTGCCTGTATCCAAGCAGATTATTAAGACGTTAGGTGGCCAGCAAACCGAAATGAGCTCTTATCTTCAAATAGCAAAAGCTCTTGAACGTTTGGATTTTAGGGATGCTATTCAACGTGCAGAACGGCTAGGCATAAGTGAGAGAGAGTTAAGCGAACTTGCGTTAAAAGCGGCTGTTGTTTGACTAATGGGAAGCTAAATGCTAGAAGTTAATGTTTTGGAGGATGTTTTTGCAGAGATTATTGATCTCGACGGAAGCATCCTTTTTGTATTCTTTGTGACGTGAGTATAGGGCTTCATTGACATAAGTAAATAATAAAAAGGGGTAACTACTTAGGTATCTATGTTGATATAAAAAATTCTATCAACAACGCTTGGCGCTAGGGGATGCCTCCCGCGATAAGCCTAATAGAAGACCACTATTAGTCTTATCGCTTCGGCCACCCCTGTTAGGCGCCTTCGCTGGAGATTCGCTGGTATCATTTGTTCAACCCACATAGATTCATTCTATTTGAAGGAGAATTCTCCACGTGTGACGGAGAGGAGTGAGGAAAGGATATCACGACCTTGTTTGCGAAGCGTGGAAATAAATCCGTGGATTTTGGCAAATTGTTTAGCCACTTCAAGTGTGCGGAAATGGCCTGATACTTTCTGTTTCACTTTCATCATTCGGATGTCCCGTTCTGCTTGACTGTTATCAAAAGGCACACGTGCATCTCGAACAAACCGCAATATAGCGGTTTTATGGAGTAGGAAGCGTGTAGCTAGATTAGCGGCTTTACTCTTTTTCTTTCGACCCCGTTTGAGTGGGGCATCCACTACGGGATCAGTGACCCATTCTTTTGCACCACGCTCGAGAATTCTGATGTAGCGCATTTCCCATTCAAGAGCGTCCGCTCCTTTTATCGGTATATCTTCGAGTCTCCATTTTTTCTTGTGGTGACAGGCTTCTTGTAAAAGTTCTTTCATATCTGCAGCCCATTGATGGCCATCATAATTGATGATACCTTGACACTCACGAAGAAGATGAGCACCACATAGGGCATGATCAAATGAATAGTCAGCCGTAAAATAGGAAGCCCAACAGTCGTGGACAAGAATCCCGTGGTACTTGGGTAAGACATCGTGATCCTTGATCGCTATTTTCCCTCGTTTTTCATGGACATGATAAAGTGTCCAGTCAGAACTGCTAACCGTATGTAACCAGTGCATTTTATCCTCAATGCGCATCCTTGTTTCGTCCGCATGGACGACGGCACTTTTCAATAGTTCTTCTCGTATGTATGCAGTATGGGGCTCAATTTTAGTAGAGATAGAGGACAAACGGTGCAGAAGGGTGGCTTAGCTAGGACGATAGCCGGTCATGTCGTGAAATAGTTGACTGATACGTTCAAGGGGAAGATGGTGGTATGTATGTAAATAGGCGCACGTGGCAATCCAATTGTCTCCATATTGGACAGGTGCTTTCACGTTTTCCGGGGAAGGTGCATGTTGTTGCGTGTCACAGTTCGGACAGCACTTTTTTTTCAATCCGGTGCTCTGTAACCACAACACGGGGAATCGGTAAATCGAATACTTGTCGACGGATATACCCTTCCGATGGTAAATCTGCAAGAGAAGTTTCACAGTGTAAGCAGACTTCGACCTTATGCCATTTGACTTCATCTGGCTGATCAATCGGTTTGAGAGTATAGCCGTCATGATCCTTTGGGGCGCCCATCTTACCTCCAGATTTCCGCAGACTTTTAGGCTTGCGTAAACCATCGCTAGATGGCGGTTTACTACTGTTAGTACTTGTTAACCCTACTTGTCGTTCTAGTTCTTTTACGCGTGTTACTAGTTTAACAATATGGGTTTTCTGTTGTTCAATTTGGACCTCCAACTTTTCAATATAAAGGAGAAGATTCATGATAAAAGATGCAATTTCAATGGGTTCTCCATGACTAATCTCTTCAATTTTTTTGGCTGTATATTTCATTGGAATTTTCTCCTTTCTCTATACAATGAACTTATGATTTTTATGTGATTTCCAGCGAAGGCGTCTACTGGGGTCGCCGAAGCAATGAGACTGACAGCGGTTTTCTGTCTGGCTCATTGCGGGAGGCATCCCCAAGAGCCGAGCGCTGTTGGTAAGAGTCACAATAGTAGAGTTAGTAAATAGATACCCATATTGAGAGTTTTGAAACAATTTAAGTACCTGAGTAGTTACAAAAAGGGTATATGTAAGCCTTGAACTGGGAAGTAGGATTCACTGACATCAAAAACATATCGTTTCAATGATAGGAGGTTCGTAAGTACACATTCGAAAATAAATATAGTTGCAAATTTAAAAGCTCTCTTGTATGATAAGAATTCAAATCGTAATCATTACGCTTTGTAAATACGAAGGAGGAATTAATTCAATGAATAAAAAGTTTTTGTCTATTTTATCAATTATTAGCCTATTGCTGCTCGCAGCATGTGGCAACAAAGAGCAAGCGAAGGAGAAGGGAGAAGCGGAAGGTAGTGCAGATGTCGTATCCGTCTATACAACTGTCTACCCGCTTCAATATTTCACCGAACGGATTGGTGGGGATGCGGTCGATGTACACTCTATTTATCCGCCTGGGGCAGATGAGCATACGTTTGACCCTACGCAAAAGGATATGATAGCACTTGCTGATTCGGATTTATTCTTTTATATCGGACTTGGTCTTGAAGGATTTGTGGAGAATGCTGAAAAAACAATGAAAGGCGAAAATGTTAAAATGATTCCGGTCGCTAACGATATTTCCGAAGAGTCGCTAGGCAAGGGACATGATCACGATCATGGTGAGGAAGGGCATGAATCACATGATCGTGGTGAGGAAGGGCATGAATCGCATGATCACGGTGAGGAAGGGCATGAATCACATGATCACGGTGAGGAAGGTCATGAATCGCATGATCATGATGAGGAAGGCCATGACTCGCATGATCACGATCACGAGGAATTCGACCCTCATGTATGGATTTCTCCTGTACTAAGTATAGAGCTCGCAGCAGTCATTAAAGACTCGCTCATAGAGGCATCTCCTGAAAAGAAAGATATGTTTGAGGAAAACTTTGAAGGGCTAAAAAAGGATTTACTTGAACTCGATCAACAATTTAAAGACATGGTTTCTCATGCTGCTATCAAAACATTTTTCGTCTCACATGCAGCTTTCGGTTATATCGCTAATACGTATGGGCTTGAACAAGTTGCAGTTGCTGGATTAAATTCACAAAGCGAACCTTCACAAAAACAACTGGCTTCTCTCGTTGAATACGCGAAAACACATAACTTGAAATATGTTTTATTCGAACAAAATGTCTCCTCTAAACTCACTGACATCATTCGAAAAGAAATTGGAGCGGATTCACTAATGCTGCATAATCTTGGTGTCCTAACGGCTGAGGATGTAGAAAACAACGAGGATTACCTGTCATTAATGAAATATAACATTGAAACACTGGCGAAGGCGTTGAGCACAAAGTAAAAATCGAGGAGTGGAGAAATGAAAGAAAAAATACCTGTTACAGTATTAAGTGGCTACTTAGGTTCGGGGAAGACGACATTATTGAATCATATTTTACACAATCAAGCTGAGTTGAAAATTGCTGTCATCGTTAATGATATGAGTGAAGTGAACATCGATGCTACTTTGATTAAACAGGGTGGTTTTTCGCGCACAGAAGAAAAGTTGGTGGAGCTACAAAATGGTTGTATTTGCTGCACCCTTCGAGAGGATTTAGTGCTTGAAGTGGAAAAGCTTGTGGCGCTTGGTGATATCGACTACATCGTTATCGAATCTTCAGGGATCAGTGAGCCGATTCCGGTTGCGCAGACATTTACCTATGTAGACGAAGCACTAGGCATTGAGTTGTCGAAGCTTTGCCGGCTAGATACAATGGTTACCGTTGTAGACGCCAATGCTTTTTGGAGAGATTTTACTTCCGGTGAAACGTTACTTGACCGACGGGAGGCTGCAACGGAAGCTGATGAACGAGAGATTGCCGATTTGCTTATCGACCAGATTGAATTTGCCAATGTACTGTTGTTGAACAAGACGGATTTAGTTCCGACGGAGAAGGTGGGTGAGTTGAAAGGTATGCTTTATGCATTAAATCCTGATGCGAAGATCATCGAAACAGTGCAATCCCAACTGGCATTAAGTGAAGTGCTCGACACAAGATTGTTTGATTTTGAGATGTCTAGTCAAAGTGCTGGCTGGCTCAAGGAGCTGAACGAAGAGCATGTTCCGGAGACAGAAGAGTATGGGATTGCGTCGTTTGTTTACCGGAGCCAACAGCCATTCCATCCGGAGCGCCTGATGAATTGGATGTTAGAGTGGCCGGTTGAAATTGTCCGCGCAAAAGGATTTCTATGGCTGGCGACTCGTAATGATATCGCAGTTTTACTATCTCAAGCGGGTCCATCCCTCAGTATCGAAGGAGTCGGCGTTTGGGATGAAGAATTCGGTGGAAAAATGACTGAACTTGTAATGATCGGTATTAGAATGAATCAACAGGAAATTACGGCAGGTTTAAATAGATGCTTGTTAACGGATGAAGAATTAGTGCAGGACTGGACAAGCTTTGTTGATCCATTGCCCGATTTTCAACTAGCAATTTGATCTATATGAGGAGGAATAAGCATGAGAGTGAATATCACATTAGCCTGTACAGAATCAGGAGACCGCAATTACACAACGACAAAAAACAAACGCAATAATCCCGAGCGCATTGAATTAAAGAAATACAGCCCGCGCTTGAGAAAAGTCACTGTTCATAGAGAAACAAAGTAAAAAAATTTGCTGGTTTTTAAATCGTAATGATTACTAATTAAGAGGTGGAGTAGATTGGCAAAGAAATCCAAGGTGGCGAAAGACAAAAGGCAGCGGAAGTTGGTTGCACATTATGCGGCACTTCGCAAAGAACTGAAGGAGAAGGGCGACTATGAAGCTTTAAATAAGCTACCCAAGAACTCTTCCCCGACACGATTGAAAAACCGGTGCGAATTGACAGGCAGACCAAGAGGATATATGCGGAAATTTAACATGTCGCGTATTGCCTTCAGAGAGCTTGCGCATAAGGGACAATTACCAGGTGTTAAAAAAGCAAGTTGGTAATGATTATTCAACCATTCTTTTTCCTAAAGAATGGTTGAATTTTACCAAGGTAAAATATCTGAGGTGTGGGAAATGAATGAGCGATTAATGGCTTCTTTGTTAAGAAGCGAGGTTAAAAAGCTTTCGGAAGAAAAAAGAAGCCTGTATCGGTTTGTTAGTGAGATAGAGGATTGTCTAGCCCAAAGTGCAGACACAGCAGATCATTTTCTTAGTCTTTTGGTGGAGCACGCTCCGTATGAACTTGCAAGTCGTCATTTTGGTTTACCTTATACAGAAGTGGCTCGTCTAATGGATGATATTGAAATAGAGTTAACTATAAAAATGGAAATGAGATGTAAAAGGTTAAAACTGATTGACTGTACGGATTACTTTCAGCAAAAAGCTGACAAGAATCGTGAGGGACATGTGTTCTTATTTATTAGTTAAAAATTTTGATTTTGGTAGGAAATTATTTAGTATATTACTCAACTTTCGCACACCAAAATCGGCAAATAAGCCTTGATATAACTGGGTAACCCGGCCATCCATTGCTGCAGTTGACTTTCGACTAGCTGACTGAGCTTGGAATTGGTCTTTTTCAGGACATCCTGAAAAAGCTCGATCAACTGCTGTAAAGCAACAGCCCAATCCAGTTCATTTACTTCATCACATAATTCATAAAAAAGCCCACCTAATGTCCGTTCGTCGGTGTGACAACGATGTTGCCAGGCGAGTACGAGGTAACGGGCAAACACAATCGTCGTATGGGGCTAATCAACCCGTCGTCTTGAAAAACACCTCAATATCCCAACGCATCCCGTAAATTCGCACAATTTCTTGTTAGGAAAGCGTACAGTCGGTGCTAAGAATAGCGAGCCATTCACTTTTCTTATTTCGATTTTGAATGAAAACAATTTTCACGGGTGTCCCATTCGCCGTCACGCAATGAATGGAACGAAGGATGCTCTTTTTATCTTGTACAAGCTGCGCCAAACGGTAAAGTTTCTTCAAATCAACCAACTGGTCACCCACTGCGTAACGCTGTTTCGTTGCCTTGACCATGCCGATCACATCAATCCCTTGGTCAACAATTCCTTTGATAAGAGGTGGCATTGTAAACCAAGAATCCATCAAGACATAACTTGCGTCAATTCCACTCGAAAGCGCACGCTGAATCATAGCTGGAATTTGTTCAGGAGCCGTTTGTAACGCATTTACACGGCGTTTATAGCCAGATGTACGCTTATCGATATCCGCTTGAATTCCATTTATTTGAGAGTTTTTCGAGCTGAGTAAAGAAAAATCAACCGGCATAAACGTGTAGCCATCTGACCAGCCCAATGTAAGCATTCGGAAACCTTTGTAAAAACGCATTTTTGGTGAGGCGTGATCAAAACAGCGAGCGAGAAGCTCTACCTTTTTACTGCGATTTCGATCAAAAGATGAGTCATCAATAATAAACACCTATGGACGAGTTTGGTCCGTGAGGTGTCCCACTTTTTGAATCGTAGAGGCACTGAAAGCTAGTAAAAACCGTCGCCAATTGAACGTGGATTGATTTAAGAATCGGTACACGGCATCTTTAGCTGGATAGCGCTCCGCTTTCTTTGATTCTAAAAGAGAAAACCAATTTCTATGTTGGAAAATCAAACAAAAGACAATTTGAAATAGGTATGAAGAGCTGAAACCCACTGACTTTTGAATACCGGCATTACGCAAGTGTTTGAAAATCTCTAGCTCTGAGAAAACAGAGCGAAGTTCTTTAGGTAGTTGATTATTATCATGGTTATGATCTATCATATTAGTAGGCACCTCTTCTATGTGGTAGTGATTTCTCGATAATCTCACTATACCAAAAGAATGAGGTGTTTTTTTCATTTATGAAATTGTCAATGGACCTATTGATTAGGCCATAAAACTAGTTCAACCAACTGATCACACTGTTTTATTAGGTGCGAAAGTTGAATTATTTTATTAATGTAATTAATATTTTTCTAAAATATTAATTATTTTTTTAAGTGTATTTTGGGTTATATCAAAATCTTTTTTATCATTAGTTGTTTGCAGGACAGAAATAACTAAGTTTTTATAACTTATTGTTACTAAATCAGTAGCATTTGCTAACTGGGTATTTATTTCATAATCACTATCAATTTTGTAATAAATCATATCCTCCCCAATATAGGAACCAGTATATGATAAAATAATTGTAAGCAATACTGAAGAATCTTCATTTTCTAGAAATAATGTTTCTTGAGTTGATTTTGAGTTTTCACTAAGTTTTCCATCTAAAGTAAGCCACTCTCTAGAATTAAAAGTTAAATCCTTGTCAACAACTACTAAATCAGGAACAACAGTAGAATCTTTCAATTTGAAACCATCGACGAATAAGTTTTTATTCATATGATTAAAAAGGCTTCTGAAATCTTCGAAACTGATTTTATTATTATCGTTTATTATTTCCACTGACTCTGGCTTTGTCTTCGCTTCAATTATGTTTGTATTTTCTTCCGGTATTACTTGCTTATTATCAGAACATCCCCAGAGTAAGTTTGATAACATACATGTCGCTAATAACAAATTCACTTTTTTCATTTTAACACTCCGTTTTTCCTCTTTAATAATTAATATTTTTCAAAGTAGCTGCAACAAACTAGCATATTATTAAATTGCAGTCTGCTACTTTTTCATCAATCCACCTCCATTTACTTCTAATACAACCTTCTTCGCAACCCACCCCCCTCCTTTTTTCCTAATATAACCATAACACGTAACATGGATTAATTGCAAATTTTTCCCTAATTTTAGAAAATAAAAACAACAAACGTTAAATATGATTGCCACCTAAAAAGGCAGGCTTTAAAAATCGCATAGGAATTTTATGCGATTTAAACGAGATGTTTTTACCCTGTATTATTCATAGCTAGTTAAGTTCCGGAGGATATTCTGGTTTTTTCATACAAAAGATCATTCGCTAGGAGATTTAAAAATCTAGCGCTAAGAAATAGTTTCAAAACTGTCCGTTAGATGAATTTTGGACAGACTTCTCCCTTGGCGTGGATTCGATTTTTTGAAGAAGGCTACTTTAGTTGAATTGTAATTTTTGCACCCCGGTCAGGACATCCCAAAAGAAACGCGTATAAACAAAACGTGACGATAATTTAAAGTGAAGGGAACGACCAGATTACACCGATTTACTCGCTACTTTTATAAGACGTGTCTGAATCATTTGGATTTGAATCCCCTTCGTGGCTTTTGGAAAACTCAATGTGCGCAGCCAATTGGTTAAATTATAAGCGAGTAACGAAAACATCATACGGACTTGATTGATAACGAAATCATTGCTTTTCATCTGATCAAATCAAATCCAAAGCCATTTTCGGCCTATTTAACAAAATTTTCCATCGTGCCACGCTGTTTATAGGAATGCACGATTGCTTGGGGAGAAAAACTTCCCCCTAGGCTTGTGACGAAGAAAGCATGCGTAAAAAATAGTTCACCCGCTGGACGGGTTGAGTGAATAATCACTCGTCGAGCTTTCGACCAAGAAGCAGCTTGGTAAATTGATTCTTCAATATATCTTTCTGTTGTCGTCACATCTTGTATTTCATCGATTGGATGTAATTCTTCCGTGAGGCTTTTTAATTTTGCGTTTGATTTTAAACAGATAATTTAAAAAAACAGACTCTTTTTCACACAAATCATAAAAAGCCGGTACCGCAAAACCACTATCATCACGTACAAGTGCCGTTGTTTCAGGAAAGTTTCTAGTGTAGTGTTCGATTAAAGGGAGCATAAAATCAACGACACTATTGGATGTGTATACATTGCCAGGGCGTAATTGTGCTTTTAGAAAGTCACCGGTGAATCCATCAAACGCGACAAGTGGATGAAAACCAACCGTTCCATAATGTGCATTATAAGCTGATTGTTCTTGTTTTCCATACGTATCCGATTGTGTTGAATCTAAATCGACTAGTAGTGTTTTCGACTGTCTGGCATGATGAACTTTATCCAGCAATGCTTGATTTGTGACTTGAAGTTGGTCAAGAGATTGTTCATCAAAACGTTAAAAAAACGTGATAAAGATGGTTGAGATGTAAGCGCTGGCGTATCGAGTATTTGCGTAAAAACAGGGTCATGTCTCAACTGATCCGCTGCGTCATCTTCGTGATAGTCCGAAATTAGTTGGTAGATTTTTGGCGAAATAAAATTTCATTTGAGTGGACACAATAAGTCCGTTCATCCTTTAGATGAAGGTGTTCGAAAATTGTTTTGGAGAAACCAATTTTATCATCAAACTCACGAAATAAAAGTTGTCCTGTATCTGAGGAAAGTTCATCTCCCTCGTTAGATAATTTTAGTCTTCGATTGAATTATAACGTCATTTGAGGTAGTCTAGTCATTAGAAGAATCCTTTTTATTGGTTGGTCTTAGGCGAT
Source organism: Sporosarcina sp. FSL K6-3457 (assembly GCF_038007285.1). GTDB lineage: Bacteria > Bacillota > Bacilli > Bacillales_A > Planococcaceae > Sporosarcina. Next base: position 518,846 of record NZ_JBBOWX010000001.1, read on the forward strand.
TTAACCATATCAGAAATGGATTCTTTTTTACTTTTTAAGTGAAAATAAGAATCTCACCAAAAAGCTGACACAATCGCTTTTTGGTGGGATTTTGTGTTGATTGGTGAATAATACAGGAATAAGTAGATTAGGAAATAGTATTTCTATTTTCTCGATTTTAGCAATAATCATGTTCGCACTTAGTGGATGTGGGGAACAGACGAATAATACGAATAAAGCGGATAATGCCAAGGATACTATAGCAGTAAGTGATGCTGTAGAAGCGGAAGAGGAAGAAGAAGTTCGGGAAGTTCAGCATGCGATGGGTGTTACAAAAATTAAGGGTACACCGCAACGTGTAGTAATCTTAACGAATGAAGGAACAGAAGCATTACTTGCATTAGGAATTAAACCAGTTGGTGCAGTTCGATCATGGACTGGAGAACCTTGGTATGAACATATTAATGAAGAGATGGCCGGTGTCCAGGAGCTTGGCTTTGAAAACGAGCCCAATTTTGAAGCTATTCTAGAATTAGATCCAGATATAATTATCGGAAATAAAGTAAGACATGAAGAAGCCTACGATCAGCTAAGCAAAATTGCACCGACTGTGTTTTCGGAAGATTTATCGGGGCAATGGAAGATCAACTTTGAATTGTATGCAAACACATTAAATAAAAAAGCTGAGGGTGAGACGGTCATGAAAGCATTCGATGATCGTGTTGCCCAGGCAAAAGAGGCATTAGGCGATAAGAAAGAAATGAAAGTATCCGTTGTAAGATTCTCTGCTAAAGATGTCCGTATATACCAGAAGGACACGTTCAGCGGAGTACTACTTGAACAAATGGGTGTGGGTCGTCCGGAATCTCAGGATGTAGATAATTTTATGGAAACAGTTTCCGAAGAGGCAATGGAAACGATGGATGGAGATATTATGTTTTACTGGGTTACGGAAGCAGATGTATATGAGAAGGCTAAACAATGGTTGGAAAATCCAGTGTTTAAAAGCTTAAATGTCTCAAAAGAAAATCAAGTATTTGAAGTGAATGAAACAATTTGGAACACTGCAGGTGGTATTAAAGCAGCAAACTTATTACTAGATGATTTAGTAGAACGATTAAAATAATAATAATCCAGGATAGAAGCTTATGCAAAAGGCCCTTACACAAAGGCTAATTGTTTCAGCTTCTATTTTTATTATAGGCGCATAGGAAATTTTTTCAAAATAGATACTGTTCGATTTGCCTCAATAAGTCTTCGGCCCTCTCCTGACTATCATCACTCGTTTTATACTCAACATTGGTTAGTATAATTATCGTATAGTCTGTTTCTGGATAACGACTTAGCATTGTTGAATAGCCTGGCCAACCTCCGCTATGTGATACCCTTTTACCAGCTGATTCTAAGTGATCGATAAACCAGCCGAATCCGCAAGGTGTCTCCTGACCATCCTTTGTTATGCTTGTGGATTGGGCCAATTCTATTGATGGACTACTAAGTAAAAGTCCGTTTTTTAGCGCACGATCAAGTGAAAGTAAATCCATAATAGTAGAATGAATCATTCCATCCCCTTGAATACCGTCTAAATAGTTTACATAATCATAGTCCGGGAGCTCATCAGGCAAAGAGAAGTCTTTATCGTTTGTACTTTTTATAAATCCATAGGCGAAATCGTCAATTCTTTCAGGCTTAAATCTTCGGTTCATAACTCTCGTGCGATGCATCCCTGATGGTATAAATACATGGTGAAGCATGAACGATGAATAGGACATTCCCGATACAGCTTCAATTACCGCAGCCAGACAAACATAGCCTGTATTACTATATGCGTATTTATCTCCAACATCAAAGTAAGGTCGTGGTTGATATTTTGCTAACAAACGGAATACATCCACATTGGTTGCAATTTGAGTGCGGTCCCAATACCTTTCGAATAAATCCATGTAATCTGGTAGTCCTGATGTATGTGTTAAAATATGACGTAAGGTAACTGTAGGGTAGGGGAAATCGGGAATCCACTTACTGACAGCATCGTCATAATGAAGCTTGGATTGTTCCGCCAAAATCATAATTCCAATCGCTGTCATTGGTTTCGTTACGGAAGCCAGCTCAAATAAGGAGTCGATTGTAAGCGTACGATTTTCTCGATAATCTGAAAGGCCAAATGTGCCTGTATAGATAGACTTTCCATCCTTTGCTACGAGTATATTTCCTGAAAATCTATCTTCTTTCCGTTTATTGATAAATAGTTGGTCAATCTTTTTTGCTATTTCCATACGATTTCCCCCAAACTCAATTTTTAGATGCTTACTATTTTATCGTCTCCATTGCAGCCTCTAAAATACGAATTCTTCCGTTTAGAGTTCCACCACCCATTACTAAAGGATCCACCGAGTTTACAAATACTTGATTATTTTTCACTGCATTTAATCCCTGCCAAACTTTACTCTTTTCAAGTTCTTCTAGAATATTTTCTTTATCGTCATTTTCGTAAGTATCATACTGCACAAAGATGTAATCAGGATTAGCTTTGTAGAGACCTTCCAAAGAGAGAACGGTTTGTTCTGTTGTATTATTAATAATCTCAGGCACTGTAAGCCCTAATTCACCATAAAACACATCGTTCAGAAATACGTCTTTAGGATAGACCATCATTTCGCCCCCTCTAATCCGTATTGCTACAACGTTCTTCTCTTTAAAGGAGCTAAGGTAATCGATAGCTTCCTGCTTATCCTGATTATATTGTTCAATAATATTTGTTGCCATTTCTGTTTTACCTGTGATCTCGGCTAGGAGTTCAAGATTGGATTGCCAATCGGGTCCATAATGTGATGTTGGTATAACCGGAGCAATTTTCTCTAGCTGAGTTAAAACTTCTGGTGCTTCCATATCGGTACTTATGATTAAGTCAGGAGCCAACTCCAAAATATATTCTAAACTTTCATCACTTGATCCTAAAAAAGGTATTGTATTAGTCGTTATATCACCAAAAAAACTTGGAAAAGGTTCTTCGTCACTACCAATCGCACTAGCAGCAAAAGGTTCTACCTCAAGTACGACAGCATCCTCAATTAATTCAAAGGCATTTAGAAATATTATTTTCTCTGGTTTCACTGGAATCGTATAGCTATTGCCTAAATAAGTAATGTTTTTTGTTTGATTTCCGCTTGAATTAGATTGTGAACTGGAAGAGGATTTACCCTCATCCTTGCTGCCACATGCCGCTAAAGTAAATATGAGTAGCATCATGCCTAAAAAAGTAATCGTTCTTTTCATTAATAATTCCTCCCTTTACTCATCCTGTAAGTGAGAATGAGTATTATTATCAATGATAAATGAGGATTTTTCTAGCGTCCATGTAGAAAAGGAGGTTCTTATAATGTACTTTCCTCGGTTAGCAGTTTGAGAATTTCTTTTACAATTAATAAATGTGGGAGAGGAGCATAGTCGCGCCATGGAAAATGATTAAGTGTGTAAACTTGATTATTACGTACTGATTTTAATTCTAGCCAAGTATCATCTGATTGAAGTTTGTCCCATTTTTGCAACGTTTCCTCATCTTCATACACAAGAGTCATGATGTAATCTGGATTGATTTCTGCTAACTGCTTCATCGTAATTGGCTGTTTCTCGTCTGTCATAACAGATGCCGCAGGCGTTAACTTCAAATCTTCAAATAAAACCTCAATAATACTTCTGTCATTATACAAATAACAGTCGTTCCCCATGAGTAACAAGAATAAAAAAGTTCGTTTATGATTATCATTTTTTAAATAAGCGATGGCTGTTTGTACTGTTTGTTCGTATTCATCTAGCCATCGTCTTGCTTCCACAACTGCATCTAGTAGCTGTGCAACTTCTAGCAGTTGTTCACGCCAAGGCAGTTTACTCCATGCAAGCTGATGGACATTCCCTAGTGACTGTAATTTTGCAAGCTGTTGTTCAGTCACATTATCTAAGCAAAAAATTAAATCGTATGTGGTGTTTTGTTGTAGAAGTAACTCGATATTGTCGTTTAAAATAGCGGGATTTCTGCCAACGGAAAGCTGAACTGGGACACGATCACTAAATAACTTGAAATAATAGAATCTCCATGTTGGATGGATTGGTGCTGCGGATGGAATAAAGTGTAACGGAAATAAAAAGCCGAAAAATGAACTGTCTAAAATGGCTATTTTTTTCTTTCGTCTTTTCATAAATAGCGAGGGGGGAATACCAATTATCTCTTTGAAACGACGACTGAAATAAAATTCATCCTTATATCCTATTTCATTAGCAATTTCTTTAAGTGTTTTTCCACCGTTTACTAATAGACTTTTAGATGCCTCAATCCTAATTTCAGATAAATACTGCATTGCACTCACTCCATAGCGCTTTCGGAATAGCTCCATATAATACTTGGGACTGATATGCATCATCTCCGCTAAGTCTTTGATTTGAATCTGATCTTGAAAATGGACCTGCATATGATGCATTGTTTTTTCTAACATCCTTTGCCGATCCTTGGTTGGAGGTACTTGGGTTATTACTATGGCGTGAATGAGCATATAAAATTGTGCTTGTATGACTAATTGATCTTCTATAATCGAGCTTTTTGATAAAGAGTAGATGACGCTAGCTATATTAGTAATTTCATCTGTTAATTCAATTTGTATATGCTTTATTTTTTCATTAGTTATGGCGTGGTTTTTCTCCAAATATGTTGGCTGCTTATGAACAATATCAAATAAAATGAGATAACCTGTTGCCGTGTTTTCTGCATCTAATTTAATAGTGATTAGTTCCTGGGGAGGACATATAAAAATCTGATTTTTTTGTAATCGATATGTATGTTCTTTGATTGTTAGAATACCTGTGCCCTTTGCTATGAAGATGAGACAATGACTATTATGCTTTTTTTGATAATGACGCTTAGGAACATTAGTTAAAACTTCAATATCTAGAAATTGATATAAAAATTGAGCCATGTTATCAATCATAAAAACACCTCCGTAAAATTGTTGTTGTTTTTCTACAATATATGTTTTACAATACAATAGCAATCGATAATGATAATCGTTATCAGTTAGTCGTGATGGAGGTGAAATTTTGAATAAACAGGATTCAAGCAAAATAGGAATGGGCAATCGTTATTATGTTTTTATTTTTCTTCTAATAGGTTTAATTTTGCTATCGGCTGTCTATTCAGTATCAATTGGACAAGTGAATATTCCTTTCACGCAGTCTATGGACATATTATTGCATGCACTAACAAATGGAAGGCTTGGGTCACTAGATCATATCCAAAGCGAATCCTATTTGAATATTATTTTACAGGTGAGGATGCCACGTGTTATTTTCGCACTGCTTATCGGGATAGGGCTCTCGTTATGTGGAACGGTTATGCAAGCAGTCGTGCAAAATCCGCTTGCTGACCCGTACATACTTGGAATTTCATCGGGGGCCTCATTAGGTGCAACTTTCGCTATTCTTGTCGGATTTGGAAGTGGCGCATTTTTGTCTCAGTTTGGAGTGGCTTTCGGAGCCTTTGTTGGTGCGATGATCACATCAATGGCAGTACTTCTTTTATCGAGCATTGGCGGTAAGGCAACATCTGTAAAACTCGTTTTATCAGGAGTTGTCATTGGCGCATTGTGTAGCTCCTTCTCTAGCTTAATTATCTATTTTGCTAATAATGCAGAAGGGATTAAAACCGTTACTTTTTGGTCAATGGGAAGTCTAGCTTCAGCAAGTTGGGATAAAACACCGATTTTAGCTATTGTTGTTCTGCTTGGAGCAGCCCTATTTCTTTTCCAACATCGCGTGTTAAACACGATGCTACTAGGTGACGAATCTGCTATTACACTAGGCATTAACTTAAGTGCATTTCGAAAACTTTATATGATCATCACTGCTCTTGTGACGGGAACAATGGTTGCATATTCAGGAATGATCGGCTTCGTTGGTTTGATTATTCCGCATATTACAAGGGGGATTTTCGGGGCAGATCATAAGCGGTTAATGCTTGGAACGCTGCTTTTAGGAGGACTTTTCATGATTTGGGCAGATATTTTATCAAGAACATTAATACATAATGTTGAACTGCCTATTGGAATTATCACCTCCGTTATTGGATCACCATTATTTATCTACATGATTGTAAAAAGAGGCTACAACTTTGGAGGGTAGAAAATGGAATTGATTGCGAAGGAAATAGATATTAGTGTTGGGAAAAAAGAAATCGTGAAAAATATTTCAATCCTTGTGAAGAAAAAACAATTTGTAGGGCTGATTGGACCGAATGGTTGTGGGAAATCGACTTTGTTAAAAGGCATCTACAAGAGTCTAGCTCCTCAAAAAGGAATGGTTTTTTTAGATGATATAGATGTGTTAAAAAGTTCAGAGAAAAAGGTTTCGCAGAAATTGGGAGTAGTAGGGCAATTTAATGAGATGAGTTTCGATTTGTCCGTACAGCAAATGGTGATGTTGGGCAGAACGCCACATAAAAAAATGTTGGAGTCCGATAAACAAGGGGATTTTGTGATCGTGGAGGAAGCTTTGACACGGACAAATTTACTCGATTATAAACATCGTGGTTTCTTATCATTGTCTGGTGGAGAAAAGCAAAGGGTTATTTTGGCGAGAACCATTGCACAACAACCGAAATTTATGATTTTAGATGAACCGACGAACCACTTAGATATTCGCTATCAGATCGAAATTTTATCATGCGTAAAAGATTTGAATATAGGTGTACTAGCAGCTCTCCATGATTTAGAAATGGCAGCACATTATTGTGATTACCTGTATGCCATAAAAGATGGAGAAATCTATGCACATGGAACGCCAGAAGAGGTTTTAACACCCACTACAATTGAAGCATTATATCAAATAAAATGCCAAACATATACCAATCCTGTAACAAATGGATTAGGTTTTGCATATGGCTTATAGGAGGAGCACCACCATGAAAAAGAAATTATTACTTGGTATCGGTTTGGCAGCACTGTTAACATTAACGGCTTGTGGAAGTTCGAGTAAAGGTACGTCAGAGGCATCCGAAACGAAAGAGCATTATCCGTTAACGATTCAAAACTTTACGAAGGCTGAAGGAGGAACAACTTGGGAAAAGAAAGACCAAGTATTTGATAGTGCACCTGAAAGAATCATGGCGAATACGCGTCCAGCAGCAGAATTATTATTGCATTTAGGCTTGGGCGATAAAATCGTTGGGGTAGGGGCAAACTTTGGAGCTCCTGACCTATCAGTAGAGGAAGAATATTTGAAACTAAATATTCTAAGTGATGCATATGTCGGTAAAGAGGTGACGTTAGGAACGAATCCAGATATAGTTTTTGGCCGAGGCGGCTTATTCGATAATGCGGATTGGGGTGTTGGTACAGTAGACACACTCAATGGCATGAACATTAAAACGTATATACTGGAATCGTCTGTAACAGGCGGAACGTATGATTCTATTTATAAAGATATTGAAAACATCGGCAACATTTTTAGTGTCCAAGACAAAGCAGATAGCTTTATCAAAGAGCTAAAAGACAAACAGACGTCGATTTCTTCAAAATTAGAGAGCATTCAAGAGCATAAAACATTTGCTTACCTGCATACAAATGATCCAAGTGAGATTTATGTCTATCCGGCAGGCGATGAAACATTCTTCAATGATGCCTTTAATATGGTGAAGCTAGACAACATATTTAAAGGGGAAACAGCCGAAGTAAGTATTGAAACACTGATTGAAGCTGATCCAGATGTATTAATCATGCCGGACTGGGATGGCTCAGATCTTGAAAAAGTGAAAGAGGAAATCTATGCCAATCCGAAATTATCAAGTATGAAGGCTATCAAAAATAAGCAGATTTATATAGTGGATTACAATTATATGTTTGGTTATGGCTATAACACAATTGATGGGATGGAATTATTAGCGAAAGAAATTTATCCAGACTTGTTTAAATAAATTGTGAGAGGTGCTAGTTTCGAAAGCAATTCGGTATTGTTTTTTGAAACTGGCACTTTACATTTTTCACTCCTACTAATCCCAGTATGTTTAGAACTAGATATGTTGAACTAAAGAATCCTTCTAACAACGCTCAGCGCTTGGGGATGCCTCCCGTGATAAGCCTGGCGGAAAACCCATTGCCATTCTTATCACTCCGGCTACCCCAGTAAGGCGCCTTCGCTGCAGATTATGTGGAAATCATAAGATAGATATCTTAAATTATGTGTACCAAGTATTTATGCCCTTAATCTACCTAGATAGGAGCAAGGGCTTGTCGGAATTATCTGCTAGAACTTTGAGGTATATAAAGTACTTTGCCTAATCATTTAATAGGAACTGTTACTCATTCAAACTTTTCTCCCTTGACCTTACTAAATAATAGGCATTAATCCAGGAAGCAATTGGCACAACTAGTGCGATGCCAATTCCTGCACTAAATATTGTAATCATTTCACTTCCGAATATCTTTGAATTTGCGATTTCCCCAATGGAATAAGATAAGTCTTTAAACCACAAAAGCAATGCCATATAACCTCCAAAGAAGGCAAAGAACAAAGTATTTGTATTGGACCCTAGTATATCCTTCCCAATACTTATCCCAGATTTGAATAAGTCCCTTCTACTAATGGTTGGATGTAGGGTAAATATTTCAAGCATAGGAGAAGTGATGGAAATAGCGACATCGGTAATAGCGCCGATTGTACTCATGATAATGACTGAAGCTGCAATTTTAACAAAATCAACCCCAATATAAAGAGAAAATATGGTTAGTTCATCGATTTCTTCTTCACCGAACCCTTGAATCATCGTTAGTTTCGTCACTTGATTGATAAAAGTCAATAAAATAACAATTGTGATGGTCGTAGAAAGGAATGCAGTTTTCGTTTTACTGTTTATTTTATTGATGAAAAAAAGGTTAATACAACTAATGATTGTGCATCCGATAATCGTCAGGATAATCGGGTTTGCATTCGGATCTGTCATGAAAAACGTGATGAAAAGGATGACACCAAAATTTAAGAATAAGGAAATGAAGGACCGTGCTCCTTTTTTTCCGCCAATAATAGTCATCAATATAAACAAAATGGCTGCTAGCCACACTAATACATTCATAATTTACGCCTCTTTCGATTGACAAAGAAAATAGAAATGTATAAACCGATTGGAATCGCTAATACAATTCCAATGCCACCTGCCAACGCTCGTGCCAATTCCAAAGAAAGGTTGATGGAAAGGGCAAATGATAGCGTAGTACGGTTTTTAATATATAAGATAAGAGCTGGAATGGACCCACTAATGTACGCAAAGAATAAAATGTTGGTCATTGTACCCATAATATCTTTTCCAATTTCTAAACCGGATTTGCTCAATGCTTTTGTAGATATATGATTGTCTTTCTCGTATAGCCCAAAGATGGAGGAGGACATTGTAATGGCCACATCCATCACGGCGCCTAAAGAACCGACGAAGAGACCGGCCATGAATACCATTTCATAAGGGCGTGTCAGAAAGTCCATCTCCTCATATCGAAGCCCATTACCTGCAGTGATCCATATGACCAGATAGGTAATCAGTAAGGATATAAATGTTCCTAAAAGTGTCGCAACAATTGCAGCATATGCTTTTTCGTTAAAACCATTCACAAGTAATAAAGAGGTGACAGTAAATAAAATAACAGTAATTCCGCATATCCATAGTAAACTGATAGTTGAATTATTTACATAAACATCTAGTGCGAAAGATAATAAAAGGGCATTGACTGCCAAACTAACAATCGAAAAAAAACCTTGTTTTTTCCCAATTAGAAGTAAAACAAAGATAAAAACCCACATGATCATTAGAATGTATTTATCTCGTTTTACATCCTCTATGCTTCCAATTAAATCGGTTGATTCCTCTGTTTGCTTATCAATTGAAACAAATAATTCGTTTCCTACACGATAAGCATGATCATAAGCACCGGATGTTGAATACTCGTTCGTTATATGAATTTGTTGTCCTTTTTGTTGTCCATTTTTAATCACGGCGATGATTTGCTGTGTGAACAACTGATCCTGATTGTTATACATATCAACAACTTGAACAGAATCTTCGAGGTTGGTCTCGATAACTTTAGCGATTGGTCGTTCGTAAAAAGAATAATTGTATTGAACGAACAGCATAGAAACGATAAAACAAACCGCTATAATGCTGTATAAAATAATGTTTTTGAATAGTATTGTTTTTAACCTGTTCACGACAACATTCAAAGAAAAACCCCCGACTAATGAATCATATCTAGCATTTATAACATAAGTATACGGCCAATTATATCAAATAATTATTAGTGACAGTCAATCATTCAATCGTGGAGGCTCCAAAAACCCATTTGTTTGAAGTGAAATGTTTGTTTCGGTGGCCATTTAAAAAGCAATCCACCCATTTAAAATGAAGGGTGGATTGCTTTTTTAGTTTCAAGTACCGTATCAGATCATTTAATAGGAACAGCTACCCAATGCCCTTCGAATACCTCAACAAACTCAGAGTTATCCAATTGATAACGATCTTCTATTGTTTGTTCCTCCATAAGCACTCGCTTTTTCTGCGATTCGATACGGGGATTTGGAATTGGAATGGCGGCAAGTAATGATTTGGTATAGGGATGTTGCGGATTGTTGTAGAGCTCTTCACTTTCGGCAAGTTCAACAATTTTACCTGCATACATGACTGCGACTCTGTCACTGATATGTTTGACCATCGACAAATCATGGGCGATGAACAGATAGGTTAGTCCGAATCGATGTTGAAGGTCTTCCAGCAATTCGACGATTTGTGATTGAATCGATACGTCGAGTGCTGATAATGGCTCGTCGCAGACAATGAAATCTGGTTCTACAGCCAATGCACGTGCGATGCCGATTCGTTGGCGCTGGCCACCTGAAAATTCATGTGGGTAGCGCATGGCGTGTGACGGTTCTAATCCGACCATGACGAGCAATTCCTCTACTCTTTTTTTACGTTCTTCATTGTTTTTACTTAAGCGGTGAATATCAAGTGCCTGACCGATAATATCCAGTACTTTGAAGCGTGGGTTCAAGGATGAATAGGGATCTTGAAAAATCATTTGCATATGGCGCCGCATTGTTTTCATTTCATTTTTCGATAATCGATTCACAGCCATTCCTTGATAAAGGACGTCACCATCGGTTGGTTCATGAAGGCGTAAAATGGCACGACCTGTTGTCGATTTTCCAGAACCAGATTCGCCAACTAGTCCAAGTGTTTCACCAGGATGAATATGGAAACTGATGCTATCAACAGCCTTCGTCAAGTTTCCTTTTCCAGCATCAAAATACTGCTTCAAGGACTTTACCTCAAGTAAAGGGCTAGCAGAATCTAAGCCGTCTTTAATACGTGGAGGTTTTTTGGTCTTTTTCTTTTCATCTAATCTTGGCAATGCGTTCAATAGTTTCTTCGTATAAGCGTGCTGTGGATTTTCAAAAATCTCATTTGTTGTACCCGTTTCTACAATTTCTCCATCTTTCATAACAGCAACACGGTCGCACATCCCAGCAACGACACCAAGATCATGCGTGATGAGGATGATGGAAGTACCGAAACGCTCTTGCATATTTTTCATTAAATTTAATATTTGGGCTTGAATTGTCACGTCAAGTGCGGTCGTCGGTTCATCTGCAATCAGAAGCGAAGGGCGGCAAGCAAGGGCGATGGCAATCATCACACGTTGGCGCATTCCACCTGAAAATTCATGCGGGTATTGATTGAATCGTGCTTCACCGTTGTGAATCCCTACTAGTTTCAGTAGATCAAGTGCTTCCTTTCTGGCTTCTCGCTTCGAAAAATTTTGGTGCTTCATCAAGCTTTCAGCAATTTGTTTACCAATTTTGATAGTCGGGTTAAGAGAAGTCATAGGATCCTGAAAAATCATACTAATATCTCGTCCGCGAATGCTTTCCATCTCTTTTTCCGTTTTTTGTGTCAGGTTCTGACCTTGAAATTCGATTATGCCTTCTTTCATATAGGAAGGGGGAGAAGGAAGGAGACGCATAATCGAACGAGCTGTTACACTTTTTCCGCTGCCCGACTCACCTACGATTCCTAGCGTTTCACCCTTTTTAACTTCGAAGCTAATACCGCGTACTGCATTGAAATCTTCCTCTTGTGTTATAAAAGAGACATGCAAATCGGTAACTTTTAAAATAGTATCCAATATAGACACCTTCCTGTTGACATATTTAGTAAGAAAAAATAATAGAATTGACAATATTGAGCTCTTTACATATAGTATAGTTTACAGATAGGAATAATGCAATTTAAGGAGGAGGTTTTAGTTAATGGGGCAGGTGGTATCGGATATCCTTCAGCAATCCCATAGGAAGATGCAAGGGAGATGGGTGTATAAGTACTTGCTTTTACTAGCCGGGATTCCAATTCACTTGATCACTTATCTTTTCTACTTATTTAAAAGAAAGGATCATACCTATTTTTCTACCTTGGATGAAGTGAAGCGTGAAATGATTGCGGCTGGTGACAAGGAAGAATTACTAGGTTTGTATAAAGAGCAATTGCATAGGAAACAGGCTTTCTTCAAGGAGGAGGTAAATAAAGAGAAAACAAACGAGCAAGCTTTTCAATTGGCTGAACAGCAATTTGAAAAGAAAGCAATAGACAGGACGGATGAAATCATTGGGCAAAAAGGGATAGGAAAGCCTAGCTATTCCAGCTATTTTGAGTCATTATTTGCTCGACCTTCCTTTTTACTTATTTCTTTTGTTCCCGGTATTTTCATGTATGTTCTACTTTTTTTGCTCAGTAATCCGTTTGTTAAATATATAGTAGAGCGACTTGTACAAAGCATCTTTGTTATTGCAGGCGTTGCTGTTCTTGTATTTACAATTCTCTACATATCACCATTCGACCCCGCTTCCAATATTATTGGGGTCTCTGCAACAAAAGAACAAATAGCTTCATTCAATCACTTATATGGATTGGATTTACCTTACTTTCAGCAATTGTGGAATGCTGTCAAGGGGATTGCGACATTCGATTTGGGTGCGTCTTTTGCTGGGAATGAGGATGTGGCAGTAAGTATTGCAAATAAATTTCCGGTCACTTTTACAATTGCCATGTATTCTGTCCTGATGGCAATTATAATCGCCATTCCAGTTGGAATCATTTCTGCGACAAAGCCTAACTCTTTTCTGGATTATACGTTTATGTTCATTGCACTGATAGGTCTGTCTATCCCAAATTTTTGGCAAGGTCTCATCTTCATCTTGAATTTTTCTATAAAACATCAATGGTTACCTGCTACCTACAGCCCGCAGAATAGCTTGTCAATGATTATGCCGATTGTTGTACTGGGGACGGGGCTGACGGCATCTGTGGCTAGGATGATGCGTTCTTCTTTATTAGAGATTATTCATGAAGATTATATTATTACTGCAAAAGCAAAAGGGCTAAACAAACACCAAGTGCTATGGAGGCATGCGGTGGGAAATGCAATGATTCCAGTTGTTACGGTCATTGGTCTGTTATTTGGAGGCATGTTGGGTGGAGCAGCTGTGACGGAAAAAGTTTTTAATATTAAAGGAATTGGTAGTTATATCGTTGATAAGCAGTTCATTCCGGATATTCCAGCCATTATGGGTGGGGTCGTTTATATTGCTATTACCATTTCGCTGGTCAATTTGCTGATTGATATTTTGTATGCTTTCCTTGATCCACGTATTCGTTCCAAAATGAAACAATCGTAAAGCAGGTGTGAAAATGAAAGCAACATCGATGAAAAGACATGCTCTAAAGTTGTCCGGGGAATATTCACAGTCCATTTTTACATGGGTTATTACCTTGGCCTTGACGGTGATTTTTCTTTCGAACAGTTTCGATTTTAAATCTGGTGACATCAATAGGAATATGCTTGTCCTCTCCAGTGCATATGCTTTGTTCACGCTTATTCAAGTGTTTATTACTTGGAGGGTGAAAAGAGATTTAATAAGGTACGGTGAAATTCAACATGTGACAAGACGTTTAGGTTTTAGTCAATTACTTAGCTTGTGCACAGGGAATATTTTTACTGTGGCATTTGCATTTAGTTTGATAAACAAGAAAAAAACGCCGGAGTATACATTTGCAGTTTATATGTTGCTTACGCAGATTTTTGCGATTGCGATATCTGCACTTAATTTGTTTAAGCCGTATGTTTCTGATACCTTTTTACCGGCGATGAGTATATTAATAGGAATTGCGATTTTTTATCTTGTGGCGTTAATTCTCGTGATCAAATTTGTCGATGATTCAACGGCGTCACCAGTGATGTCTATTATTGCTATCATAGCGATCATTACCGCATTATCGGGAAATATTTTTGCGCTGATTCTAGGATATAGTTTGTTATTGAAATCAAGAAGCCGTGATCAATCACGAATCATAAAATGGAATACGATGTGGGGGAAAATTACGCGCAACTCTACAGCAGTCATGGGTTTGTTTTTCATTATCTTACTGTTGACAATCTCAGTCATTAGTAAATTTACTTTTGATTATGAACTTGCTGTTGATAATGATTATGCAAATCTGTTGCAGAGCCCAAGTCTTGCTTATCCATTAGGCACAGATAATTTCGGTCGAGATTTGTTTTCAAGAATTATATTCGGTGCGAGGATATCATTGCTTGTTGGGTTTGCTTCCACTGCGATTCCAGCGATTGTCGGAGGATTTTTAGGGGCAATTGCAGGCTATTATAGTAATCGGACAGATAATATCATCATGCGGCTGTTGGATATTTTATATGCCATCCCGGGAATCCTACTGGCAATAGCTATTATTGCGGCTTTTGGTGCCAATACAACAAACCTTATTATCGCGCTTAGCGTTGGGTCCATCCCGACATATGCTAGAACGATGCGGGCAAATGTTTTGATGGTATCGAACTATGATTTTGTCGATTCAGCGCGTGCACTTGGTGCGTCGGATTACTCAATTATCTTTAAGCAAATTGTGCCGAATTCACTTGCGCCGATGATTGTGAAGTCGACATTGACAATAGGGAGCGCAGTCATTGCGACAAGTAGTTTAAGTTATTTAGGACTTGGCGTAGAGCCACATATTCCAGAATGGGGGAATATACTGAAGATTGGTAGTACCTATCTTGAATCCCATTCTTATCTGGCTATTTTTCCAGGGCTCGCGATTATTGCCCTCGTGCTGTCTTTTAACTTTTTGGGGGACGGTTTGCGAGATGCATTAGATCCAAAGTTAGATTGAACACATTATGAAGGAGGAAAAGTAGATGAAGAAAATTTTATTTCCAGTCTTACTGGTATTGGTATTGGTTTTGACAGGCTGTGTGCAAACAAAATCGGATGTTAGTGAACTAGATGATGCGGTTAAAGGTGGCGTTAAGGACGATACGAAGGTTGTAATTGAAGTGCTTGGTTCGAGTTCGAGTGAAGAGGATATGAATATCGTACGAGATCAATTGACTAAAAATGGTTTTGATGTGAAATTGAATATCCAGCCTGACTATGGTAGCTTCAAAGCACAACAAGATGCAGGGAATTATGATGTTGCTGTCTCTAGTTGGACAACAGTTACAGGAAATCCGGATTATGCAGTCCGTTCTTTATTCAAAACGGGCGGCGATTATAGTATTCTTGCCGATGACAAGGTGGATGAACTGGTCGATAAGGCCAGTACAGAAACACCGGCTGAATTTGTAGAGACATATAAGCAGCTGGAACAGCAGCTTGTTGCAGAGAAAGCTTATATTGCTCCACTTTATAATTCTTTCAAAGCGCAAGGGGTTAATAAAGAAGTACTGAATGTCGACACAGTTAGACTTGCAAAATCACGTGCGGTTGCGTGGGAAACAATTGACTTTAATGATGCAGCTAAGAGGGAGACAGAACCTTTAATTACACAGCAAGCATTGGGTTCATTGACGTCACTTGACCCAGTGAAGGGAAATGACGGATCCATTAATACGTTAAACACGAATTTATATGTTCGACTGGTCAATTTAACGGATGATGATGTTGTCGTTTCAGATGGTTCTCTATCTTATAATCACAGTATCGCTGAAGGAAATTCTGAGTACTACTTCATTCTTCGGGATGATATCAACTTTGCAGCAGTTGCAGATGGGAAAGCTGTGGATACAGGAGAACGTGTAGGGGCAGATGATGTAATTTTCTCATTGAACCGTGCGAAAGATAAAGACTCTGTTCCTGATCACCGGACATATAGTTTGCATGAGCATATTAAAGATGCGGAAGTTGTAACCGATCTTGCTTCTCTAGACAAAATCCAACAGTCAGATGGCAGTGGAACAGTCAAAGAAGCGCTTGAAGAAGGTCTAGACGTAAAAATTTCAGAACTTGTTGGAGATAAAACAGAGGCAAATAGTGAAGAAGGAAAATACCAAGTTATCAAAATGACAACAACGGAACCTTTCCCACAAGTATTGAATTATTTGGCGCATCAATCTGCGGGAATTGTTTCGAAAAAACAAGTTGAGAGTATTAATACGTATGATGTTGCAGCATTTGACGTGAACAAGGATATCCCATACGGTGATCAAAATACCGTTACGGAAGGTGCTAGCTATAACAATACATTGTATGCAAGCGGACCTTATATTTTGGTGAAAAAGAATGACTACGAAGCTGATTTCGTGAAAAATCCAGCGTACCGACCTGGAACTGATTTTGAACCACTCATTTCAAATGTCGTTGTGCGCTTCATCGCAGATGCAGATAGTTCATTATCTTCATTACGAAATGGTGAAATTCACTTATTCAATGGTGTACCGGAAACAAAATATGAACTTGTTGAGAATGATGAAAAACTTTTCTTGCAAAAAAATGAAAGCAATGCTGTTTCGTACTTGCTATTCAACACAGCCAATCGTGAAGTTGCAACAAGTGACGATTTAAGAAAAGCAGTGCTCTATTCAATTAATCAAGATGAATTCTTAAGCTACTACCAAGGAAATAAGAAAAAAGCATTTTCCACAGTAAGCCCACTTGTGAATACTGGTAATGAGCTTATCGCGGACTCTGCAAAAGCAAAAGAGTTTTTAGAAAAATATAAAGCAAGTAAATAAAAGTGAAAGAGCATCCCGTTTATGAGGATGCTCTTTCCTTGTAATGGTGGCATGCTTGAATGAGTGCTGTACTAGATGCGACCTACTCTTAATTTTTATCTCGTTTGCTATTAACCATTTATTCGCAATTAAAACTAGGAAGCAAGAATTAGAAAACTTTCTGTCTGCTGGGCATTACCGGTCTACTTTCGGCAATAGATAGACGACAGGATGGAGATAGCCTCTGCCGCCAAAATTGAATCTTTGGCGGCCCTCTCTAGTTAAGAAGCCCTCTATTCCCTCGTCCGAAAAAGTATTAGTACTTCGTGTATCTAGGTTTTTGGAGAGCGACGGATGAACGACCATCATACGATTACCGAAAATAATGTACAGGGATGCGGCGAAGTCGCATCCCTGTACATGAAAATAGCACGGTTATTATATAGAAGTTGTTCCATCCAAAGCGAACCAAAAGCGATTGGACTTAGATTGCACATTATTTGATTAAGTTTGACTAACCAACAGTCGTTAATTTTTATATTCCATTTGCAATTTTTTTGGTGAAAGATTATATTCTTTTTTGAAGAGCCTATAGAAACTTGAATAATCTAGAAAACCGCATTTCAAGGCTACTTCCTCAATGGGAAGCTGATTTTGTTTAATCATTGTAACAGCAAAGGATAGACGCTTCAGTGATACATAACGGTAAAAGGGGAGGTTCATGTTCTTTTTAAAGTAATGGGAGAAATAGTATTTATTCAAATGGAAATGAGTAGATACTTTGTCTAAGCTTAAATCCGGTTCGGTCAAATGTAATTCAATATATTCTAGTATAGATACGAATCGTTGGTCTAGTTTATTGTTGTTGCTAAGGTTGGGCATACTACTTTCGGGATCAAAGAGTATTTGAAGAGCTTGAAACAACTGATAATTTATGGTGAAAGGAAAGTTTTCTTCTTCATTTTTAATTTTATGATTTATTTCATTGAGTAAAAAATGTACGTCTTGGAGTTTTTTTTCATGCAAATGCAATACGTGCGAGCTTTGTGTTTTTTGATTAATAATATTCTCTTTCATAGATGGTGAGCTGGATAGAAAGTCGGCCATTAAATGCTCGCTGACGCTAACAATTATACGTTCATAGCTATCCATCTGCTTAACAGTAGCTTTATGCACGGCATAGGGGGGGATGACCACAACATCTCCTCTCTGTAAGGAATACGTTTTCCCTTCACAAAAAAATTCACACTCGCCATTTAAAAATACAAGAACCTCCAAAACATCATGTCTGTGTAATTGGAATAAAGACTCCCATTGGGAAAAGTCTTCGGATGATTCGTTAAATTTTTTGAACCAACCTTGGGAATGATTTTTTTTACCAAAGTAATTTATTTCAAACCCTTTATCGACGACTGGAATTAAATCAGATGGCTTCATTTGATGTGCCCCCTCTATATAGCAATATTTACAATGTTCTAAGCAAGAAACGCTATATATTTTTAACTTTTTGCTGTTATTCTTATAGTATAAAAGAAAGCGTTACCAAACTCAATATCCATGGTGAGGGAATAACTAGGGCAAGACTAAACTCAGGAGGCGTTAAAATGGAACGTAACCACAAACAACCCAATCTAGAAGTCAGAGTCAAAAGTATTATTGAAGTGGATGGATTAAAATTTAAAGACTTGAATAATAGCGGGAAGCTGGAACCGTATAAGGATTGGCGTTTGAGTCCTAAAGAGCGTGCAGAAAACTTAGTGTCATTGATGAATATCGATGAGAAGGTTGGTATGATGCTCATTAATTCACGTAAGATGGGACTTGCTCAGGAAGATAAGGAAAAAACTAGTCATGATGGTGTGTTGGATGAGGCGGTTGTAGAAAAAGGGGAAAATATATTTGCTGCATCCAAAATATATGGCTCAACACATACGATTGCAAAAAGGAATTTAAGGCACTTCATTTTAAGAGATAACTTTAGTCCAGCTGAAATGGCGGAGTGGGTTAATAAAATGAATGAGGTTGCTGAGGGAACGCGTTTAGGTATCCCAGTTATCGTAGCGTCTAATTCAAGGAATGAAAATGCTGAACCTATTTTTGGAATGAATGATGCGGGTGGTATTTTTTCTACATGGCCTGGAACTTTAGGACTTGCAGCGGCAGCACAAGGCGATATTAAAAATGGTGGAGATGCATCACTAATTAGTGAATTTGCTAAAATTGCCCACTCGGAGTGGAATGCTACGGGCATAAGAAAAGGATATATGTACATGGCAGATACCGTTACAGATCCAAGATGGCAACGGACATACGGTACGTTTGGAGAAAATCCAGAATTTATTTCTGACGCGATTGGTCGCCTTGTTGTAGGATTCCAAGGTGAAGAGCTAGGAAAAGATAGTATTGCGATGACAACGAAGCATTTCCCAGGTGGTGGAGCTAGGGAAAATGGATTTGATCCCCATTACGTAGAAGGAAAGTGGAACCTATACCCAACTCCAGGAAGCTTAGAAAAGTATCATTTGCCGCCATTTAGAGCAGCGATAAAATATGGTACATCGTCAATCATGCCGTATTATTCGATCCCAAGTATTAAGAAAAGTGTCGTCCAAGAGTTCGAAGGTGAAGACATTCCGTTCGAAGAGGTAGGCTTCACATTTAATCATTATTTCATTAACCATATTCTAAGAGAAAAACTTGGATTTAAAGGTTATGTAAATAGTGATAGCGGTATCGTCAATAAGATGAGCTGGGGTGTCGAAGAGTTAAGTGAGGCTGAACGCTTTGCTAAGGCTGTCAATGCCGGGACAGATATTGTTGCGGATACAGGAGATATTGAAAATCTTAAATTGGCCGTTAGCAAAGGCTGGATTAGTGAAAAACGGATTAATGAAGCGAATGTCCGACTCCTAACAGAAATGTTCACGCTAGGTCTTTTCGATGATCGTACGTATAATTCGCCAGAAGCGGCGACAGCTGTCGTTAGTAACAAAGCGAATTGGGATGCAGCTTATGAGGGCCATAAAAAATCTGTAACCGTGCTGAAAAATCAACAGCAGACATTGCCATTAACAGCTGAAAAGCTGACGAATAAAAAGGTTTATGTGGAAGTATTGCATAAGGACACGACACGGGCAACTGCTTACACTGAAAAGGCAAGAAAAGAATGTTTAGAGCTTGGGCAATTTACGTTGACGGATAACTATGAAGAAGCTGACGTCGCGATCATGTTCTTACATCCAAAGTCCGGGTCCTATTTTGATGCAACACTAGGATTATTAGAACTTGATATTTGTGAGGGTAAAGTAGTATCAGGTTTGGATGGCTCATTGTATCAAGAAACGACTTTAACGGGCATGAATCATCTCAAAGAAGTGGCAGACAACATTCATAACCGTGGTGGGAAAGTAGTCATTAGTGTGAATGTGACGTTGCCATGGTTACTTGGAAATGTTGAACCATTGGCGGACGCATTAATCGTTGGATATGATACTTTCTATAATGCACAGTTTGAAGTGCTTGCAGGAAATAGTAATCCTGTAGGCGTTCTACCATTGACATTGCCAGCAAGTGATCAAGTCATTGCGGTTTACCAGAATGGTGAGTGTGTATCGAGAAATGATGTACCGGGCTATGACAAGGACAAGTACATGCCTGAGGGATTGAGTTATGCCTATAAGGATAGCGATGGTAATGTCTATAAACTGGGTCATGGATTGAGGTATTGAAACAATTAAATTGGATTGATATTGTGAATTGAAACGCACATAAAATAACTGAGGCTACCTGACACCATAGTTTATTGGTGTCAGGTAGCCTCGGTTTGTTGTTCGTTATAATGATTCAAAAAGGTAATACTGAATTCCTAATCTAACACTTGTTAAGTTACATGAAAATATTAATATCGTGCTCTTCATATTTTCTTAGCATTGGTTGGCTAATGTTTGGGTCTGTAATAATACCATCCACACTTTTTAAATTCCCGATTTTCAGCATAGCTATGGAGTCAAATTTCGTATGATCCGCTACAACAAATACTTTATTGGCATTGCGAAACATAGCCATTTTCACTTCATATTCGCCATCACCGTAATCTGTTAATCCTCTTTCTAAAGAGATTCCACTGACGCTCATAAAAAAAGTATCAATATTAAACTTTTCAATATAGGAAACACAGGAATCGCCTACTATACATAGCTCTGAATTTCTAATTTTCCCGCTCGGTAAATAAAGATTAAAGTTAGGATTTGCACTTAGAATGGTTGCAATAATAATGGAGTTTGTAATGACCGATAATGAATTAAAATTTTTCGCGAGTTCTTTGGCGATTTCTGTATTTGTGGTACTTACATCTAGTGATACAAAACTCCCTTCCTTGACGAATTGGATAGCATGCTTCGCAATCATTTTTTTCTCGCTAATGTTAACGGATTCCCGCACGGTAAAATTTGTTTCTTTTATATTATTATGCTTTAAAACTGCTCCACCATGAACACGTTCAATTTCTCCTAGCTGTTCTAGATATTCTAAATCCCTTCTAATTGTCTCCTGTGTCACGTTTAATAAACTACTTAAGAACACAACTTTCACAGATTTCTTCTCGGTTAAATAATCCATTATAGACTTATAGCGATCACTTTTTAACATATCCGCCCTCAATTCTTATGAAGTAGACCTAATGATAGAAAACTTAAATAGTAGGATGTGGTTACCTATAACTATAAACAACTATCAAAAAAAAGACAGCTTCAGAGTCAAATTGTCATCTTCCTTACAAAACATCATAAAAACCTCTTGAACGGTTAGTCAGAGGGGGTTCATGAAATATTTAGTATCAAACTAGCACTGTGTTTTTACATAAGCTTTACACTATTCTTTATTTATATTTACAATTGTTGTGTATTGTTTGATTTGAAAGGTTATCAAAGAAAAACAAATTAATTCAAAAGAAGGTGCAGGATAATAGTGCAGAAAATTTCAATGAAAAATATCAGTAAGCAATATGATAACAGCCAGGAAATGATTCTTGAAAACTTCAACCTGGATATCTTTGATAAGGAATTCATTGTTTTAGTCGGTCCGTCAGGGTGTGGAAAATCAACAACATTACGCATGATTGCTGGATTAGAAAGCATCACTGCTGGAGAGCTTTCGATAAATGGACAAGTTATGAATGATGTCTCTGCAAAAAATCGGGGCATTGCAATGGTATTTCAAAACTATGCACTTTTTCCGCACTTAAATGTATTTGATAATATTGCATTCGGTTTGAAAATTAGAAAAGAAAATAAAAAAGTAATAAAAGAACGTGTAGAGGAAACTGCACAGAAGTTAGGGCTCACCGCCTATTTAAAGCGTAAACCGAAAGATTTATCCGGAGGACAACGGCAGCGTGTTGCATTAGGTAGAGCTATCGTGCGCAATACTAATATTTTCTTAATGGATGAGCCATTATCGAATTTAGACGCCAAGCTTCGTATTCAAATGCGTGAAGAGATTATCAATTTACATAACCAATTAGGGACAACGACCGTTTATGTGACGCATGATCAAACCGAAGCAATGACAATGGCATCCCGTATTGTTGTTTTAAAAGATGGTGAGATCCAGCAAGTCGGTACACCAGATGAAATCTATATGTATCCCGCTAATATGTTTGTAGCGAGTTTTATTGGTTCACCAACTATTAACTTTTTAACGGTGAATGCGTCTCGACATGAATTGAAAATCGATAATCAAAAAATTGCCGATTTACTACTAGCAGAAGAGGTTTCTGGTGAGTTAATCGCAGGTATCCGACCAGAGGATATTGAGGTAACAGATGATCCCACCGCTATTAAACTGACTATACATCGTGTTGAAATGATGGGGGCAGACAAATTTGTATATGGAGAAATATATGGTCAAAAGCTGACCGTCCGTGTGCATAACGAATTAAACATTCAAGAGCAGCAGCATTTGATGATTAAATTAAGCCCGCATAAGGTGCATCTGTTTGATAAAAAAACAGGGAAATCCATCATTAAAGATATGGTGGTGGGTTACTAGTGGATTCAATGAAACGTTACGGACTATTGCTTTTCTTTGTTGGCATTCCGCTTATTCCCTTACTCGCATTTTGGTTTATCCCAATGTTTGTATCTCTTTGGTTAAGTACGACGGATTGGGATTATATTAGTCCAGAATATAACCACGTTATGCTAGAGAACTATCAAACAATACTAACAAGTGATAATTTCTATGCGGCACTAAAAAATACTGCTTTTTTCAGTGTGATGACGGTTATACCGACGATTATCTTTGGTCTATTATTTGCTAGTTTGTTGAAAAATGTCATGAAGGGCTCCACGCTACTTAAATCTTTACTCTTCTCACCATGGATTACACCGATGGTTGCGATGTCGATTGTGTGGACATGGATTTTTCAGCCGGATATTGGCTTGTTGAACCAGCTATTGGGTTTGCTTCATTTACCACAGCCGTCATGGCTAACAGATTCTAATACTGCCATGTGGGCAATTATTATAGTATCTATTTGGAAAAATGCGGGCTGGGCAATGATTTTCTATGCAGATGCACTATCAAAAATACCTGGTGAACTGTATGAGGTTGGGGAAATTGAAGGGACTTCCTGGTGGCAAAACAATCGATTCATTACAATTCCGTTAGTTTCGCCGACTACTTTATTTTTAATTATTATTTCTCTGATTGATGCCATTCAGGCCTATGACCAAATCCAGGTTATGACGCAGGGAGGGCCAGCCGGTAGTACGCGAACATTATTATACTTATACTACCAAATGGCGTTTGAGCAATTTAATATGGGACAGGCCACTGCGCTGTCAACGATTATCGTCATATTAACGGGTTTACTCGCTTTCATCTTATTCTACACATCGAAAAAATGGGTTCATTATTAAGGAGGACGAAGAAAATGCACCAAACGGTTCATACATCCAAAACTTTTTTTCGGTACACCTTCCTAATAATCTTTAGTTTGATAATGGTATTTCCGCTTATTTGGATGATGTTAAGTTCTTTGAAAACTACTGAAGAAATTTTCTCAGTACCTTTAACGCTTTTCCCGGAAACGCTGCAATGGAGCAACTTTACAGGGGCACTAGAGCTAGCACCATTTTGGTTATATATGTTCAATAGTGCTTTTACGTCGGTCTGTATTGTTGTCCTTCAAGTCGTTTTATCGAGCATGATTGCTTATGCACTGACACAGCTAAAGTTTAGAGGGAAATCGCTGTTATTCAATTCGATACTAATTACGTATATGCTACCGGCCGCGGCTACTTATGTACCGAGTTATATATTGCTCTCCAAGATGGGGTTACTTGATTCTTTGACTGGTATTGTCATTTCGAATGTGGCAAGTGTCTTTACTATTTTCTTGCTACGGCAAGCATTTTTGCAAGTGCCAAAGGAAATGATTGAAGCAGCTCGATCTGAAGGTGCCAATGATTTTACCGTATTGATGAGGGTTATGATTCCGATGTGTAAATCGACAATTTTCATAGCTAGCTTAATTGGCTTTGTGTCGATGTATAACAATTATTTATGGCCATCATTAATCGTTAAAAGCCAGGAAAAGTATTTGATTACAGTTGGTCTTAATCGATTTTTCACGAATGTAGGGTCTTTTGCCGATACTTGGCCTTTAATAATGGCAGCGAACGTGCTAACTGTCTTACCACTTTTACTATTGTTTGTGCTGTTAAATAAGTGGTTTATAAAAGGAATCAGTGACAACGGCTTAAAAGGATAAATAAAAAAAGAGGAGTGTTTCAAATGAAAAAGAATTTATTATTTGCGCTTATTATGTCGGCATTGATGATGGTGTTAGCAGCATGTACAACAAGTGAAGCTGGGGAAAGTAGTACAGGCTCAGAACCTTCAGGTCCCGTTACAATTGAGTTTTGGTATGGTCTTGGCAGTGAAGCAGATATAAAAATGAAAGAAATTATCAAAGATTTTAATGCATCGCAGGATGAAGTAATTGTTGAAGCGATTCCTCAAGCAAGCTATTCAGAAACCTACCAAAAGCTGCAAGCAGCGATTGCAGCGAAGGACGCACCGGGCTTATTCATCACAGAGTCTAGTTCTCTTGTGGATTTAGCAAGTAAATCAGCATTAGCGCCATTAAATAAGTATGCAAGTGAAGATAGTATTTTTGATAAAGATGATTTCTTAGATGTATTTATTGATGCGGCGTATGTTGGTGAAGAGTTATATGCATTACCAGCTTACGGGACAACACAAGTTATGTATTTCCGTAAAGACATTTATGAACAAGCGGGAATTGATCCAAAAGAAGCATTCTCATCTTGGGAAAATGTCGCTGAAATATCTAAAAAGCTGCAAGAACAAGGTGTAGTGGAATACGGTCATTTACCAATGTGGGGGAGCGGAAACTTAATAGATATCGCATTAAGTAATGGTGGAGAAATGTTGAGTGAAGATGGTAAGGAAGTATTAATAGATAGCAAAGCTTGGACGGATTCTTGGGAATTTATGCGTAAGCAAATTCACGATAATAAAACAATGAAAGTCAACTCTGGCGGACAAGGCTGGGAATACTGGTATAAAACAATTGATGAAGTATTAGCTGGTAAAGCAGCAGGATACACGGGTTCATCAGGAGATAAAGGGGACCTTGACTTCACGGTTATTGATTCTATTCCACAACCGGGTTTAAACGGTAACGCAGCAGCTCCTATTGTAGGTGCATTATTTATGGCTGTTCCAGCTATTAATAGCGATGAAGAAGTTGCAGCTGCCTATAAATTTATGAGCTACTTCTCGAGTGCAGAGGTGAATGTGGATTGGGCGGAGCATATCGGCTATATTCCGGTGCGTGAATCTGCAATGGAAGTTCCCGAATATGCAGCATTCATCGAAGAAAATCCTTATGCAGGAATTCCATATAAACAAGCATTGACAGGTTCACCAGATTTCGTAGATCCAACAGGAGGAAAAATCTTCGATGCCATCTCCATTGCAGCAGATAAAGTAGAGCTTCAAAACGTTTCTGTAGAGGAAGCCTTGAAAGAAGCGAAAAAAGTAGCACAGGAAGCATTAGACAAACACAATAATCAATAAATAAGACGGGGTGAGTGCATGTTGCGGGATACTATCAAAATCGAACTGCTAGATGATTCTGGTGAAAAAGTGCTGAATAACAAATTTACAGTTGATGTTGCAGAACATGTCCAATCCATTAGTCTGCGGCTCTATCATATAAAAAGTATCTGGGGTACTTATTTGGTATACGATCCTAGTGGGCAATTACGGGCGCAATATTTAACAGGTAAAACGCCGCAGCCAGTCATGATTCATGAACAACCAAAGCGAACGAGTCCTTATACAATCGGTGGACCGATTGCAGCGGGGACATGGACAATCGATTTCGTCGCTGCAGTCAGTCAGCAGGAAGAGATGGAAAAACCATTTTTAGAAGTGCAATTTAATGGTGAAAGCAATGTCCAATCAGTAGATGAGTTAGGTTGGAATCAGCCAGATGCAAATACTCTTTTACTATCTACGAATAGCTCCGAGCAAATGATAAAGCCTGAAGCAAGGTGGTACAAGGGTGATTTTCATACCCATACCATCTACTCAGATGGACAAATGACAAGAGAAGAAAATATAGCAAGTGCAAAAAATCAGCAATTGGATTTCTTCGTCGCAACGGATCATAATATCGTACCAACCTCTTGGGTAAATGATACCTCCATACTTGTATTACCAGGAATAGAAGTGACAGCACCACTTGGTCATTTCAATATTTTAAATACGAACACATCTCCTTTTGTTGAAAATAGACTGGCAGATATGTTGACAGAGCAAGGGATGAATAGCATTATCAATGGGTATTATGGAGATGCGCTTATTTCGATAAACCACCCGTTTTTAACCGAATGGAAATGGTTGTTTAAAGATACACCGTTGCATAAAGTAGACACGCTTGAAATTTGGAATGATCCAACCTATTCCGCTAATCCGCAGGCAACGGAATGGGCATTAATTGCTTGGGATATCTTATTAAAAGATGGTCATAAAATTACTGGAATTGGTGGATCGGACTCTCATTTGAAGCCAGACGAACGCTATGAGGGCAGTGAAGAAGCATCTCTCATCGGAGATCCGGGAACATTTGTTTATTGTGAAGGGCTATCAACTCATAATCTAGTGAAGGCCTTGAAAAATGGACGTGTTTTCGTTTCAAGAGGTGAACAGATCGACTTCAAGCTCGATGGTTTCATAGCGGGAGATCAAAGCGATATACTGACAGGTCAAATAGCAGCAAAGGTCCATTCACATGATGATGTTGAAATCGAGTGGATTGTCGATGGTCAGATTGCATCGAAAGAGAAGGGCAACCAATCTAGCTTCCAATTTGATTGGAACGACAATGCTTATCATTATATTCGAGTAAATGTAAGAAAAGAGGATGGCACACTTTATGGCTTTACAAACCCCATTTATTTTAATGACAAGCGTCCATCACTTGATACATGGGGGCAGCTGCTAGAGCTTATGCAGGTGCATATAAATGATTAAAGGCATTTTGTTTGATAAAGACGGGACATTAATCGAATTTAATAGTTTATGGATTGATTCAACCTATGAATTTTTAAAGAATATTACCCAAATCCACAATCAAGAAAGTAAGCTTGAAGAACTTGCATTCAAAATTGGCCTGGAAGGTCAAACAGTTCGTGAGGATAGTGCACTTGCTGGAAAAACATCAGCTGATTTAGCTGATATCATTAGCAACGTGTTAATGGTAGATTTTGATGGGATTTTAAAAGAGTTGAACCATTTTTACTATCAAAAAATCAAAGAAAATCCTGAGAAAATCAAGCCCGTTTGCAATTTGTCGGCGTTATTTACACAGTTAAAATCGAATGGTCTAAAGATTGGGATTGTGACGGCTGATAACTACGATGTTACAAAATATATATTGGAGGTTCTTCAGCTTTTAGAATACGTGGATTTTATTGCGACAGCTGATTTGTATGAGAGAAAGCCACATGTAGAAGCATTACAGGTATTTTGTCACCAACAGAACCTAGAACTAGATGAGGTCATTCATATCGGTGATACGTCCATTGATATGGAATTCTCCAAGCATTGTTTATATGGCGTTGGTGTTTTAACAGGTGTCGGCTCTGCATCGCTATTATCGACCTATACGCCATATGTGTTAAACAATGTTGCAGATTTAATTGATCATGATGGGAAAGTAACATTCCCAGCGTAAGAAAAATGGGGCTGTTGAACCTTACTGGGTTTAGCAGCTTTCATTTTCAATCAAAAATAGTGAGGAATTGTGTATGTATGGAATATTTTTCATTCTCTTAATAGCAATCATTTTTGAAGTAATGGGGACAACGCTTTTAAATCCAGCATTGCATATGGGTAAAGGTAAACGAATGGTGGGTATTGGTATATTTTTTACGTTTTCATTTTATCTATTAGCAACTGTCATGCAAACCCTTCCGATAGGCGTTGTTTATGCGACTTGGAGCGGCGTTGGAATGGCTCTCATTATCCTGGTCGGATTGGTGTTATTTAAAGAGAAAATGTCAAAGAAAAAGGGTATCGGATTAGTAATCACAATTGTAGGTCTTGTGATGATCAATTTATGATTTGTAGGTGAAGAAGATGACAGGAGCATATTTTTTATGGATAGCGATTGCCTTAGAGGTAATGGGGGCGACGATGCTTAAATTGTCAAACGGCTTTCAAAATTTCCTGCCTACTCTATTGATTTTTGTTTTCTATGCATGTTCATATTATTTTTTTAGCAAAGTATTGAAAACGATAAGTTTATCGATAGGGTATGCCATTTGGTCGGGTGCAGGCATTTTTTTCATTACACTTGTAGGTGTGCTGTATTGGGGAGATTCTATAAAATTGCATACTATTGTTGGAATGATCCTCGTCGTTGGAGGGATATGGTTGTTAAATAGTAAGGAGAATGTGAAGTATTTGCTGGAAACCTGATGCTATGGTAAAAGCTTCAGCCGCCAAAATTGTATCTTTGGCGGCTTTTCCCTAGTTAGAAACCTCTCTATTCCCTCATTCCAATAAGCATTAGCACTTCGTGTACAAGTTATTTGGGTTAATCAGTAGGCATGAAAAATATGTTAGTTTGGATGACTGTCATCCAAAATTATGCATTCCCTTCTAAACGCTTCGCCTCAAAAAACAACACCTGAATAAATTTCTTTGTATTGACCCGAGTTGGTGTATGAGGAGAAGGTGACTCATCCTCTAATTCTCTCATTTTTTGTCGAACAACTGTAAAATCAAAAAAGCTAGATGCGTAATTTTCAAATTTAGAATTCCCGTAATCTGCTAGACCTAAGGATGCAAAATGATTAAGGGAGCTAGTAATCACTCTGCGAAGTCGTTGTTCGGAAGCTTTTATTTCTCGATTGATTTCTACAGATGTGGCTGAAGATCCTAGTTTTTTCTTTGAAATTTCAAGGATTAGATCCTTTAAAGAAGGGAAATCTTGCTCAACGGTTTTATTGCGCCTTAAGGTGAATAAGTAATGAAGAATATCTATCAAATCTCTTGAGCCGTTTTCGCCCAAAATACCTAGCTCTGCTAATAGGAATTCACCAATTTTCGTTATACTTTCTTCAGATGAATGGGTAGCTGTCGTCGGCGAAGGATCTTTTATGTGTAAAAGGTTTCCAATGGATACCTTGATGTCATGTATTGAATTTTCCAATTGGATGCGTTCGACTACTTTTTGAATAACGGTAATCATTTCTATTCGGTTGATAGGTTTTATAATGTAATAATCGACGCCAAGGGAATAGGCTTCACCAATTAACTCTTTCGTTTCTACTTGGGAGATCATGATAAATTTCCCTTTAAAGTCATTTAGTAAATGTCGAATTGTTTCAATTCCATCTCGATTGGGCATGAGTAAGTCGATAAAAAGAATATCTACTTTATGCATATTCAAAAAGGAGCTTTCTAGCTGATCACCGTCTGCTGCTTCCCCAACGATTTCACCTAAATTCTCATCCTCGATAATTTGAGTTAATATCGATCGAATGGCAATATCATCATCCACTATAAAAAAACGCATTACATCACCCCTTCTGTGTCAACTGATTCGTAGGAATTTTTATAGAGAAGGTAACACCATTTGCTTCATTTTCAAAAAAGATTTTCCCGCCAAGATTTGTAACGGCTTCTTCCACATAAGATAAGCCGATTCCAGTAGATGGATTCCCTAAAACATCATACCTAGATGTGAAACCAGGTTGGAATATAGCGTGTGCATATTTTTCAGATATAGTAGGTCCGCTATTAAAAACATGAAATTCTGTCATACCATCAGATTCATTAAATATTAAATGGATTTTCCCACTATCCACAATGGCTTCTACTGCATTCGCTACTAAGTTGTTAAGTAGTGATAACACTGTATATACATGATAGTCGGGATGGATACCTTCAAGTGAATAAGTAATCTTAATATTTTTTTTGAGTAGAAATACATATTTTTCATTAATACGAACAATGAGTTGAATCAGCTCCATCACATCGATGTAATCTCTAAAGCTTTCTTTGGAAATCAATTTTGAAAGTCCGGCAAAAATCCGCTGATTATCTTTTTTTATTTCGTGGATTTCCCCTGCAATTCGTAGTGCCCTCAGGCTAGCCTCTTTGTTATCTACTAGTAAATCGCGATATAAAGCATACGATTCCACAGTAACGGTTTCAGCATTTTTTAATGTCTTCTTTAGATAGATGGCCTCTTCATGTAAGTTTGAAATAAGGAGTAGCATATGCTCATTTTTTTCCCGTATTTGCTTTTCCCTGGAGTCTGCTTCATATAACTTCAGCATATTAAAAAAGCTGATGACAATAAAACTATGTGCAAACGCAGCTAAATTCATTTCATTCAAATCAGAAAGTGTAATCGTAGTGTTCAATATTAAATATTGTGCGAGTAGTTCTGCACTATCCGATAATAATTCGACAACATAGCCTATGAGTCCAATCGTTAAAGAGGATTTACGAAATCTTTTGATGTTAATGAATTGGAACAAACAAGCATAGGTGAAGTAAAAGAAAAAGGTTGGACAGTGTTGTTGAAAAGAATAGATCACATTTGTTTCATTCATAAAAAAGAAGTCCAGGGGCACACGGAAGAGTACTAAAGCCGATGCTGTCAAGAAACCTGGGAGAACGGGTGGAACTTTTTTTAATAATAGTAACAGGAAGAAGAGTGCGGGAGCACCAAAACTTACCCGGAACGTATCATTTAATGGGTAAAATTTCACTTCGCCGGCAAGGGGAACGATTATGATCATCAGTACAATAATATAAATATCCTTCTTTAGTAATGAACTAAACCGCAAGATGTTCCCTCTTCCCTTTATGTCCAATTTTATTTGTTTTAAAAATCAGTATACAGTTCCTACAGCATTTAAACAACGGTCCTTTTTAAATATTTAGGTTATTCCGTATACTTTTGTAGGTTTACGTCTGATTTTGTAGTCATGAATATACAATGAAAACTAGTTATGAAAGCGCTTAATAACTGTGCGGTTTTAACTTAAAAAAGGGGGAATTAGTATGAAGAGGTTTGGAATATTTATGATGATGGGAGCACTGATGTTAGTAATGGCCGCATGTGGGGCTGAAAAAGGGAATAGTTCAACGGGGAGTTCCGATACAAGTACAGGGGACGATAAAAAAACATATATCGTTGGGATAGATACAACCTATCCACCTTTTGAGTTTGAGGTAGATGGAGAATATACAGGAATCGATATCGATCTTATTACAGCAATTGCAGAAAATCAAGGGATTGAAATTAAGTTCGATGCAATGGACTTTGGGGGAATCATTCCCGCTATGCAAGCAGATCAGCTAGATATCGCAATTGCAGGCATGAGTATTACTGATGACCGTAAAAAAGTTGTGAATTTCTCAGATCCATATTTTGAAGCGGGTCTTACATTAGTTGTTGCTGCAGAAACAGCAGACATTGAATCTATTGAAGATTTAAAAGGTAAAACAATTGCTGCAAAGAATGGAACGACTGGAGCGAAATTTGCACAAGAACATGAAGCTGAATATGGCTACAAACTTGTGTTGTTCGATGATAGTCCTGCCATGTTCCAAGAAGTTTCAAACGGGAGTGCTGCGGCTTTAATCGAAGATTATCCTGTAATTTCGTATGCAATTTCTCAAAATGATCTTGATTTACAAGTTATCGGAGATCGCTTGAATGGAGACCAGTATGGAATCGCTGTCCTTAAAGGAAAGAATAGTGATGTCTTGCAAAAAATTAATGATGGTCTTCAAGACCTTCGTGATAGTGGGGAATATGACAAGATTCTTGCAAAATATCTAGCTGAGTAAGTCGGATTGCATAGTGAAGTGAATTATTTGGATGGTTGAGTTGAATGGGGGCGCCTTTTGGGTAGCCTCCGTAAACCACCAAGCGACCTAAATGACTGCTTGATAGTGGTTGATTGGAAATTTGGTATTTTCGAGGGAGTGAGTAAATGGAGACGATTATTGCGGCATTACCCTACTTAATGCAAGGGTTGAAAGTGACGCTCTATATCTTTTTCTTTTCAATTATTTTTGGATTTTTGATTGGTTTAGCAACTGCTTTAATGCGCCTTACTACTATAAAACCTTTAAACTGGATTGCAAAAGCTTTCGTGGATATTATTCGGGGCACACCATTTATCGTTCAGCTATTTTTTATTTACTTCGGATTGAACGGACTTGATTTTATATCATTGGATCGGACGGTTGCTGGAATTTTAACAGTGTCGTTAAACGCAGGAGCCTATTTTTCTGAAATTATCCGTGCTGGAATACAGTCGATTGATAAGGGGCAGGCGGAAGCCGCAAGATCACTTGGTCTTACTAAGGTACAAACAATGCGTACAATCGTTTTGCCGCAAGCGTTTAGAACGATGCTGCCGACGATTACCAATCAATCCATTATTAGTTTCAAAGATACGTCACTCCTTTCTATTATTGGAATTGCTGATATCGTTCAAAAGGGAAAGGTTCAGGCGAGTGCTACGTTTCAACCCTTTGAGATTTGGCTAACGGTTGGTGCTGTTTACTTTGTGATTATCTATCTTATATCGGTATTTGCTAGCTCTGTTGAAAGGAGGTTCAAAATTAAATGACAATTATACAAGTGAAAAATTTGAAAAAGTCATTTGGCGAACTTGAGGTATTAAAAGATATTAATGTGGCGATTAAGGAACGTGAAGTCGTCTGCGTAATTGGGCCATCGGGTTCTGGAAAAAGCACATTTTTAAGATGTCTGAACCGGTTGGAGGATATTACAGGCGGCCATGTTGTGATTGATGGCAAAGATATCACAGATCCGAAGCTTGATATTAACAAGGTTAGGGAAAATGTTGGAATGGTCTTTCAACAATTCAATTTGTTTCCGCATATGACAGTTCTGCAAAATATAATGCATGCACCTTTAAATTTACGAAAAGGTGACAAGGGATCAATTGAAAAGAAAGCACTTGAATTATTATCGAAGGTTGGCTTGTCCGACAAAGCGAAAGCGTCGCCAAGTGAACTTTCAGGAGGGCAAAAGCAGCGTGTTGCAATTGCTAGGGCGTTAGCGATGAATCCCAAAATTATGCTGTTCGACGAACCGACATCGGCACTTGACCCTGAAGTAGTTGGTGATGTGCTTGCGGTCATGAAGCAGCTTGCCCTGGAAGGGATGACGATGGTTGTTGTGACACATGAAATGGGATTCGCACGCGAAGTAGGGGACCGTGTCATTTTCATGGATGGCGGCTATATCGTGGAGGAAAATGTTCCAGAGGAATTGTTTGGCAATCCTCAAGAAGTTAGAACGCAATCATTTTTAAGTAAAGTGCTGTAATATTTTCAAGATGTGTAGCTCATTTTTGATTTGCTCAAGTGAAGCACTATGTTTGGTTGCGTTGTGGACAAACTCAATGATGCTGGTAATTCTGGTGAATAGTTTTAGGTGTAAATGGCATGATGTAAATTTAAACAAATCCTTTAAGCAATTGTAAAAAACAGTGGCCTAAAGGATTTGTTTAGGTGTATCCACCTTAGAATATTGTGCTCTTTTTTGATATTGAGTAGGGGTCATTCCTGTCCACTTCTTAAATGTACTACTAAAATGTCGTTCATCCTTATAACCAACTTCTTTAGCTACTTCGTAGATTAGATAATCTTTGGATAATAGAAATTTTGCTTGTGAAATACGGTATTGGTGCAGGTAGTCTAAGAAATTAATGCCCAATTCCTGTTTAAAAAGCGAACTTAAATATGCACTTGAAACAAAAACTTCATTTGCGATGATTTCCAGCGTTAGATGCTCATGATATCGCTCTTTAATAATGGTTTGGGAATGTCTGACTGTACGATGAATAGGACGCTCAGATGTTAAAATTTCAAATACATTTTGGAAGATCTTTTTGATAATAGAAGACATATCATCGAATGTTTGCATAGTAGGAATTTGCTCAATCCAATTCACAAGATCATTTTCCCATTCAATCCTTGTCAATTTATTATCATAAACAAACTTTTGTATTTCAACGATAAGTGTAATGGCTTTTAAATTCACCTGATCTTTATTATAAAAAGTACTTTTTTCCAGATAACTTAACCAGTTTTCCAAATTATCTAACGCAGCATCATATTGTTTATTAAACATGTTAGATAAAAATGTGTGTTCTAACTCAGATAAATTCTTATCGTCAAGAATTTTCTTATCCATAGTGTCCATTAAATCTACATAGAAAAAAGCTCTCTTATCTTTTTGATAATAATGTTCAGCCAGTGCCTGCTTGGCTTCTACATAGGATTGATGTAACTCATATATGGACTCTTTAGTATTGCTAATCCCGATATAAATCTCTACATTCAAATAGGATTGGAAGTTTTCCACCAATGGTGTTAAGTAGGATTCCAATTTAATAGACGCATTTGAGGGATTATTATTTCCAATCCAAATGAGTTTCTCTTGGCTTAAAAAGAGTTCTATTTTCCCCTCATAATAAGGAGATAGGGTCTCCGTTGCAATATTAATAACAGAAAATTTTAGTAAATCATAGTCATCCAGATAACTCTTTTCACTCTGAGACGGGAAATGAATCATCCCGACATGTAGGTTGTGAGAATTTATACTCATTTGCAGTTCACTTATAATCTTCACCCGGTCCTCGTTAGAGGCTTGTTTTGGATGAGATAACCAATTATTCAATTTTTCTATTTTGGCTAAGTACATATTTTTATCGTTATAATGTTCAAGGAGACTAAGTTGATCATCCATAAATCTATCTTGTTTAATCTTTTCCAAAGCCCGTA
Organism: Sporosarcina sp. FSL K6-3457; assembly: GCF_038007285.1. GTDB lineage: Bacteria > Bacillota > Bacilli > Bacillales_A > Planococcaceae > Sporosarcina. Next base: position 554,296 of record NZ_JBBOWX010000001.1, read on the forward strand.
GAACTGCTGTTAATATTTCAGCGGGTTGGGCAGGTTTCAGAATGTAATCAAAAACATTTAAATTGATGGAATGCTTGGCATAGTCGAAGTCTTTATAACCAGTTAAAACAATTGCTTCAAAATTAAGCCCAGTATCTTTTGCTTGCTGTATAAACTCTAGACCACTCATTTTCGGCATTCGAATATCCGTTAATATAATATCTGGTTGATTTTGATTGAAACTTATCAAAGCATCTATGCCATTCTTAGCCTGCGCACAAAGCTCAATACTATGGGATTTCCAATCAATGCTGGAAATTAGTCCTTCGCGAATCTTTTCTTCGTCTTCAACAATTAGTAGTTTATACATCGGCGATTTCCTCCTTTACCTGATTGGAACTTGGAAAACTTCAATGGTGAATACACTAGAGTAGCTATGCTTATATTGGTATTGTAATTTTAACTTTTGTACCAAATTCCACCTTACTTTCAATATCAATTGTTGCGGTTTTATCATAATTTATTCTTAATCTTTCTATAATATTCACAAGGGCATAACCAGGACGATTAGCTTGTTCATCAAGAATGTTGTTTTCTGACTTTATAGACTGCAGATATTGCTTTATTTGTTCTAATTGATCAAATGGTATGCCATACCCGTTATCAGTTACGTTAATCACTAGGTTTTTTTCCTGTTTGAATGCACGAATATAAATAAAACCATTTTCTTCTATTGATTCTATCCCGTGTATAATTGAGTTTTCGACAAGTGGTTGAATTAATAGTTTAGGGATTAAGTAATTAGTAATATCATCGTCAACGTCGATTTCAAAGGAAAACTTATTTGGAAATCGCTCTTTTTGTATGTTTAGATAGTTCTTAACCAAAAGCAGTTCATTGTTAACGGTGACTAGGTCTTTTCCATCACTTAAACTTAAGCGGAAAAATTGTGATAAAGAGTAGATTATATTTGCAATGTCTTTCTCATTTTTCTTTTGTGCCATCCAAAAAATTGTATCTAACGTGTTATATAAAAAATGAGGATGGATTTGAGCTTGTAATGATTTTAATTCAGCTTCTTTTTGTCTTAAACTAGAACGATAAACATCATCGATAAGTTGATTGGTTTGTTGAACCATCAAATCATATCCTCTGCCTAAAGCTCCAATCTCATCCTTACCGTGAAATTCTACCTTCTGAGAAAAGTCCCCCTCCTGTAATTTTTCCATTGAAACTGTCAGTTTTTTTAGGGGTTTTGTGATAAATAGAGAAAGGTACCATGAAACCCAGAGGCTCAAGGCGAAGCAGAGTAATGCAACAATAAATGTTAACCCTTTAATGGTCTGTAATTCTTTTAATAATTCTTTTCTAGGCTGAATAAGTAAGACCTTCCATCCCAAGTTGGAGTTGGATTGTGATAGTAGCCAGTCATTATTTGTTAGGGTAATAGCATTATTTTCATAAGTGCTTTCCTGTAAAATAGGGATATGATTAATAGTGTTACCAATCCATTGTGTATTGTTTGATGAAATGACTATATCGTTTTCATCGAGGATAAATATTTCTGCACTATCACTTAAGCCTTTTGTATATCGATTTCGTAATGTTTCTTCATTTATCCCGATAATAAGAATACCTAAATCATTTAGCGTGTTAGAATTTTTCAATACCTTTGTTAAAATGATTTGAGTACGTGATTCTCCTATAAAAACTCGCTCGTCCCCTTTTAATAATGTCCAAGAGGGCTTTCCTCTTAATGCGACCGCAAGCCTATAATGATTTGTTTTTTGAAATTCTTCAAACGGCATCGTACTTGTCACTCCGGTTTTGTTAACGGCTAATGATGGAATATCCTTATTAAATCCATAAAGGATGAGTGATTGCATATCCCGATTATTAACCATTAAACTTGAAGCGATCTCCTTTGTTTGGCTACGCCTTGAATAAGTGTCGTCTTGAGTAGTGGGATTTAAATATTGCTGGACACTTGATAGTAAAAAAAGGTAGTTTGAAAAGTCAATCAAATTATTGGAAATGTAGTCTAGTTGATAGCTAATCTGATCGGTGATTTCCATCTGCGCTACATTTGCTTTTTTTAGTACCTGATTTTTAGCCGTATAATAAGAGTAGCCCCCAGTAATACTAACTGTAATAAGTAGGACAGGGATAAACCACACAAATATTTTAAAACGAATGGGTAAATCGAGATAGATATTTTTTATTATTTTCATATGCTATGATCAATTCCTCGACTAGTAATAAGCTAAAAACTTATATCGCCCTTTGTTTAAAATTTGTAAACGCTTTCTCTGACGCTAGAATAGCATGGTATCTTCTTCAAGTAAAGTTGATATATGAAAATTCTTCAGTTGAATCTTTGCAGTTGAGTCAATTTCATCACGCGAAATCTTTACAAGACAAAGACTTTCAAGCAGAAAAAAAGGCCCCCAAAATGTCAAAACGAGTAAGTAAACAAATAAACTCTAAGACAGGAAGGGGGACTTCTAATGTCCGTTATATCATCTCGTGATCTTCTCCATTTGTCGCAATCACTTTTTTATACCACTCGAAACTTTTCTTTTTCATGCGTTTCATTGTACCGCTTCCATCATCATGTTTATCTACATAGATGAATCCGTATCGCTTTTTATATTCGCCAGTATTAAATGATACACAGTCAATGCATCCCCATGGCGTATAGCCCATTAAGTCCACACCATCTAAAGTAACCGCCTTTGTCATTTCTTCAATATGTGTCTTTAAATATTCGATACGGGAATCGTCGTTAATTTCCCCGTTTTCTTCTAGTTTATCAACTGCACCAAAGCCATTTTCGACGATAAACAACGGCTTCTGATAGCGTTCGTACAAGAGATTTAGTGCATATCGAAGGCCAATCGGATCAATTTGCCAGCCCCAGTCAGAAGCTTTTACATAAGGATTCGGTACACTACCTTCAAAACCTGAGGTTGCTTTTCCAGTACCTTCAGTTCCTGCCTGAACTGCATTCGTCATATAGTAACTCAATCCAACATAGTCCACAGTGCCTTCCTTGAGGATTTGTGCATCTCCTGGTTCCATCTGGATATGAAATCCTTTACGCTCCCATTCTTTTATAGCGTAAGATGGATAAGCACCGCGCACATGCACATCACCGAATAAGTAACGGTCATGCATGGCTTCAACAGAATACATCATATCTTCTGGTTTACAAGAGTACGGATAGATTGGCACACAGGCAATCATACAGCCAATTTGGAAATCGGGATTGATTTTATGACCAAGCTTCACGACCTTTGCGCTTGCAACTAATTCATGATGCACAACCTGATACATACATTCCTCCGGATTTTCTTCTTTTGTAAAGTCGACGCCAGAGCATGTATAGCCAAATAGCGGATTTTTGAAGCTCTTCTGGTTATTAATTTCATTAAAGGTCATCCAATACTTTACTTTGCTTTTATAGCGTTCCATTACGGTAGTACTGTATTTCACAAAGAAATCAATCACCTTTCTGTTTTTCCAGCCTCCGTATTTTGTTACCAAATGATGCGGCATTTCAAAATGAGAAAGAGTGATAACTGGTTCAATATTATATTTCAGCATTTCATCAAAGAGCTCATCATAAAACTTCAGCCCTTCTTCATTTGGATATTCTTCATCACCATTCGGGAAAATTCTAGTCCAGGCAATAGAGGTGCGGAAACATTTGAATCCCATCTCCGCAAATAATGCGATATCCTCTTTATAATTTGAATAAAAATCTACAGCATCATGGTTGGGATAATAGAGACCTTCCTCTACTTTATCTGTGATGACACGGTCGACTCCATGTGCTCCGCCCGTTAATACATCGACGATACTCACACCTTTTCCGCCTTTGTTCCAACCGCCTTCTACTTGATGGGCTGCAACGGCTCCACCCCATAAAAAATCATCCGGTAATTTACTCATTTGAAGTCCCCTCTCCTAGTTACTGATTGCCATGACCTGATCTAAAATCTCAACATCTTTTGGCCCATCTATAGTTACATCTGTATAGTCAGTTGTATTCGTTACAATAAAAATAACCGTTGGATCATAACTATGCTTTTCAATCAATTGTTTATCAAAACTAATTAATAACTGACCTTTCTCTACTTCTTGGCCTTGTTCTATATGTGCAGTAAATCCTTCTCCACGCATATTGACTGTATCGATTCCAATATGAATCAAAACTTCCACTCCGTCCTTAGAGGACAACCCGACTGCATGATTCGTTGGGAAAAGCGCTTTAATTTTACCTGTAAATGGAGCGTAGACATTCCCTTCATCAGGGATAATGCCAACACCTTTCCCCATCATTTCAGAAGCAAATACCTGATCTTTTACTTCCTTCACTGGGATAGCGTGTCCTTTTATAGGACTGTAAATGCTACCTTCATGAGCAGTATCTTTCTCCGTGTCATTGTTCTTTTCTTTAAACCCTAGGATATAAGTAAGTAGCAGAGCTAATCCGAAGGAAACAACGATAGATATCAAGAAGCCTATAAACTCTGTTCCATAGCCTTCTTTAAAGAAAGCTGGAAGCGTTGCAATACCTGGCATATTATAGCCCCATGATACTGCCCCAAATGCACCTGCAATACCGCCACCAACAGCACCTGCGATACAACCGTAAATCATAGGCCATTTCAACCTTAAATTCACACCATAGAGAGCAGGTTCAGTAATCCCAAATAAACCTGTAATCGCTGCTGGAAGGGATACATTCTTCATTTCTCTATCTTTTGTTTTAAAATAAACACCAAATGCTGCACCAGCCTGCGCAAATACAGCGGATGCCTGAAGTGCAGTAAACGTATCAAAACCTAGAGATGCATAGTTCCCAACAGTAACTGGTGTAATGCCCCAATGAACACCAAATATCACGAGTACTTGCCAAACTCCACCAATGACAACACCAGCAACAATCGGACTTAAGTGATATAAGAAGTTATAAACATCACCAATTGCTCCACCAATCGTGCTGCCAACTGGTCCAAACACCAGTAGAGTCAGTGGGACAATAATTACAATACAAAATAGTGGTGTGAATAAGTTGCGAACGACACTAGGTAAGATTTTTTCAAAAAACCGTTGTAAGTACGATAAAATCCATACAGATAAAATAATGGGAATAACAGAAGATGTATAGCTCAGCATTTGAATCGGAATTCCTAAGAAGTCTAAAGGCTGCGCAAGTACTGGAATGCCAACTACATCATTTAACAACCTCATCGTATCCGGATTATTCAATGCTGCTTGAATGAGGCTCTGAACCGCTGGATCTGCTGAACCGCCCGTCAATAGATTGCTTGCAGTAATCATGTGGATAAAGTCCGGATTGACTAATGCACATGCTGTTACGACTGCAATAAACACATTGACATTGAACTTCTTAGCTGCCGTAATCGCTATCATGACTGGAAGAAAAGTAAATCCAGTCCACGACACGAAGTTTAAAATACGGTACGTTCCACCTGCTGTATCCAATAAATCTAATGCCGTAAGTACACCAAGAGTCCCCTGTAAAATACCGCAGGCCGCAAGTGTATATAAAAACGGTGCAAAAATACTTGAAATAATATCAATCAATTTGTTGAAAATACCAACCTTGGGCTGACTACCTTTTTCTTGCGCTTTACTTTCATCGAGCTGAATCATGGATATCACATGCTCGTAAGCATCTTTTACATGATTACCGATAACAATCTGATATTGTCCGCCTGCTTCCACAACCGTAATAACCCCTTGAATCTTGGAAACGCTTTCTTTATTCACCTTGGAAGTATCCGAAAGAATAAAACGAAGTCTAGTTGCACAATGGGTGACATTAATAATGTTGTCATCTCCACCTAGCTCTTGTACAATTTCTTTTGCTGTTTTTTGATAATCAATCGCCATGGAATGTAACCTCCCGTATCTAATTTATTGAATCCAATGTAACAAGAAAAATCCGGATTGTCAGTAGCTCTGAGCAATCCGGACACATATGTACCATGAGTTGAAGCTTGTTTTAAATAAGAAACATGCTGTTTTTTTATATTCGCCTTGCAATGGCTTCCAAAACAAAAATAACGGGCACCTGTGTCGTTACATTGTATTCTCCATGCACAAGTTCATTAGTCATATAGTAAGCAATGTTGTAATCTGACATTTTGGCTATCGTTGAGTTCTCACTGTTGGTAATACTGATAATCTTACAGTGACGGGATTTAAACTGGTTTATGAGGTGAACCGTCTGCTGTGTTTCTCCAGAAACAGAAAGGGCAATGACTATCGCATCCTCATACAAATCTTCAAAAATCGGATAAAATGGATCATCGATGTGATGACTAAACTTTCCCATATTAGAAAAGTACCTGGCCCCATACTTGCCTAAAATTCCAGAAGAGCCTACTCCTACAAAAATCACTTGCTTCGATGTTTGTACCATCTTACCAGCCTTTGTAATCCGTTCCTCAAACTCTACATTATTCGTGCTTTTGAAATAGTGTAGAATTTCAAAGATATCATTCGCAGGCTTTTTCTGTTCACTTTGCTCCAAGTATAATTTAAACTGCACTCGAAACTCAGCATAACCGTCACAGTCTACCTTTTTGCAAAAACGTAAAATAGTAGACGTAGAAACATATACAGCTTCCGCGAGTTCTCTAATCGTCATAAATAGTACTTGATTGCCGTTTTTCATCACATAGTCATATACCATAAACTCTAGTTTATTAAAGCTTTGTATTTTTTCATATGAAAACATATCAATACCTAATTTCATAGTAGTCTAAATCCGATAACATTCGATTCACACAATAATTCTGACCCGTGAAAAAGTTAAAGGATTTGAAAGTTCTAATTAGATTATTTAACTGAAGTGGTAGGCACCAAGAAATATCAGTCGTCTTACAACTATCTTACAGCAATTAATAGAAAACTTCTTGAGATTTCTTTTAAGCATCACTAGTAGTGCATGAAGAAAACACTCTTTCCCCAAACCTTCGTGATGATATATTGAAATATATTAAAAATGAGAACGCTTTCTTAAATTTGATGCATTGTTTAAAAGTTGACTGAATAATAAGCTTAGTGAGAATCGAAATTAAGAAGGGGCGGATAAATGATGAAAAAATGGCTTGTGATGTTTGGTGTTCTTATTTTAACGTTAGCTTTGGTTGCATGTAGTGGCGACGATTCAAAGGATGAGGCGGAAGGTACAAAGAAAAGTGAAGAAACGAAGACAGGAGAAGATACGGAGAAAGGGACTGCTGAAAAAGTTACATTAAGCTTTTTCACAGCACAGCCAGACCGTACAACTGGTATGGGGGCAATCGAACAACAAATTATTGATGCTTACATGGATGCAAATCCAAACGTAACGATTGAGGTTGAAGCACTACAAGATGAGCCATATAAAGACAAGATAAAAATTTATTCATCTGTTAATGATTTACCCGATATTTTGCACACATGGGGGCAGCCATCATTTATTGATCCGTTACTTAACAATGGATTGTTACATGAACTCAATCCGGAAGATTTTGCAGATTTAGGATTTATTGAAGGGTCTATGAGTGGGTTTTCTAAAGGTGATAGTGTCTATGGGATACCGAAAAACACCGACTTTTTAGTGCTTTATTATAATAAACGATTGTTCGAGGAAAATGGTGTTGAATTACCAAAAACACAAGAGGATTTAGTGGACGTATCTAAAAAACTACGTGAAAAAGGGATCAGCCCAATTGCTATAAATGGAATGGATGGTTGGACACTACCGATGTGGTTCGAATATGTGTTACAACGTGAGGCAGGCTCATTCGATGTGATGGATGATGCACTACACGGGAATGCTTCTTTTGCAGATGATGTGGTAGTGGCAGCTGCTACTACGATGAAAGAAATGGTCGATGCTGGAATCTTTGCAGATGGTTATTTAACTGCCGATTATGGAACTGCAGCCAATTTATTCGGTCAAGAGGGTGCAGCGATGTATTTGATGGGGAGCTGGGAAATGAGTTTAAGTCAGAACGAAGATTACCCTGAAAGCTTTAGACAAAATGTGGGTGTCATGAACTACCCAATCTCTGATAAATCTGAAGTTGGAGATGTACTCATCTATCATGGTGGTGGATACTCAATCGCTGAGAACTCAGAACATAAAGAGGTTGCAGTTGATTTCCTGAAATTTTTCTTCCAACCTGAGAACTGGGTAAAGCTGGTTTGGCAAAGTGGGGCAGCAACCCCAGCACAATCCTTTGATAAATATTTAACAGGTGAAGAATCTAGCCTGCAGAAAGAAATAATTGACATCTTTAATAGTGTGACATCATCAAGTGGTACACCAGTACTCGATGACGCTACTGCTGAATTTAAAGAAACAATTATGAATCTTCACCAGGAGTTGTTTACGGGTGGAATTACACCACAAGAATTCAGTGTGAAACTTGCAGAAGCCGCGGATAAAGTAAAGCAAGCTGGTGAGTAATAGGATGATGTAACAATAGAAAATCTGAAGATGATGGGGGTGGACATGCCATCATCTTCAGCATTTATAAGGAAAGAGTGATTGCAATGGACCGATTGATGTCGGATAAGAAGACGATTTTTACTCTTGTTGCACCTGGCTTTTTAATACTTCTATCGATGATCCTTCTTCCGATAGCAATGAGTGTATATTATGGAACAACAGATTGGAGTGGTATTGGGAGCTTCAATTTTGTTGGTTTGGAGAATTTCAAAAATATTATCTTTCATGATGATGTTTTTAGAAAATCATTACTTAACGCATTGTACCTGACAGTCGCAACAATCCTTATCCAGCATCCATTAGCTATATTGCTAGCAATCCTTATTACGCATTGTGGCAGATGGGAAAAAGTATTACGGACAATATTATTCATACCCGCGATTATATCTGTTGTCGTTACAGCCAAGCTATGGGCAAGTGTTTACAATCCGCAATATGGATTGCTTAATAATATGCTGGAAACAGTAGGGCTATCTTTTTTAAAACAGGACTGGCTGGGTGATCCAAGGTTTGCGATTTGGTCAGTCATTCTCGTGGTGATGTGGCAAGGATTTGGTTATGCCTTTTTACTTTATTATGCGGGATTAAAAGGAGTTCCAGAAGAATTATATGAAGCTGCGAAAATAGATGGTGCTAACTATTTTCAACTATACGGCCGTATTGTTATCCCATTGTTAGCTCCAATGATGAGGGTTGCAATTGTTATTGCAGTTATTACATGTCTTAAACAGATGGAAGTCGTTTTCTTAATGACAAATGGTGGACCAGGAAGTAGTACACAATTACTTGGTAACTATCTCTATCAGACAGCATTTTCGAAGGGGTTATATGGATATGGAAATGCGATTTCTGTTGTATTTGTAATTATTGTTCTTATTATCACAGTTATCTTAAATAAGATACTGACGAGAGATGTTGGTGAATACTAATGGTAGAAGAAACACATCAAAATCAGATAAATATACCAAAAAAGAGACCTCTTCGAAGTGTCGGAAAAGTTATTTTGTATGCCATTATGGCTTTAATAGGCATCGTACAGATATTCCCACTGATTTGGTTGTTTGATTATTCATTATTGAAGAGTGGAGATTTCTTTGGAAATGCTATTTTACAAATTCCAAATCCACCACAATGGGAAAACTACATCAGTGCATTTACACAAGGAAAGGTGCTCCCCTATTTTATCAATAGTGCATTAGTTACGTTTGTATCTGTAGTATTGACAGCGGTTGTTTCAGTATTACTTGCATATGCGATAACGAGAATGAAATGGCGCTTAAGTGCCTTAGTTGCGAATATCATATTGATTGGTATGATGATTCCAATTCACGCCACATTGTTGCCTAACTTTATTATTTTTCACAAAATAGATCTTTTGAATAGCTATTGGGCCCTAATCTTGCCGTATACGGCATTTAATATACCAATAAGTATGTTTATTATTACTGGGTTTATGCAGACAATACCTCGTTCGATTGAAGAGGCGGCTGTTATCGACGGTAGTAGTATTTTTGGTATTCTTCGTCATATTATTTTTCCACTTACAAAACCTGCAATTGCTACGATTAGTGTAGTGAATTTTATCAATTGCTGGAATGAGTTTATTATGGCATATACATTTATTACGGCGGATAAATATAAAACCTTACCTTTCTCCATTATTCAATTTACTGGACAATATTCGTCCAATTATGGTGCTCAGTTTGCTGTTATGTCTTTAATAGCTATCCCATCTATCATTATTTATTTAATCTTTACAGATGAAATTAATAAAGGATTGATGGCCGGTTCTATTAAATAATTATGGTTTTGACAAGGTGGGGGTAAAGTGATGACCATTCGAAATAAAATACGTATCATTTTATTCACAGCAATAATTGGTTTAGTTTTAATACTTGGTGCAGTTTACCAGTCGATAAATCAGATTGAACAGATAAATGATAAAGTTTTACATGTGGTAGATGCTTCGCAAAAAGGCGACCAAATCGTAAGTGCAATGAATAGTGCTAGGAAAAATGATATGGAATTTATCAGGACGTTAAATCTGCAGTATATCACTGAAGCTGAAGCAGCAATTAGTCATTTAAAATCAAATGCAGAAGTGATTCGACTTCTCGTCCCATTAGAGACCATTGAGAAAACAACTGAGACTTTAATTACCCGAGCAGATTTATATGTAGCCCAGCTTCATGATTTAGTTGAAAAACAATTGGAATTGGATCTCAAGAATGAGGATGGACTATCTGTAGCGTTGTCTGTAGCAGCCAATCGCCTACAAGAAATTGTCATAGAGGTAGACAATGTGGCACTTGTAAACGAGATGTATAAGATGAGATTACTTGAGAAGGAATATATTCTACAGCCATCACAAGAAAATGGGCAAGCAGTCTCGCGCTTTATATCCGAATTACAGAATACAATAAAGAATCTTGACGAGATAACACCTAGTCAAAAAGAAGAGATAGAAAAATCATTAAGCGGCTATTACGGGAAGTTAAATTTGTTAATCAAAAATTATAGTGAGATTCAGAGTAATATCAAAACTTTCGAGACTGTAAACGAGTATATGGATTCAGGTGTTCTAGATATACAAGTAGTCCTTACCGAACAGCAAAATCTCATTTTTCAAGAAAAAGACAGGACACTTGGAGTACTGTATTTGGTCTTAATAGGACTGGGCATAATTGTCTTATCCATTTTAGTTACGTTAGGATTGCTGATTAGTCGATCCATTATTAGTTCAGTTGAACGTCTTCAAATAGGGGCTGAAAAGTTTGGTGAAGGGGACTTTACATACCGGGTGGATGATCGTGCTAAAGATGAAATGGGTGAGTTGGCGAAGCACTTTAATTATATGATAGAAAAGGTGCAATCTGCATTTTTTGAAGTGAGGCAGGCAACTTACCAATTATCTGATCACTCGCAAACACTTGTCAGTATTTCAGAAGAAACAACGGCCCAAACGGAAGAAGTAAATGTGTCTATAAGGCATGTTGCAGCGGGAGCGGAGCAACAACAAGGAGCATTGAAGGAATCGACGGCTTTAATGGATGAACTGATTAAGAAAATTGCTTCAGTCAATCACTATACAGAACTGATTAATAATCAGGCAAGGACCAGTTCGCTGCAGGGAGAAGCTGGTTTGAAAACTGTTAAAGATCTTGAGAGGGCATCAGGGATTTTTATAGAGTTCGTACAAATGTTAATCAGTAATGTCAATGATATCGAAAAACAGTCAAAACAAATCGTGAGAATTACTAAAACAATTGAGGAAATCTCAGATAATACCGATTTACTGGCATTAAATGCTGCGATTGAATCAGCTCGGGCTGGTGAAGCAGGTAAAGGCTTTTCAGTAGTAGCTGGGGAGATTAGAAAGTTATCAGTGAGAACAAAAGGTGAGGCTCAAAATATTCATGGGGTTATTAATGGCATCAATCATTTTATGGAAATCTTAATTGAAAAAGCGGCTCATCTAGATGAATATAGTGAATCTCAAGTTAAGGCTGTTGTGCAAAATAGGGAATCATTTCAAAGTATTGTTGGGCAGGTCTCTGATATAGAAACTTATGCAAGTCATATCGATGCTGAATTAGTGAATGTCAATCATTCTTCAAGGGAAATCATTGAATCTTTGTATGGTGTGGAGAAAGTTTCTGAGGAATCAGCAGCTTCAGCAGAACGAGTTTTATCATCAAGTACAGATCAATTAGCTGCAATAAGTGAAGTGACTCGTGCAGCGGTGAATTTGGAAGAATTATCACAAGAGCTTAACAATGAAATTGGGCATTTTCGTTTGGAAAACAAGCTTTCTAGTACGGAGGAAGGGGCATATGCAAATGACTAGTGTTATGGCAAGCTTATCTCGGGCGTGTGAGTGGATATGGCGTCTTGCTTATATTAATCTTTTGTGGATTTTATTTACTACGCTAGGCTTAATTCTATTCGGAATTGCACCTGCTACTTTTGCAATGTTTGCTGTCATACGAAAATGGGTGATGGGTGAAGAAGAAATAAATGTGTTTCAAACTTTTTGGAAATCATATCGGTCAGATTTTTGGAAGACCAATCTATTGGGATGGATTTTAATAATAGGTGGATTCATTCTCTATATTGACTTTCTTTTTATCGGGAATTTCCAAGGGGGGTATGCGACTCTCTTATCTGGCCTACTGATTCTATTATCAATCTTGTACCTTGTTATATGTGTATATATATTCCCAGTGTTCTCGCATTATGAACTGAAGTTCTTTCAGTATATAAAATATGCTGTTCACATCGGGATTACTTCTCCCTTATCAACGATCTTAATTGGCATTTGTGCGCTAGCTGTTTATTATGTAGTCGCTTTTATACCTGGAATTACGCCATTCTTTTCAGTGAGTGTGCTCAGCTATATTATTATGCGCTTAGCGTATCATTCCTTTTGTAAAGTCGAAAGAAAATATACGAGCTATATAGAGGAGGCATAACGATGGAAAACGTAGGTTTACAGTTTTGGTCAATTAAAGAAGCGGTTGAAAAAGATTTATTAGGTATGATAGAGAGTGTAGCTGAAATGGGCTATAAAGGGGCTCAATTTGCTGGATTTGGTAGTCATACTGCTGAAGATGTCAAGAAAAAGATGGATGAAGTAGGTATAAAAGCTGCGGGTGCTCACGTTCAGCTCACTCAATTAGAAACTCAATTTGATGAAACATTAAGATACCATGAAAAAATAGAAAATGAGTTTATTATAGTTCCATATTTGCCAGAAGAACTAAGAAAGACCGGAGATGACTATAAACGTCTAGCTGAATTACTCAATGATATTGGTCAGAAAGCACTGGCAAGAGGATTTTCATTGGGCTACCATAACCATGACTTTGAGTTCGATATTTTTAATGGAAAGACAGGGTTTGATATTCTTTATGAAAATACAGATGCTGACCATCTGAAAATAGAATTGGATTGTTTCTGGGCTGCTGTGACAGGAAATAATCCGCTAGACATTATCGAAAAGTATGGTGATCGCGTTGTATCCTTGCATATTAAAGATATGAAAATGGACGGTGACCAGAAAATTTCAACAGAACTGGGGACAGGGACATTACCGCTGGCAGAGTATGTAGAGAAAGGTAAAGAACACAATGTGAAATGGTTTATCGTTGAACAAGAACATTTTACAAAAGACCCAGTAGCAAGTGCAGCGCAGAATGCTAAAACATTAAAAAACATTGTTGAGTAGTAATAGTAAAGCAACTAGAATACTGAAGATAAGAGAATTTGCTGCATTATTATCAGAGGAGCAGGTTTGTCTAGAAATGCCGAAATCATTTCTAGACAAACCTTTTTGGTGTGCAATCCGCCTATCGACTCGCTGCACAGAATATTTTGATTTGATAAACAATAGTAAAAACAATACAGTAAATCATAAAAATGCATACTTGTTCAAGGGAAATAATCTAGCTATATTTAACTTAGATTGTAAGCGCTTTAATACAGGGTGAACTATCTACGATAAAACCATTGTATTGAGTCAATCTAAGAATAAAATCAAAGTGTTAATAGGGGGATAACACGCAAAGGAAATCGTAGAAAAATAATATCTGGGAGGGGAAGTAATGCAAAAAAAGGTTTCATGGGCTGGTCCAGTATTAGCCGTATTCTTGAGTCTACTCTTGCTAAATCCAAATGGCTCTAGTGCGGCAGTTATCAACGGGGTAAACGATTCGATGTTTGGAGAAAATATCTTTATTTTTGATGAATCTATGTCGGATAGCGCAATACAATCTATTATAGATTCGAAGTTTGCGGAGATGGAAAATGGAGATACAGGAGCCGAATTTACTGATAAAAGAGTTACGTTCCTCTTTAAACCCGGCGAATATGATGTAGCTATTGATGTAGGTTTTTACACAACAGTAGCTGGTTTAGGGAAAAATCCAGATGATGTAAAAGTTAGCAGCTTTGATGTTGATGCTCAGTGGTCTGAGGGGAATGCAACTCGGAACTTTTGGCGTTCTGTTGAGAACTTTTCAGTAGTTGGGACAGAGGATTCAAGATGGGCTGTTTCACAGGCGGCACCGATGAGACGTATGCACTTTAATAAAAACTTGAGTTTGTGGGATCTAACCCCTTGGTGGGTGGCAGGCTGGGCAAGTGGAGGATTTATTGCTGATTCTGTAATTGATGGGAATGTCTCTCCGGCTTCTCAACAACAGTTTTTTTCTAGAAATAGTAGTTATCAAGAGTGGCAAGGTAGCTTGTGGAATACAGTGCTGGTAGGTGACGAAAATCCTCCTAGTAATGTAAAGCCATATCCCGAAGAGACCTACACGATTATAGATAATACCCCTGTTATTCGGGAAAAGCCTTATCTTTATATTGATGATTCTGGGCAATATAATATTTTCGTTCCAGAACTTCAAGAGAACAGTAAGGGCGTTACCTGGAAGAATGGCTCTACACCAGGAAAGTCTATTTCTATAAATGATTTTTACATTGCTAATCCTTCGGATAGTGCAGCAAATATTAATGCGGCATTAAGTCAAGGAAAGCACTTGTTTTTTACCCCGGGTATTTATCATGTGAATGAGACAATTGAAATTAATAATCCAAATACAATTGTTTATGGAATGGGGTATCCGACAATTATTCCGGAAAACGGGGTAACGGTCATGAAAGTAGCTGATGTAGATGGCGTGCAACTTGCAGGACTTCTTTTTGATGCAGGTGAAGTTAGTTCAGACCATTTATTGCAAGTTGGGCCGGATAACAGTTCGGCTGATCATTCAGCTAATCCTATTTCTTTGCATGATCTTTTCTTTAGAGTTGGCGGAGGCACACAGCTTGGAAAGGCTGAAGTTAGTCTTGAAATCAATGCCGATGATGTGATTGGTGATCATTTTTGGATATGGCGTGCTGACCACGGCGATCATGTCGGCTGGAATGTGAATACTGGAGCAAATGGGCTAGTTGTAAATGGTGATGATGTTACCTTATATGGTCTGTTTGTAGAACACTTTCAAGAATACCAGACATTGTGGAATGGCAATGGAGGTAGAACATATTTCTATCAAAATGAAATTCCATACGATGTTCCAGATCAAGTATCTTGGATGAGTCATAACGGGACAGTTAATGGATATGCCGCATATAAAGTAGCGGATTCAGTCACCTCCCATGAACTATGGGGTGGAGGAAGTTATTCCTATTTCCGTGACGCAGCAGTAAAACTATACAATTCTTTTGAAGTACCAGATGTTGAGGGGATCAATTTAAATCACCTGACTACAGTATGGTTAAGTGGCACCGTGGGAAGTGAAATCACACATATTATAAATAATCTTGGGGCTAGTGTTTCAAATAATGACGCCAATATGGTGGCGAATATATCCCAATTCTTAGGTGGAGGCAATGAAGGTACAGGCATAGAAAGAGATGAATGGATAGTAACAACGAATGTTGCAGGAAGTAGCGTTGATCTTCATCTTATTAGAGATGGAAATGAGGGTACTCGTTGGACAACTGGCACACCAATGGTGCCGGGTCAATCTTTAACAATAGATTTGAAGGCGAAACAAAAATTTAATCAAATTATTATGGAGTCTGCGGGAAGTGCTGATGACTATGCCCGAGGTTATGAGATCTTTGTCTCTAATGACGGTACAAATTGGGGTAATTCAATCGTAACTGGAACGGGTAATAATGCTCGCATTATTGTGGATTTTGCAAATCAAACTGCACGTTATATCAAGATAGTGCAAACAGGTACTCATGATAATTGGTGGTCTATAGCTGAGTTATTTGTAAATAATGACGGGAATGACCAAGGGAATGGAGAAGGTCCAGGCTATGAGTGGTCAGTCACAACAAATATTACAGGAAGTAGCACTGATCCCGCCCTTATCATAGATGGGGATGAAGGGACTCGTTGGACTACTGCTACACCAATGATTCCGGGTCAATCTTTAACAGTGGATATGAAATCACAACGGAACATTAGCCAGATTATCTTAAAGCAAGGCGGTGGTGACTATGCCCGTGGCTATGAGGTATACATTTCCAATGACGGGCTAGGCTGGGGGAATCCGATTGCAAGCGGACCGTCCGATGAATCGACAGTTACTATTGATTTTCCGGCACAAACTGCACGCTTTTTAAAGATAGTCCAAACTGGAACTCACGATAATTGGTGGTCTGTCAATGAGTTAGTTGTTAATAACACCAATAGTTGAAGGTGATTAAGTAGTCAATAGTTATAGGTGTATCAATTTGTAGAGCGGAATCGGTTTCGATTCTGCTCTTATTTTTCTCAAAAGCTAAAAAAGTATAGTTAATGTTAAAAAAACACAGATGATAGCGCTTTCTTCTAGAATATTCAGAGTTTATGATTAGGTTGTAGTTATTTTTTAGACAAAGGGAGAGGGATAAAGAATGATTAGAAAGTTTAAAGGGCTATTGTTTTTAGCAATATTGATGGTGTTCGCAGTTGTAGCTGCTGGATGTAACAATGGGGCCAGTAACTCGATTGATGTGGGAATTGTGTTACCGACAAAGGATGAGCCGCGTTGGGTACAGGATGAGCAACGTTTCAAGGATGCGTTAGCAGATTCTGATTATTCAACAGAAATTCTATTTAGCCAAGGATCTTCAGCGAAAGAGAAAGAAAATGTAGAGGCATTACTAAATAAAGGAATCAAAGTATTGATCATCACGCCTCATGATGGTGCAGCTGCTGCATCAGCAGTAGAAGCAGCGAAAAAAGAGGGTGTAACTGTTATTGCTTATGACCGTTTGATTACAGATACAGATGCAGTGGATTATTATGTAACATTCGATAGCTTAGCAGTTGGTGCTGCACAGGCACAGTATTTAGTAGATAATGCACAAGGTTCTGACGTTCCGCTTTATTTGTATGCAGGGGCGGCTTCAGATAACAATGCATTCCTATTTTTCGAAGGTGCGTGGCAAGTGCTTCAACCAAAAATTGCAGATGGCACTTTTAAAATTGTCAACTCAAGTGAAGCAGAGACACTGAAAGGTTCAGCGGATCTTTCACGTGACCAGCTTGGGAAAATCATAGGTCAAATTACGACGAACTGGGATGCAAATGAAGCAAAAAACAAAGCACAAACGCATTTGACAGCAGCAAGTGACGACCAAAAAGGTGATGTTGCTGTTTTAGCTCCGAATGATGGAACAGCTCGCTCAATCGCAGATGTATTTGCTTCAGATAGTGCGATTTCAAACTTCTTTGTGACGGGACAGGATGCGGAAAAAGCATCAATCCAATACATCATTGACGAAAAACAATCCATGACAGTCTTCAAAGATGTTCGTACATTAGTAAAAGACGCGATGGGGATGGCGGTTGAAATCCTAGATGGTAATACACCAGAAACAACAGGCTCTTATGATAATGGCTCAATTGAAGTGAAAGCGAAACAAACGGACGTTATCGTGGTTGATAAGGACAACGTGAAAGCTGAGCTCATCGATTCTGAATACTACGAAGCAAGTGAATTCACGGGTATAGAGTAAGAGTATCTGATTGAGAAAGGAGAGTAGTGGTAGGTAGTATCGACTATCACTATTTCTCTATTTCTATTTTGTTTGGATCAGGAGGCGACGAAATGAGCGAAATTATTTTAGAAATGAATAATATATCGAAAGAATTCCCGGGAGTTAAAGCCTTGTCAAACGTGAATTTCAAAGTGAAAAAAGGAGAGATTCACTGTTTGGTTGGAGAGAATGGCGCGGGAAAATCGACACTGATGAAAGTATTGAGTGGCGTCTATCCATATGGCACATACGAGGGAGATATCGTATTTGAAGACCAAGTGCAACAGTTTCGTGAGATTAATGACAGTGTGAAAACAGGTATTGGCATCATTTATCAAGAGCTGGCACTTTTTCCAGATTTGACGGTCTATGAAAATATATTTGCTGGCAATGAAGTGAGGAAAGGTCCATTCGTTGATTGGAACCAAACGATTGTTCAAGCTACGCAGTTACTAAAAAAAGTAAAGTTAGAAGTGACACCGGAAACATTGATCAAGGAATTAGGTGTAGGAAAACAACAACTCGTTGAAATTGCCAAAGCGTTGAGCAAAGATGTGAAATTGCTGATTTTAGATGAACCGACGGCAGCGCTGAATGAGGATGACAGTGAAAATCTGTTAGAACTCTTAAAGGAGCTGAAAAGTCAAGGGATTAGTTGCATCATGATATCGCATAAGCTGAAGGAAGTTATCCATATTGCCGATAAAGTAACGGTTTTACGAGATGGAAAGACGATTTGCACGCTGGATGCTAGCAAAGGGGAAGTGTCGGAAAATGTCATCATCAAAAACATGGTGGGACGTGAGATTGAAGATATTTATCCAAAACATCCAGACAAGATAATCGGTGACACTGTTCTTGAATTGACGAATTGGTCAGCCTATGATGCGCAGCTAGGGAGAAACGTTGTGAAAAATGTTAACCTTCAAGTGAAAAAGGGCGAGATTATTGGGATTGCTGGTCTTATGGGATCTGGTCGTACAGAGCTTGCGCTGAGTATATTTGGAAATCCAAAAAATTATAAGCTACAAGGGAATTTGGAGATTCAAGGGACGCCAGCGGTATTGAAGCATACAAGTGAAGCCATTAAGGCTGGTATTGCTTATGTAACAGAGGATCGAAAAGGTGACGGACTGTTTTTATTGCAGGATATTAAGAGTAATGTCTCAGCCGCACATCTAAAGGGAATCTCGAAGAAGGGGATTCTCAATTTAAACGAAGAAGTGAAGGTTGGTTCAGAATATAAAGACTCATTATATATTAAAGCAAGCTCACTGGAGCAAGAGGTTGGCAATCTGAGTGGTGGAAACCAGCAAAAAGTATCGCTTGGTAAATGGTTGTTTACTGGACCTAAGATCTTGATTTTAGATGAACCGACACGTGGAATTGATGTTGGGGCAAAGTTTGAAATTTATACGATTATGAATCAGTTAATTGACGAAGGAATGAGTATTATTATGATTTCCTCTGAACTTGGTGAAGTACTAGGGATGAGTGATCGTGTCTATGTGATGGCAAATGGTGCCATCAAAGGAGAACTGACCATGAAGGAAGCGACACAAGAAACAATTATGGAACTTGCGACGCAATAAGGGGGATAATGATGGGATTTTTTAAAGAAGGGAAAGCACTCGTCAAAGCCAATATTCGAGATTACGGGATGTATATTGCGTTATTGGTTATTTTGTTAACCTTTACAATTCTGACGGATGGCTTGTTTATGTCGTCCCGAAATATTAGTAACTTACTAGATTCGGCTGGCTATATTGCAGTTTTGGCAGTTGGGATGACGCTTGTCATTGTCATTCGTCATATTGATTTATCAGTTGGCTTTTTGGCAGGATTTTTAGGTGCAATTACAGCTATTTTCTTGACACAATTGGGCTTGTCGGTATGGATTACCATTCCGCTGATTTTAATTGTAGGGACGATTATTGGTTTATTAAATGGGGCATTGGTTGCGAAGATTGGTATTCCCTCATTCGTTGCTACACTTGCAGGAATGCTGATTTTCCGTGGTGCACTTCTTCAAGTTACGGAAAAAACAGGAACGATTATTATTAGGGATGAACAATTTAATGCGATTGGTAATGGATTTATTCCATCGATTATGCAGATTAATGGTTTGCATCTACTGACATTATTAGTAGGGTTTGTTGGAATAATTTTCTTCATATACAATGAGATCGCCAATCGGCGCAATAAATTGACATATGGCTTTGATGTGATGTCCAAGAAATTATTTAGCGTTAAGCTCATTTTAATATCGGCGGTTATTGCCTATATCACTTGGATTTTAGCTGGCTATAACGGGTTCTCATGGACCGTTATTATTATCATAGCGGTCGTCATTGTCTATCACTTCTTAACGACTAAAACAGTGCTAGGTCGTCATATTTACGCAGTCGGTAGTAATCCAGAGGCAGCGCATTTAAGTGGAATTAATGTTCAAAAAATTACATACATCGTCTTTGGATCGATGGGAATGCTTGCTGCATTATCTGGGATTCTATTCACCTCTCGACTTCAATCGGCAACGACCACGGCTGGAACACTCTTTGAGCTAGATGCGATTGCGGCAGCGTATGTGGGCGGGGTTTCTTCCGCTGGTGGGGTCGGTAAAGTAACAGGTGCGATTATTGGTGCTATCGTGATGGCCTCATTATCGAGCGGGATGAACTTATTAGGTGTTGGAATATCTTATCAATATATGATTCGCGGTGGTGTTTTAGCAGGGGCGGTTATCTTTGATGTTATGACGCGTAAGCAACGGGCTTGAAAGTGAATAATAAAATAACTGGGCAACCTATTTGTAGGGTGTCCAGTTATTCTATTTAGTAAGCATTGTCAATTTTTAAACAGGTGATAAGATGAAAGGAAAGCTTGAGGAAAGGGGAAGGTGTATGCGGAAAAAAGTTGTTTTTATACTTGGAACACTTATTTTGATTTTTAGCTATTTTACCGCTATGTCCGCCATTAAGACGTTTCGTTTAACTAGTACTATGCCTGCTAACCTTCCTTCAGCTCCAGAATCTATTCGTCTCGTACTTATTACGCAAGAGCTGGATACACCTTTTTGGAATAAGGTTGGTCAAGGAGCTCTGAAGCAGGCAGAAGTAGAAGATGTTCAGCTTGAAGTGTGGGGAAGCTATGGTAACAACCAAGAGGATTTTTTGAAGAAAATGGAGGTTGCCATTCATTCAAAAGTGGATGGAATTATTGTACAGGGGCTAGATAATAAGGAATTTAAAGAGCTAACAAAGGTGAAGGCAGCTTTTTATGGAATACCTGTCATTACTGTCGCAAATGATGTGCCTGTGGAGGAGAGCTTGCGCAAAACATATGTTGGTTCGGATCAGTTTGGGGCTGGACAAATGGTTGCTCATCAATTGATAGAAGAAATGGGTACGTTAGGAGAAGTAATTATACTTGGTGATGAAGAACAAGCGTATTATCAGAAGGAACGTTTAGCGGGTATTCGGGATGTATTGAGTAGATATCCAGATATTGAAATGATTGTTAGGGGGACGACAGATGCAAAGGAACAGGTTATAGCAACGACGCAGCGGCTAATGAATGAGGTCCCTCGGGTCTCTGCTTTTATAGCAATCAATGCAAACTATACTGGACCGATGCTTCAAGAAATCGGAAGGCGCACGCAGGTCGAGCCTTATCATATTTATACTTTTGATGACGGAGTGGAGTCAACTGCTCTCCTGGAGCAAGGTAAGCTCGATGGAATTTTGGAGCAAAAGCCGGAGGAGATGGGCAGTGAAAGTGTGAAATGGCTAATGGAGTGGATTTCAGGCAAGACAGTCCCACTTAATTCAAACGGTTATCTCACCGAAACACGCATGGTTCAGGCGAAGGGTGAGGTACGATGACAACGATTCAAAAAAAGATTTGGAAGCTAGTTACTATGATGTTACTGATTATGGGGAGTATTTGGTTGACGCTAACGCATTACAATCAGAAAACGCAGGAGCAATCCAATGCGATTTTACAACGCTATTTGCGGATGAATGAAGTAACAACAGCTAGTCAGCAAATCATCACCAATTTAAATAATTATTTAGTCAGCCCAACAGATCAGCATAAGCAACAGATAAAGAAAAGCATAGATGTTATTCAAGAGGTACAACAGGATGTAGCAGAGCTACGTAACGCGGAAAACACATTTTCAGTAACGAATTATATTCATTTAATCGATAGTCTCATTGAGACGACGAATCGTTTTATTGTATTTTCAGAGGAACAAGAAATGGAAGGGTCGACCAAAGAATTTAATGAAGCAAACCGGATTTCCATGTACATATCAGAAATGACCTTAACGATTTTAGACCGAGAGCTGAAGTCCTCGAATCGATTTTATCGGGATATTATTGAGCAGTCGGAGGAGCTAGAGAAGCTAGGAATCTGGTTGTTGCTTTTGATGACTGTCGTGTTGTTATTGGCTACTTATTGGTTCTCACTCAGTATTACGCGACCGGTTCATCAGCTTACGAAGGCGGCTAATGAATTGTCTCAAGGTCGTTTTAATCAACTGATTGAAGTAAAGTCTAATGATGAGATTGCTTTTTTAGCAAAGACGTTTGACAAGATGCGTATCAATATTAATGACTTAATAGTGGAGATTCAACAAAAGGCACAGCTTGAGCATGAGCTTCAGCAAAGTAAGCTATTGCTGAAGGAAAGTCAATTTAAAAGCTTGCAGAGTCAGATTAATCCACACTTCTTATTTAACACATTGAATACTTTATCGAAAAAGGCATATTTGGATGGTGCTGAGGAGACAAGTGATCTCATTGTCAGTGTAGCGGGCTTGCTACGCTATAACTTAAAGCGGATTGATCGCTCGGTGACATTGTTTGAAGAGGTTGTTGTATTGAAACAGTATATGGATATCCAAAAGGCACGTTTTAGAGACCGTTTACAATTTAAGCTGGACATTGATGAATCATGTTTGCAAGTGAAAATCCCTGGGTTAACCCTCCAGCCCATTATTGAAAATGCGGTCATCCATGCGATTGAGCCGGAGGAAAATGGGGGAATCATTTGGTTTAGAATTAAGAGGGATGATTCCAGTGTCATTATTGAAATCGAGGATAGTGGAAAAGGGATGACGCTAGAGAAGGTAGAGCAGCTATTGAAGGGGAATGTTGTACCTACTGAAGGACATTCTACGGGTATAGGCTTTCAAAATGTCGTGAAAAGATTGCATTTATTTTATGGAGCGGAGAATTTAGTCACGATAGATAGTAGAGAAGGTCGGGGGACAAGAGTAGTCATACAAATTCCACAGGCGAGGGAGGGAAATGATGGTGAAGCTTCTTATTGTTGATGATGAACCGACTGAGCTAGAAGGGATGCAGGCAATCTTGCAAAAAGCATTCCCTGAACTAACTATTTATCAGGGAAAAAATGGGAAAATGGCAATAGAATTAGCAGATACCATTCAACCGGATTTAATCTTAATGGATATTATGATGCCTGGTATGACAGGGCTTGAGGCTATAGAAAAGATTCAGGCGGGACATCCGACGACGAAGTTTGTTATGGTGACGGCATTTGATATGTTTGATTATGCGAGACAGGCTATTAAGCTTGGTGTGAAGGATTACTTGCTGAAGCCAAGTAAGGCAAGTGAAATTGTCTCAACAGTGGGAAGAGTACTAGAGGTGTGCCGGCAGGAGCGTGAAGCGAAGGTTATAAGTCAGATGCAGCAAGAGAAGTGGCAAAAGACGTTGGCGTTGGCGGAGACAGATATTGTGACACAGTTATTATTTGACCATGTACATGAAGTACATATCGATATGCTCGTTGAGATGCTAGCTATTCGTTCAACTTATGAGAAATTTGTTGTAGTCGTGTTGTTGCCAGAAGGAGCAGAACACTATTATGTGCCAATCAAGGAAAAGGTACGTGAAATGGGAGATGCCTGGGTAGGTGCATTATATGGACAGCAACTTCCTATTATTGTTTTTCGTGATCAAAAGAAGTCCTTTCGTTTACAAGCAATTACATTAGTGAAAGCAATTTTATCGCTAGATAAGGAGAAAATGAGCGTAGACTGGTTTATAGGGATAGGTCAGGTTTATGAGTCATTAGATGAAATTCGACAGTCTTATCAAGAGGCGCTTATTGCGACCGCAGATACAACGTCAGTGGTCAAAAGTAGATTCTATTCCGATGCTCCAACTCTTAGCGTAGAGACAGACAATCAGGTTATCAAGCAGCAACAGCAAGACTACTTTGACCAAATTCGTTTAGGAGATTGGGGAGCCATTCGTTCAGGTGTATTGGATTTAATACAGCAGCATGAAAATGCAGGGAATTCACTAGTTTACACGCAGCAGCGAGTGCTTGAATTGCTCTGGATTGCGAACCGAGTGATGGATGAAATGGGTGTGGAGGCGGATACTACATTTTTCTCATTTCAAGCACAGGACTACCGTCAATTACGTACAGAGACACTCCTACTACTCGAGCGTATGAATACTAACTATAAGACACATTACGATCGAGTAGAGGCTGATAAGATCCATCAAATTAAACAATATATTAGTGAGCATTCCCATAAGGATATTTCATTGGATATTCTTGCGAAAAAGGTCAATTTAAGCCCGATTTACATTAGTAAAATGTTCAAGGAAAAGTTGGGCATTAACTACATTGATTTTCTAACGGAGTGTCGTATTGAAAAAGCAAAGAAACTTTTGAATGATCCAGAGAGAAGCCTAAAGGAAATTACATTTGAGGTTGGTTATCATGAGCCGAATTATTTTAGCAAGGTGTTCAAGAAAATCTGTGGGGTGTCCCCGAAGGAATATCGAAAAACGTTAATGAGTAAACAAGCCGAGGTCAAGTAGGGGGGAAGTCGATGAAGCGTAAGGCTATAGGCTTATGGTTATTGGGAATGATCTTGCTAGTAGTTGCTTGTGCAATTACACCAAAACAAACATTGAAAATTGTTGAAGTAGAAGAAACAACGCCCCTTAGTGAGAAGGATGGCCCAATTCGTATTGGATTTGCGATGGATACATTTCTTGAAGAGCGGTGGCTAAGAGACCGAGAAATGTTTCAGGAATCGGTCGAAGCGCTGGGAGCGGAGGTTGAGGTTGTTGCTGCATATGGGAATGATGCGCTTCAGATATCGCAGGCGGAGACGCTGATTCAAAGTGGAATTGATCTTTTAGTCATTGTCCCACATAATTCGGAGGCCACAGCTGCGATTGTCCATAAGGCACACCGTGCAGGTATAAAAGTCATTGCCTATGATAGACTCGTTAAAAATGCGGACCTCGATTTGTATGTGTCTTTTGATAATGAACGGGTGGGCGAGTTGCAGGCTGAAGCGATTACTAAGCTTGTACCGAAGGGCAATTATGTCTTTATTGGTGGTGCGATTACGGATAATAATGCTCATTTATTGAAAAAAGGTGTTTTTAATGTACTGCGTCCATATATTGAACGAGGTGATATTACGATTGTTTATGATCAGTGGACGAAGGATTGGACTCCGGTGAATGCAAAGGCAAATATGGAAGAAGCTCTTCGAACAACTAATAAGCAAATTGATGCGGTGATTGTTGCGAATGATGCGACGGCAGGCGGTGTTGTTCAAGCACTTGCGGCAGCGGGGTTAGCGGGTCAAGTACCGGTTACTGGACAGGACGCGGATTTGGCAGGGGTGCAGCGAATTGTTACAGGAACACAGACGATGACGGTCTATAAGCCGATTCGAACGCTTTCGCAGGAGATAGCAAAATTAGCAGTGGCGATGGCAAGGGGCGAGGAGGTATTTACAGAACGAAAAGTAAATAACGGGAAAATAGAAGTTCCTTCAGTGTTGCTAACACCAATTGCTGTAAATAAACACAACGTCGATAGTACGGTCATTGCAGATGGATTTCATTCTTCTCAGGATGTGTATCAAGTGGTAACGAAGGAATAAGAATTAGCTTTTAAAAGGCGTGTATTATTTTAATGACAAAAAACAGAAATAAAGCATAAATTAATAGTGACATTAGTTTAATTAGGAGTGAAATGTAATGAGAACTCCATGGATTAATCACGAGGAAATGAAGCGGATAGCTATAACAAGACAAACTGTATTTTTTTTCACAGTTACTCGAGAACATTCTAAATTATCGTCTGATGATAGCAAGAATGAGGTGAGTGCTGAAGCAGATAGTAATCACCACGAATTAGATACTCTTTTTAGCGGTGCGAATACAGATGAATTAAATAATCCAATTGACAATTCAGATGAAAATCGAGTCCTAAACCCTCCTATAAAAAATAATGATTTTAAAGAAATGGATGTTTGCCAAGTAGTAAAGAAAATAGAAGAAATTCAAACAAACAACATCGTCGATATTCGATTTTTACCGATCGACCACTTTACAGAGGATTATTATTTTAATAAAATGGCTGATTTAGTAAATGTAAAACAGGCCTATCAAACTGATGTTATTCGTGAAACGGACAATAATTCCCAAGGCAAATCTAGATTTAATTTTGAATATATTTCAGAATTTGATTTTGCTCCTAGCTATATTGAACCAGTAAAAACATTTGGCGCACTTGGAAAGTTGTCTAGCGTCCCAATTTTTGAACCGAGCAAAAAAATGAGTGAATTGAAGGAAAATGGTATATCGAAACTGATAAAAGGACTGAAAAAACTTCAAACAATCCACACCGATGATCGTGTTAAGATAAATCATGTTATCGATTCACAAACTAAAAGTGAGCTCGTGCATATCTCTATAGCCGATACCGCTCTTAACAATATCGAATTAGAAGAATCGAATAGCCTTCTAGGAGAAACAGATAATCCAGGGGGGGATGGGCTAGACATCCAAAATAGCGAGTCCAAACAAATGAGTATATCCCGATTGGTAAATACATTGGAAAAACTTCAATCATTCCGCGCTGCAGATTCCTTTGAATCATCAATGGATATTAATGTTCCAGTTATTGATGTGGCCACCGAGATAGACCGTGCTAATGATTTACAAATCGAAAGTGAATCTGCGCATATTTCTATAACAGATATCGCATTTAACGATATTGAATTAGACAAATCCAGTAGCCCTCTTGAAGAAGCCGACAATCCTGGGGTTATCGAATTAGACGAAGAAAATAGCGAATCCAAACAATGGGGTATACAGCGATTGATAAATACATTAGGGAAAATTCAAACAACTCGCAGTGCTAATGACTTTGAATTATCAATAGCTCATAATATGCAGCTGATTGATATGGCTAACGAGATAGATCACGTTGTCGATTCACAAACCGAAACTAAAACCGAAACCGAATTTGAGCCTGTCCTTCCTTCAGAATCTAGCTATATTGATAATGAAAAATTGGATAGAGATGATACTGGTAAGTTTGAATCTTCAGAAGAGCTAGTAGAGCTTCCTCAGTGCGGTAAAATGTATTGTAAAACTATAAAAAGTCCGTTTTCTACTTTTGTAGAAATTGACGATTTTCTCCACGCGCCTCTATTTGGTGAGATTAGTCAAAATACATTTGAGTTTCTGGACTCATCCAATAAACAAAGCTTTCAATTAGATACAAAGTTTATTAGCACATCTACCTATTATCCGGAGCAGCCTTCTTGCCATCTAGTAAGTTCTGCAATCCATGAAATCATATATTTAACGAAGACTCTTCATACGAATGGAACAAAAAAAGATAAAACGAATAGCTCCAAATCAATTATGATTCCTACCCATTCTTCACGGAAAACAGGTGAATCGAGTCATGAAAATTATACACATGATCTTATAAAGATTAGAGTTCCAGTTGTAGTAGGAGAATACGACATTGAAATATGTATAGAAAAAGAGGTTTTGTTTGAAGAAGAGGTTATAAGGATTAAAGAAGTCTCTAAAAAAGTTGTCCTGACAAATTGTTATTTCACACCGACTCAATTATCTAAACCGTTGGGAGATGGCACGTGTACGGCATCAAGTGGAGTGTTATCGATAGAAGGCTTAATTGTACAAAATATCGAGTATAGCGCAATTTTTGACATGAATGAAAGTTCGGTCGAGGGAAAAGAAGTTATTCATTTACATGAAAAAATTACATTGGAGCTAATGGTCCAATTACTACAAGAACAAGGAATACGAGTTCATTATAATGATTTACAGAACTATAAAAATGATTAGTAGTGGACTGCACTTTTGGATATGAGCTCTTAATAAAAAAGCATATGTTAACTTGTGATAAGATGACTCCGGTATTATTCCAGGGTCATTTTCTTTAAATTCAAAGATAAACTGAAAGAACGGGATAAATTTTTGATGCTCTATAACCATACTACCAACAAAACTTATTGAATTTATCTTCAAAAAAATAAAAGGGACAACTCCGATTTATTATTGCTGTTTTGCCCGTGTGAAAAGGCTAAGCAGACATAATGTAGTAGTGTAAGCTTACAAAATAATTCGAGGAGATGTTTTTTTATGAGCGATAAGTGTGATCCAATCGTTATTCAACAAGCCTGTGAGGTGACATCGACACAACAAATGTCTTTACACGACGAAGCGATTGAGCTACAAAAAGATGACCGTAAACCCACCTTTAAAGTACCTGTTGTTTTAGCAGAGCGAAAAATTCAAATTGTTGTAGAATCAGATATTTCACTTACTCCAGCTGCGACGGAGATAAAGCGAGTAACAAAGAATGTATTTCTAGAGCAGGTCAAGCTTGTACCCGTCAGATTTAAGCAAATTGGCCACACCGACTTTTTTGAAGTTAGAAGAGCTAAATTGTACGTATCAGGATTCATTCGTAAAAACATTGAATATTCTTCCAGTGATTGCAATGGAACACTTCTGGATCGAATTGCTGATGTACCGTTTTCTGGATTTGCGGAACTTACGAAGGATGACTTTCTTGTTTACCCTGTTATAGGGATTTCAGATAGCAGCAAAGCTCAATTCCTAAATGATACAAACGAAATGATTCCTCGTTTGGATAAGTATTTCTTCCAAAATCTTGTGAAATATAATGAGCAGCCATATGGTGAGCTACTTGGTGCCAATTTCTTTGAACTTGATTTTTCACCAGTAATGGTTGAACCAGAAGCAGCGTTTAGCACATTAAGAGAGAAAATTGTGATGGATCTTTATCTAAAAGTATTACAAGTTCAACAATATAAAGTCCATGCTACAAGAATTCTTCCTAAATTTGATGAAGGTACTCTTGGTTCTTAACCCGATAACTATGGTATTTTACCAAAGTAGACACAGAAGTAATTAAATAGATAAAGCCCCTGCATTCATTAGGTATATGCAGGGGCTTCATTTTTTCATGGTTTCTAATTTCAGTTCGTTAAAGAGCAACATTGACTCCCATCATTTTTACTGGACTCCGCTTATGTCTGTCGATACTAGAATTAAGCCTCATATACATAATAAGAGTTAAGAAAAGAATTGTGACGTGAGGAGGTGAAAACTTGGATAAAAGTGTATTAATAATTGCTGCTCATCCTGACGACGAACTCCTTGGAAGTGGCGGAACATTAAAGAAATTAATCAATCATGGCTATAAAGTTATTACGGTTATCGTTGCCAAGGGACGAAAAGAAGAGGAACACGATATGACTAGAAATATAGAGAGGGCAAATAAACATTTAGGGATAGAAGAGGTTGTTTTTTTGGAATATCCGAATCTACTATTAGAAACGATTCCATTGCATGTACTCAACAAAGAGATTGAAGCCTTGCTTGTAAAGTACGAACCTTCTATCATTTTTACGCACCACTATGGCGACATTAACTTGGATCATCAAATTTTGTTTCAAGCTGTGTTAACGGCAACACGCCCGCTCCCCCAAAAAAATCCTATTGAACTTCTTTGCTTTGAAACAGTTTCATCTAGTGAATGGAGTCAACAGTCAGATGACAAAATCTTTAAACCTA
The DNA here is from genome assembly GCF_038007285.1 of Sporosarcina sp. FSL K6-3457. Taxonomy (GTDB): domain Bacteria; phylum Bacillota; class Bacilli; order Bacillales_A; family Planococcaceae; genus Sporosarcina. Next base: position 584,299 of record NZ_JBBOWX010000001.1, read on the forward strand.
ATTACTATGTCGATATTACAGACACGATTGACGCGAAAATAGAATCTCTTCGGTTCTATGATGTTGAGATGAGGCCTTTTCCTCATCCGCGTTCTTATGAAGGAGTGCGATATTTAGCCCGAGTACGCGGTATGACCGTAGGAGTTGAATTTGCCGAATCCTTCGAGATCATCAGGAGGGTATGGAAATGACAGATAAGAAAATGACTGACCCACAAGAGCTAGCCATCCCATATCCCTATCATGTCTCGGCAACCGATCAATACTATGATGTGTCTCCCACGCATGAAGGAAAGCAGCCAATAACGAAAAAAAAGAAGATAAGGAAATCCACCCCGGATCAGGCTAAACGCAAGAAATTACGGATTTTAATCACTACATTTTGGGATTATCCAGCTGTTGGAGGATTGCAAAGTTATATGGCAACGCTTAAAACGGGATTAGAGAAATTGGGACATAAAGTTGAAATTATTGCGCCCAACCAAATGTCGAAGGATCTAAAGATAAAGATGACTAAAAAAATAGTGAATGAAACTAAACAATTTTATAAGAAGCGCTATGGTAGTTATAGTAATGAGATTGTAAAGGAACATCGTCGACTTGCTTGTTTTGAACTCATGTTAAGTAACATGGATTTAGAGAAATATGATATTTTTCATGCGCAGGATCGATTTACAGCCAATATATTAGGAAGATTGAACGAACTGTATCAAAAGCCATTACTCTTTACGCCGCATGGATTTATGACTCAACGCCGACTTACCTTTAATCTTATTGAATCAGGATCTATAGAAGAGGCCTATTATTTGTCAATGGACAAACAAGCAATTGAAAGTTCGGATCACATTATTACACTGTGTGAAGCCTTTCGTCCGATGTTGAAAAAATTAGGAGCTAATGATCGTAAAATAACAACGATTTATACGGGTATTGATTTTAAATCGGTGACTGTTCAGAAGACCCAAAAAACAATTATTACTTGTATTTCACGTCTTCGCCCTCGTAAAGGCCATAAATATTTGTTTGAAGCGCTTGATTTACTGAAAAAAGACTTGGACAACGTGGATGTGTGGATAGTTGGTGATGGAGAGATGAGAAATGAGTTGGAGAACCAGGTTAAAGCTTTGAGATTGAACAATGTATCCTTTCTAGGAAAAAGAAAAGACATCGTTGAATTATTGTGCCAGTCTGATATTTTTGTCCTACCAACGACGAGCGATACGTTACCGATTGCGATTATCGAGGCAATGTTCGCTAATCAGGCAATTATTACAACGAACCAAGGTGGTATACGGGAAATTATTGAGGATCATCATTCAGGTTTAATTGCTGAATCAGGGAACTCACAGCAATTAGCTGAGAAACTATCACTTTTACTAAGTGACCCAGCATTACGGAAAACTTTAGCCAAAAACGCAAGGGAATTCGCGGAAGAGAATTTAACGAGTACGAATATGGTAAAGCGAGTAGAAGAAATTTATCAATCTTTTTATAAAGAGGAGGTGAAATAGATGCAACAACCTATTTCGGCTGTTGTGCTGGATTTAAGTGCGACAGGGATCGGTATTGTTCGAAGTTTGCACAAGCAAGGCATCAGCGTTAACGCATACGATATAAAAGGGAAATATGAAATTGGCAAAACACGTCATGCGACTTGTGGAATCTGTCCCAATCCTGTTTCGGAAGAACAAAAAATGGTGAAGTTTCTTATTAAGTTGGGAAAAGAATTTAGTAGGAAACCAGTACTTTACGCGGGATCTGATGACTTTGTCCATTTTATATCCAAGCATAGAATCTTATTACAACGATATTATCGGTTCTTACTACCGGATCCATCCCTCGTCGAAGCTGTGTTGGATAAAAGATTAACCTATGAACTGGCTGTTAAACATAATATTCCATGCCCAAAAGTCTTGGCAATAGACGATGACCAACAGCTTGAACAAATGAGTGGGGAAGTAACCTTTCCATGTATATTAAAGCCTGTCTATTCTTCTGATTTTCGTAAACGAGTGAGTCACCGGTTGTTTAAGAAAGCGATTTTAGTAGAGGATGCATCCCAATTGCGAGAACAGTACTCCTTATATAGGCCGTTTGGGGAACTGATGCTACAAGAAATCATTCCGGGGGATGAGGCTTGTATCTATTCGGTCAAAACGTTTTTTGATGAACAGATGAATTTGGTAGGGCTATATATGAATCAAAAAATCCATCAATTCCCTCCTGACTTCGGCTCCTCTGCGATGGTTCTAAGTGTTAGGGATGAAGAGGTAATTCGAGAAGCCTTGTCCTTCCTCAACAAGCTGCAATTTAAAGGATTAGCCATTACAGAATTTAAAAGGGACCAAAGAGATGGAGCATTAAAATTTATAGAAATTAATGCGAGAATAGGTCTCACACAACAGCTATCGATAGCCTGTGGTGTGGATGTAGCCTACTTGTATTATTTGTCGCTAACTGGTCAAGAGCCAATACCTGTAACGAGTCAACGAGAAGGAGTTAAATGGGTTTATCTTGTACGTGATTTCATTTCGTTTCGTCAAAACAGAAGAGATAAACAGATGACATTTACGGAATGGCTCAAGGGTTTATCGGGAAGAAAAGTAGAAGCACTATTTGCTTGGGATGATCCGATGCCATTTATACGAAGTTTTGTTTCCCATCTGAGAAATGTAAAGGTGAAGCGTTAGAAATTCATTTGAAAGGAGTGAATGATTCATTGAGCAGTACAGACGAGATTATACGGCAATGGAGGCATTTCGGTTGGCATGAAAAATTTCGAGATGTTCTTGGTCAAAATAGTAAACTAGTCGAGAAGCAAATCGTGTGTCTCAAAAATTCACGTGAAAAAACGACGATATGGCAATTGATGATTACGGATGGCATAGAAGTCCTTCCAGTCGTCTTAAAAATTTATAAACCGCCACTGAAAGAAAATCATATGGTTGAAATGAAGATGTATCAAAAAGCGAGTCTAACTCTGCAGGAATTTATGCCACAAATCTATTGGATGGAGCGCAATGTAAATGGCGAGGAAGTTTGGATGTTTATGGAGTTCGTCAGACCGTTACGTGGACAAATTAAACTAACCCCAAAACACTTTGATGCGATCATTCCAACCGTGGCAAAATTTCATGCTACAACATTTGAAAGTCAATTGGAGCAGCATAGTAACATTTCCGACTCTTGGCTTCCTCACTATGATTCACAGTCGATGGCTTTAGAAAGAAGTAAACATATTGAAAAAACAAAGAAATACCTCGATTTGGCGATGAAAGATCCTGGTTTAAGAGGAGTAGTGGAGCCTAGCTATACAGCAATCCAACAAATTTTACAAAAAGGCCCCGTTTTTTTTCCTGAAATAATGGCAAGCGGGCAGAGCCTCATACATGGCGATCTTCATGTTCATAATATTAGCTGTCAAAATGCAACTACAAATCAAGACTGGAAAATTCAATTTGTAGATTGGGAGTCTGCTAAATATGCGCCGGTATGGTTCGATTTAGTCGTTCTTGTGGAAATATTACTTGATTTTCGGAAGGATTGGCAGAAGGATGCTGAAGAGATTCGTAGTCATTGTGCCCATTTATACAGTGAGGAAATGAAAAAGTATGGAATTACGTTTCAAACAGATCCGCTACAGCTTTTGAAAATGACTTATTTACAGAGAACCTTAGAGAAAAGGTTGCTGAATCACTTACGCAGAGTTGTAAGAGGTGAGAAAAGTCAGCTACTGGAAAGATATTTGGAGAAAACCATGGTTTGGGGAAAAGAGCTTGGATTATATTAATCCGTCTATGTATAGGAGAAATCTAGAGTAGGGAATTGAAATAAGAATTTAAAAGGTTGGGAAGTAAATATGAAAATACTAGTTACTGGAGGGGCAGGGTTTATCGGTTCTCATGTAGTTGAGTTATTAATCAAAAACGGACATGAGACAGTCGTCGTAGATAATTTATCTTCAGGTAAAAAAGATGCTGTTCCTTCTCAAGTCCAAATGATTGAAATGGATATCAACTCGCAGAAATTAGAAGAAGTTTTTGCGCGTGAAAAACCAGATGTAGTGATCCACTTAGCGGCACAGGTGGATGTTGCTACCTCTATACTATACCCCTCGCATGATGCTGAACAAAATATTTTAGGAACGATTCGTCTACTCAACTACTGTCAAAAACACCATGTACAAAAAATAATTTTTTCTTCCACTTGTGCCGTATATGGAGAAACAGCTGATTGTAGCATAAAGGAATCATTTGCTATGAAGCCACTATCCTTTTATGGCCTTTCCAAATATACTTCTGAAAGATATATCCAACTTTTTCAAAGGCTTAATCAAGTCCCTTTTACGATCTTAAGATATGCCAACGTTTATGGTCCGAGACAGACCTCTTTAGGTGAGGGAGGCGTTATTTCAACTTTTTTCAGGAAGATTTTGAATGGAGAAGCCCCATTTATATATGGGAATGGTGAACAGACGAGAGATTTTGTTTACGTAAAAGATGTTGCACTGGCTAATGTACTCGCCTTAACTAAAGGGACAAATGGGATTTTCAATATTGGATGTAATACAAAGACAAGTGTAAACGAGCTTTTAACAATGATGACGTCACTTATGGCAGTTCATATGACGCCTATTATTAGGCCAGCACGTGAAGGGGATATTCAACATAGCCGATTGGATAACACAAAAGCGGCAACAGTATTAGGTTGGCAGCCATCCTATGAATTGTCTGTCGGACTAAGTGATACTTTAAATTATTATAAAGGGGTGTTCCGTAATGGAAGCATTTAAGAAGATAATAGCCGGGAATAAGGGGTCTATCAAAAGTAAAAATTTAATAAGCTACAAGCTAATCGGGAGGGGATCAGATGGATCGGTCTTTCAATTAACAGATGATCGCTGTGTTAAAGTTTTTGAAAATGAACAAACAAAAGCATTGGAACTGAATGCACTGCAAGTGGGACAACCATCCCCAGTGATTCCTAGACTGTATGAGGATGGACCAAACTATATCGTTATGGAGTATGTAGAAGGAATTTCTCTTCCTCAGTATTTAAAAAAAGAAAAGCAACTGCCAGAATCTATCGTGGTAAAAATTCTAGCAATGCTGGCCGAATTGAACAAAGTCGGATTCGATAGATGCGATACAGAGGTTCGTCATATTTTATTTAATGAGGATATGGACATAAGGGTGATTGATTTAAAGAGAGCATTTGGCTCGGTCAGATCTACTCCGACTAAATTGTTAAAAGGGTTAAAAAAGAAAGGTTATTTAGAAGAGTTTTTGAAGCATGTGAACAATCTTAACCCGGCTCTTTATAAGGAGTGGAAAGGTAGTATGAAGTGAAAAGTTGTGGATAGACCTTGCTAAGCTAACAGCGGTCTATCCACGGCTATTTACTTGTTTAACTCCAGCCTCTCAACAACTCCAAGCAGTTGTTGAAAAGCATCATCCAGGTTATTTGCAGTGATGTGAACATATTCGATTTCGGTATGTTGGTTGCCAGAATGTTCATAGCGCGAATCATAGTAGTTTTCGAGTAAGAGCTTTATAACCGATGCAAAATCTCCGATGGCTAGGTCATCTTCAATCTGTTTGGCAATCGGTGTATGTAGCCGTTTTTTTATAATTTGAAAGGCTTCTTGGAAAAGTTCTGGATATTTATCCGGTTCATAGTCAGCAAGAATATTTTTAACGCGTTCTTCAACCGGTAAATGTACGCTGAGCTGCACGCCTGTTTCTTTTTTATTGAACAGGAAGGAAGGCATGCTTACTTTACCAATCCGTCTACTTTCTCCTTCGATGAAAACATAAGGCTCTTGTTTAAGTCGCGCTAATTCACGGACGAGTAGGGAGTCGAATTTCTTTTGGTTGCTGGGCTCCAGTCCAATTTGACCGAAGATAGAGCCGCGGTGTCCAGCTAGATTTTCAAAATCGAGGACGGGAAATCCTTTGTCAGCTAGCATTTTCAATAGAGCCGTTTTACCTGACCCGGTATAGCCATTTAACACAATAAAGGTAGGAGAGAAATCTTCTTGCTCCAATTCATGCACAACCCATTGTCGAAAAGTACGGACCCCGCCTGCCAAACGAGTCGTGTGGATGCCCATTAAATCGAGGACAGTGGCAGCCGTTTTACTGCGCATACCGCCACGCCAACAAAATACAGTCATCGGTGTGTCAATTTGTTTGAAGGCACGAATGAAATCAGGCAACTTCTGCGAAAAGATTTCAAGTCCTCTATCCTTGGCAACCTCTTGTCCAACCTGTTTGTAAAGGGTTCCGATTTCAGCTCGTTCCTCGTCATTAAACACAGGAATATTGATGCTGCCGGGAATTGTTGCTTCGTTAAATTCTTTCGGGGAGCGCACATCAATGAATGTATGCGGTCCCTTTGCTTGTACGGCCAGTAGTTCGTCTATCGTCAAATCTCTAAACACTTTTTTCACCTTCTAGCTAGATTATGAAACAATGATGCGCCCTTTGTTGTCTTCTGTTACTTCTCCGATAATTCGTGCATCAACGCCTTGTTGTTGAAGGTCGTTCAGCAACAGTGTCGCCTCTTGCTCAGCTAATGCAATGAGCAAACCACCAGAAGTGACAGCATCACATAAAATCCAACGGTCAATTTGGTCTAGTCTATCCGCATACGTCACGACATCTGCGACATGGGCAAAGTTATTTTTTGTGCCTCCAGGTACTTTACCAGCTGCGGCAAGTTCTTTTGTACGCGCTAAAATAGGTACTTGATCAGCATGGATATGAATGCCAACGTCACTTGCTTTGGCCATTTCTGACGTATGCCCAAGTAATCCGAAGCCTGTCACATCTGTAGCGGCATGGACCTCATAGTTAGCCATTGTTTCAGCGGCTACTTTATTGAGTGTCGTCATTACTTTTGTTACTTCAACCACTTCATCTTCAGACAATAAACTATTTTTCAATGAAGTTGTGTAAATACCAACACCAATTGGTTTTGTTAATATCAATTTGTCGCCTGGTTTAGCGCCTGCATTAGTCCGTACTTTATCAGGATGAACAACGCCTGTGACAGCTAGTCCGAATTTAGGCTCCTGGTCGTCAATGGAATGTCCGCCAACTAGTGTGACACCGGCTTCTTTTAATTTATCACCTGCACCACGTAAAATATCTGAAAGAATTTTTTTATCTAAAGTGGCAATCGGGAAAGCCACGATATTAAGTGCTGTAATCGGCTTGCCACCCATCGCATAGACATCGCTGATGGCATTGGTAGCAGCGATTTGCCCGAAATCATAAGGATCATCGACAATCGGTGTGAAAAAGTCGAGCGTTTGCACCATCGCGATGTCGTCCGTCAGTTTATAAACACCTGCGTCATCACTCGTATCAAGACCAACGAGTAAATTTGGATCAGGTGTAGCAGGCGGAAGCCCACGTAATACTTGCGCTAAATCAGCAGGTCCAATTTTGCACCCACAGCCGCCTTTTGTTGTGAGTGATGTCAATTTTACTGGAATCGTGTTATCCATCGTGCATCCACCTTTCGATTATAAATCTGTTATTAATATTAACACACTGATGGGAAATGCTTATTATATGTTGAACTTATGATTTCCACGTAATCTCCAGCGAAGGCGCCTTAACGGGGGGCGCCGAAGCCATCCCCCGGCGCCGCAGCGTGGTTTAATGGAATTCATTATTATTCATTACTTCCTAAAAAGGTATTGCAAATTTTCGCTAAATAGCGTAAGGTTGTCAATAATAGAAATACATCATCAATTATGCTAATTGATAAAAATAATTCAACAAACAATTTAATAGTTTTTCTTATCTAGAGAGGTATAGGGACTGGCCCGTTGACACCTCAGCAACCGCCATAGTTGGTACGGTGCTAATTCCAGCAAGTCGAGAAATTGGCTTGATAGATGAGGAAAAGACTTAGTCAAATGCAGAGTCTATTTCCTTTATCAACACAAAGGAGAGGCTCTTTTTTGTTTCAATCATATGGTGCATGGACGACGAAAGATTCAGTGGACATAGAGAGGGGATAGACAATTGGCAAATTTACTTGAGACGATGAAAGAACGCATTTTAATAGGTGATGGCGCGATGGGAACATTGCTGTACACAAACGGGGTAGATCGTTGTTTTGAGGAATTAAACCTGACACATCCTGAACGAGTGCTCCACGTTCATCAAGCTTACATCGAGGCAGGGGCGGATGTGATTCAAACCAATACATATGGCGCCAACTATATAAAATTAGCACGTTATGGACTAGAAAATAGTGTTGAAAAAATCAATAAGACGGCTGTTGATATTGCGAAAAAAGCTGCCGGTAAAAATACGTTTATTCTCGGAACAATTGGCGGTATTCATGGTTCGAAAACGCTGATAGGTACAAAGGAAGAAATTGAGCAGAGCTTTAAGCAACAGCTACAATGCCTACTTACTGAAGGTGTGGACGGCATTCTATTAGAAACTTATTACGATTTTGATGAATTAACAACCGTGCTCAATATTGCACGTCAAGCAACAGATATCCCGATTATTACAAATGTCTCGATGCATGAAGCAGGCGTGCTACAAAATGGTTTGGCACTCGCGGATGCCCTGCAACAGCTGGAAGCATTAGGTGCTGACGTTGTTGGAGTCAATTGTGGATCAGGGCCTTATCATATACTGAAAGCATTAGAGGAAGTTCCATTGCCAAAGAAAGCCTTATTGGCTGCGTATCCGAATGCGAGTTTCCCGAGCTATACAGATGGCAAATTGACGTATGAAAATGAACCCGATTATTTCGGCAAACTGGCGCTTAATTTCCGTGAGGAAGGTGTCGGTTTACTAGGGGGATGCTGTGGTACGACTCCGGCGCATATTCGCGCATTGGTAGAGGGCTTAACGAATCGTGCGCATGTGCAAGACAAACAAGTGAAAGCGCATGATGCGAAAGTGAATGTGACGGATTCGAAGGCACTCGACAAACCAACTTTGCTTGAAACGGTGCAAAAGAGACATTCGATAATTGTAGAGTTGGATGCGCCGAAGCATTTAAATACGGCTACATTTTTTGAAGGGGCACAGGCGCTTCATGATGTAGGTGTGGACGCCATTACATTAGCGGATAATTCCCTGGCATCACCAAGAATTTGTAATGCCTCGATGGGGTCATTGGTGAAACAAAGAATTGGCGCAACACCACTTGTTCATATCACGTGTCGTGATCGAAACCTCATTGGCTTGCAGTCGCATCTTATGGGCTTGCATACAATGGGCATTACAGAATTACTGGCGATTACAGGAGATCCAACGAAAATCGGTGATTTCCCAGGCGCAACATCCGTTTTTGATATGACTTCATTTGAATTAATTTCAATGATTAAGCAGTTTAATGAGGGAATATCATGGTCTGGTAAGTCATTGCAACAGAAAACATCCTTTACAGTGGCAGCGGCGTTTAACCCGAATGTGCGTCATATCGACCGTGCTGTGCAAAGAATGGAGAGGAAAATCGAAGCGGGTGCAGATTATTTCATTACCCAACCGGTTTATAGTCCAGAGAAAATTATTGAGTTGTATGAGGCAACAAAACATATTCAGTCACCTATTTATATTGGAATTATGCCGCTAACTTCGTCACAAAATGCAGAGTTTCTTCACAATGAAGTGCCGGGCATTAAACTGACAGATGAAGTCCGGGCAAGAATGGGACTGTTTGCGGGAGATCGTGAGCAATCGACGCGAGAAGGCATAGCCCTTGCGAAGGAATTGATAGATGTGGCGTTAGAGCATTTCCATGGAATCTATTTAATCACGCCGTTTATGCGTTATGATATGACGGTCGATTTGACGAAATATATCAATGAAAAAGTGGGCGCGGGTGTGACGAAAAAAGTAGAACAAGCAGGTAGTGTTGTCTACTGAATAAATTGGAAGGTATCGCCATATCTTCTGTAGAAAAGAGAGTGTTGAATCTATGCGATTCAGTGCTCTCTTTTTACAATCACTTGGCACAGCTTCTTAACACGTTTTGAATTATACTAGTTTATAAGTTGAATATGGAGGGAGTACTATGGACGAACTAACGAATTTCAGGATAGGGGTAAATCCAACAATCGATGAATATCAACTCATTTGGGAAAATACCAATGATGCTATTTTAATATTACGCAATGATGGTGCAATTGTTCAAGCAAATCCTGCTTTAAAGGACATCTTAGGTTGGAGTCTGGTGGAAGTTGAAGGGGTTTCAAGACCGCCATTTTTTATGGACGACTTTACGTCAGCAGATCATCAGAAGCAACTCAATGTTTTGAGAAAAGGCGAGAGTACGCTTTATTTTGAAACGAAACGTAAGCATAAGGATGGCACCATAAAAGATGTGTTGGCCTCCTATCGTGCTATTAATAAGGATGATGTGTTAGCTGTCGCGATGTATAAAGACATTACGAGGGAAAAGCATACGCAACGTCAGCTGACCGTTACTGAGAGCTGTTACAGAACTTTAGTAGAATATTCTCCGGATGCAATTTTAGTGCAAAATGATGATGCGCTAACTTTTGCTAATCCAGAGGCGGTTAAACTTCTTGGCGCTAAAAATGTAGATCAGCTCATCGGCAAGGCAATCTGGGATTTTATTGAACCGACGGATGAGGAAGATAGGAGTCGAGTCATTGATGCATTGAAAAGTTTAGAAGCGGTGAAAACGGAGCCGATGATTGAAAAGCTTGTTCGATTTGATGGCACAACAATATGGGTAGAAATGATTGCAATCCCCGTTCAGCATGAGGGAGAGAGGGTCATTCAGGCTATATTGCGAGATATAACGGTTCGGAAATATTATGAGGATCAGTTAACGTATATGGCTACCTATGATCCGATGACAGGGGTTGTCAATAGAAGCTCATTCATTGATGCGCTGGAGAAAGCTGTTGAACAAAAGGATGCCTTTGCAGTGTTATATCTCGATTTGGATAAATTTAAGACCATCAATGATTCGCTAGGACATGCTGTTGGGGATGAACTGCTTATCCAATTTGCGGGTAAGATGACAGACAATATTCGTAGTGAAGATGTAGTCGGTCGAATCGGTGGCGATGAATTTCTTATTTTATTGCAAGATATGAATCCACAAAAAGTAGAGAAAATTGTAAGTAGAATGTTGAAGCATTTTAGTGAGCCCTATGTAATTGCAGGACAAGAAGTGTTGGCGACGTCTAGTATTGGTATTGCGATGTATCCAGCAGACGGTGCTGATGTGGCAACATTAATGGATAACGCTGACCAAGCCTTGTACAAGGCTAAGGAAAAACGCAATCACTTTGAATTTTACCGGGCGTAAGAAAAAAAGGCCGATGAGTCATACTCATCGGTCTTTATTTTGTGAATTTGCATGAAGCAGTTCAATTGAAGGTTTATCAGTTTAGTTATATACTGATAAAAGAAGTTAATAATTTAGAGGTGAAAGCATGACAGAACCAATTCTTGATAAGACATTTTTGTCGGCCAGAAACAAGCGTCTCGGTCTTCTTGTGTGGTTCCGGTTATCCCGATTTTACAATTTAAGCATGCGCCAAACAAATCAGCATCTAAAGCAATGGGATTTATCGACCGCCCAGTTCGATGTACTTGTTCAAATTGGTTTGCATCAGCCGATTACGCAGCAACAATTGGCTGGAAAACTGGAAGTCACAAAAGGTAATATCGCACAACTGCTAAAAAAGATGGAAGCACTTGGTTGGATTACGCGTGACCAACAGTGGAAAACGAAATATATTTCATTAACAGAGGCAGGCTGCTGTTTATATGCAGAAGTCGTTCCTCAACAAGAACAGTTCCAAGCATCTCAGTTTTGTGGACTGAATCGTGAGGAACAGGTGCAACTACTGAATCTACTCAAAAAAATTCAACGAACGATTGAAAACGAGGAGGAGTAAGTATGATTTCGAGAGGCATTAGAAGTGTAAGAGATGTTGTTTTCCAAGAAAATTCACTGACACATAAAGTGGGATTGGTTATTGAGCCGGGTAATTGGGAGGAAGCCGATCCATTTCTATTGATGGCGGAGGACTTTTTTGTACGCGGCACATTTGGTATGCACCCGCATCGTGGCATTGAAACGGTGACATATGTCATTGAAGGCAAGCTAGAGCATTCGGACAATAAAACCGGTGATGGGGAGCTGCTACCAGGTGATGTTCAGTGGATGACTGCGGGACGAGGAATCATTCATACAGAAGATCCGGCTGTCGGTGATACTGTTCGTTCCTTGCAACTATGGGTCAATCTTCCGAGTGATAAAAAAATGACGGAGCCACGCTATCAAAATATGCGCGCGCAAGATATGCCTATTCGCGAAGAAGAGGGTGCTACTATCCGTGTGTTTTCCGGCTCTTCGATGGGTGTAACGGCCGCTACGAAAAATCATGTGCCTGTGACGATGGTGGAGTTAAATGTTGATGCAGGTGCGACAGTTATGCAAGACCTACCAGGAAGTTATAATGGTTTTATATATGTCTTAGAAGGACAAGGGGCGTTTGGCAAAGACAATACAATAGGCAAAGCAGGGCAGGTTCTCTGGCTCGAACGTGGATTAGATACCGAACAGACTGAATTGACCATTCATGCGACAGAGCAGCTACGCGTCGTGTTATATGCGGGACAGCCGATTGGCGAAAAAGTTGTTGCACGTGGGCCATTCGTTATGAATTCAGATGAAGAGATTGTTCAAGCATATAAAGATTACCATGAAGGCAAATTCGAGTAAGTAATTAAAGGAGAGAATGACATGGATGCATTTAATCAGCTAGTAACGGAAAGACGATCAGCAAATAACTTTTTGCCGAATAATCCAATCACACCAAGAGAGTTGGATGAAATTTTTAACGTCGTTAAAATGGCACCTTCAGCATTTAATTTGCAGCATACGAATTATTTAGTTGTCACAGACGATGACTTAAAGAGGAAAGTACAAAAAGCAGCGTTTGGGCAGTATAAAGTGGGTGTTGCTTCAGCGGTTATTATTGTGACGGGGGATAAGGCAGCTTATAAAAATACTGAAAAAGTATATGAGGGCTTGTTGATGTTAGGTATCCTCAACCAGCAACAATATGATCAAGAAGTTCAAGATGTTATCTCACTGTACGAAAGTAGAGGAGAGGAATTCCAACGCGACGAAGCTATTCGTAATGCGTCCTTGTCATCAATGTTATTTATGCTAGCAGCCAAAAATGCGGGATGGGCAACATGTCCGATGATTGGCTTTAATCCTGATGAACTCAAAAATCTATTGGAAATACCAGACGAACAGGAACCGGTATTAATGATTGTTCTTGGCAAAGAAAAAGTTGAAAGCAGACGACCAAGAGGCTATCGTAAACCTGTTGGGGAATTTGTGAAATACTATTAAAATGGACTATATACAATTGCAAAAGCCCTTGTAAATGGACAATCCATTTACAAGGGCTTTTATTAGTTTATGATGAAGTTTTTGCCGTGACTAATTTCTCTACAACTTGCAGGGCTTGATCAAAATCAGCTATCAAGTCATCGACATGCTCGAGTCCAACCGAGAAGCGAAGTAGACCATCCGTAATACCACGTTTTTCCCGTTCAGCTTTAGGCATCGCAGCGTGGGACATTTGTGCTGGATAAGAAAGAATAGATTCAACGCCGCCTAGGCTAACCGCGAAAACTGGGATTTTGACGTTTTCCACAAATGCTTGGGCTGTCTCTCTATTCGGCAAACGGAAGGACAGCACCGCGCCTGCACTTGTTGACTGTTTAGCATGGATAGCATGTCCTGGGTGACTTGCTAAACCAGGGTAAAACACTTCTTCAACTAGTGCATGTTCATCCAAATAGGTTGCAATTTTAGCCGCAGAGGCAGTTGACTGCGTGAAGCGAGCACCTAATGTTTTGATGCCTTGAATAAGTGCGTAGGAATCCTGTGCACCTAAAATAGCGCCGAAAGAATTTTGGATGAATGCTAAACGATTGCCAAGCTCTTCGTCCTTTGTCACAGCTAGCCCCGCAATAATATCACTATGTCCTGATAAAAACTTGGTTGCACTATGCAGAACAATATCGACACCAAGATCGAGTGGACGCTGATAAAGCGGCGACATGAATGTATTATCAAGGAATGTTAAGCAATCATGCGCTTTGGCAATATTGACCACTGCTTCAATATCCGTAATACCAAGACGTGGATTGGACGGTGTTTCGATGTAAACCAATTTCGTATTCGGTTGGATTGCTTGTTTGACTGCTTCTAAATCGCCCAAGTCTACAAAGGTATGGTCAATCCGGAATTTCGTTAACACCTCGGTAACAAAACGAAATGTTCCGCCGTAAACATCTTCAGTGATGACAATATGATCATCAGAAGATAACAGCATGAAAGCGGAAGAAATAGCGGCAATGCCAGAAGCAAATGCCAACCCCCTTGCACCGCCTTCTAATGCTGCAATTGTTTTTTCTAAAGCATCCCTTGTTGGATTTCCCGAACGGCTGTAATCATAAGGCCCAAACTTACCAAAGCTTTCTTGATGGAAAGTAGATGATAAGTAAATCGGAACGTTGACCGCACCTGTTTTTTGCTCGAAATCACCACGCGTCGATGCGTGGATAATTGTTGTTTCTAAGCGTTCTTTACTTGAACTCATAGCTGTGGCACCTCACTTTTTAATGTCGCAAAAACTTGCTTCAAATCGGCAATTAAGTCATCTGCATCCTCTACCCCAACCGAAAAACGTAAAAGCTTTTCATCGACACCCCGGCGTAGCCGTTCTTCCAGTGGGATATCTGCATGGGTTTGTGTTGTAGGGTAGGTAATGAAACTCTCAACGCCACCAAGGCTTTCTGCAAATGTAATTAGTTTCAGGTTTTGCAGGAACGAATCGACCCATTCACTTTCTTGCAGTCGGAATGACAGCATACCGCCTTTTCCTGGATAGAGCACGTCTTGAACAAGTGGCTCATTTTGTAAGTAATCTACAATAATTTTCGCATTGGCATCATGCTGTTTCATGCGCAAGTGAAGTGTCTTTAACCCACGGACGATTAACCACGAATCGAAAGGCGAGAGCACAGCGCCAATCGCGTTATGATTAGTACCAAGTTTCGTACAAAGCTCTTCACCTTTTGCCACAACCAACCCGGCAAGCACATCATTATGGCCCCCGATGTATTTCGTCGCACTATGTAGGACGATATCGGCACCGAGCTCAATAGGTCTCTGGAGATATGGTGTGTAAAATGTGTTATCGACAATGAGCAACAAATCATGCTTCTTAGCAAGTTCTGCAAATTGAGCAATATCAATTTCCTGCATCAACGGATTAGTTGGTGTTTCGATAAAAAGAGCTTTTGTCTTCCCTGTAATCAATTTCTCGGTCTCTTTGACATCTGTAAAGTCTGTGTACGACGTCGTAATTCCATAGACATCTGCATAATAGTCGAGCAAACGGTACGTTCCACCGTAAATATCTTCTGGTCCAATCAATTCATCGCCTGAACGAAACAGAGATAGTACTAATTGAATCGCAGCCATTCCCGAACTACAGGCATAGCCAGCATCTCCGCCTTCCAAGTTAGCAATCCCTTCTTCTAAGATGGAACGCGTTGGATTTTTTGTCCGAGAGTAGTCATAGCCAGTCGATTGACCGAGTCCATCGTGCTTGTAGGCTGTCGATAAATAAATCGGTGGATTCACGGCACCCGTTTTTGGGTCACTGTTATTTCCTAATTGTACAAGTCGCGTATCAAAACTGCTGTTTGTCATTTTCATCATCCTTTTTAATTGAAATAGTCTTATATAAAATACGCCTTGGCGTATTTTCGCCCAGAATTTCATCGAGCTTGCTCGATAAACTCCTTTGGAAATTCTGTGGCATCCTCCGGAGGATTTAATTTTATTCGGTGGGCTTTCCGAATAAAATTAAAAAGGCCCTCTAGTAGAAGAGGGCCCTCAAAAATATGAAGTCAATCTTCTCATCTGCAAGACGAACTGCGTCTAGTAGGAATTAGCACCATACCCCGAAATAGGCTGGTTGCTGAGACATCGCCGGGCCACTCCCTCCGTCTCTCTTGATAAGAATACAATATGAAGTTATTAGAAAAGATTAATTTATCCAACTCTATCATGTTATGAAAAGAAAGACAAGGGCGTATTTTTAGTTTCTTCCTCTCAACATCTGCATACGCTGATTAAATAATGTTGGGTAGGATAAAAAGCCAAGCAAGATACTCGTCACGGCGGCGGTCGTCAGTAATAGGAAGATAATGAGCAATTGGAACTGGACTGCCTGGACAGGATCTGCCCCCGCAATAATTTGTCCACTCATCATACCGGGTAGTTGAACTAGGCCGATTGTTTTCTGACTTTCAATCGTCGGAATCATACTTGCTTTAATCGACTGAAGAAGCTGTCGATGAATCGCTTGTTTTGGGGTGCCGCCGAGTGACAGGATCAGCTCTGTTTCGTCGCGATGTGCTTCCACTTCTGCTATAAATCGGTTGAGAAAGAGAATCGACAGCACCATCGAGTTACCAATCATCATGCCGCTGATGGAAATGATATATTGTGCGGTTGGCGGGACAATCCGGAAGCCGAGTAAAATACTTTGGGTCAACACTTCAATGGCGATTAACGTCACGGCGATTTTCCATGTAATACCTTCAATTGACTTCCCTTTTTTGCGCGCATTGTGTGTCGCGGCACCAATCATTAACGCTACCATTAGTAGTATATAAATCAGATTTTCGGAATCGAATACGAGTTTTAGTACATAGCCGACTGCAAGCAATTGAACGATGGAACGAATCGTCGCAATGATTGTATCTTTTTCCAACCCTAAGTGAAGTGTTTTTGAGAGCAGTAAAGGGATAGCAACAAAAATAAGTGTGATGGCTAAAGTTGCGTAACTCATCGACGGTCCCCCTGCACAAATTGCTGTACTAATGCATTCGTCGATGATTTCAATAAGTCGCTATTGCCTGTCTCGATGACCTCGCCGTCCATCATCACCCAGGTAAAATCCCCAATCGAGATGGCCTGTTCTAGATTATGCGTGATCCAGATAATCGTTGTATCGTATTTATGGTTGATATTGACGATTAATTGCTCAATTTCATACAATGAATTCCGGTCCAGTGCGGATGTAATCTCATCTAATAAAAGGATTTCAGATTGGTTGACGAGTGTACGGGCAATGGATACTTTTTGACGCTGTCCTCCGGATAAATCATCCGTCTTCCTATATAAAAAAGATTTCTCCAATCCGACATTATCTAAAATTCGGATAGCATCCTGTTCAGCTAATTTTTTGCCTTGAAGTTCGAGTGGCAATGCCAAATTGTGAAAGACGCTCCCTTTGATCATTGGGGCGCTTTGCAGTGCGATTCCGACTTGGCGGCGTAGCTTGATCGGGTCATAGGTAGAAATGGGTTTTGTGTGAATGAAAATATCTCCTGAAGTGGGAGATATCAAACCATTGCACAGTTTAAGCAGCGTCGTTTTCCCGGCGCCGGAAGGGCCAACAAGCGTTGTTATTTTTCCTTTTGGAAAGGAACCGGTAATCTTCTTTAAAATATGTATATCGTCAATCGAATAATTGACCTCATGAAAGTGAATGGCAGGTTTATCTGAATTTGACATGTAATTCTCCTTTATTACTTACTATATAAGTTGAATTAATTATTCTCCAGCTAATTGAAGTGAAGCCATGCATGCGGAAAACGTCTGCTCGTCGGATTATTTAATTCAATGTATATAGTAAATAAAGAAAAAAGACAAGGGATTATAAATCTACCTTGTCTTTTTTATTGATAGGTTCCTTATCTGTGACGTCGAGAATATCCAGCAGGAACACAAACACTGGAATCCCGATAATCAATCCCCAAACGCCAAAGAAGTTTTGCGAAAAAATGAGCACGATGAATGTATAAAAAACAGGTAAATCTGTTTTCGAAGACATCAGCTTCGGGTTTAAAATATACGCTTCAATCGCATGAATGATCATAATCGCCACCATCAAGTAAATGACAGTTAAGTATCCGCCAATCGTAAAACCAATGATGGTAAGAGGGACCAGAGAAATAATGACCCCTGCAACAGGGATAAGCCCTAAGAAGAAAATCATAATGGCCAATCCGATAATTTGTGGGAATCCAAGTATCATCAAAACAATGACTGATAAAACTGTATTCACGAGTGCAATAATGAACTGAGCTTCTATTACTTTCCCAAATGTACGCGAAAACTTTTTCCCGAAGAATTCAATTTCATAATAGAACGGGGCAATTTTACTATTTTTAAACTTGTTCGTGAATTCAATTAAACTTGGCTTTTCAAGAAGGAAAAACAAGCTTAAAATCAAAGCAATTAATACTTGTACACTCGTTTTACTAATATCTGTGAAGGACTTCAGTAAAAATGAAAATCCGTTTTCTAAATAGGCAGTTATTTTTTCGCTTGAGATTATAGATTCGATAAAACTAAGTAGCGGATTGTTATGTGTTGCTATAGAAAAGCTTGTAATTTGCTTAATAAGCTGGCTGATTTCCGTTGAAATAAGAGGTAAGTATTTAACAAGGCCGATTGTCAGAATACCAACAATCGTTGTATAGAGCAGTATGACGAGTAGTTTACGATTTAATCGGACGCGTCCGATTGTAAATTCAACAAGTCGATTCATTAAAAACGAAAAAATGAAAGTTAATAAGATTAAATTCATCATACTTCTTACGCTGAAAAGAATGAAAATGATTAAAGCAAAAATAATGACTCGTTTGACTCCTTTTTTTTTGAATAATTCTGTTATCGCATCCATATAAAACAGTGCCCCTCATGTCCGATTTTTTATGTGAAAAATACATCGTAGTTCCTTTTCTAATAGTATCCACTTGTCTGATAAAGATTACAAGCGAGAACTCTTTTATCTTCATTCAGCAGAAGACTCCCACCTCCAAGGTGGCGAGATAAATGCGGTTTGGTTTACTTGTTAGGCGGGTGTTCAAACGCCTGCTGAACGGGGAGGAATGAAGTGCAATTCCTCCTTGATAAATCCTTCCCCGATGTCACAGATTTTTAGAGGAGCTTAAGAAGGCAACCTAAGTACGCCGCGTCCTGCGGCAACGGTTGCATGACCCACGTCCTGTAGGCCCCGAGCTCGAAAAAAATCTGGACGCAATTACGCCAAGGCGTAATTGATTTGTCTATCGTACTTCATTTTGCACTTAAAAGTGTATAGTTATACTATAAACATTAAAGAGAATAGAAGGAGTTAGGGAATGGCTGAACAAATTGAGCTAATGATTATCGATGATTTGATTCAAGAGATTGTTCAAGGAAACTATCGAGCCAATGACCAATTTCCATCGGAAAATGAGCTTGCCGATCATTACGGAGTGCCGAGAATAAAAGTGCGGAATGCTTTTTTGAAGTTGGAGGACATGGGTTATCTTTATTCAAAGCAAGGGAAGGGACGTTTTTTAAAGCCGAAACAGCGCCAGATTGAATTGCATTTGACCGGAAGCTCAAGTTTTAGTGAGAAAATGAAACAGGCTAACTATGAGCTGGAAACTCAAAATCTTGGTTGTGAAAAAATTGCCTATGATCCAAAAATCTATATGAACTTGAATGTGCAGCAGGATGATGAAGTTTTTAAGATTTCTCGATTGCGAATCATCGATGGGGTACCGATCGCCCTTCATATTTCATATGTGGCGAAAAGTGTCTTCTCGCAGATTGAATACGATGGGGCCTGTATTGAGTCTATGTTTGCCTATTATGCAGAGCAGGGGTATAGCGATTTTATGAGCAGCAAAAGTCATGTCAAAATTTCATTTCCTACTAATGTTGAACGTTCCCTTCTCGATTGTGCACGACTGGTACCACTATTTATCCTAGAGAGTGATTGCATCGATGCCAAACAACATAATGTTCTTGAATATACAAAAATCATCTACTGCAGTGACTCGTTTACCTATGTCATTGCAGCTGAGTAAATCGAAAAGTCCTTGTCAATTCATTTGACGAAGGCTTTTTTTGTTAACGCGTATTTACATTCTTTAATAAACCCTTAACACTATCTGACTTGGCAACAAGTTAACATGGGTTTGTGAAGGAGTGAGAGTATGAATCGACGTAGACGGACGAAAATTCTCATTGATGGCTCGCGGCATTTTGCAAGAGAACGCGTGCATGAAATTGAGAGTGCTTATACTATCCATGTTTTAGCTGAACCACATCATGCGTTAACGATGATCAAGATGAGGGAAACAGCTAAGAAAACTCTTTTTTACCTTGGCGAGGTGCTTGTCACTGAAACAAAGGTACAAATCAATCAGTCATTCGGAGTCGGCATCGTTGTAGGGGATGAAGAAGAGTTATCCTATTGGTTAGCAGTCATCGATGCAGCGTACGAAGCGAATTTGGCCGAAACAAAAAAATGGACAGCGCTTTTTGAAGAGGAAGAACAACGCATCCGTGAAAATAAATTAACACAAGAAGCATCTCTCTTAAAAACAAAGGTGAATTTTGAAATGATGGACCTTTAACTTAATTTTACAGAAGTCTCCCACTCCTGTAAGTGGGCGCATTACGCAGGGTTAATGGAATAGTTATCCATAGTTAGGAGTGAAATGATGGTTATTGACGTAGTGCATAATACACAAGAGGTTTTTCGCACAATTCTCCACTGTATGTCGAGACCTGGAACGATTAAAAATATAGACGGCATAGGGAGCCGAATGGAGCAGTTGGAAAAGTGCCATCACGCAACGTTTCTTAGTGTAATGACCTTATTAGATGCAGAAGTAAGCTTTCATATAATCGGTGGAAATGCGGCTGTACTGGAAGAATTGTTTACAGCCTATACGTTGTCTACAGCAACTGACCTGGGCCAGGCTGATTATATATTTATACTACAAGATGCACAGCCACAAATGATACATGAGGTCTTCAGACGAGCTAAAAAGGGGACTTTAATGAATCCTCAGCAATCCGCAACAATCATTATGGAGACGAAAAAGCTGTCAAATGACCCTCTTCTTACGATAAGAGGGCCAGGAATTGAGACGATGGAAAACGTACACATTGCTGAAAGTGAGTTGTGGAGGTTTGAAAGAGCAGAGGCCAACCAGGAATATCCGCTTGGTGTGGATATGATTTTGATCGACTGTCAAAGCAATATGATGTGTTTACCGAGAACAACAAAGTTTCAAGATTGTGAGGTGTCATAAGTGGCTTATGTCGCGGTTAAAGGTGGAACAGAGGCGATTGAAGCTTCGATTCAACGGCTGACGTTTGAACGGATTCGCTCTCAGGAACTATTGGAGATTAAGACAATTATGGCGACGATGCGAGGAATGGTCGATCAGGTGATGTCTGAAAGCAGTTTGTACTCAGAATTTTTAGCAGCTCTTGCTATTAAACAATCGGAGGCGAATATGGAGGAAGCTGTTTTTCTTTTGCGCGCACATCGCTCCACGTTGCCAAGGCTCTATTATACAAGGGTTGTTGAGACGGACACGATGGCAGTAGAGCGTAGAATATCAGCGAGTTTCAAGGATATTCCTGGCGGACAAATTTTAGGCGCATCCTATGATTATACACATCGTTTAATGGACTTTGATTTGATAGATGAATCGAAATCCGTAATGAAAGTATGGCTTGAACAATTTAAGAATGATGAAAAATCAGCTTCAGAGTCGTCTGATTTAACAGCATTGCCAAAAGTAGTCGATTATCTTCGACAAGAAAAATTGTTTGTTGAAGTGGAAGATGATGACACTGAACCGATTGATGTGACGAAACAAAGCATTCAATTTCCAACGACACGCGGTGAAAGACTCCAAGTGTTGACAAGAGGACAAACGGGTGCTGTTACGTCGCTCGGTTATGCAGCTATTCGGGGATATGGCGCAGTCCATCCAACAGTTGGAGAACTGCGTGTCGGCAAGTTGCCTTTAACAATTAGCTATCCGACAGACCCAACAGATGATATTGACAATGATTATTATATCGGTGAAATAAAGGTGACGGAAGTAGAGGCGTTCGTCCCGATTTCCACTCAAAAAGAAAATAATGTAGAAGAAATTGAGTTTGAGATAGGTTATGGAATTTGCTATGGACAGAACGAAACAAAGGCAATCGCTATGAGTATTTTAGATCAGAGCTTGGAGCTAGGCAGTGGGGTTCACCCAACCCAGGATGAGGAATTTGTTCTGTTGCATATCGATTCAGTCGAGTCGAGCGGGTTTATCTCTCATTTGAAATTACCGCATTACGTTACGTTTCAATCCAAGCTTGATAGTATGCGAAAAATAAGAAAAGCGTAGGGCGCCGCTTAGATGCGACAGGCATAAGACGGATTGGCTATTAAGGAACACAGTCTAAGAGCGCCGCGTCCTGCGGCAACAAAGAGGGATGCAGTTCAATCCCTCTCCACTGTGTAACTCACATCCTGTGAGCCTCCGAGCATCTGGCGCCCGGAGACTAGACAGAAAAAGGAGTCTGAAAAATAATGCAGTTGCAAACTCATTTCGCTTTATTTGACGAAGGTTCAAAAAAAGAAATACGCAGAGCCATTTTAAAAGCGGTCGCTATTCCAGGTTACCAAGTGCCATTTGCATCAAGAGAAATGCCGATTGCACGCGGTTGGGGAACGGGTGGACTTCAAATTACATTGTCGATTATCGGCAAACAAGATGTGCTGAAAGTCATCGACCAAGGTTCCGATGAATCGGTTAATGCAGTGAATATTAAGAAACTCGTCAACAAAACGACGGGAGTTGAGACGACAATTGAAACGAGTGAAGCAACGATTATCCAATCAAGGCACCGAATACCTGAAGTACCGCTAACCGAAAAACAAATTATGGTGCTGCAAGTTCCAATTCCCGAACCGTTGCGTTGGGTGGAGCCGAGTGAATTTAAAACGAAAAAGTTGCATGCTGAAAATGATTATAGTGGAGCATGGTTACTATTGTTTGAGCAAATTATGAAGTACGGAAAAACAGTTACAAATGCGGATCACCCTGTATTCGTACATGACCGTTATGTCATGGCACCGAGTCCGATTCCGCGTTTCGATAATACGAAGATGCATCAATCGGAAGCATTGATATTACTCGGAGCTGGGCGAGAAAAGAAGATTTATGCAGTGCCGCCATATACAAACGTGAATTCTTTGGCATTTGAAGATCATCCATTTGAAGTGGAATCGTTCGATGGAAAGCATTGTCACTTATGTCATGCGGCAACTGTTTTTATGGATGAATTGATCAACCAGGAAACAGGTGAGTCTTATTACCAATGTAATGACACGAGCTATTGTCTTGCCAAGTTGAATGAACAGGAACACATGCCGGAGGTGGTAATTGAACATGCAAGATAACCCCATCTTACAAGTAAAAAACCTGACAAAGCAATATGGTCCAGGGTGTTCGATTTGTACGAACGCCAACGAGGAAGTGCTAGAGAAAAATTATTGCCCGCATTGTCGAACAGTCTATGCTTGCCGAGACATTTCATTTGATGTTTATAAAGGTGAAATTCTTGGCATTGTTGGTGAAAGTGGAAGCGGGAAATCGACAATGATGAAATGTCTCTATTTCGATGAAAGTGTAACGAGTGGGGAAGGGTATATGCGTCCTTATCAAGGTGGGGTGACAAATGTATTTGAACAGTCATCCCAACAACAACGTTTTATCCGAAATACGATTCTCGGCATGGTGTATCAAAATCCGATGCTTGGACTAAAAATGGATTTTTCCTCTGTTGGTAATATTGCTGAAAAACTGATTGCAGCTGGCGATCGTAGCGTACATCGAATGGAAGCAAGAAGTAAAGAACTGCTTGAACATGTTCATATACCACTTGCGCGTATGAAGGATGAACCCAAAAAGTTTTCAGGTGGGATGCAGCAGCGTGTGCAAATTGCAAAAGCATTGTCCAATAATCCCCCTATTCTCTTATTGGACGAAGTGACGACGGGACTCGATTTGTCTGTACAAGCAAGCGTTTTAGATTTGATTAAGAAAATTCAGCGAGAACTTGGCATCAGTATGGTTATTGTCTCTCATGATCTTGCCGTCATTCGGATGCTAGCCAATCGTACGATTGTCATGCTCAATGGGAAGATTATCGAACAAGGCTTGACGGATCAGATTTTAGAAGATCCTCAACACGCCTATACGCAACAGCTTGTCTATTCTTTAATTTAATGGAGTGATCATGTGTACGTACTGACAAACGGCCAACTTATTATGGAAGATCAAATTCTGCATCATCATGCTGTCGTTCTAGAAAATGACCGTATCCTAGCAATCATCCCTGAGAAAGAAGTTGCAGCACTTCGTGATTACACAATCATCGATGCACAGGGCGGCTATATTTCTCCGGGATTCGTGGACATCCATTCTGATTATATTGAGGGGATTATATCTCCAAGGCCTACAAGTTTAATGGATTTCAATATGGGCATTCGAGAAGCAGAAAGAATTCTAATCAGTCATGGGATTACAACTATGTTCCATTCTCTATCCATCTATAAAGATGATGGATTTTCACATAAACAGATTCGCAATCCGCAAAACGTCAACCGGCTTATTGACGCCATCAATGAAACACATACAAGTGAGCATTTGATTCGCAACAGGATGCATGCGCGGTTTGAAATTGACAATATTGAGGCGGTAGACCGTTTTATACAAAACATTGAGGAAGGGAAAGTCCATCTCATATCCTTTATGGATCACACGCCAGGACAAGGGCAATACAGAAACTTGGAAATCTATCGCGAAACATTAAAAGGTTTCCGTTCTATGTCGAATGCAGAAGCGGATGTACTCATAGCTGAAAGCATTCATAAAGAGAAAATTACGCTGGATCAAATCAAAGAAATCGCCAAAATCGCAATCGATAACAATATTGCGGTCGCTTCGCATGATGACGATGAAGTTGAGAAGCTATCGTTAGTCAGTAGTTATGGAACAACAATAAGTGAGTTCCCAACGACGATAGAGGTTGCACGTAAAGCAAAAGAAATGGGGTTGTGGACAATCGCTGGGGCACCGAATGTGTTGTTAGGCGGCTCCCATTCTGGGAATCTATCGGCTGCTGAGGCAATTGAGGAACGGACAATTGATATTTTGTGTAGCGATTACTATCCTGCAGCTTTACTGCATTCTATTTTCAAACTAAGCGATGACTATGGGCAAGATCTTCATGAAATGTTTCAGCTTGTCACGTTGAATCCTGCAAAAGCTGTGCGAATCGATGATGAAATCGGCTCCATTAAAGCAGGGAAAAAAGCGGATATTATCATTATCGAGAAGATGGATGATGGCTTTCCGGTTGTAACGGCCTCCATTGTAGACGGGAAATTAATAACAAGGACGATGTATCGATGAAAATGACAGAAGTATTATTATCCAAAGAGCCTACAATTCATGATTATGTACAGTTGAAAAATACCCATCTTGGCGAATTTACTGAGATTGGACTGTACAATTTTATAGAAAACTCGGTAGTGGACGATTACTCGTATTCAGGTCAGTTTTGTTTCATCCAAAATGCACGAATTGGAAAGTTCTCCAATATTGCAGCAATGGTGCGAATTGGTCCGACCGATCATCCGTACGAAAGACCATCTCTCCATCATTTTACGTATCGTCAGAAAATGTATGGTTTTAGTGACCATGATGACCAGCCTTTTTTTGAGCACAGGGAAAGCCAAATTGCAACAATCGGACACGACACATGGATTGGTCATGGGGCCATTATTCAGTCAGGCGTGACAGTCGGAGATGGCGCAATTGTTGGTAGCGGAGCAATCGTTACGAAAGATGTGCCTCCATATGCAATCGTTGTCGGTGTTCCAGCAAAAATTATCAAATACCGTTTTTCCGAGGAAACGATTGAGGCGCTGCAACGCATCCAGTGGTGGGATTGGCCTTATGAAACAATAAAAGAGCGTGTGGATGACTTCCAGCATGATATTGAGAAGTTTGTAGAAAAGTTTGATGACAGGGGGAAATCGGATGTCGCAGCTACTGGAAGTTAAGGAATTGAGTAAGTCTTTTACAATTCATCATTTAAATAAAAGTATGCAGGCTGTTCGGAACATTGAGTTCTCCCTGAATGAAGGTCAGTTCATAGGCATTGTCGGTAAGAGCGGCAGTGGAAAATCGACCATTTTAAAAAGCATTTATCGAACATATTTACCGGAGAAAGGATCTATTTTGTATAGCTCTGAAAAGTTTGGACTCGTCGATTTAGCGCAGCTATCTGAAAGAGATGTGTACTATTTGCGCAAGCATGAGATTGGCTATGTCTCACAGTTTTTGAATGTCATGCCACGAACGACGGCGCGTGAACTTGTGGAACAGTCCGTTATTGAAATGGGAAAGTCGCAAGAAGAGGCGCGTCAGGCCGCTATAGAAGCGCTGGCACATTTCGAATTGGATCCTGAGCTGTGGGATAGTTACCCGAATACATTTTCAGGTGGGCAGAAATTACGCTTAAATATTGCGTGTGCAATTGTGAAAAAGCCACGTTTATTACTGTTGGATGAGCCGACAGCAAGCTTGGACGACGCTTCCAAGTTGAAAGTCCGTGAAATGCTTGAACGATTAAAAATGGATGGAACAACACTGATTGGGATTTTTCATGACTTGGAGTTCATGGATGGATTATGTGACAAAGTGTATGATTTGCAGGGTAAAAAGGTCATTTGAAAAGGAAGGGATTCACATGAAGGCTGACTTACATGTTCACTCTCATTATTCAGATGGGTCCTCCTCAGTGGGGGAGTTGATGGAAATGGCTTCAAAGAGGGGCATCACCCATTTAAGCCTAGTAGATCACGATACAATCGATGGCATTCAAGCTGCTCAACTAGAAGGGGAGAAACATGGCATTACAATTGTCCCTGGCATTGAAATTTCTGCCTATGATTTTACAAGGAATCGGAAAGTGCATATTCTCGGCTATCTGTTTGATGAAGAAGCAACACATATTCAGGCACTGTGCAATCCGTTGTTAAAAAGAAGACATGAAAATTCCCTTTGGCAAATTGAACAACTACAAAAAAATAACTATGACATTCGGTTTGAAGATGTTGCGAAAAAAGCGATGACGTCAGGCACTATTTACAAACAACATATTATGCATTGCTTACTCGATCATCATTTTACAACGCCGCTTTATCAAGAACTTTATCGAACACTATTTAAAGGACAGGGTATTTGTGCAAGGGATATCGAATATGTGGATGCAGTTGCAGCAGTCAAAGCCATCAAAGCGGACAATGGTTATGCTGTGCTTGCTCACCCTGGGCAACTCGATTCATATGATTTGATTCCAGAGCTTGTGAAAAATGGACTTGATGGTCTTGAACGTGACCATTTTGACCATTCAACAGAAGATAGAAAAAGAGTGGAGCAGTTTGCAGATGAGTATGGCCTATTTTTAACAGGTGGAAGCGATTTTCATGGAGATTATGGCAAGCCGATTATGATGGGGGATCTTGTCAGTCCCACTGAACTTCTTGAAGCTGTTCTCGCAAAATGAATATAAAGATTATGTGAAGATACTGTAAATAATAGGATTTTAAAACTTAGTTATGTTCAAATAGTAAGTGTAGATGATTTTGACGAAAGGATGGGTGTGTAAAATGTGAAGAGCCATACATCTTCAGAATGAATCACCTGGGCTAAGAAAACCATCAACTAAACTACTCAATCAAAAGGAGAAAATCATGAAAAAAAACCTATTATCATTTCTAACAATTCTTTTCCTTGTGACAGTTTTGGCAGCTTGCTCTTCAAGTAGTGCGAATTCGAATGATCAATTGACGATGGTTTGGTATCCAAATGAGTCTGGAAATGATTTGAAATCGGCTCGTGATGAAATTGGGAAAGTAATTGAAGAGGTTACAGGTAAAAAAGTAGAGCATAAATTGACAACGGATTATGCTGTTGCAATTGAAACGATTGCCAATGGCAACGCTCAACTTGCATTCATGGGAGCACAAGGATATATCGAAGCAAAAAATAAAAATAATAGCATTGAGCCCCTCATTGTACCGAGCGGTAAATCAGGTACGATTGATGATGCGGTTTACTATAGTTGGTTAGCTGTGAAAAAAGCAGATGCAGAAAATTATAAAGCGAGCGGTGAATTCGCGATTGACAATATCGTCGATTCCAAATTCTCGTTTGTATCAAGTAGTTCGACATCAGGATTTAAAGTACCGTCTAGTGATATCGTTTCGTATTTCACGAAAGAGGATAAATGGAAAGATTTGACGGCGGAAGATTTAATGGAAGGTGGACCATTTTTTAAAGAAGTATTATATGGCGACTCACACCAAGGATCAGCAGTTAACTTGTTAAGCGGACGCGCAGATGTAGCTGCATTTTGTGATACATGTGTTGGCAATTATATTGAAATTGCCGAAGGGGAAGCAAACAAAAAAGGTTCTATCTATAAAGTGAAAGCTGACGCTGCCGAGCCATTCAATACTGTCCCTGGAGAAGAATTTACATTGATCAATGTGACGCCGGTATTAAATGCACCGTTTGCTGCAAATAAGGATAGCTTAAGCGACGAAGATTTCAAGAAAATTCAAGAGCTATTGACTTCTGATGACATTTCAAACAATGAAAAGATTTTTGTTCCTGCAGATTCTGAAGCATCTGGCCTTTTCACAAAATCAGCAGATGAAAAGTTCGTAATCGTAGAGGATTCTTGGTTTAATCCAATTCGTGAACTGTCGAAATAAGTAGATAGTTGATAGAAAAGCATGTACCAGAATGTATCCAATTTCTTGGTACATGCTTTATTAATGAGGAATGAAGTCCAATTCCTCATTAATAAAGCCTCCGGCGGATGTCACAGATTTTGAAAGGAGTCAATCGAGCAAGCTCGATTCAAAATCTGGACGCAATTACGCCAAGGCGTAATTGATTCTTTATAATTAACTGCCAAATATCGATACAAGGAGTTTTTAAAAATGGCTTTGTTACAAGTTCAAAATCTCTCCAAACGATATGAAAAGGATAAGCGAGTTTTATCGGAAATTAATATGGAAGTGAATGAAGGCGAGTTTGTCTCCATTATCGGTCCATCCGGTGCTGGGAAGTCTACGTTTCTCCGATGCATTAATCGGATGATTGATACATCGGAGGGAGAAATTCATTTTGACGATGTCAATGTCATGGCATTATCAAAAAAAGAATTGCGCAAACATCGAACAAAAATCGGGATGATTTTCCAACATTATAATTTAGTGTCCCGCTTAACGGTCATTGAAAATGTATTGCACGGCCGATTTGGCTATAAATCGACACTCCAAGGTGTTTTGGGTCGTTTTACGGAGGAAGAAAAATTACAGGCATTTAGCCTGCTCAAAAAGCTTGGGATGGAAGAACATGCTTATAAAAGATGTGACCAATTGAGTGGGGGACAGAAACAGCGTGTGGGTATTGCACGAGCGCTGATTCAGTCACCGAAACTACTACTATGTGATGAACCTATCGCCTCACTAGATCCCAATGCCTCCAAGGTGATTATGGATCATTTACAAACAATCTCCAAAGAGCTGAATATCACTTGTATTGTCAATCTACATCAAGTGGATGTGGCAAAAAAGTATTCAGATCGGATTATTGGATTGAATAATGGTCAGGTCGTATACGATGGAACCTCCAAAGAGTTGACAACGGCTGCCATTCACACAATTTATGGATCCGAAGCTGGAGATCTCATTATGGAGTAGGAGGCAAGTTTGTGGATATTACGATTTTCAAAAAAAAGAAACAGCGTATGACTATTTTCTTTGTCATTGTTATCGGAATTACACTAATCTCGGCAAGGATTACGGATTTCAACTTTGTACACGGTATACAAACGTTGCCGAAAGCCTTTAGTTGGATTGTGTCGAACCTATTTATCACTGAACAGTCGCTGACAAAAATGCCTTCCATTATGGATAAATTAATAGAAACTATTTTTCTTTCTATTACGGCGACAACAACCGCCAGTGTATTGGCTTTACTATTGGCATTAATGGGATCGAACACAACGAAGATTAATCATTTTTTCGGATCATTGAGTAGAATCATTGCATCTGTTTATCGTAATATACCAATCGTTGCATGGGCGCTAATTCTACTTTTATCATTCGGTCAAAGTGCGTTGACGGGGTATTTTGCTTTGTTTCTGGCGACGTTCGGCTTTTTGACTCGGGCGTTCATTGAAACGATCGATGAAACGAGTAGCAGTTCAGTAGAGGCGTTGCGTGCAACTGGAGCGACTTATTTCCAAGTGGTGGCGAAAGCGGTCATTCCAGAGTGCTTCCCGCAGATGATCAGTTGGGTGTTGTATATGATTGAAACGAATATTAGAAGCTCAACACTCGTTGGTATTTTGACAGGAACGGGGATTGGGTTTGCGTTCGATCTGTATTATAAAAGTATGAATTATAACGTCGTTGCCCTGATTACAATCAGTATTGTCATAGTAGTCATTGGGATCGAGCTCCTATCCAATTATGTGAGGAGGATTATTTTGTAATGACCGTAGCTAAAAGTGACCTGATTTTTGATTTGAAGAGAAATCATGCAGGGAAAATTAAAATTAAAGCTTGGAATAAGGCACAGGTAGTGACGATGGGCACGTTTGTCATGCTTCTGATTTTAACAGTCTATGGATTTCTGACTTTCGATTACAAAGAACTTTCATTAATTGAAGCTATACCAGCAACGCTTCATAATTTGAAAGTCATGTTTTTACAGCCCGTACTCAGTCATTTTTCTTTAGGAGAGGCTGTTTTTCAAATAAGCTTAACGATAGGACTAGCTGTTTTATCGACCATTCTGGGTGCTGTACTCTCTTTGGTTATCGCTCTGTTCGCTGCTAAAAATTTATCGACGAAGGCTGTTTCAAATACGATTATCGTAGTGGTAGCATTTGTTCGTGCAGTGCCAACAGTATTATGGGTATTGATTTTTGCGATTGCCGCTGGACTTGGAAGCGAGGCAGCAATCATTGGCATGATTCTGCATACCGTAGCGTTTTTAGTAAAAGCATATGCGGAGTCATTTGAGGAATTAGACGATGGTATTTTGGAGGCGTTGCGAGCAAGTGGCGCGAATTGGTGGCATATTGTCACGCATGCCGTGATTCCTTCCACAGCCTCGTCCTTATTGTCTTGGACGTTTTTACGTTTTGAAACAAATTTCACGGTAGCAGTTGCAATGGGAGCTGCTGCAGGGGCGGGTGGAATTGGTTTTGAATTGTTCATGGCTTCAGGTTTTTACTTTGACCTGCGTGAAGTTGGGTTTATTACGTACGTGATATTGTTGGTGGCAATTGGACTCGAATTATTATCTACTCGATTGAAAACTCGCTATTTGAGCAGTTCGTCTGTGAAATAATGGGAGGAATTTGGTTAGGGGGAATGACTGATGGAGAAAAAAGTTGTCTTTTTTGACTTAGACGGAACATTGCTGAATGAAAATAAGGTCGTATTGGAGTCATCGAAAAAAGCAATTCGCGCTTTGCAGGACAAGGGTATCTACACGGCGATTTCGACAGGGCGTTCGCCTCTAATGTTTGATTGGCTTCTTGAAGAGCTGAATATCTCTTCCTACGTGTCGATGAATGGGCAGCATGTTATTTTTGAAGGGGAAGAAATTTATGCGAATCCAATGGATCCTGACATGATTCATGATTTGTCGACAATCGCCCAAAGAAACGGAGATGGACTCGCATATTCTAATCATCAAATGATAAAAGTAAATGCAGAGATGCACCCATTTATCTATCCGAGCTATGAAGGTTTGCGACTCGATTATCCATTGGTGGAAATGGACTTTTATAAACACTCGCCTGTATATCAAGTCCAGCTCTATTGTGAACGTAAGGATACGCAAATGTATATACAGCGCTACGCAGATTATACGTTCATTGATTGGGGAGATTATGGATCCGACGTACTGCCGAAGGGATCCTCTAAAGCGGTAGGTGTTCAAAAAATGCTGGAAAAGTTAGGGGTTCAGAAAGAGAATAGTTATGCCTTTGGCGATGGAACAAACGATTTTGAAATGCTGGCTTTTGTGGGAACGGGAATTGCGATGGAAAATGCAGTTCCAGAGCTAAAAGCGCAAGCTGATTTTGTGACAACTTCCTGTTCTGAAGATGGTATTTTAAACGGTTTGGTTAGTGTAGGCTTGTTGGAATCAAATATCTTCGAGAATGCATATAGTTAACCGTATCCACGAGCTTTTTTGAATGAATGCAAAGTGATAAATAACAATGAACCAGTCATCATCCATTGGATTAATGGATGATGACTGGTGTTTATCAATCGCGCCTCAGCGTGATTGCGTCCAGATTTTGAATTGCGCTTGCGCAATTAACTCCTTTCAAAATCTGTGACATCCGCCGGAGGCTTAACTTGATTCAGCAGGGGCTTGGACCTCCTCTGAATTTGAATACATATTTAACATTCATCCTACCACTTATGGAAGTGGAGAACTTATGCTGAAACAAGTTAAAAGATTCACGAGAATGTAACTATTGGAATGTGAAAAGTGCTAGATTTACAGGGAAAATATACTATAATAAGAGAAAAGAGAGAAGGAGAGATTTATGATGAAGAGACAAAAAAGTATCATCATTCCGGAAAACCCTATTTCTAGCTTTTTATTCAGTGATACGCGTTCTGCAGTTATTTGGTTATTTATAAGACTTTATGTCGGTTATGCATGGTTGACGGCAGGTTGGGGCAAAGTGCGAAGTGATGCGTGGACTGGTGAAAACGCAGGGGCTGCCATCAAAGGTTTTGTCTCAGGTGCAATTGCTAAGTCCCAAGAGGGCGGCGATGTGTCTAGCTGGTTTGCAACATTTTTAGAAAACGCCGTACTGCCGAATGCGAAAGTGTTTGGGTTTGTAGTCGCTTATGGTGAATTATTAGTAGGTTTAGGATTAATAGTAGGTTTATTAACAGGGATTGCAGCGTTTTTCGGTGCATTGATGAATGTCAGTTTCCTACTAGCTGGAACATTAAGTACAAATCCAATTTTGTTCATTTTGGCAACTTGGTTAGTACTCGCTTGGAAAGTGGCAGGCTGGTATGGTCTTGACCGCTTTGCGCTACCAAAACTAGGAACACCTTGGAAGAAGCCCAGTAGATAGTAGATAATAATTATAGGATTCGTCTCATCTCATTGAGGCGAATCCTATTTTAATGTTTTCTATATATGTTGAATTTATGATTGTGACATAATCCCCTAGCGCCGAGCGGATTTAGTAGGATTCTTTAGTTCAACTTATATAGTGCATTAAAAATGTCGTTTCATGTTATATCACATCGAAATTGGGGTAAATGGTGTATACTATTTATTACCTAAAGTAATCGGAAGAAGGAGATTAACATGAGTTCAAAATATGCAGATGACAGCTTAGCTTTACATACGGATCTTTATCAAATCAATATGGCGGAATCGTACTGGGCAGATGGTATCGGTAATCGGAAATCAGTGTTCGAATTATTTTTCAGAAGTTTACCGTTTGGCAATGGTTACGCGGTATTTGCGGGGCTTGAAAGAGTCCTCGATTTTTTGCGGAATCTTCATTTCAGCGATAGTGATTTGGCGTATTTAAAGGATGAGCTCGGCTATGAAGAGGACTTTATTGGTTATTTGAAAGAACTACGTTTCACAGGTGATGTCTATTCGATGGTAGAAGGGGAATTGGTTTTTGCGAACGAGCCCATCATGAGGATAGAAGCACCACTTATCCAAGCACAGCTTATTGAAACAGCACTTTTAAACATTGTTAATTATCAAACACTCATTGCAACAAAAGCGAGTCGTATTAAACAAGTCGTGAAGGATGAAGTGGTCATGGAATTTGGGACACGTCGTGCACATGAAATGGATGCAGCAATTTGGGGTGCACGTGCGACTATTATTGGTGGTATTGAAGCAACAAGCAATGTTCGTGCAGGGAAAAGATTCGATATTCCTGTATCGGGGACACACGCGCATTCTATGGTACAAGCTTATAAAAGTGAATATGAGGCGTTTCATACCTACGCGAAGCGCCATAAGGACTGTGTTTTCTTGGTCGACACGTATAATACGCTGAAAATTGGGATTCCTACAGCGATTCAAGTCGCGAAGGAATTAGGCGATCAAATCAATTTCATCGGTATACGTTTGGACAGTGGCGATATTTCATTTTTATCAAAGGAAGCTCGTCGTATGTTGGATGAAGCAGGATTTACAGATGCAAAAATAGTTGTTTCAAATGATTTGGATGAATATACTATTTTGAATTTGAAAGCGCAGGGAGCAAGGGTGGATGTCTGGGGAATTGGTACGAAGTTGATTACAGCTTATGACCAGCCAGCACTTGGCGCGGTGTATAAGATTGTTTCTATAGAAGATGAAGCAGGTGAAATGGTGGATACCATCAAGATTTCATCGACAACAGAAAAGGTTACTACACCAGGACGGAAGAATTTGTATCGCATCATTGACTTGGAAAATGGTAAGGCTGAAGGGGATTACATTACGATGTACGATGAAGATCCTACGTCTGAAAAGCGATTGAAAATGTTCCACCCTGTTCATACATTCATCTCGAAGTTTGTGACGAATTTCGAAGCGAAAAACCTACATGTGAAGGTAGTCGAAAATGGGGGTATCATCTACGAAAATCCATCGCTGTTACAAATGCGTGACTATGCGCAAGAGAACTTGAATTTATTGTGGGATGAATATAAACGTTCGTTGAATCCAGAAGAATATCCGGTGGATTTAAGTCAGAAATGTTGGGATAACAAAATGCGTAATATCCAGGAAGTTCAGGAAATGGTAGAGGATTTTCTGGATAAGTGAGGGGGTAGGACAATGGAAACACTACAAGAAAAGATTATCGCTGAGTTGAAGGCACAACCCGTCATTGACCCTCAAGAAGAAATTCGTAAGTCCATTGACTTTTTAAAAGCTTATGCTAGAAAGAATACTTTTTTAAACGGGTTTGTTCTTGGGATTTCAGGTGGGCAGGATTCGACATTGGTTGGCAAGCTGGCTCAGTTAGCTGTCGATGAGTTGAATGACGAGGTAGGAGCCAATCATTATAAATTCATTGGGATTCGATTGCCTTATGGTATTCAGTTTGATGAGGAAGATTGTCAAGATGCCCTTGATTTTATAGAGCCAACATTGGTCTATACGGTCAATATAAAGGAAGCTGTTGATGCGAGTGAGCGCACGCTAATGGCTGCGGGTGTGAAGTTGACGGATTATTCTAAGGGGAATGAAAAGGCGCGGGAACGGATGAAAGTGCAATATTCTGTTGCGGCGATGCATAATTGCGTGGTGCTGGGAACGGATCATGCGGCGGAGGCGATTACCGGATTTTATACGAAATTCGGGGATGGCGGCGCTGATTTAATGCCGATTGCTAGATTGAACAAAAGGCAAGGGAGGCAGTTGCTGAGTGAGCTTGATTGTCCAGCGCATCTCTATATGAAGGTGCCGACTGCAGATCTTGAAGAAGAGAAACCAGCGTTATCAGATGAGGTGGCTCTTGGTGTTACGTATGATTTAATCGATGATTATCTGGAGGGAAAAGAGATTCCAACAGAGCCGCGTGAGAAATTGGAAAACTATTTTTTACGCTCACAACATAAACGTCATATGCCGATTACGATTTTTGATGATTTTTGGCGCTGAAATAACAAAAGGGCTCCTGTTAGGGGTCCTTTTAATTTTCCGGAGGATGTCACAAAATTTGGGCACAATTACGCCAAGGCGTAATTGATTTGGAATTTGCTTAAGTTGTATGGGAAACGGTTATCCTGTATTATGAAATTATGTTTTGTTAATTTTCGGATAAGGTGATTATTGTATCCAATTGGGGGATCTGGAATGGCAGATAAAGAGATGATCGAGAAAGTCTTGACGAATATTGAAAAAGTAATGATTGGGAAACGAGATATTGCGGAGTTGAGTGTGACTGCACTTCTTGCGGGTGGACATGTTCTGCTTGAGGACGTGCCGGGTGTCGGAAAAACGATGATGGTTAAGGCGTTAGCGAGGTCGATAGGGGCGGATTTTAAACGGATTCAGTTTACGCCGGATTTACTTCCTTCCGATGTGCTTGGTGTGTCCATTTACAATCCAAGAGAGATGGAATTTGAATTTAGACCTGGCCCGATTATGGGCAATATTGTTCTTGCGGATGAAATCAATCGTACTTCGCCAAAGACACAAGCGGCATTACTAGAAGGAATGGAAGAGTCCTCGGTGACAATTGATGGCGAAACGATGCGAATTCCTCAACCGTTTTTTGTTATGGCGACGCAAAATCCAATTGAGTACGAAGGTACATATCCGCTGCCAGAAGCACAATTGGATCGTTTTTTATTTAAATTAAAAATGGGCTATCCGACAAAGTTCGAGGAGACGGAAATACTGAGCCGAGCTGAAAAAGCGGTGCCTCTGGATCAGTTAGAAACAGTCATCTCGCTTGACGATTTAAAGGCTCTACAAAACGCTGTGACAGACATCACTGTCGATGAAACGATTAAATCATATATTGTAGATTGTGCTTCGCAGACGCGTAGTCATCCCTATGTCTATTTGGGGGTAAGTCCACGTGGTTCTTTAGCGCTGATGAAGGCGTGTCAAGCTTACGCGTTACTAAGAGGCCGAGCTTATGTGACACCGGATGATGTGCAATACCTTTCGCCATTCGTATTTGGTCATCGAATGATTTTACGGCCTGAAGCCAAATATGAAGGGATTTCCACGAAGGAAATTGTGGACCGGATATTGACAAAGGTACGTGTACCCGTTAATAAGGTCCAGTTCAAATGATTAAAACAAAAAAAATGCTCGATATTTCAGGACGATTTCTTTTTGTACTAGGTGTCTTGGCGTTGACATTTGTTTTTGCAATGTTTCAAGGTGGGAAGGTTAGCTGGACCATTTTTTATAGTCTATTGCCTTTCGTTATGTATTCTACATTCTTATTTTTCTATCCATTTTCGGAGATTAAGGTAAAACGGTCAATTCGATCAGCGAATAGCCAAAATAGTGGCAAGTTTCTTGTGACATTGTCCCTTAAGCGGAAAAGTCGTTTTCCGTTATTGTATACAGCTGTAACCGAGAAGTGGGCAGAGGATGACGTGGCTTTATTGGCAGGGGGGCCGTTTAAAAGGCTATTCCTGTTTGGATTCCGTAAAGAAATTGAATGGCAATATGAAATTGAACAGATGCCGAGGGGAGAGCATCTGTTGGAAGGTGTAGTTGTTGAGGTGTCAGACTTTTTTGGTTGGCTCCGTAAAACGAAATTGATAGATGCAAGAGATACGATTCTTGTGTTTCCCAAAATGATAGACCTTCACTACGTCCCATTCGATACACAATATGATCGAGGTACACTGGTTTCACTTTTGAATATTGTCAAAGACACAACGATGGTAACGGGAGTTCGAGGGTATCAGCCAGGGGACCGGGTAACGTGGATTCACTGGAAGTCATTTGCTCGGACGCAGACGTTGATGACGAAAGAGTTTGAAGACAGGCGATCACAAGAGCTATTGCTGCTTTTGGATGGGAGAGTATCGGCAACATTTGAAGAACAAGTAGAGTTGACGGCATCTATTCTGAAAGAGGCTTCCAGTCATCAAGCGGAACTTGCGTTGATGACAACAGGTCTAGAAACATCTCTATTCCCAGCTATCCAATCGGAAGAGCAGCTCCATCAGGCACTTGTCCACCTTGCGAAAATAAAGCCG
The DNA here is from genome assembly GCF_038007285.1 of Sporosarcina sp. FSL K6-3457. Taxonomy (GTDB): domain Bacteria; phylum Bacillota; class Bacilli; order Bacillales_A; family Planococcaceae; genus Sporosarcina. The sequence continues at coordinate 622,111 of NZ_JBBOWX010000001.1, forward strand.
AGTGAGGCAGAGAAAACAGTATCTTTAGTGGATTTTGGGACTGAATTTCAACATGGGGGCGGAATTGTACTAATTACTGCTCAGCCAGATTGGCCATTTATGCAGTCTGTGCTACGCACAGCTAAAAATGCTAGATCTATCATTTGCTTTGTTGTTATGAAAGGGACTGGAACGACATCGATAGAGGTAGAAAATGCTATCCAATTGGCGAGGTCGGAGGGAGTTATTGTACATGTTCTAGGGAAAGAGCAATTTAGAGAAGCTTTTAAAGAGGTGGCAGGCCAATGACAGGGACACGGATTGACTGGCGGCTGTTAGTTCTCCTGTATATACTCGGATTCGTTCTTCTAAGAGAATGGCTCATACCCGTGATGGAATTGACGGACACAGATTATTTGGGGTTATTTTTGTTTTTTATCGTATTATCTTTTTTATTGGCATTGGTACGAGCGAAGTGGTGGGTTACTGTACCTGTAAAAATCATTTATATAGTGTGGGTCGTTCACTACGTGTACTTAGATAAGGTATTCATTTCGAAAGACACAGTTTTTTATCTACTTAAAGATCTTATGTCGAACGTTCCAATTATTATAGGTGCAGATTGGGATAATATTACGAATCCGTTCAAAACCATTCTGTTTTTCTTTTTATTGTGGATGACTACTTATTTGATCCGTCATTGGATTGAAGTGAGGAAAAGTATTTTACTCTTCTATATGATGACGGTTGTATTTATCGCGACGATTGACACGTTTAGTCCATATTCAGCGGATGGTTCTATTTTCAGGATAATGGTGGCGGGATTGTTACTGCTCGGTCTTTTGTTTATTTCCAAATTGATGGAGCGGCATCAGCGGTCTATTCCAGATGGCGCGCTAATCATTCTCTTGTTACCACTTCTTTTTACGGTAGTCGTAAGCGGAGCCTTTGCGAACTATCTTCCGAAACAGGAACCTATTTGGCCGGATCCAATCCCTTATTTTAAGTCGATTGTTCAAGGTGCTGGAGTGGGTGGTAGTGGAGCTAGTGTTTCGAAAAGTGGCTATGACACGGATGATACGACACTCGGGGGTTCATTTACACAGGATGATACGGTTGTTTTTGAGGTGAAAGTAGCCAGCAAACAATATTGGAAAATCGAGACGAAGAATACGTATACGTCAAAAGGCTGGGAGCAAGTACCAGCAAATGAGAATCAGGCTATTTATGCACCAGGGATGGAATTAGCGGAGTCTGAAAAGTACGAAGGGACATCGGTGAAGCCGCAGCTGCTGGCTGAATTTCAAGTGGCAGAGCCTTTTCCGTTTATCGTTTACCCTTATGGTATCAATAGAGTGAATACAACAGCTGACGCGTTACTCTTTCACTCTGAAATGTCGGGAAAGTACACTACGCAACTTAGAGGCAGTGAAGGTCCAGAACCAATCGAAACGTATGAAATTGAGTTCCAGGAACCGGAGTATAGTTTAGCGGCGTTAAGGGCTGCGGAAATGGTAGACTATGCTGCTGAAAATGAGGATTTTACGCCATATTTACAGTTGCCGAATTCGCTTCCGCAACGTGTAGGGGATTTGGCAGAAGAAATAACGGTGCAACATAGTAGCGTCTATGAAAAGGCAAAGGCAATTGAAAGTTACTTTAAGAAAAATGGGTTTGTCTATACACAGCAAAATGTAGCGATACCAAAAGCAGGTGATGATTATGTAGATCAATTCCTCTTCGACACGAAGAGTGGCTACTGCGATAACTTTTCAACATCTATGGTCGTTATGTTACGTACGCTAGATATTCCTGCTCGTTGGGTAAAAGGCTTTGCACCAGGGGAATCTGTAGTAAATGGAGCTGGCGAACGCGTTTATCAGATTACGAATAATGAAGCGCATTCGTGGGTGGAGGCCTATATGCCAGGAGTTGGTTGGATGCCATTTGAACCGACGATTGGGTTTAATGGCTTGACCGATATCGACTATGATTTGGAATTGGACCTTACTAATCCAGAATCACCTGAAATGAAGGAGCCAGAGCAGCCAAAGCAGGAACAAAAAGAGGCGCCTGTTAAAGAGGAAAAGGATTTTGACATTGGCAAGTATTTCAATTCGATGGGCTCATGGTTGAAGGATAATAGCTGGATAATTGTAGCGGGTGCAACCGTACTGGCATTTATTATTTGGCGATTGTTTGTTGTGAGGGTGAAATGGCTGCCTCGAGTACTCATTTATGCAAGTCGATCCGGAAAAGAAGATTGGGTTACTTTTGACAAGCAGTATACGAGCTTGTTGAAGCAATTGAATCGGCTAGGGTTGAAGCGGGCGAATGGTATGACCTTATCTGATTACGCAAAGACTGTAGATACTCATTTTGGTGGAGATGGAATGAGAAAACTAACAGCGGCTTATGAAAAAGGTTTGTACGGTGGTAATACAACTGACCATGAGTGGGCAAGTTTACAAGAAGTGTGGGAAGATTTAATCAATAGGACTTCAAGGTGATTTTGAGCTATAATTGTAGAAGAAAAAATATTCGGACTATAATTTAGTTGCCGATGAAGTAAAAAAACAGTTGGTAAAACAGCCGGAAAAGGGTAGAATGGTAGGATTAAGAGGAGGTTGCATCGAATTGAAACAGGATAATATTTTAGTATTGGATTTAGGTAGTAGTGAGAATACAACAATTGCCCGTTGGATTCGTGAACTAGGTGTGTATAGTGAGATTCATCCCCATGACATTACAGCTCAAAATATTGAACAGTTAAAAACGGTAAAAGGGGTTATTTTAAATGGTGGTAAAAATAATATCATTGATGGCGAAGCAATTGATGTATTAGATGAAATTTACTCTTTAAATATTCCGGTCATTAGCGTAAACCACCCATCAACAAAAGCATTGAAAGTGCTAGAGCAATGGCCAAGTGAAGAAGAAACGAAAGCAGTGTTAAAAGATTTCGTTTTCCATACATGTAAAGCGGAAGCGAACTGGAATATGAAAAATTTCGTTGATGACCAAGTTGCTTTACTCCGTGAACAAATAGGCGATAAGAAAGTATTATTAGCTCTTTCTGGCGGTGTAGATTCGTCTGTTGTTGCAGCATTATTAATCAAGGCAATCGGCAAGCAATTAGTTTGTGTGCATGTAAACCATGGTTTAATGCGTAAAAACGAGTCTGAGGGCGTTATTAAAATGTTCGAAAAAGACTTAGAAGAAAACCTTGTTTACGTGGATGCAAGTGAACGTTTCTTAGGCAAGCTAAAAGGGGTAGGCGAGTCAGAAGAAAAACGCAAAATTATCGGCAATGAATTTGTTCGCGTATTTGAAGAAGAAGCGCGCAAATTTGAAGGGATTGACTTTTTAGCACAAGGAACAATCTATCCGGATATCGTAGAATCCGGCACGAAAACACATAAAGTCGTCAAATCTCACCATAATGTTGGAGGGCTTCCAGAAGATATGCAATTTGAATTAGTGGAGCCGTTATTCCAATTATTCAAAGATGAAGTACGTGCGTGTGGTGTTGAGTTAGGTCTTCCGCATGATATGGTCTATCGCCAACCATTCCCAGGACCAGGTCTAGGTGTGCGTGTTTTAGGGGAAATTGAGCCTGATCGTCTAGAAGCAGTACGCGAATCAGATGCTATTTTACGTGAAGAATTTGCACTCGCAGGATTAGACCAAAAGGTTTGGCAGTACTTTACGGTTGTGCCGAACTTCAAATCTGTCGGTGTACGCAACAATGAGCGGACATATGAATATCCAGTCATTATTCGTGCAGTAAACACTGTAGATGCGTTGACAGCAACGATTGAACAAATCGAATGGCCAATCCTTCTGAAAATTACTGATCGGATTATTAATGAAGTGAAAAATATTAACCGCGTGTGCTACGACCTATCTCCGAAACCAGGCGGCACGATTGAATGGGAATAATTCACTAAAAGCATTTAAAGTGAAAAGGCTGATTTGACTGCATTTCAATGGCACGTCAAATAGATAAAGCAATTAAAGATGAATATGTTCTTAGCTAAGATACCGCCATAGAGAACAAACAAAAAACGTGGGATATTAGATTGATATAGCGACATGATACACATATAAAACACCCTTATTAGGCTACTTAACACCATATTTTATAGGTGTTAGGTAGCCTAATTTTTCTTGGATACGTTCTTTATAATGATTTAAATAGGTAATTTCTTGCTCAATTATGTCTTAGTTGCATAACGAATTAAATTTTACATATAGAAATCCCTTAGGCCTTATAAGTGTGCTGCTCCGAAGGTGATTTAGATTGTCTTGTTAATTTAGGTTACTCCACTTTAGAATCACCTGGATTGAAGTGCCTTATTTATGTACGAAATTTGAACACTTAAGTTTTAAAAAATTAAAGTTATCAAAAGTAGTTGATAATACTTTTTTGATTTGATATACTCAAACGAGAATGTTGAGATTGAGAATCATTATCATTATTATTTTGTGTTGTCGCTATGTACAATAGTGGAATAAAGATTGTTATATTAGATAGCATATAAAATATAGCATAATGATATTAATTTCACCAATTCAATAATTTGCTTGTCTATCAAGCTTATATAATAGGAGGATATGTATGAAGAAATCTCTATTTTTGAAATTAGTTGGTATTATGGCGGTATTGAGTTTGATGTTAGCAGCTTGCTCAAGTTCAAGTAATGAAGAGCCAAAGCCTACTGAAGATAATGGAAGTGAAGAGGTTGCAAAACCTACTGAAGATAATGAAAGTGAAGAGGTTGCTGAGCCTACAACGGTTGAAATCACTGATGCTCACGGAACTGTTATTGTTCCTATAAATCCTAAGAATGTAGTTGCTTTGGATAATAGAACGTTTGAAACGTTATCTGATTGGGGAATTGAATTGGCAGCTGCTCCAAAGGCTGTAATGCCTGCGGATTCACCATATGTAAGTGATGAGTCAGTTCAAGATATTGGAAATCACCGTGAGCCAAATCTTGAAATTATTGCAGCGGTAGATCCTGAGCTTGTAATTGTTGGTCAAAGGTTTGCTGGCTTTTATGAAGATATAAAAAAATTAGTACCAAATGCAGTCGTTATTGATATTAATATTGATGTTTCCAAGGAAACTGATACACCTGGAGAGAACTTAGCAAACGGATTTAAGGATATTACAATCGCTCTGGGACAAATTTTCGAAAAAAATGAAGAGGCTGAAAAATTAACAGCTGATTTTGACCAAGCTATCGAAGATGCTAAGTCTGCATATAATGGAACGGATACAATTATGAGTGTTATCGTTTCTGGTGGAGATATTGGTTTTGCAGCTCCTCATTCTGGACGTGTTTGGGGACCATTGTATGAAATCTTTGGATGGACTTCAGCATTAGAAATTGACAATTCTTCTACAGATCATCAAGGCGATGATATTTCTGTTGAAGCGATTGCACAAAGTAATCCTGATTGGATTTTCGTACTAGATCGTGATGCAGCAGTATCTTCTACAGAAGATTTAGTTCCTGCTAAGGATGTTATCGAAAATTCGCCAGCTCTTCAAAACATAACAGCTGTTACTGAAGGACAGGTCGTTTATGCACCAGCGGATACTTACACAAATGAATCAATACAAACTTTTATAGAGCTATTTAAAGAGATTTCAAAGGCTTTAGCTAAGTAGTACCAAGGAGTATAGCGCAGCGATGAAAAATACAATACAAAAAATAACCGGGGCTGAGAATTCTCAGCCCCAAAGTTATAAACATAATAAAATATGGACAAAACCTTTTATAGTTGCAATTTTAATTGTTGGTATTTTAGGTGTTATATCATTGTTTACTGGAGTTTATGATATACGAGGACAAGAAGATGGGATGGAAATGTTTTTCATTACTCGTGTTCCAAGAACGGCTGCCCTAATGCTTACCGGAGCTGCCATGTCAATGGCAGGGCTCGTCATGCAACTGATTACACAGAATCGTTTGGTTGAACCTACAACAACAGGAACGATTGAATGGGCGGGTTTGGGACTTCTTCTTGTTTATTTATTAATTCCTGCACCAACCTTAGTTGAAAGAATGATGGGTGCAATCATTTTTTCTTTTATAGGAACGATGATTTTCTTTTTATTTTTAAGAAGGGTTAAACTTCGTTCGTCTTTAATTGTTCCGATTATTGGGATGATGCTTGGAGCAGTCATTTCTGCAGTGTCTACTTTTGTTGGACTCGTTTTTCAAATGACGCAAAATATTGAAAATTGGTTTGTAGGTTCATTCGCACCAGTTCAAGTTGGAAGATATGAATTTTTATGGATAATTGTTATCATCACGATTCTTATTTTTATTTATGCTAATCGATTGACTTTAGCAGGACTAGGGGAAGATGTTGCGACAAGCCTTGGCGTAAATTATAATCGGATTGTTCTTGTTGGTACGGGTCTTATTGCTGTTGCAGTCGGAATTGTTGCAGCTGTTATTGGGAACTTACCTTTTTTAGGTTTAATTGTACCAAATGTTGTTTCAATGTTTAGGGGCGATGATCTTAGGAGTAATTTGCCGTGGGTATGTCTGGTAGGAATGGCTGCTATAACTGGTTCTGACATCATTTCTCGGACAATTATAATGCCTTTTGAAGTACCTGTGTCTTTGATACTTGGAACAGTAGGGGCAGTCGTATTTATCGTTATTTTATTGAGACAAAGGAGAAGCCTAGGATGAACGCATTGGAATATAGAAATAAAGAAAATGTCGAAATCGATTCTAGCCTCCATAATCGAAATAGATCAGCTAGAGCTTTTCGTTCTAAAAAAGAAGAAAAACGTTATTGGATTTTGTTGATAGCATTGATAGCTTTGGGCGCACTTTCTTCGTATGGGCTATTAGTTTATAATAATCCGGTTCCAGTGGATTCACCTTCTTTTATCCCCGTTGTTAGAAGAAGGATGGAAGCTCTTATTGCAATGATTATTGCAGCAATTTGTCAGAGTTTGTCGACCGTTGCTTTTCACTCGATTACGAATAATAGGATTATAACACCTTCGCTTTTAGGTTTTGAATCACTTTACTCAACCATTCAAACGAGTACAATATTTTTCTTTGGTGCGGGTGCTTTGATAAACTTTAGTGGTGTTGGATCATTTGCATTTCAAGTTGCTGTTATGGTCTTAATGAGCTTGATACTTTATGGATGGTTACTCTCTGGAAAGTACGGGAATTTGCAACTTATGCTTTTGGTTGGAATTGTTATTGGAACTGGGCTAAGATCTGTGTCAACTTTTATGAGAAGAGTTCTTGCGCCATCTGAGTTTGATATTTTGCAGGCAAGATTGTTTGGCTCTGTCAATAATGCGGATGCTGAATATTTCCCTTTTGTAATTCCAATTGTACTAATTATAGCATTATTTCTATTTGCTTATTCTAAGAGATTAAATGTCTTGTCACTTGGAAAGGATGTCTCTACTTCTTTTGGAGTTAATCATCAATTTAGTATGATTTATGTTCTTATATTAGTTGCTATTTTGATGTCAATTTCAACGGCTATGGTTGGACCACTTACTTTCTATGGATTTTTAGTTGCAACTTTGAGTTATCAAGCGGCACCAACTTATGATCACAGATATGTTTTTCCAATGGCTCTTGCTATAGGATTTTTGATAATAACAGGTGCATACTTTTTAATGTATCATGTATTCAATGCTCAAGGTGTAGTTTCAGTTATTATTGAATTGGTTGGCGGAATAATATTCTTAATCGTGATTTTAAGGAAGAGGTCTCTATGATAAAAATTGATAATGTTAAAAAGGCGTATAATGATGAGGTAGAAATAGGACCTTTGAATATTCAAGTACCAAAAGCTGGACTTACTTCTTTAATTGGACCAAATGGTGCTGGAAAGTCTACAACACTTTTAATGATTGGAAGACTTTTGGATATGGATGAAGGTCAAATCGAAGTGGCGAATATGGATGTTTCGGGTACTAAATCAGGAGACTTAGCAAAAGTTTTGACTATTTTGCGACAAGAAAATCATTTTGTAACGAGGCTTACTGTTAGACAATTAGCTGGATTTGGACGTTTTCCTTATTCAAAGGGAAGATTAACGAAAGAGGATGAGGCTATTATTTCTAAATATATCGATTTTTTAGGCTTAACTGAACTGGAAAATAGATATTTAGATGAGCTTTCTGGTGGTCAAAGGCAAAGGGCATATGTAGCGATGGTTTTGTGCCAAGAGACTGAATATGTACTTTTGGACGAGCCGTTGAACAATCTTGATGTTGCTCGTTCTGTTCAAATGATGGAGCATTTGAGGCATGTTGCTAATGAATTTGGAAGAACAATTCTGACTGTTATGCATGATATAAACTTTGCAGCCAAATATTCTGATCGGATTTGTGCTATGAAAGATGGACAAATTGCTGCTTTTGGAACAGTAGAAGAGATTATGGACCCGGAAATTTTGACAGATATTTTTGAGACGAAAATAGAGATTATCGATGGTCCTTATGGTCCGATAGCTGTCTATTAGTTGTGATTTTTGAAGCATCCTAGAAAAATATTTACCGCTACTATGATTGATAAAGCTGTTCAAGATGACAATAACTATCCGACAATTGCAGATTTGCTGTTACATACCTCAGACTACAAACCTTATTTTTGACTGGTCTATGGTATCGAATTACCTTGCTAGGAAAAATGATTTTTATGGCATCACAAAAGATATGTTTGCGAAGGAATTGTCATCTTTAAGTGTCACGGAGAATGAGCGTGTATTCTAACTTTGAGTATACCGAACTAGGATTTATTTCAGAAGAAATCTGTAGTCTAGATTATATATCACTTATGGATAAATACATAAGTAACGAATTGCATCTACAAAATACATAAATATCTAATAAAAAGATGACTCGGAAGTTATTGGGGTTGGAACGAAAATATTGCATATTTGCCGACGAGAGTAATTGATTTGGTGTGTCGGAACACAATAGAATAATAGCATTTACTTAAATAGATTCCATAATTGTTAGACGTTCAATTAAAATGAGCGTCTTTTTTGTGCGACGGACAGAATTTACGCAGATAAAAGTAATAGGGAAATTTGAAAGGAAACTTTCACTATGTAGACCTCTTAAGGTAATGATATATTATTTGGGTGAATGAACATTCTGTTGATTACAAGATTTAATTTTTAAAATGACATATGACTTTTAAGTTGAGTAGAGGTTATGGAGGGGGCGGCTTTCAATATTGTGGTAGCTATTTTGTCATATTTAAGTGACCTGTTGCACTCAGACGAAGTGAGTTGTTCATTGTAAAGTGAGGGTTCACCTGCTACAATTGAGGATGAGAATAGCATGAATTACAAGAAAAGTTCCGCACATCAACCGTGTTTTATGATGTAACGACTAAGCCACCAGCGACTATTGAGTGGGAATAAAATAGAAGTTATCGTATAAAATCGGGGATATGGCCCGGAAGTTTCTACCGAGACACCTTAAATGTCTCGACTACGATTCCATCGGAGAGGGTATCCCTTCCGATTGGTTTTGTTATTGGGAAGTATACGGTGCAACAGCGTATACTTCCCATTTTTATTTTTTGAAAATTTTATTTGAAGGACGGTTGAAATGAAAAAGTATTTCGAGTTTGATAAGTTAGGTACGAACTATCGTCGTGAAATTATCGGGGGACTGACTACATTTCTAGCGATGGCGTATATCCTTGTCGTCAATCCACTGATGTTGTCGCTTGATGCAATCCCCGATTTACCAGACGCTATGCGCATGGACAAAGGTGCGGTATTTGTAGCGACTGCGCTTGCAGCGGCCGTAGGATCGCTATTTATGGGACTTATTGCAAGGTATCCAATTGGATTGGCACCAGGCATGGGGCTGAACGCATTTTTTGCCTTTTCTGTTGTATTAGGGATGGGTATTCCATGGCAAACAGCTTTAACAGGTGTGTTATTTTCAGGTCTTATTTTTATTGTCTTATCACTTTCGGGATTACGCGAAATTATTATTAATGCAATCCCTACGCAACTTAAATTTGCAGTAGGTGCTGGGATTGGGCTTTTTATTACATTTCTCGGACTTCAAAATGCAAAAATCATTGTTGCTGATCCAAATACATTGGTAACGCTCGGTGATCTTTCACGTGGCCCAACTTTACTAGCTATATTTGGCCTTGTTATCACAGTTATTATGATGGTACGCAAAATCAATGGTGCAATCTTTTATGGTATGATTACAACGACTATTGTAGGTATGATTGCCGGTTTGATTGCTCTACCGGAAAAGATTGTCGACAAAGTACCGAGCGTAGCGCCAACATTCGGTGCTGCATTCGATGCAATATTCCAAGATCCGGCCTCTTTGTTTACGGCACAATTTCTTGTCATTGTCATTACGTTC